>CAIXUG010000072.1 GCA_903922605.1 uncultured Verrucomicrobiota bacterium
GGCTCGCTCCGCTCGCCTCCGCTTCGGCGCGCCGCCTCACGGAGTCCAAGTGTCACCCATGCGGTGAGCACAAAGTGTCACCCATGCGGTGATCGAGCGCCCAGCGTTGCCCCACCAGCGTCCCGGGATATTCCTCCTCTCACAAACGGCGATCGGGCCATGGGTTGTCGAGAGCGATTCTTCATTTTGTAAATTCTGTTCATTCTGCCAGATCTGCTCGCTTTTGTTCCTTCGTTGTCTGCCCGCTTGCCGGCTCAACGCGGGGATGCCTTCATGTCGCGGTGAACCTCCTTCCTGCCGGCACCGCCTGGGCGCTTCTTCTGGGCACGACGCTTTCTTTTGCCGGTCGGGCGGCGGAGGCCAACTGGCCGCAGTTTCGCGGGCCCGGCGGACTCGGAATTGGCGCTGCCGATGCGCATCCGCCGGTGAGCTTCGGCCCGGGCACCAACGTCGCGTGGCAGGTCGCAATGCCGTCGGGTAACTCGTCACCCATCGTCTGGGGCCGCCGTATTTTTCTCACGGGCTTTGCCGACGGGAAGCTGCTGACGCTTGCGCTCGACCGGGACAGCGGCCGTGAGCTGTGGCGACGCGAAGTGGCCCCGGAGAAAGTCGAGGAGGTGCACCAATCCTATGGCAGCCCGGCCTCGGCCACACCGGTCACCGATGGTGAGCGAGTCTATGTGCATTTCGGCTCGGTGGGGCTGCTGGCCTATGATCTCGACGGGAAAGAGCTGTGGCGGCGGCCGATGACGCTCACGCAGACGGAATACGGCGCGAGTTCGTCGCCGGTGCTGGCCGGCGGAAATGTCGTGCAACTGCTCGACCAGGATGGCGGCTCCCATCTGGTCGCGGTGGACCGGCGCACGGGCGCGGTGGCGTGGCGCGTCGAGCGTCCCGAAATGCGCCGGGGTTTCGGGACGCCCATCGTCTGGGACCACGATGGCGCTTCGGACCTGGTCGTGCCGGGCACGATCTGGCTGAAGGGGCTGGACCCGCGCGACGGCAGCGAGCGCTGGCGGGTCAGTGGGTTGGCGCGTATCACCTGCACGTCGCCGGTGGTGGCCGATGGGATGCTGCTCACCGCGAGCTGGACCACCGGCGGTGACCTGAACGCCGAGCACATCACCATGCCGAAGTTTGACGATTTCCTGGCCCAATACGACACGAACAAGGATGGCAAGTTCAGCTACGAGGAGCTTCCGCCGGGCCCGATGAAGCAGCGCTTCAAGCACATGGACGGCAACCGCAGCGGCTTCATCGAGCGCGCCGAGTGGGAGACGATGGCGGACATTTTTGCGCGCGTGGAAAACCAGGCGTTCGCGGTGAAGCCGGACGCGAAGGGCCAGCTCTCCGACAGCGGGGTGCTGTGGCGTTTCAAAAAGGGCCTGCCCTACGTCGGCTCTCCGATCGCCTACCGCGGGCGCTTCTATATGGTTAAAAACGGCGGCATGCTGACCTGCCTCGATCCGCAGACTGGTAAGCCTGCGTATCAGGAGGAACGCCTGGGAGCGGTGGGTGACTATTACGCCAGCCTGGTGGCGGCCGATGGACGTATCTACGTCACCTCACAGCGTGGCGTCGTGACGGTGGTCAAGGCGGGCGATGCGTTCGAGGTGCTTGCCCATAATGAGCTGGGAGAAGTGACCCAGGCTAGTCCGGTCCCGCTGGGGGACACGCTTTTCGTCCGCACTGCGGGGCATCTCACGGCGTACCGGCAAAGTCCGACGCGGTGAGCCGTAATCCCCCAATCGGGCGATGGCCAGCCGCCGCGCCGGGTCGGAGACCGGCGCTCCATTTTCCTTACGGGGATTCGTGTTTCACCCGGCCCATTCGCCCGGCACCTTCCCGGCGGTATGGCGACATTTTTCGACACGCACGCGCACCTCGATTTTCCGGACTTTGCTTCCGATATCGCAGAAGTAGTGGCGCGGGCGCAGGCGGCTGGCATTGAGCGGATCATCTCCATCGGGACCGATCTGGAAAGCAGCGCGCGGGCGTTGGCTCTGGCGGAGCAGTATGCGTGCGTTTATGCCGCGGTCGGCTGGCACCCGGGCCATGCGGAAGAGGCTCCGGACGATTTCCGCAGCGAACTGCGCGCGCTGGCTGCCCATCCCAAGGCAGTCGCCATTGGGGAATGCGGCTTCGATTATTACCGGTTGCCAAGCGGCAATGGCGGCACTGCCGAGGACGACACCCGCGTGAAAGCCAAGCAGGCGGTGGTCTTCCGTCAGCAACTGGAGGTCGCGGCTGAATTGGGGCTGAACGTGGTCGTCCACACGCGGGGCGGCTCGTTCGACGACACGGTGGCGGCCATGGAACCTTACGCCGTGCGCGTGCGCGGGGTGTTCCACTGCTTTGTCGGAACCCCGGCAGAAATGGAACGGACATTGGCGCTGGGCTCGCTGGTCAGTTTCACGGGCATTACCACGTTTAAGAATGCCGCGGAAATCCGGGCCACGTTGGCGGCGACGCCGATGGGTAAGTTCATGCTGGAGACTGACTGCCCGTTTCTGGCCCCGATGCCGTATCGCGGCAAGCGCTGCGAACCGGCTTACGTGCGCGATCTGGCCATGGTGGTCGCGGACGTCAAAGGCTGTTCGCTGGCCGAACTGAGCACCGCCACCAATGCGGCTGCCCGGGAATTTTTCCCACGGGTGCAGTGAGTATCCGCAAGATTTTGCCTCACAGTCGTCCTCTGCCGCTTTTTTCACCGAAGCGCTTGAAAATAGTCCAGCCATTCATGGCTGGGTAAACATGCGATTAGGAAGCAAGTCCCGGAGGGACGACAGAATCTACCGTCCCTCCGGGACTCGTTAGAGGTCTGGCTGCATGCCCAATGCTGAAGCACTGGGCTATTTTCAGGGAGCGAGTTCGTCTTCATCCTTGGTCTGTGCCGCGAGTCATCCTCCATATCGACATGGACGCCTTTTACGCGTCGGTGGAGCAGCGTGACCGGCCGGAGCTGCGGGGCCGGCCCATCATCGTGGGCGGTCCTTCCGAGCAGCGCGGGGTGGTGTGTGCGGCGAGCTACGAGGCGCGGAAGTTCGGGGTGCGCTCGGCCATGCCCAGCCGGACAGCGGCGCGGCTGTGCCCGCAAGGCGTGTTCATCCGGCCCCGCATGGAGGCCTACCGGGAAGAGTCGCGCGAAATCTTCCGGCTCGTGCGCGAGACGGGCGTCGTGATTGAGCAGGTCTCGGTGGACGAGGCGTATCTGGAAGCGACTGCCTTGGTCGATCCAGCGCTCACCGATCCGGATGCCGCCTTGCGCGCGGCGCTGCCCATGGCTGAACACCTCAAGCAAAGCATTCGCGGGCAGCGGGGACTGACCGCCAGCGTGGGTATCGCGTCGAACAAGCTGCTGGCCAAGCTGGCCAGTGATTTTCGCAAGCCGGACGGACTGATGCTCGTCACTGAGGCGGAGAAGGTGGCGTTTCTGCGTCCGCTCCCGTGCCGCACGTTGCATGGTGTGGGCGCGGTCACGGCCGATGTCCTGGCCAAGGCGGGGCTGAACACCATCGGCGATGTCCAGGATCATCCGGGAGACTTGCGGGCCCTCATCGGCTCGTTTGGTCCGGTGCTCAAGCGTTATGCCATGGGCGAGGATGACCGTCCGCTGGAACTCGGCGATGAGATCAAGAGCATCAGCAGCGAAAACACCTTTGACCGCGACACGGCCGACCGGCCGACACTGCGGGCCTGCCTGAAAGAGCAGGCGGCCGACATCGCGGCCAAGCTCCAGCGCCGCCGGCTGGCGGCGCGCACGGTCCAGGTCAAGGTGCGCTACGGCGACTTCAGCACGCTCACCCGCCAGTTTTCCGTGGAGGAGCCGTTGACGGAGGCGAAGGACATCTACCGACTCGGCTGCTGGCTGCTGGGCCGCGAAAAGCTGGTGCACCGTCCACTGCGGCTGATCGGGCTGGGCGTCAGCGGTGTGTGCGACCTCACGGCGAAACAGCTCGTACTGCCCTTAACACCATGAAACTCATTTCGAAAAGGCGTGCTGGGCTGTTTGTGCTGGGGGGCACCATCCTTGCCGGACTGCTTTCGCTGGAATTGATCCGGTTGCGAAGGGGCGAAGAGCTGCCCCTGCCAAATGCCTACAATGATTTTGTCCGGGCGGGAGAAATGGTGGTCGGGAAGACCGGAGACTTGGATTACAAAGACGCGGCGAAGGTCGCAGCTTTTGCGGTTGAAAATTCAGCCGTTCTGATCCAGGTGCGAAACGGTCTGGAGAAATCATGCCTGGTACCGGTCGAACTCAAGGCTGATTGGATGGCGCGTCATGTTAAGGAGATCATGGCGCTCCGTCAGGCTGGCAACGCTTTGGACGTGCTGGCCAAGGAGAGGGAGGCTGCAGGGGCGATAGATGAGGCAGTTAACATTCGGCTGGACGTGATGCGCATGGGCATCGAGTCACGGCGCGGAGGGGCCTTGATCGACTATCTGGTTGGTACGGGGACTGAGCTGGGCGCGATCGAAAGCCTCGCTCGGATGATTCCCCGACTGAACTCAACACAGGCGCGTCACGCCTTGGAAACGCTGAAAGGACTCCCAGAAGCGGGCGCCTCCCTGAGTGATGCGAAACGATGGGAGCGGCGATGGGTTTGGCTGGGAAGCGGCTGGTGGCGGAATTGGGAGGGGATCAGGGAAATGTTCGATCATCTTTTCGAAGATACATCCGACGCATCCCCGTTTTCGCCGACTGAGCGTCAGCGAGACTTCTTCGCGGCGAGATGCAAGCTCGTGCTGGCCCTGGCCCGACGGGAGTTTGAACTGGAGCAGGACAGGGCGCCGGCGAACGACACCGAGCTGGTTCCCCACTATCTGCTGCGGCTCCCTTGATTCCTCAGGGGCTGAAGTGCAGCACGATGTTACTGCCTGACCGAGTCACGGACTTCACGTTCACCGCGTAATCGGAACTGAGCCGGTAAAAACGCGCCGTGTTGGCAAGAGGTACCACAAATTGCGAGGCCGCAGCCTGCAATTGAGCGGAAGGCTCGGCGGCGTAAGGCCCTTCCGGTGACGCGGCGGATTCCACGCCCATGATGCGCTCGGCCGTCACCTGTCCGGCCAGGACGCTGGCGATCCAGCTTTCGTTGCCGGTAAGGCGGGTGGTGTAAAAGGCGGCGGGCAGATTCACCGGCTCATCCGGCACCAGCACCCAGCCGGCGCTCGTGTCGTTGTAGAGCCCGCCGCGATCATAGATGGCAGCACTGAAATCTGGTCCATTGGCAGAAAACCGGTAATCCGATTCCACGGCGTGGTTGAGTCCGACCAGCTTCCACACACCGGCATCCAGTACAAACGCGCCACCGCCAGAATCGCCCGAGGACAGCGTGCCCTCGTCCGTGCCCGCATTGGCATCAAAGGTGCAGCGGAGCAGATCGCCCGGAAGCGCGGCCCCGTTGGGCTCGCTGTTGCCGTTGGTGTCCGTGATGGTGGCAACCGTGTTGGTGCCCCAGCGTGTGGTCGGGTCGCCGCTGCCCCAGTACCAGCCTTTCGTTTCAGGGCCGAAGATGCCACTTGCCACCACCGCATCACCCCGGGGGAATCCGCGCCCGAAGAACACGATGCCCTTGCTGCGCTCGGCGGTGCCGGTGTAGCGCGGGGCGAAACTGTCAAACGTGTCCGCGACCTGCCAGATGCGCAGGTCGGCGTTGGGGGCCAGATAGGAAGCCACGGCCACGTAGTTGCGGCCGTTCACATAGAACATCTGCCCGGTGCCGCCCCCGACATGCGCCACGGTGATGAAGTATCCGGGTGCGATCGATGTCCCAAGCAGGCCGCCCCAGATGCCCTGCCATTGCCAGCCGCTCCCGGCCAGGGAGCCCGTCGGGGCGGTGGTGTTGTGGGTGGGATCACCCGATCCGTAAAGAATGAGCGCCTGTGCTGACAGGACAGAGGCCAAGCCCGTGACAGTAATCCCGCCGATTCGTACCCAAGCCGAAATCGTGATGCCGAAATGACTGCATAAAGCGTGCCCGGTTACCATCAAGGTGAAACCCGACTTGAGCATACAGGGCTGCCGAATCATGAATAGAGCCGCCCGCCGCTTGGCAAAGGCTTTCCCTTGACGCAGCGTCGGGGTGGCTTTGAAACAACGTCTCGATCAGGCGCTCGTGGAGCGTGGCCTGTGCGAAACCCGCACGCAGGCCCAGCGCGCCATCATGGCCGGGCAGGTCCGCCTCAACGGCCATCCCGCCGCCAAGTCCAGTGACCCCGTACGGGAGGGCGATGCGGTGGAACTGCTCGCGGGGGACAAGTTTGTCAGCCGGGGGGGGCACAAGCTGGAGCACGCCCTCATCTATTACGGGCTCAAGGTTGCCGGCTTGGTCGCGCTCGACCTGGGCGCAAGCACCGGGGGGTTCACCGATTGTCTCCTGCAACACGGAGCGGCCCAGGTCTTTGCGGTGGATGTCGGGCACGGCCAGCTGGCCTGGAAATTAAGGCAGGATGCGCGGGTGGTGGTGATGGAAAAGACCAACGCCCGCACGTTGGGACCAGGGTCGTTCGGCCCGGCGTACCGACCTTTCGATCTGATCGTGGCGGACTGCTCGTTCATCTCCCTGCGCAAGATCCTGCCGGCCGCGGCACCTATGCTCCGGGAGGGCGGGAGTCTGGTGGCATTGGTGAAGCCCCAGTTTGAGGCGGGCAAGGCCGAGGCCGACAAGGGCGAGGGAGTCATCACCGATCCGGCGGTACACGCACGGGTGCTGGCCGAGCTGGAAGCATTTGTCCGCACCGAGCCACTGGGTTTACGCTGGAATGGCGTCACCGAATCCCCACTGATGGGGCCTGCCGGCAACAAAGAATTTTTGGCGTTGCTGACGAAGTCCCCGAACAGTGACCGTTAAAGCCGCAACCAACGTGAAAAAACTCGCCGAATCCATCCGCCGGGTGGGGCTTATCGCCAATCCGGAGAAGCCCAACGCGGCCCGGTTGGTCCGGCGCGCGGCAAAGATTCTGGCCGGCCTGGGGCGCACGGTGGCCTGCGACCCCGACACCGCCGGGGTGCTGCACGGCGAGGTTCCCGCCGTGGCGAGCCTGATGCAGCTCGCGCGGTCAATGGATCTGCTGCTCGTCTTTGGGGGCGACGGCACAATGCTCCGGGTCGCGCGCGAGATCGCCGGCCTGCCGGTGCCGCTGCTGGGCATCAATGCCGGGCACCTCGGCTTTCTCACCGCCGTTCCGCCCGCGCGGCTGGCCGATTCGCTGAAAAAGATTCCCGCCGGGCGCTTCGTCATCGAGGAGCGTTCTCTGCTGGAGGCGACGGTTATCCGCAGCGGCCAGCCTTCCACCGAGATCGCGCTGAACGACTTTGTGCTCAGCCGCGGAGTGACCTCCCGGCTCATCGAGATCGAGGTGTGGGTGAACGACGAGCTGCTCACGCGCTATCGCTGCGACGGTTTTATCGCCAGCTCGCCGACCGGTTCCACGGCTTACTCGCTGGCGGCCGGCGGGGCGATTGTCAGCCCCGACGCCGACGTGCTAACCCTCACGCCCATCTGCCCGCATACGCTCAGCATCCGCCCGCTGGTGATCAGCCTGAATTCCACTGTGCGCGTGAAACTGCTGAGTTCGCCCCTGCTGGGATCGCTCTCGGCGGACGGGCAGGGGCAGACCGACCTGGGCGCCGGCGACACGGTGGTCATCCGCCGGAGCCAACGCACCGTGCGGCTCATCCGCCTCGCGGGCACCAGTTTCTTCAGCACGCTGCGCCAGAAGTTTGGCTGGTCCGGCGGCAACCTCTGATTTTACCCCATGGTTCGCCTCAAAGAAATCGCCGCCGTTGCCGGTGTGTCCGTGATGACCGTCAGCAAGGCGCTGCGCAACAAGCCAGACCTCTCCGCCGCCACCAAGGAACGCATCCGCAAGCTCGCGGCCGACATGGGCTACGTGCCCGACATCAGCGCGCAGCAGCTGCGGAGCCGCACCACCCGCCTGCTGGGCCTGGTGATCTCCGCCAGCACGAATCCGATCAATGCGCGCATCGTCATGGCGATCGAGGAGCGGGCCCATGAGCTGGGCTACGATCTCATTCTTACCCACACGCTGAACCGCCCGGAACGGGAGGAGGCGGTGTTGCGCCGGCTGATCGCGCGCCGGGTTGACGGGCTGTTCATCACCCCGGTGTACCGTTTCGAGAAGAGTTCACCGGCGTACGAGGAGCTGTCGCGCCACGGCATTCCGACCGTGATCCTCGGGCATCGCGCGCCCTTCTGCCAGCAGTACCCCGCCATCGAGACGGATGATGTTGCCGCCAGCGCCGCCGCGACGCGGCACCTGCTGGAGCTGGGGCACCGGCGCATCGTGTTTTTCGCCGGACCGATGGTCGCGCCGTGGGCCCAGCTGCGCCTGGAAGGCTATCGCCGGGCCCATCGCGACGCGGGGGTTCCGCTGGACGACAAGCTGATGTTCAACGCCGGTTCCACCATCGAGGAGGGCTCGGCGGCCGCGTTGCAGTTCATGCAGGAGCGGTCCGACGCCACCGCGCTCCAGTGCGCGCATGATCTCACCGCCATCGGCGCGGTGGACACGCTGCTCAACCAGGGCTGGCGGGTGCCGCAGGAACTGAGCGTCGTGGGCTTCGGCAACATCCTCACCAGCGAGTTTTTCCGGGTGCCGCTGACCACCGTGCGGCAGCCCAAGCTGCGCCTGGGGGCCATCGCGATGGATGTCATGATGAAATTGCTCCGGGGCGAACCCGCGCAGTCGCACCGGCTGCCGGCCGAACTGGTCATCCGCGCCAGCACCGCGCCGCCGCCGGCAACCCCGAGGTAGGCTGCGGGTTGTTCCTGAAGCGCCTGATATTGGCGAAAAGTGTCCGGCGAAATCAGGCCGAACCCCTTGTGAACCGGGTTTCTCCTGCGTGGTCCAAACTGTCCTGGTTTCGGGCGGGGAAGGGGATTGTTATGTCTCCGATTCCGACCCGGGCCTATTGACGGCCACGCTCCAAAACGAATCGGTATTTCGCCACGCCGCGTTCATACTTTATGTTGTAGTGAACGGCGGTTCCGTTGGACTGGATCACCTCCAGCCACTGATAGGGCGCCCCAGGTTCGATGCATGTCGGAAGCAGGGAATTGGTGGTGGCGGGCACGGCGTAATGATTCGGCCCCATTTGCTCCAGAGAATCGGAAATGATCCGTGCTCTTTGACGGTTTCGATGCCGGGGCAGGAGCACCTGGTCGTCCAGCAGGCCGAGCAGGAGGATGGCCGTCACGCTTCCCAGCACTATTTTGGTGGTTCTTGAAAGCATTGGCCAGACGGTCAGAAACAGCGGTGTCTTCTCCTTTCGGGTCTTCTGGGCTTGGCGCCGCTTCAGCCGCGCGCCGAAATCTCCAGCATCCGCTCGATGGGCAGGCGGGCGCGTTCCAAGATCTCACGCGGCAGCTCGATGCGCGGGGCGAGGTTCACCATGCAGTCGTGCAGCTTCTCCAGCGTGTTCATCTTCATGAACCGGCACTCGTTGCAGGCGCAGCGGTCGGTGGGCGCGGGAATGAAATTCTTGTCCGGGCACTCCTTCTTCAGGCGGTGCAGCATCCCGGCCTCGGTGGCGATGATGATGTCCTTGGCCGCCGTCCGTTTGCACCAGGTGACCATCTTCTCGGTCGAGCAGACCTCGTCCGCGAGCATCCGGACCGCCTTGGGGCACTCGGGGTGCGCCACCACGGGTGCCTCGGGGTATTGTTGGCGGATACGGGTGATTGCCTGGTGGGTCCACTCGACGTGGACGTAGCAGTCGCCCTTCCACAGGGTCATCGGCCGGCCCGTCTGTTCCATCACCCAGCCGCCGAGGTTCTCGTCGGGTACGAAGAGGATGTCCCGGTCCTTGGGGGCGGCGTTCACGATCTTTACCGCGTTGCCGCTGGTGCAGATGCAGTCGCTGAGGGCCTTCACCTCGGCGGAGCAGTTGATGTAGGCGATGGTCCAGAAGTTCGGATTCGTATCCTGTAGCGCCTTCAGCTTCGGGCCGGGACAGCTTTCCTCCAGCGAGCAGCCCGCGTCCTTGTCCGGCAGGATGACGATTTTGCCGGGATTCAGGATCTTCGCGGTCTCCGCCATGAAGTGGACTCCGCAAAAGACGATCACGTCCGCGCTGGTCTTGGCGGCGTGTTGGGCCAGGCCGAGCGAATCGCCCACGACATCCGCGACATCCTGGATTTCCGGCACCTGGTAGTTGTGCGCCAGGATAACGGCGTTGAGCTTCCGCTTCAGCGTCAGGATGTCTTGGGACAGGGAATCCAGCTGCTCCGGGGGCAGGACGCGACGCAGTGCGAAGCGATCGACACCGGCGGGCTGGATTTCAGGCGCATTGAACATGGCCGGAAGGTAAACGGTCAGCCGGAAAGGCCAAATGCGAAACGGATTGTGATTGCGCTGACCGGCCAGGCATCCGGTCGCACGGCCAAAGAAAAAGGCCCGGCCGAAGCCGGGCCTGATATGGGCGGTGAGGCCTGTGCGTTGCCTTGCTCAGGGAGCCGAACGGGTCCGGTAGAACTTGGCCGGGGCCGTGGTCGGAACGGTGAAGGGGCTGGTTGCGCCTGCCACGTCATTATAGGTGCCGTTAACCGTCGTCGATTCCGTGAGGACGCCGGTGTAGGTGATGACCGGGGCGGTCGCCGTGCCACCTAGCGACAGGGTGGCTGGAGCAGCTGCCGTACTGGTGCTGATGGCGAGGTCATCCACGAAGTGGTTTTCGTTGAGGCCGCCGGTGCGCGCACCGAGGCCGAAACGACCGCCCGCGATGCCCGCATAGCCGGGCAGGGGCAGGCCAAGGAAGACCACCTCGTTGTCGAAGACGACATCCAGGGTGCCCTCGGGTTTCACCTGGATGACGACGTCCACATAGTTGCCGAGGGTGTCGAACAGTGCCGCCGGCACCAGTTTGACGGCGACCGAGGCACCGCCGAAGTAGATTTCAACGTCAGGCCCCTCCGGGGGCGTGCCGGCGGGACTGTTGTCAAAGGTGTCGAAACCAACAATGAGGCCGCTGCCCTCACCGCCTTCGCCGAAGGTCCCGTCGGCCAGGTCGTTCCCCCAGACGAAGCTCATGCCGTCGGCCGGCGGCGTGGTGCCGCCGCCCACCTGGACCTTGAACTTGGCCACCATCCCGGTGACGAGGCTGTCACCGGTGGGGTTGTCGATGAGGAAGCCGCCGGCGAGCCCGTTCTCGGCGGTGGTGAGGGAGAGCTTGCCGCTGTCGCCCGCACCGCCGTTGGCATCGACCACCGCCGACCCAAACACCTGGGTGCCGTCCGGCACGTTGCCATCGTCAAAGTTGAACGTGAGGTTCGGGGCCGGGGGCGTGATCGTGACCACGGTCAGATCGGCCGCATCGCTGGTGGTGGTGACCTTGGTGGTGCTGGTGGCCACGGCGCGGTACTGCTCACCGCTGTTGGCGGCGGTCAGCGCCGCGGTGGTGTAGGCGAATCCGGTGGCGTTCGGGATGTCCGAGAAGAGCGAGCCGCCCGCCGGCTTGCGCTGCCATTTCACGGTGATGCGGGCCGGGTCATTGACCTGGCACGAAAAGGTGACCGGCGCACCGGCGAGCCGGACCCGGCTGGCCGGCTGCTGGGTGAAGGCGGGGGTGACGTTCTGGGCGACGGTGGTCTTGATGGCCACATTGTCGACCCACTGGTTTTCGTTGAGGCCACCCGTACGGGCGCCGATTCCGAAGCGCCAGCCGCCCACCGCCGTGAAGCCCGGCAGCTGCAGGTCATGGATGATGACCTGGCCATTGTAGGCCACGTTGACCAGGCCGCCGAGCTTGACCTCGACCAGCACCTCGGCGAACTGGTCGCCTGTCTCGATCAGGCTCAGCGGCACCTTGACGTCCTGTAGGAAGGCGCCTTTCCACTTCACACCGATGGCGGGGGCTTCGCCACCGCCGTTATCGAAGATGTCGAACGTCACCGCGAGGCCGGTGCCGGCACCCTCTTCCACGTCGCCAAAGGTTCCGCTGGGCACGTTGGAAGCCCAGACAAAGCCGAAGCCATCGGCGGGCGGCACGGTGCCGCCACCGACGAGCATGTCGAACGCGGCCACAAAGCTTTCGACCGCCTGGCCGGCATCGGCATCGCGGATCACCAGGGAACCGGTCTGGCTGTTTACCGTGTCCGTGAGGTGCAACGTGCCGTCGCCGGGAAGGTTGGCACTGCCATAGATGACGGTGCCGGCCGGCGCGGTCGTGCCATCAAACGTCAGGCTGATATTCGGAGCCGTGGGCCGCGCGAGCGCGATGGCCTGGAGCGACACGTCGCTGCTGGTGACCTGGTTGGCCGCGCCGGTCGCGATCACGTGAAACAGCGTGCCGGTATCTGCGGCCGTCGTGACCGGGGTGGTGTAGCTCGCCGAGGTGGCGCCGCTGATGTTCGAAAAAGCCGGGTCGGACGGCCCCTTTTTCTGCCATTGGAACGTCGTGACGGTCGGATCATTGACGGCGACGGTGTAAGTGGCCGCCTTGCCCACCAAGACCACGGAGGAAACGGGCTGCTGGACGATGACCACCGGGCCGGCATAGAGCGTGGTGGTCAGCTCAATGTCATCCACATAGCAGATCTGGTTGAGTCCGACGGTGCGGGCGGCGAAGGCGAAACGTCCCCCCGACAGACCGGGGAAGCCGGGGATTTGCACGTTGGCCAGCAGCACCTGGCCATCGTGGATCACATCCACGGTGCCGTCCGCTTTCAGCCGGACGATCACTTCCACAAAGGCCCCGGTGGCCAGCTGGGTCACGGGCACCTTTTTGATGGCCAGAACCTGTCCGCCCCACCGCACGTCGACGGCCGGGGCCTCGCCACCACCGTTGTCATAGTCGTCAAAGGATACCGTCAGTCCGGTGCCCGCACCATCCTCGGCCGCCGGGAATAGCCCCTCGGGAATGTCATTGGCCCAGTTCAGGCTGAAACCGTCGGCGGGAACATCCGTGCCCGGTCCCATCTGCATCTGGAAGGTGGCGGTGAAAGCGCCGACCGCCTTGCCGTTGTTAAAGTCCTCCACGATGAAGGTGGAGTTCTGATCGTTCTGCGGCTCGGTCAGGTGCAGGGATCCTGAGCCACCCACCCCTCCGTCGGTGGTGATGGTGCCCGTGCCAAAATTCGTGGTGCCCGCCGGCAGCATCCCATCATTGAAGTCCAGGGTGATGGTCGGCGTGGGCAGGGTGACCGCGACCGTGCTGAGCGTGACCGGGTCGGTGACCGCCGTGTTGTCCGGGCCGACCGCCTGCACCTGGTATTGCGTGCCGTTGTCCGCCGCCGTGAGCAGGTCAGTGGTGTATTGGGTCGCCGTGGCTCCGGCAATGGCGGTGAAGGCATTTCCGCCCGGAGCCTTGCGGAACCACTGATAGCTCTGCGGCAGGGTGGGATCGTTGACCAGGGCGCGGAAGGTCACCTGACGGCCGATGACGCCGGTCAGGTTTTCCGGCTCCTGGATGAAGGACAGCTGCAGCGGCCCGGTGGCGGTCGTGATCGACAGATCATCGATCCAATGTGTTTCATTCGCCCCGCCTGTGCCCGCGCCGAACCCGAAGCGGGCGCCCACGATGGGCTGATAGCCGGCGATCAGCAGGTTGGTGTAGACCGTGTTGCCATTGTAAATCAGGTCGATCGTGCCATCAGAATCCAGCTTGACGGACACGTCCACAAAGTTGGTCCCGGTGGCAATGAAACTGATGGGCACCTTGGTATCGGCCACCACCTGGTTCTGGTAACGGATGCTGATGGAGGGAGCTTCCCCCCCGCCGTTGTCGTAGGTGTCAAACGACACGGTGACGCCGGTGCCGGCGCCGTCTTCCCGCCAGGTGCCATCGGGCAGATCGCTGGCCATGCAAAAGCTGAAGCCATCCGCCGGCGGCACCGTACCCCCGCCAATCCGGGCCTTGAAGTGGGCCTCAAAACTGTTCACCCCGTCGGTCGCATCCGGGTCGAGCGGTTGGATCACAAAGCCGCCATTCTGACTGTTGACGGCCAGCGTGAGTTTCAAGATCCCGCCATTGATCTTGGTGTCGCCGAAGATCTTCGTGCCGGCTGGCACCTTGTTGTCATTGAAATTTGCGGTGAAGGTTCCGGCCAGGGCCGAGGCGGCGGCAAATGTGGCCAGCGCGCTCTGCCAGGCTAAACGCCAGATGGGTTTTCGGTTCATAATGTTGCAGTTTTCCTCCGACAAATGACGACGAGTTGACATGGTGAAGACGGGAGTGCTCACCACGGGAGATTTAATAAGGGCTTAAGGAGTCATCTGCCTGTTTTTGAACCGACTTGGCAAGCCTCAATTCCGTGGAGTCGGGGAGTTTGTGGCCGGTGGACTGGCTGCCGGGGCCTTCAGCGTCGATGGGGCAGAGAAATATCCGGACGACGGTCCTGCGCCGGGGCGTCGGCGGCGGGCCGGAATCTCCCCATGAGAGCGGGTCTAAAAAGACAGCAGCGGCGCAGGACGAGCCTGCGCCGCCACCTTCCGCAACCAAGGAACCTTGCCTGAACCCTGGCCGCTTCGAACCAAACCCAGCCGCCCATCGGCCGCCGGTCAAAAACCGACCGCTAACGGACAGCCTCTACCAACCGCTGCGGGCTCTGAAGCAAACCCAGCAGCGCACGGACAGTGCATGTGCGCTTGCGCCGTTCCGTAAATTCATTCGCCAGCCGGCGACGTGCCTCCGCCGAATCGCAGGCTAAAAGCTCCTGCGCCAGATTGACCTCGGAAACCAGCTGGGATTCCAGGCCGTAACGCAGTTCGAACCATACAAAAACCCGGGCCAGGGGAGGAAAGCCGGCCCAAAAGACGTCCGCCACCGCTTCGTTTGCGGCAAGTATTCCACGCAGCCCCTCCTCTTCTTCGGGCGAGGTCTGCTGCCAATAGGCGGACCATGCCTGGATGAGGCTCTGTCGGGCTGAAGATTGGCGTTCCATGGAAAAAAGATATGGGTGGCGATGATCAAGCCGTGGCCGGACTCAGGGCGGCGTCGGAAAGGGCGTTCACCGTCCGCAAGCCAAGCATCCCTTCCAGCAACCGACAAAGGGTCCGCAGTTTGCGATAATTCAGGATCAGGCCGAGCCCGAACATCAGGGCCACCTTGAGACCCCAAGAGTTGCCGACCAAATCGTGGATGCCTCCATCGGGGCCTTGCAACAGCATGGCCGAGCCGATGACGACCGTGATCACAAAGTTACGGACAAACGCCAGCACCGCAGTTTTTAGGACACTGGAATCATGATAAGAACTATCCTTACCATCGGTAGGCAAAAAAAATCCGGAGTATTTCACCCGGAAAGTGGTTTTGAGGCCTGCCGTTGCGTTCGTCACGGCTAAGAAATAGCCCTATTTGCAGTAGTATCGCAATGGCACTTCAGAACCATTTCGACCAATTTTAGGCAGGGTGAGAAAGTCCCTAGGGAGTTAGGAGTTACGAGTTACGAGTGGCAAGTGATAGGGGCCGCAAAACCGCCCCAAGGGCCTCAGTTCACCGGCCGTACGCGGTAGAAATTCGCATCATGCACCACGCCGTCATCAAAATCGAAGCCGGCGTCCGAACCTTGGAAGTTTACCATGGGTTGCCAGTTCACCGGGGGCACGAGTGAAGAGGTGTTTTCGATGACATAGTTGACGCCGGTGACGCCGCTGGCGTGCAGGTGCCACTGGGAAGAGCCATTTTGTGTGATTGTCAGTGTCGGCGCTACCGCGACTCCGGAGGTGACCAACGAGAGCTGGGTCTGACTGAAATAGGCACTGAAACCCAGGCCGTAACTGGTGTCCTGCCCGAGCAATCGGGCGAAAATCAACTGGACGGTGTAAGTCGTGCCAGCAGCGAGCGCGTGGGCGGGAATGGTCGCCGTGGTGGCGGTGCCATTCAGCGTGTCCGGCTCCCCTGGACTGGAGGTCTGGTAGACGCTGTTGCCATCCGCCGTCTGGACCGAGAACTGCACGAAGTCGTTCACCGTGCCGCCGGGGAAGGCATTCCAACGGACAGTATAAGCCGCATTGGGGTCCACCGACTGGATGGCGGCAAAGTTCAGGACCTGCGGTGCGGCGGGAAATGTGCTGGCTGGCAACGGAAGCGTGACCACGTGTGTGCCCTGGTTGCTCGTGTGAAAGGTCACCGTGTAGCTGCCCGGCGGATAGTCCCCGTCGAGCCCGGCCTGGGACAGGTATCCCGCGTTGAGCGAAGGGGAGGAATCGCCGTTATCGGTCGTCAATGCGACCTGGGATCCGCCCGGCAGTTTGAGGGACACGTCGAGCAGGCCGGAACCCGACACATCCGTAAAAGCCTGGAATTTGTACGGCTTGCTGCCGGTCACCGGTGGGGCGTCCGAGGTCTGGACATAGGCCAGGCCCTTGACCACCCCGAACCGCTTCACGACCGGCGACGTGCCGGTAGTCAGCGGGAACTGGGTCTGACTGAAGTAGGCACTGAAACCGAGGCCATAGCTGGTGTCCTGCCCGAGCCCGTTGGCAATCAGCACGCGGGCTTGGTACGTCGTGCCGGCGGTGAGGGTGTTGGCGGGAATGGTAGCTGCGGTATCCGTGCCATTGAGTGCCCCCGGCTGACCGGGGCCGGGGGTTTGGTAAACACTGTTGCCGTCCGTCGTCTCGACGGTGAACTGCACGTAGTTGTTGGTGGTGCCACCGGGAAAACCATTCCACTGGATCGTGAACGCAGCATCGGGATTCACCGACTGGGCGGCGGTAAAGTTCACGATCCGGGGTGCGGCGGGAAACGTGCTGGCCGGCAACGGGAGCGTGACCGCGTGCGTGCCCTGGTTGCTTGTGTGGAAGGTCACCGTGTAGCTGCCCGGCGGATAGTCCCCGTCGAGCCCGGCTGGGGACAGATACTTCGCGCTGAGCGAGGGGGAGGAATCACCGCCGCTGGCCGTCAACGCGACCTGGGAGCCGCCCGGCAGGGTGAGGGACACGTCGAGCAGGCCCGGTGCCGACACATCCGTGAACGCCTCGAACCGGTAGGGCTGGCTGTCGGTCACCGGCGGGGCGTCTGCGGTCTGGACGTAGTAGAGGCCCTTGACCACGCCGAACGTCTGGACAATGGGCGGTGCGACGGTGGTCAGCGGAGACTGGGTCTGGGAGAAGTGACCGGCATAGGCCGCCACCCCCTGGCCATAGCTGGTGTTGTTGACCTGGGAAACATGCGCAAAAGTCAGCTGAACCGTGTAGGTCGTACCCGATGCCAGCGTGTTGGCCGGAATGACGATGCTGTTGGGTGAGGTTCCGTTCAGTGCGCCCGCTTCGCCGAGGTCGGGGCTTTGGAACACCGAGTTGCCCGAGTTGTCATCCACTTCGAGCCGGACATAGTCGGCCGCCGTACCGCTGGCGAAGGCATTCCAGCTGAGCGTAAACGGTGCCGATGCATTCACCTGCTGCGCCGCGCTGAAATTCGCCAGCTGCGGGATATTGGGATACGCTCCACTGAGGATTACCGGCACGGTCCGGGTGCCATCATGCACGGCTTGGACCGTCAACGTGAAGATGCCGTCGGGAAAATCGCCATCCATGGCGGACTGCGTCGCATAGCTTCGCTGCAGCCGCCAGGCGTCATCGTTGCCGTTCAGCGAAAGCGCCACCGCGTCCTTTCCGAGGGCCTGCAAGCTCGCTCCGCCAATGCTCGTCACGCTGCTGTACGTCACCGAGCTCATGAACCGATAGGGGTTGATGTCGGGCGCCGGCTGGCCGGCGCCCGACTGCTGGTAGCCCACACCTTTGACGACCAGCAGTTGGCGGGCATCCTGCGCGTGGAGTTCGACGGCGAAGGCCAGCAGGAGACAAGGCAGAAGGGCTGATTTCGGGTACTTCATGGTGGGTACGAGCTGGGCGATCGATTCTGAATGGAATGAAAAGCAGCGCCGCTCGGCTTGAAAAGCAAGTTTCTTTGAGCGCGAGCAGCCTGAACCCGCAGCCGGTGCTTGGCGGATTGCAGCTCACCGGGTACCTATCGGCCTTGCAGCCCAGCCGTTTTGGATTCCGTTGAAACCCGACCGTCAGGGGAGCGTCTGGCTTGCGCCGTTGTCATGTCATTTCCGCGTTTACTCGCCGTCCTGCCGTTTCTGCTCTGCGTGCTCGCGCGGGCGCAGAATGGCGACCACACCAACGAGGTGCAGCGCGAGGTCGTGGCGCGCGAGCTGATCCCGCCGGCACCGGTGCGTTCGCCGGAGGAGGAGGCGAAGACGTTCGTGCTCGCGCCGGGCTTCCGGGCCGAGCTGGTGGCCGCCGAACCACTGATTACCGCGCCCGTGGCGGTGCAGTTCGACCATCTGGGCCGCCTCTGGGTGGTCGAGATGAACGGCTACATGCCCACGCCCGACGGGAAGGGGGAGCTGGAGCCCAACGGCAACATCGTGGTGCTTGAAGACACCGACGGCGACGGCCGCATGGACAAGCGCACCGTCTTTCTCAGCGGCCTCGTCATGCCGCGTTCGCTGATGCTCTTCCAGGATGGCGTCATCGTGGCTGAGCCGCCCCGGCTCTGGTTTGCCCGCGACACCGATGGCGACGGCAAGGCCGATGAGAAGCTCCTTATTGCCGACGACTACGCCTCTCAGGACGATCCCCGGCTCGGCGACCGGGCGAATCCGGAGCACGCCAGCAACAGCCCGACGTGGATGCTCGACAACTGGGTCTATTCCGCCAACCACACCTGGCGCTATCGTTGGCTCGGCGGCTCGCCCACGAACTGGATCAAGGAGCCGACGGCCTTCCGTGGCCAGTGGGGGCTTTCGCAGGACAACTACGGCCGCCTCTATCATAACTCCAATTCCGACCCCCTGCGCGCCGATCTCGTGGAGAGCCGTTACTTCGCGCGCAATCCGAACCTGCGGAATCCGTTCGGCGTGAACGTGCAGCTCGAACCCGACATGAGGGTGTGGACTGCGCGGGTCAATCCGGGGGTCAACCGGGGTTACCAGCCCGGCCAGCTCACCCCCGATGGTAAGCTGGCGACGTACACCGGCGCGTGCGGTCCGGTGGTCTATCGGGGTGACCAGTTTGGCGAGGAATTCGTCGGCGACGTATTCCTGTGCGAGCCGACCGGCAACATGATCCGGCGGGAACGCATCACCAACCGCGACGGCGTGCTCAGTGCGACCAACGCTTACGACCATGCCGAATTTTTCACCGCGACCGACGAACGTTTCCGCCCGATCAACCTGCACAATGGGCCGGACGGTGCGCTCTACGTGGTGGATTTCTACCGGGGCCTGATTCAGCACCACATTTACCTGACGAGCTACCTGCGCAAGCAGATCGAGTCGCGCGACCTGCAAACCCCGATCAACCACGGGCGCATCTGGCGCGTCGTCAAAGCGGGGCAGCCGGTGAAACGGGAGAAGCTTCCCGCGAAGCCGACGAACCAGGAGCTGCTAGCGAAGCTGTCGCATCCCAATGGCTGGTGGCGCGATCGCGCGCAGCAGATGCTGGTGGAACGCCGCGCGACCAATGCCGTCCCGCAGCTGCGCCAGCTCGCCACCTCGGAACACAATCCCTCGCCACTGGGACGCCTGCATGCCCTGTGGACGTTGGAAGGCCTGGGCCAGCTGGATTTGCCGACCTTGCAAATTGCACTGGATGATCCGACCCCGAAAGTGCGCGGTGCCGTGCTGCGCCTGAGCGAAGGCTTCCTGAAAGGCCCGGAACGCGCCGAGGCCACGAGCTTGGTGCTGCGCCGGGCCGGTTTCATCCCGCTGGAAGAGCAGCTTCAGCTGATGCTCACCTTCGGCGAAATGCGCACCCCGGCCACCGAGAGCATTCTAAAGGTGCTGCTGATGAATTCGCCCCCCAGCCAGCTGCGCTTTGACGCGGTGATCAGCGGTCTGGCCGGCCGCGAACTGGAGTTCCTCCAGTCGCTGGTGCTCGACCCGGTCTGCGCCACCATGAAGACCAACCACGCGCCGCTGCTCACCGGGCTGGCCCGCTGCGTGGCGTATGAGGCCGTGCCTGACCGGGTGGGAAAACTGCTGGAGATGGCGGCTTCGCGACCCGACGGGTCTTGGCAGCAACTGGCCCTGCTCGACGCCTTGGCCGGCCTTGTTCCCATGGCCAAGCCCGGCCAGCCGGCACCCTCGGTAAAACCGATCATCCTCGGGGAGGAATCCAAGGCGCTACTGGCCCTGCGCATGGTCGATTCGCCGGAGGTGAAAAAGCTCGTGAGCCGCCTGGAGCCGCTAATTGTCTGGCCGGGCAAGCCGGGGGCCGCGCCTTTGCCCGCGATGGCCGCGCCACTCGTGGGCGAGGAGGCCGCCAGCTTCGCCCGGGGCAAGGCGCTCTACACGATCATCTGCGGTGCGTGCCATCAGCCGCACGGCAATGGTCAGGCCGGACTGGCCCCGCCGTTGCGTGATTCCGAATGGGTGCTCGGCAGCGAACAGCGGCTGGTGCGGATCGTCCTCCACGGTCTGCGCGACGATATTTCGGTGAAGGGCACCACCTACCAGCTCAACATGCCGGCACTCGGCGAAAGCCTGAACGACGAGCAGATCGCCGATGCGCTCACCTATATCCGGCACGAATGGGATCACAATGCCCCCATCGTGAAGCCCGCCACCGTCAAGGCCGCCCGTGCCGCCACCAGCAAGCGCGAGGATTCGTGGACGCAGGCGGAACTGCTTAAGCTGCCGTGAGGTGAGGGAGATGTGAACGTTGAACATGGATCGAGGAGGCGCGATCATGGAGCATAGCCTTGCGCGGCAACTGATCTGACCCTCATGGTGGCCGTGCAGCCCGTCCGATGGCCATGCCGACATCTCCCAATCCCGCCAACGACACCGGCAACCGCCGTCGTACCCGGTGGCTAATCGCCTTCTGGGCGATTTTGGCCTGCTTCAACTTGTTCCTTTGGTTGGACGGAGATGGGCAAGCCTCCCGGGGCGGCCTGTGCTTGAGCCTGGGCATGCTGTGCCTCGAGTCTCAGAACTTCGTTCAGGGAAAGCCGTTGCGCTACGGGCTGGGGCTGATGGCTTCGATATTCATCGCGGGTGTCGGAGTGCTCGCCGTGCTGCATTTTGTGAAATAGCAGCCAGGCAGCTGCGCCATGAACCAAAGCTTTGAAGTTACGGGCGGGGCCAGACTCGGCTGGATCCACGCCTCCTGGCCGCTGGCCAGACTCACTGCAACCTCTGATACCCTTCTGGTCTCGGTCGGGCTGCTGGGCAACTACCGGTTCACCCCTGACACCGTCGTTTCGATCGTTGCACACTCGGGAATGAGGGATCGGGGAATCCACATCCGGCACTGTGTCCCTGAATACCCTGAGAACATTGTTTTTAAGTGTATGGGTGCTCCGGACAGACTGCTTACCGGCATCCATCAAACTGGGTTCCTACCTCGGGCTCCTGCCTCCGCCCAGCCGCTTCGGCGGGGCTTCACCCTGCGCTGGCAGGCAATCGTCGTCATGGTCATCGCCTGGACTGCCTTGTCCACGCTGACGATGATTCCGACGTTCCCGCCGCGGTTCCTGCGGGACATGATTCCCTGGATGGCCATCGCCATTGTCCCAGCGTTCGCCACGACCGTCGCCCTGATTCGAATACCTGCATTTCAGCATCTGGTGATCAAACCCGGCCGGAACGTGGGCGAGATCCGGCCGGTTCTGATCCTTCTTCTTCTGGCCAACGGTGGATTGCTGTTGGTCTTGGCGATCCTCGGTTTTTTCCAGCAATGACACTGACGGTTTACCCGAAAACACTGCTTCAGACCGGATGGAAATCGCCATGAAAATTGTGACCCGATTGCCTCTCCAAGAGCTGTGGAGGGAAGATGGATTCACCACCACCTTGCGTCTCCGGGATTTGACGGCCGAGGATTTAAAAAATCTGCTGCGCGCCGGCCCGGTTCAATTTGTCGTCGTTGACGTTGGACACGCACCACAGTGGATTCCAGTTCGTCAGTGCTACGATTTTTGGAAAAATGAACTGCAACCGCATTTTGCCGAACCTGAAAGCAAAGCCGCTTTGGAAACTTATCCCGGCGACTATTGTTACTTCGTCTCCGAATGGAGTAGCCCTGACGGAACCCCGATTGCAGTTTGTCAGCGCTGCCACTGAAGCGGTTTCAAAAAATTGCGCCGCCGCAGTCATGGGTCACCAACCCGGTACCAATGGTCCTGTTGGCAGAGGCGGACATCGGGCGCTCTCCTCCTCATCCCGGATATCCCCATGAACCTCCTACAGGTTTACTGGCTGCAAGCGCTGAAAGCGCGTCTGAGTAATGCCTGGGGTGGAGCGAAGCCCCAGGGAGAGCCTTCGGATTGTTCTGGAGGGCTGAAGGCCATCACCATTTTGGGACGCGCTTGCAGCGCTCGACTGCTTTGGCTCAGTCAAACTGGGGCTGCGCTCGCGCGGCTCGCTCCACCCAGGAATCATTCGGACAGGGGCTTTCAGCCTTTCCAACCGTGGCTGTCCACAAGTCCCCATCGTGGAGAGGGGGAACATCAACCACCTCGCTTTCTTGGTGGCCGGACATCCCGTCCAGGCTCCGGGGTTGCTTCGGAGCGGCAAAGATCGGAACTTTCCGGAGCGCGGGAAGTCGAAGTCTGGTCTGAGCCATTCTCAATCGCCCCACCTTTCAGATGTCCGCCCGTGTATTCCTTGTCCGCCATGGTGCCACCTCGCTTGTGGCCATTGAGCGACTGTTTGCCTTCTCGAAACCGGTCCTCGTCCAGATCGGTCCATCGGACCAGATACGGCCTGCCCCTCCGCCCACAGTGGACTTCTTTTTGCCAGAGCCGCGAGTGAAAGCCGAAGCAGTTAGATTATTTGTACAATATAGCATATGAAGTTGCAAATATATCTCCTATTCATAATTTCCGCCCTCGTGACCCTGGCATGGCCGTTTGCATTGTTGTTAAGCGTGTTCATTTTTGATTCGCCAACGCGCGGAGTGATAGACCTGTTTGGGCGTATCGTTCTTGCCTTGCTCCTGATTTCCTATCCTTGGGGATTCATCATGGCCGCAATCCGATTCATTAATCGGCGCAAGAATAACACTTTCTTTTCCAACTTTACGATGACTCTGTTGATCGCGCCAATTTCTCAGCTTTTAGCATTCTTCATGTTTGCATTTGTTTTAAACGGCCTAAGGAAATGAACGTGATCAGGCCGTATCATGTCGGGCAACGCTGACGCGTTGCCCTGATTTCGTCGCCCTGCGAGCGCAGCGATGCTGGCGGCCGGCCACCCCAGGCCCAGGGTGACCTGTGCAACGATGGTGTTACCGCTCCGCTTTTGAAGTGAGGTCTGGAAGTTCCTCCGCATCTTCGCGTCTTCGTTGTTTTGTCCAGTCTTTCCCCTGTGACCCGTAGCTCCTGGTCAGGGGCCGCCCCGACGGCGCTGACGCTGGTCGGGACGGAAATAATGGGCAACGCGGCAGCGTTGCCCCACCAGCGCCTCGGGATAGTTCTCGCGCCTCAAACGGCGATCGGGCCGTGGATTGTCGAGGGTTCTCCCGCCCGCATGGACCAGAAGCTGGGCAGGAATCTCAGGGAGAGCCGGGCAGCTCAATGTGCAGGCTCCGGGGTTGCTTCGGAGCGGCAAAGATCGGAACTTTCCGCAGCGCAGGAAGCCGAAGTCTGGTCTGAACCATTCTCAATCGCCCCATCTTTCACATGTCCACCCGTGTTTTCCTTGTCCGCCATGGCGCCACACCACTCGTGGCCGAGGACCGTTTTGCCGGTGAAACCGATGTCGCCCTGTCCGATCTCGGGCGCGAGCAGGCGCGGCGGGTCGGTCAGCGGCTAGCCCCGGTGCCGCTGAGCGCGGTCTATACCTCGCCGATGGGCCGCACGGTGGCGACCGCCCGGTTCATTTCTGAACCGCACGGGCTGCAAGTGCAGGTGCGCGACGGTCTTCGGGAGATTTCGCATGGACGCTGGGAACAGCTCACCCGCAAGGAAGTGGAGGCGAAGTTCGGCGACGAATACGCCTGCTGGGAGGAGGATCCGTTTACCTTCGCGCCGGTGGGCGGAGAAACCGGGCTGGCGGTGGTAGCCCGGGCGTTGCCGATCCTGCGCGAAATTGTGACGGCGCATCCGGAGCAACAGATCGCCGTGGTGTCCCATAAGGCCACGATCCGGTTGCTGCTCTGCGTGCTGCTGGGCTTCGATCCGCGAACCTATCGCGACCGGCTCGATCAGAGTCCGGCCTGCCTGAACATCCTCGACTTCAAGGATCCCGCCCACGCGCGGCTCACGCTCTTCAACGACGTGTCGCATTATGGTGACCAGGGGCTGGAGCTGCCGGCGGCACCGAAGGGGCGCCTGTCGAAGTGGTGGGACGGGACGGGGAAGCAGTGATCAGTAAACAGTGAGTCAGTGATCAGTGGGGCGGCGGAGCGAGGGCAAACAGCGAACAGCAAACAGCGAGCGTTCCTGCAGTTCCCCCATTCGTAATTCGAAACTCGTAATTCGAAATTTTGAGCCCTTGGCTCAATATTTCTTCCGCAGGTGGCTGGGCAGCACGTTCAGTTCGGCCCGGTATTTGGCCACGGTGCGGCGCGCGATCATGATGCTCTTTTCCTTCAGCTTCGCGACGAGTTCCTCGTCGGAAAGCGGGGAGGAGCTGTTCTCGTTGGAGATCAGTTCGGCGAGAATGGTCTTCACGCTCGTGTTCGACATGTTCTCACCGGAGGAGGTGGCCACGCCGGAAGTGAAAAAGAACTTCATCTCAAACAGGCCCTGCGGGGTGGCCATGTACTTGCCGGAGACGGCACGACTGACGGTGGTCTCATGGACGCCCACGACTTCGGCGATCTGCACCATGGTCATGGGGTGAAGGTGGGTGACGCCCTTGTCCAAAAAGTTGCGCTGCCGTTTCACGATCTCGTTGGCGATGTTGAGGATCGTGCTCTGGCGCTGGTGGATGCTCTTGATGAGGAACTTCCCGGCCTTGATCTTGTCGCGGATGTATTCGCGGACCTCGCCCGAAGTTTCGGCCTGGGTGAGCAAATCCTTGTAGTGGTTGCTGATCCGCAGGTGGGGAATGTGGTCGTTGTTGGTCGTGACGGTATATTCGCCGTCTTCCCGCCGTACAACATGGACCTCGGGCAGCACGTACTGGTTGCCATCCGACGCGTACACCCGGCCCGGACGGGGATCGAGGTGGGCGATATTGCCCGCGAGCCGCTGGGCCTCGGCCGCCGTGATGCCGAGCTGGCGGGCGATCTCGGGATAGCGGCGTTTGCCGAGCGACTCCATGTGGTCGCGAATGATGGCGTATTCGAGGGATTCCTGCCGGCCAGAGCGTTCGAGCTGAAGCAGCAGGCACTCGCGTAAGTCGCGGGCGCCGACACCCGGCGGCTGGAAGCTCTGGACCACTTTGAGCGCGGTCTCGAGATCCTCCAGGGAAAGGCCGGTGGAAAATGAAAGCTCCGAAAGTCCGGACTGGAGGTAGCCGTGATCGTCGATGTTGCCGATGAGGAGTTCGGCGACCTGACGCAGCCGCTCATCCAGGTCGGAAGTGCGGGCCTGATCGAGCAGCTCGGCCTGGAGCGAAGTCTCCGCCGTCAGCGAATCGAACATGAACTGCCGCCGTTCCTCGTCCTCGGGCGTGGAGCGGTTGACCGTGTTCGTGGCCGAGAAATGGTCACGCCATTCCTGATCGAGCTGGATCAGGCGCTGAAGTTCGGCGTCGAGACGGTCCACCGGCTCGTTGGATGGTTTCTCGGTGGAGGGATCGTACTGCGTGTCTGGCGGCGGTTCGGTCGGGTCCAGCAAGGCGGCGGCATCGTCCGAGTTGGACTCGCGTTCCTCCTGGGAGATGTCGCTGATGGCGGCCTCCTCCAGCATGGGGTTCTGCTGCAGCTCCTGCTCCACCATCGCCTTCAGCTTGAGCACCGGTGCCTGCAGCAGCGCCAGCGACTGCTGGAGCTGCGGCGACAGCACCATCTGCTGCGACATGCGCTGCGAGAGATGAAGACCCTGTGACATCTGGCGCGAGACTAGCGTGGAAAGCCCTTTACACAAGCATTCCGTGAATCTGGCACGAATCTTGAGGGGGAGGCTTGACAGGCGGGTTTGCTTACCTGAACTCCCAGCCTGGGCGGAAAAACCCTCGCCCATCAGTGACCACTGCCTAACCTCCGGCCGTGCCCGTGCAGTTCACCATTCTCGGCAGCGGTTCCGGCGGCAATTGCGCCTATCTGGAAGCCGGGGAAACGCGCCTGCTGATCGACGCCGGGTTCAGCGCGCGGCAGATCCGTGAACGCCTCGCCGGCATCGGCCGCGCGCCGGAAGGGCTGACCGGCATTCTCGTCACCCATGAACACGGCGACCACATCACCGGTCTGGGCACGCTCTGCGCGAAGACAGGCATCACGATTTACGCGAACTGGTTCACCCGCGAGGCCATCGAAAAGCAGTTTCCAGCCGCAGGCTTGAAGTTCGCGGTCTTCGAGACCGGGGCGGCGTTCACAGTGGGCGAGGTGGAGGTGCAGTCCTTCAGCGTGCCGCACGATGCGATGGATCCCGTCGGTTTTCTGCTCCGCACCATTGCAGGCAATATTGGTTTCCTGACCGATCTTGGTCACGCGACGAAGCTCATTCTGGAGCGGGTCAAACCGGCCAACGTGCTGGTGCTGGAGGCGAACCACGACCTGAAGCTCCTGCAGGACGATACGCGCCGGCCCTGGAGCACCAAGCAGCGTATCCTCAGCCGGCACGGGCACCTGTCGAACGACGCGGCGGCAGAAGTCGCCGTGCAGCTCGCCAATGCCGAACTGCACCGCATCTATCTCGGGCACCTGAGCCGCGATTGCAACCGGCCGGAACTGGCCCATCGTACGGTCGCCACCCGTCTCCTCGAAGTGGGCGCGAACCATATCGCGGTGGACAACACCTCGCAGGAGAAACCCAGTCCCACGCTGCCGCTCGCCGGCTTCCGGCTGCTTTGACTGGGGTGGTTTCAGAAATGAGGCAGCCATGAAGAGAAGTCCCTCGGGAAAGAGCTCGGTGTGCAGGGAACGCGGAGGGGCGCGAGCCGCCTTCCCCCTCACCCTGACCCTCTCCCTTGGGGAGAGGGGAAAGCCGGGCAGCTTCACGGGTTGCGGGAGGGTGCTTTCGGCCAGTCCAGCGTCGGATTTTGCCGCAAAGCGGACGATGATTCTCCCTCTCCCTGAGGGAGAGGGCCGGGGTGAGGGGGAAGGGCGTAAACGGACTCCAATAGCGGCGGAAAGGATTTGGGCTGGATCAAAAGGCGCGACGCTCAGGGCGACACCCGCATTTTCCAACCGCAGGCATTCAGGTGGCGCAGCTACAGGGTCTTTGAGGGTACTCCGATGACTCCGGTGACCGGCCAGCTCGCGCTCGTTCTGCATGCCCACCTGCCATTTGTACGGCATCCGGAGCACTCCAGCTTTTACGAGGAGACGTGGCTGTTTGAGGCCATCACGGAATGCTACCTGCCGCTGTTGCGAATGATGGACGGTTGGACGCGGGACGGTCTGCCGTGGCGGCTGTCGCTAACACTCACACCCACGCTGTGCGTGATGCTCGACGATCCGCTGCTGCAATCCCGTTACGCGCAGCATCTCGAATCGCTGCTCGGATTGGCGGAGAAGGAATTGGAGCGCACGCATTTCGATCCGGCGAGGCAAGCCCTGGTCCGCTTCTATCTGGAACGGCTCTTGGAAGCGCGGAGCGGGGAGCGGGGAGCGCGGAATGAAGAAACGGGGAGTGTGTTGGGGCGCCTCGCGGAGCATCAGCGGAATGGCAATCTGGAAATCCTGACCTGCGCGGCGACGCATGCGCTGTTGCCGTTGCTGACGGGCGAACCCTCATCCATCCGTGCACAGCTAGGGGTGGCCGTCATGGATTACCAAAGGCGCTTTGGCCGGCCGGCGTCGGGCATCTGGCTGCCTGAGTGCGCGTGGTCGGCGGACGTGGGGCCTTACCTGCGCGGGGCCGGACTGAGGTGGTTCATCACCGAGACGCATGCGTTGTTACGGGCGAAGCCGCAGCCGCGCGCCGCAACCTTTGCTCCGGTGATCACGCCGGACGGGCTCGCCGCCTTTGCCCGCGATCCGGCCAGTGCGCGGCAGGTATGGAGCCGGCGCGAGGGCTATCCGGGCGATGCGCGGTATCGCGAATTTCACCGCGATCTGGCGCATGAGGCGGAGTGGACCTACGTGCAGCCGCATCTGGCCACCGATCAGCGTACGTTCACGGGTTTCAAGTATCACCGCGTCACCGGGGCCAACGTGCCGGCGGAGGCCAAGGAGCTTTACGACCGCACGGCGGCACTGTCCGCCGTCGCGGAGCATGCCGCCCATTTTGTGGAGCAACGGGCGCTCCAATGCACGACGGCCACGCCACTGCTCAGGCGTCCGCCGCTGCTCGTGGCGCCGTATGACGCGGAGCTGTTCGGCCACTGGTGGTTTGAAGGGCCGGAATTTCTCGACGCCGTGGTCCGCCGAGTCGCCAGCGGGATGGATGGCCTCACGCTGACCACGCCGGGCGAATACCTCCGCCAGTTTCCGACGCATCAGCAGGCCATTCCGGCTGCGTCATCGTGGGGGGAGGGAGGCCATCTGGGTGTGTGGCTTGACGAATCCAACGCGTGGATGCAGCCGCCCTTGCGCGCCGCCGCTGCCCGGATGACAGCGCTGGCCGACCATTTCGCCAGCGATGTAACGGATGATCTGATTGAGCGAGGTCTCAGGCAGGCCGGTCGGGAACTGCTGCTGGCGCAGGCGAGCGACTGGCCCTTCCTGGTGAAGATGGGCACGGCGGGGGACTATCCGGCACGCCGCTTCCGCGAGCACGTCGAAAACTTCAACCGGCTGGCGGAGGCGCTGGAAAGCTCGGTGGCGGAATCACTACGCTCCGCTTTGGAACCGTTGGAGGCGAGGAACAACCTGTTCGCCGACCTGGATTGGCGCTGGTGGTGCGGGCGTAAGCCGGCTCACGGCGTGTCCGAGCGCACGCGGTAAAATTGCAGGCCATCACCCAGTGGAATCTGAAGTTCCAGGTCGCGTGGCTGGGCGGGGTAGGTCGGCTCAGTGCCAGGAACGTCCAGTCGCAGCCAGCTCGGAGACGCAAGATCATTGGCCGCTTCCAATTGGATCGCCTGATTGGTCGGCTGTCCGATATGCAGGCTCAACTGGCCGTTGTGCGCCTCGGCGCGGACCGTGGCCGGGTCGTTGATAAAAGGATCACCCAGCTGATAAATCCAACGCTGGATCAGCTGGGCCCCCGCGTCATCCGCGACATTGGAAGCGATGGGCGGCATCTGCCCCGGGCCGCGCATCGACTGGCGCTGAAACAGCACCGAATGGTCGGGGGATCCACCGACCAGCACGCGGTTGGCGGTGTCGCCGCGCGTGTCGTTTAGCCGTCCGTTGATGAGTCCGGCAAGGTCTGTCTTGGTTTGCAATCGCGCGTCGAAGAACCCACCGCCGGGCCCACCGGGCCGATGGCAGAGGCTGCAGTTCGCCGCGAGGTACGAGCGCACGCGCCACTCCACGCTGACCGATTCGTCGTCGGTCGCCGCGAGCGACGCCAGCGGGACGAGATTGGTGGGCGGAGCGGCGAAATATCCGGCCTCAGCCAGCGCCGCGATCTGGTTTGTGGTGATACCACCAGGGTAGGTGAAGTTGCCGTTCAACTGGGCGGTGTTGAAGCCGAGCGTTAGGCCGGCGGACGCATTATGGCAGGAGAGGCATTCCGCCCGGCTGGGGTAGTGCCAGACCTGCGTCTGCGTGACCCCATTGATGATGCGGGTGATGGTTTCGTTCGTGCCTTCCTCGGGCACGAGCACGGCATTGGTCAGGGAATCCCAACGGTAGGTGATGCCGTAGACGCCATTCTTGTTGCGGACGATAAACCGGGTCTCCAGCCGGCGCGACGACTCGGGGACGCCGTTGGTCAGCTCCAGGTCAAAATGCTTCACCCACAACGTGCCATTCGGCGAAGACCAGGTGTCGTTGGTGGCGAAACCGAGCTGCTGGGCCGGATCCGGCACACAGAACCAGCGCTGCTTTTTGGCGCCGTCAGACCAGAACGGCAGATTTACGGAATAGGCCACCAAGCCAGCGGCCGGAGTGAGCGAAGCGGTATCCGCGAACGCACCGGTATCGGCAAGCGTCGGCGGGAGGGGAGAGCCCGTGAAGGTCGGATTATAGTCCAGCCGCTGGATCAGACCGCTGCTCACGTTGATGGCCAGGATGTCCCCGTTGCGAGGGTCCGTGCCGAAAGCCGCGATGCCCGTCTGGCCGAGCAGGCGGGTGATCTGGGGAGCGGCAGATTCCTGCCGGCGCAACGACCAGACGTTGCCGCTCACATAATCTGCGTAGACATATGCGCCAAAAAGCTGCGCCAACCGGGCTCCGCGATACACCAGCCCGCCGATCAGCGAATTGCCCTTGTCGGTGCCGGAACCGTGCGCGTAGGACTGGACGGGTGGGACGTAATTGAATTGCGGATCGGTCAGAAAATTGGCCGGCATGCCGCTCTTCGGGCCGGCAATGTTACCCTCCCGGAAGTCCCAGCCGTGGTTCGCGCCCTTGCGCGTCACGAAGATGCTTTCCCACCGGTCCTGACCGACATCACCGATCCAGAGATCGCCGTTGGCCGCGTCGAACGACCAGCGCCACGGGTTGCGCAACCCGACCGCAAAGTATTCGGTGCGCACTTTGGCGGCGACCACGGGCTGGCCGTTGAAGCTGGTCGCACCGACGAACGGGTTGTCGGCAGGAATGCGGTAATTGCCCACCACGGCCGGGTGCGGATTGGGCGCGAGTGAACCTTCACGGTTGTCCACGTCGAGGCGCAGCAGGCCGGCGAACAGGTCGGCATCGATCTTCTGCGCGTTGCCGAACTGGTCGTTGGCGCCACCGCCGTCGCCGAGCGACACGTAAAGATAACCATCCGGCCCGAAATGCACGTCGCCGGCGTTATGGTTCGAGGCCGGATCAGCCTGCTGGAAGAGAATCACCTCCGAGGCGGCATCGGCGAGGTTGGGATTGGCGGCGGAGACGTGGAATTCGCTGAGGCGGTCATGCAACTGATTGGCATGGCCGGTCGTGGAGGCGGTAACGGTGCGATAGAGGAAGATGCGCCCGTTGGTCGCGTAGCCGGGATGAAAGGCGAGTCCCAGCAGGCCTTCCTCACCGCCATATGCGGTCTTGGCCGTGAGATCGAGGAAGACCGCCTTCTGCGGGTTTCTCAGGTCAGGGAGGACGGTGATGCGCCCGGGCTGTTCGACCACAAACAGGCGATTGGTTTCGCCGGGGGGAGTTGCGATGGTCACGGGGGCAGAAAAGGTGAGCCCGGGGAAGGCATTCCCCAACTGATAGCCGAAAGAGCCGGGCACGTCCGGCAGCTTCAAAGTGCGGTTGGCCACCCGCTCCAACGGGCCAGCCACCGCCGGCGTCACGGCAGCCAAGGCGGCGAGCAGCAGGAGGAGCAGGGCGCGACGCATGACTGCAATGTGCTCGCGCTCGGAACCATGTAAAGTGGCGGTTCCGTAAACTTGGAGACTGCGCTGGTCAGGGCTTGGCGTGTTCTTTGGCGTCTGCCACCATTTTGGCGAACACTTCCTGGCCGCCGAAATAGCCGTAATTGACGGGTCCGAGCAGCTTGAGCTGCGCGTTCAGGTCGTCCCAGGCCTGGCACTTGTAGGCATACCAGGCGTAGTTGTGCCGCCACCCGATGGCGGCGGGTTCGCGGCGAAGAAACTCCTCATAGGCGGCGCGGAGGTCGGGCCAGACTTCCGGCCGCAGCCAGTAGCGCTGACGCGTGGCATCATCCTTCCCCGAGCGGGCGGCAAGAAAGATATGGGCGTCCACGATGGTCAGCGGCACGGTGCCGTTCCAGTTGGTGTTGTGAATGCACTCGCGGCCGAAGGTGAGCATCTCCTCCGCCGAACCGAGCCACATGGGCTCGAGATAGTGGAGCTTGTACATGCAGGCGTCGTAATTGTTCGGGGCGGCCCGCATGGCCCGACCGAACCACCGCTCCATCTCCGGACGGTCCCGGTCAAGCCCGAGGCAGACCTCGATCATTTCGGCCGGGGCCCGGGTGTCGTGCTCGTCCTTGTTCCAGGCGGATACCAGGGATTCTGCCGCCACCTTCATGCGCTCTTGGAACAGCTTCCAGTTTTCCGGCGAGACCTCATTGGCATAGCCGTTGCCACGGGCCCGCCAGGCTTGGTGCAGGTAGAACTTACCACGCAGCAGGTCGTATCCGGCGGCGTTCGGCCAATGTTCCTTGAGGGGGGGACCGAGCCGCCCCCAGAACTCCGGGTATTCCTCCTGGTTTTGCTGCGCCACGTCCATGAGCTGCTGCGCCATGGCGTAGATCTCGGCTTCGGGAGTGGTCGGGTCGTGGATGGCCTTGATCAGACTTTCCAAGGCAGCGTAGCGCCGGAAGTGGACCTGCTCCATCGCTTCCTCCGGCGGATCTTTTGCCGGCAGCACGGCTTTCATGGCCTCAGCCGCGCGGATGGACGCGTAAAATTTCAAGTAGGCGGAATACCCTGAGCCGTCCATTTGCTGGGCGACCGACTGGAAGACCTTGGCGGTCGCAGCATCGGACTGCTTCGCGTCTCCCACCCGGTACCGCACGGCGAGATATTTGACCAGCGGGTCGGTGCAGCCCTGATCCAGGGCCGACTGGGCCAAGGTGGCGATCTTGCCCAGCCAGTCGGCGGGAACTCCGGCATCGCCGGCGCGGGCCGCAGCCATCAGGCTCAGTGCGGACTTGGCGGGCTCGTCCCATTTCGGGGAACGCTGGCCGGCGCGCTCATAGGCCCCGACCAGGTTGGTCATGAACCAGCGCTGCCGGTCGGTTTTGGCCGGTTCCTGTCGGGGCGGTGTGGTAGTGAGATTCCCGGACGCCGGCGCATCGGATTCGCCGGAAACGGCCAGGCTGCCAAGCAGAAGCAGTCCGAGCAGGAGCAGAAATTTCACCGTGTGATGCCGACGCGAAAGCGGTCGGGTTTCAATCACAAAAGCCCGGGTCGGAAACGGGTTATGGCTCTGGGCTCAGGGTTTTGCATGCTCCCGGGCATCTGCGAGCATCTTGGCGAACGCTTCCTGGCCGCCGAATTCGTCGTAATTTACGCGGCCCAGCAGCCTGAGCTGTGCATTCAGGTCATCCCACGCCGCACATTTGTAGGCGAATCGGACATAAGTTTGGCGCCGGATTCCATCGTCGGGACTGCGACGGAAGAACTCCTCGAAGGCCGCCCGGATGTCAGGCCAGACGCCCGGGCGCCGCCAGTACATGGACCGCGCGGCTTCGGTCTCCTGAAAGGACGCGAAAAAATCATGCGCGTCGACCAGCACCAGGGGCACGGTGCCACTCCAATTGGTGTTGCCGACGCATTCGTGCCCGAACGCCAGCATGGCCTCCGGCGAGCCAAACCACATGGGTTCGAGATACCGGAGCTTTCCCGTGCAAGCCGCGTGATTGTTGGGTGCGGCGAGCATGGCCCGCTGGAACCACCTCTCCATCTCGGGCCGCTCCTTGCCCAGGCCGGTACAGACTTCCAACATCAGCGTGGCGGGCTGCGGGTCATTGCTGTCCCGATCCCAGGCGGACTGGAGCGCCTTCTCGGCAAGCTTGAGATGTTCCTCAAAGAGTCGTCCGCCTTCGGCCGTAACCTGGTTGGCGTAGCCGCCACCGCGCGCTTTCCAGGCCGCTTTGATCTCGGACCACCCGGTAAGGAGCGCGACCAGATCCGATTTGGGCCGGGTCTCCCGCAAGGCGCCCTCGATTCTCTCCCAGTATCCGGGCGGGATTTGGTCGTCGCTGTCCACCAGAGTCAGCACGTCGGTGCACATTTCATACAACTCTTGTGGCGGCGTGGTCCTGTCCTGGAAGGCGTCGAAGAGCTGGTTGAGGCTGCTCTGGATCATCGCGTGGATGTTGAACAGCTGAGATTGGGTCTGCTGGTCCGGGGCGGGCAGGGCCGCCCTCATCGTCTCGGCCGTCCGCAGGGCGGCATAGAGTTTTAGCCGGGGCGGATAGTCTGAGTCGGCCAGGCTCTGGACGATCTCACTCAATGCGCCGGCTTCGGACGGGCTGACCTTCTCCAGGTGGACAATGCCGTACCGCAGGGCTGCGTAACGGACGTAAGGATCGGCACAGCCCTTGTCCACGGCCGACTTCATTAGAGAAGCGATCTCCTGTCGCCAGTCAGCGGGAACGTCAGGGCGGTTCGCGCCGGCCGAGGCGATGAGATTAAAGGCTACCTTCACGTCCCCATCCCACTGTGGGTCGTGCTTGCCGATGCGCTCATAGGCCCCGACCGTGTTCTTCACATACCATTGGTAGGCGTCATCCTTGGCCCGGTCGCTCTGCTGACGCGCCGTGACGAGCTCGGCGGGCGTCGGATCGCCGCGCTTGCAGGAAACGGCGAGACCGCCGACCAAAAGCAGGCCGAGCAGGGGAAGCAACTTCACCGGCTGATGGCGACGTGAAAACGGTTTGAATTCAACTGCAAAAGGCCGGGCCGGCCGCGTCATATCTTTTGAGAACCGGCATTCGATGCCAGCCTAACATGTCTGGGCTGATAACCGTTTCGCCCCGAGTGCGGCGGAAATGAGCCGGCTGACCAGCAGCAATTGCGGGCAATGCCATCGAGGGCCAACGATTCCCGCAAAATCAGCTTAGGGTTTCGCGTGATTTTTGGCCTCCGCAACCATCCGGTCGAATGCCGCCCGTCCACCGAAAAAATTGTAGTTCACCGGCCCCAGCTGCTGGAGCTGCGCATTCAGGTCATCCCACGCCTGGCACTTGTAGGCATGCAGCGTGTAGTTCGGGCGCCACCCGACGGCGTCGGGTTCCTTGCGGAAGAACGCCTCATAGGCCGCCCGCAGGTCGGGCCAGACTTCCGGTTGCAGCCAGTAGGCCTGACGCGAGGCGCTGTCGTTCCGCCCGTAGGCGCTGAGAAAACCATGGGCCTCCGTGAGCACGAGCGGCACCCTTCCGCTCCAGTTGGTGTTGCTCACGCATTCGTGGCCAAAGGCGAGCATTTCCTCCGACGACCCAAACCAGATGGGCTTGAGATAATGGAGCTTGGCCTGGCAGGCGTCGTAGTTGTCGGGGGCGGTGAGCATCGCGCGCTGAAACCACAGCTCCATCTCGGCACGGTCTTTGCCGAGGCCGGTGCAGACCTTGATCATCTCGGTGGCGATCCGGGTGTCGGTGTTGTCCTTCTTCCAGCCGGACTGCAAGGCCTGATCGGCCAGCTTCAACCGCTCGTCAAACAGGCGGGCGCCTTCGGGGGTCACCTTGTCGGCAAAACCGCTGCCGCGCGCCTGCCAGGCATAGGTCCGGTAATACCAGCCGCGCAGCAGGTCGGCCTGGGCGGATTTCGGCCACTGGTCCCGGAGGGTGGCGTCCAGTCCGGACCAGTACTCCGGAAATTCCCGGTCATTTAGCCGCACCATTTCCATGAGGGCCGATGACATCACATAGATCTCCGATTCGGGAGTCGTCGGGTCGTGGAGGGCCTGCAGGAGGTTTTGGAGCGACTGGCGGCGCAACTCGTGCACCAGGGCCATCTCGGTCTGGGGTGGGTTGTTTTCGGGCAACGTGGCTTTCAGGGACTCGGCGGCGCGCATGAGCGCATAGAAATTCAGGTAAGGGGAGTACCCGCTCCGGCCCATGTCCGCGGCGATGTCCTGGAAGGCCTTGGCCGTTTCGGCATCCGACCGTTTCATGTCCCCCACCCGGTAGCGCAGGGCGACATAGCGCACGAGCGGGTCGGTGCAGCCATGATCCACGGCGGACTGGGCCAGTGAGGAGACATCGCGCGACCACTCGGTGGTGAGTTTCGCTTCGCCCGACCGCCCCGCAGCCATGAGGTTCAGCGCGGTTTTCGCTGGCCCGTCCCATTGCGGATCATGCTGGCCGACGCGTTCGTAGGCTCCGACAAGGTTGGTCGTGAACCACCGGTGCGCGCTGTCTTTGGCGTGGTCCTGCTGACGGTGGGCGGCGGCCAGGCGTGCCGGCGTTGGTTCGCTGCGCTTGCAGGAAACAGCCAGGCCGCCCCAGAGGAGCAGAACTAAGACGGGGAGCAACTTCACCGCCCAATGGCGACGGGAAAACCGTCCGGTTTCAACTGTAGATATCAGTGAATCAGTAACCGGTAATCAGTGAACGAAACACTGCGGAGTCAGCGGCGGTCGGGATGCCGTGCTGTTTCATTCATAATTCATCCTTCAACTTTCATCATTTCTCAATACACGCAGTCGAGGTCGATGACCTGGCCGCAGGCGCAGTGGATGCGGATGCGGGTGACCTTGCCACCATCATGCTGGAGGGTGACGGTCGGCTGGGCGGTCTCGCCGGCGGGTGCGCTGCAATGGAGCCCGCTCGTCGCTGACACTGGCATCGGCAATGAGGCTGGTGGCACTGCCACCAACGAGGGGATGAAGGATGGTTTTTCCGAGGCGGAAGCCAGGGCGTTGAGGCGTCCGTTGCCGGTGGCGGCGACAGCGCCGGTCGGTGAACCGCCGCCGAAGAGAGGGATGAAGGGCTCGGCCATGCTCATGATTTGTTATTTGTTTTTTGCTGTATCTTTGTCGTTTTTGACCTTCACGACGACACTCACGCGCCGGTTGCTTCCGTCGGTCGCCTGCCGGTCCGGCATGGGCTGGGTGTCGGCGTAGCCTGCCACCTTGCGGATTTGGGCTTCCGCGATGCCATGCTCGAGCAGCTTGCGACGGGCGGTGTTGGCGAAATCGGAACTCAGTTCCCAGTTGCCGTAGTCCTCGCTCTTGGGCGTGTGGCCGACTTCGGTATGGCCCTCCAGCTCGATCAGGAAGGAGCTGGAATAGCGCGAAAGTTGCCACGCGAGCGTGGTGAAGACCCATTGGCCGTATTCGGTAAAGGATGCCGAGTCGGATTGGAAGATGGGCTTGTTGGCGCGGTTGAACACCGTGATGCGGATGCCCTCGGGCATATAGTCGAGCTTTACGGCCTCCTCGTCCGGGGTTTCCGGGTTGTGGGGCAGGGTCTTGAGGAAATCGGCGGCCAGCTTGCGCAACAGCTTCAGTTCCAATGCAGCCGGGGAATCAAAATTGCCGCGCTCCGATTTGGGCGACTGCACATCCTTGGTCGGGATGATGCCGGAGGCGCCCGGGATGGGCGAGGCGAACGGATGGTTGAAGGAGCGTTGGACCGCCTCCTTGATCTTCTCGTCCTGCGAGGTGAGCCAGAGTACGAGGAAGAGCGCCATCATGGCCGTGACAAAATCGGCATAGGCCACCTTCCAGGCGCCACCGTGATGTCCGTGTTTTTTGGCCATGAAATGGGAGTGTCCCTTTAGGAGGGGCTACTTGCCTTTAAGGAGGGCTTCGAGTTCGTCCGCCGTGGGCTTGAGGTCGCTGCTGAGACCACGCCGGCCCATCTCGACCGCCATGATCGGGGCCATCCCGTTGACGAAACCGACCACGGAGGCCGCGATGCACTTGGAATACGCCAGCTCCGAGGCCCCCATGAATTCCATGTTGACCGCCAGCGGTCCCAGAAAGCCGTAGGAAATCAGAATGCCGAGGAAGGTGCCGACCAGGGCGGCGGCCACGTGGTGGCCAATCTCCTCGATCGGGCCGGCAATCGAACCCATCGTGATCACGATGCCGAGCACCGCCGCCACGATGCCGAAGCCGGGCATGGCGTCGGAAACCTTGTTCAGCACGCCGACCGGGGCGTGATGCTCATTCTCCATGGCCTCGAGCTCGATCGCGACGAGCGGCTGGAGCTGGTCGGGTTTGACCTTGCCATCGATGATCGGGCGGAGGGCGCCGCACATCAGCTCCATGGCGTGATGGTTTTTGAGGAAATTGGGGTACTTGCTGAAGATGCTGCTCGATTCAGGGGTCATGACGTGTGACTCGAGCGCCACCATGCCACTGCGCCGGCCGAGCATGAACAGCTCATAGAGGATGCGGAACAGCTCCTCGTAGGCCGCCTTGTTGTAGGGGGTGCCTTTGAGCGTGCCGAGGATCTGCTTCACCATGTCCATCAGCACCTTCTTCGGCGACATGATGATCATCGCCCCGAGAGCGGAGCCGCAGATGACGACGAACTCGGACACTTGGATCAGCGCGCCCATGTGGCCGCCGGCCATCATGAAGCCGCCCATGACCGAGAGCAGAACGACCACTGCGCCTATGATGACAATCATCCGTGTGTGTCTCCAGAACGGGGTTAGGCCGCCATCTCGCACTCGTGGTTCTGGAGGAACGCACGGATGTTGAGGATGGCTTGGGAATGAATCTGGCAGATGCGCGACTCGGTCACGCCGAAGACTTCGGCGATCTCACGCAGCCGGAGGTCTTCAAAGTAATACAGGGCCAGCACCTTGCGCTGCATCTCCGGCAGCTGCTTGAGGCGTTCACCGATGACCGCCGCCAGCTCATGACGGGACACCTGGGCCACCGGATCCTCCTGCGACTCGTCGGCGACACTCTCGTAACGGGTCGTATCCGAATCGCTTTCGCCGTCGGCATTGGGCGAGGCGTCGAGGCACACGAAGGTGGCCGGGCGGATTTCATCCAGCAGGGTCTCGTAGTCCTTGAGCGAAAGTTCCATCGCGCGGGCCACCATGGGGGCGGTGGGAACCTGGCCGTTGGCCTGTTCCAGCTCCGAAATCACGGCCTGCACGCGGCGCGCCTTGTCATGGACGGAGCGCGGAACCCAGTCGAGCCGGCGCAGCTCGTCGAGCACCGCGCCGCGGATGCGCACCCGGGCGTAGGATTCGAAGGAGCTGCCACCCTCGGGATCGTGGTTGCGGACCGCGTTCAGCAGGCCTACCAGGCCGGAGCTGTTGAGGTCCTCGATGTCAACATGCGAGGGCAGGCTCATGGCCATGCGGCCCACCACCGTGCGCACGAGGGGCAGGTAGCGCTCCACCAGGTCCGCCTCGGCGACGCTGCCGGGCTCGATGTGATAGCGCCGGGTCAGTTCCTGCTTGCGACGCCGGTCGGGCGAGACAGGAGTGGGATTTGCGATGGCCGTCATAATATATTAGCGAGAGGTGGGGGTTGCTGATTTGGCCGGAGCAAGCTGTGGCTGCGGACGGCGGGCCTGCTCGGCGAGCGTGTCTTTCAAATTGGTGATCCAAAGCTTGCCCCACCAGCGCATCAGCAGTCCGGCCGCGAGGGCCGCCACACACGAGCGCCAGAGGATGGTGGAATCGCTGGCCTCCTGGAGCCGGCCGAAGATCGCGCCGATTCCGAAACCCAACATACCGCCGAGGAGCATCAATTTTTTCATGGCTTAACCGAATTTCTAAGCGGGGGTAGCAGGGGGTTTGCCAGCTGCAAAATCATATGAAAAACCTAAGGAAAACGGCCTATTTCGTGGCAAATTGGGTCGCGAATATTTTTTCCGGGCTCGCCGGGACAAAATCTCCCGGAACATTTTGCCCGGCGCTTAGGAAGCGGATCGGTAAATTAGTCCCCAGCGCCAGATTCCACAGTTTGCCCCAGCGCGGCTCCTCATCGAGGTGGGTCACGATCACATCCGCGAGGGGGAGCGCGGCGAAGGCCCGGGCCTGGGCCAGCAGCAGGGGCACCTCATAGGCGGCGTTCAGTACTAGGTGGAGGTGGGCGCTCCCTAAGGTTGAGGTCTGGCGATGCAGTTCCGCGAGGGCGGCCGGGTTGCGCCAGTTCACGCCGGGGAGGTCCACAAACGCGATGCTGGCACCCTCCGCCTCGGCGGTGCCCCGCCAGAACCGGCTCACGGGCATGCCCAGAATCTCCCCGTAAACGCTCAGGGTCTCCGCCGTGTTCGCCGTGGAGCCATCCAGCCGCCACACGTGCGCGGAGCGGCCTTCCACCAGCACGGCCTGGGCGAGCCATTTGCAAAGGGCCGTGGTCTTGCCGCTGCCGGCGGCGCCCACGAAGACGTGCGGGCGTTCTGGTGTCGCCGGCATTTCCGGGGCGGGCCGCCACATCCGGCCCATGACGCGGCGGGCGAGGGCGATCTCGGCGGCCAAGCTGGGTGGTGGCGTGGGCCCATGCTCCGCCATCATGGCGTCCAGGATGCGCTGCACGGGCAGGCGGGCGAGCCCCGTCTGCTCCAGCAGCTGCGCGACGGGCCACGAATGGTCGGAGCTGTGGTGATAGGCATCGGGGATGGCAAGCCTCACCCCCACCTCGCGGGGCACCGGCTCGGCCACGGGCACGCTGACCGGCGGTGCGGCGTCCATCCGGGTTCGGATATCCGCCAATTCCCGGCGCAATTCCTCAAAGCCTTCCGGCAAGGTGGGGACGGCGGGTGCGGCGGTCCTTTCCGGAACATGTGCCACCACCTCGATCCGGGACTTCTGCCAGAGCCGGGACAAGCCGGAGGCCGGCAGCTGGCGGACGTTGAGCACGACGGCATCCTCACCCAGCTGCGCACGGATCTGCCCGATGGCATCGGCGGCGGAATCGGCAATGAACGTCTGGGTGGGCACAGGTCGGTCCTAGGAATCCATGACGGCGATCAGGCCGCTTACTCCGGGCAGGGAATGGTGGCGGTGCTCTGGATTTCCACCCGGGCCGGAACCTCGGAGTAGGCGAGCACGTTCAGATCGGCGAAGGTCGTCTCAAAGAAGCGGCGGAAGCTCAGGCGGATCTGCGGCGCGCAAAGCACCAGCGGGGGAGCTCCGGCGGCGAGCATCTGCTGGATGTGCCGCGACAGCGTGTCCACGATGTGCTTGGCGACTTTCGGATCGAGCATCAGTAACACCTCGGTGGCCGAATGACGGACGCCCTGGGCGATCAGCTGCTCCAGTTTGGCGTCGAGGGTGATCGCGCGCAGGCTGCCCTTTTCGTTCTGGAAGGGTTTGATGAACTGCGCCCCCAGCGCCTTGCGGGCGTGCTCCGAAAGCTCGTCCGGGTTCTTCGTGATGCTGGCATAGTCGCCGACCTTTTCCAGGATGCCGGCGAGGTTCCGGATGGAAATGCCTTCGGCGAGCAGGTTTTGCAGGATGCGTTGCACCTGGCCGACGTTGAGCTGGGTCGGGATCAGCTCGTTCACCACGGTCGGATGCGTCAGTTTCAGGTTGTCGAGCAGGTTCTGGACATCCTGGCGGCTGAGCACCTCGTGGCAATGGCGGCGCAGAGTCTCGGAGAGGTGTGTGACCAATACGGACGCGGAATCCACCACGGTGAAGCCGCCAACCTCGGCGTTCTTGCGCTCCACGTCGGTGACCCAGGTGGCCGGCAGCTGGAACACCGGTTCCACGGTGGGCACACCCTTGAGCTGGAGGCGGCTGTTGGTGGCGTTCATGGCCAGCCAGTGACCCGGCATGAGGGCACCGGTGGCGACCGCGCTGCCCTTCAGCACGAAGCGGTAGTCGTTGGCGCCGAGCTGGAGATTGTCGCGGAGCTTGATGGGCGGGATGATGATGCCCATCTCCTGGGCGAACGTGCGCCGCACCCCCGTCACCCGCTCCAGCAGGTCGCCGCCCTTGCGGGTGTCGGCCAGGCTGACGAGGCCGTAACCCAGCTCGATCTGCAGGGCGTCGAGGGTCAGCAGGGTTTCCAATTTTTCGCCGGCACCACCCGGGGCAGCGGCGGCACCCGGAGTCCCGGGGGCTCCAGCGGCGGCTGGTTTGCCTGACTTGGCGGCTTCGGCGGCTTCGGCTTCGGCCACTGCCGGAGCCTGCTTGTGCAGGTGCACGGCCAGATAGCCGGTGGCGACCGACAGCACGAGGAACGGCAGCATCGGCAGGCCGGGCACAATGGCAAACACCCCGAGCATTACCGAGAGGATCGTCATGGCGCGCGGGTAGTAGAGCAGCTGCCGGCCCAGTTCCTTGCCCAGGCTGTCCTTGGAGGCGGCCCGGGTCACCAGCATGCCGGCCGCCATCGAGGTGATGAGCGCCGGGATCTGGGAGACCAGGCCGTCACCGATGGACAGCAGGGTGAAGCGCTGGAGCGCGTCGTTCACGCTCATGCCGCGTTGGGCGATGCCGATGGCGAAGCCGCCGAGCACGTTGATCAGCGTGATCAGCACCGCCGCGATGGCGTCACCGCGGACGAACTTGCTCGCTCCGTCCATCGCGCCGTAAAAGTCCGCCTCCTGCTCCACCTTGCGCCGGCGGGCGCGGGCCTCGGCCTCATTGATGATGCCGGCATTGAGTTCGGCATCGATCGCCATCTGCTTGCCGGGCATGGCGTCGAGGGTGAAGCGCGCGGCCACCTCGGCGATGCGCCCTGCGCCCTTGGTGATGACCACGAAGTTGATCAGCACCAGGATCAGGAAGACCACCAGGCCGACGACATAGTTGCCCCGGACCACGAAATTGCCGAAGGCCTCGATGATGTGGCCGGCGAAGCCGTCGAGCAGGATCAGGCGCGTGGAGGCGACGTTGAGCGCCAGCCGGAAGAGCGTCGTGAACAGCAGGAGCGAGGGGAAGCCGCTGAAATCCGACGGATCCTTGACGTAGAGGATGATCAGCAGGATCAGCAGCGCGAGCGCGATGCTTACGCTCAGCAGCAGGTCCAGCAGCAGCGGCGGGACCGGCAGCACCAGCATCAGCACGGTGCTGAACACGCCGACGACCAGCCAGAGATCGCTCTGCTTGAAAAACCGCAGGAAGGATTGATCGGATTTGGCCGCCACAGGTCAGGATTGGTTGAGCTCCGCGTAGTAGCGGTAGCGGTTGGTGCGGTACACGTAGGCGAGGACTTCGGCCACGGCCGCAAAGAGCTGCGCCGGGACTTCGCCGCCCACGCGGCCGTACTTAAACATCATGCGCGCCAGCGGCTTGTTCTCGATCACGGGCACCTGGTGCTGCTTGGCGATCTCGCGGATACGGAGCGCGTTGAGGCGGGAGCCCTTGGCGATGATCTGCGGCGCCTTCATCGTCTTGCGGTCATAGCGCAGCGCGATGGCGAGGTGGGTCGGGTTGGTCAGCACCACGTCGGCCTTGGGGACATCGAGCAGCATCTGCCGGGTGGATTTGGGCTGGCGGCGGCGGCGCATCTTCGCCTTCACGTGCGGATTGCCTTCCGTGCCCTTCATCTCCTCCTTGACCTCTTCCTTCGTCATCATGAGGTCCTGGCCGGTGCGCCAGAGCTGGTAGCCGTAGTCGATTGAGGCCAGCATCATCAGCACGGAGGCGATGGTCAGAAATACATGGTAGGCGGCTCCCGCGAGGAAGGTGCCGATGCGCTGGATGTCCACCACCGTGTGAAAGATCGGGTCATCCAGCACCTTCTTCACCTGCGAATAGGAGAGCGTGATGATGCCCGCCAGCTTGAGGCAGGAAAGGGCCGTGGGCGCGAGGGACTTGGTGGAGAAGATCCGCTGGAAGCCCGTCATCGGGTTGAGCCGTTCCCATTTGATGGTCAGGGCTTCCGAAGCGGTCTGGAAGCGGCTCTGAATGCTGCCTGCCAGTATGCCGCCCACCATGGTGGCCAGCACGATCGGGGCGACGCAGGCGGCAAAGACCAGCCCGCCGTCAATCGCATAGCGCTGGAGGAGGTTGGCCGAGAGCGGGGTGTCGTGCAGGTGGCTGAACATCCGGATCAGCGCGTGCGACAGCCGGTTCCACAGGTCCGAGCCGGTGAACTGGAGCGCCAGCAGGGCCGCGAAGAGGACAAAGACCGTCTGGACCTCGGCGCTGCGGGCGAACTGGCCGTTCTTGACCGCCTCATCCAGCCGCCGCTGCGTTGGCAGCTCTGTTTTTTCTCCGGCGTGTTCGCTCACAGGATGGTCTCCATGGGATCAGGCCGTGCCGAGCAGCTGGGCGACTTTCATCAGGTCGGCCGGCAGCCGGCGCAGGTAGTTGGCGATGTGTTGGCCCATGAGGGTGCAGGTCACCCCGAACGTGAGCAGCCCCGCGAGCGAACGCGCGGTCGTGCCCTCGTAGAAAACATTCATCTGCGGCACCGCCCGGCCCAGCAGGGCGAAGACCAGCGTCACCAGGAAGGAGACGGCCATGACCGGCGCGGCGATCTGCAGGGCGATCACGAAGATGCGGCCGCTCCGGAGGATCACGTCATATAGCAGAGCTTCCTTCAGGTGGATGCCGCCGATGGGGGCCACCAGGTAGCTCTGCTGCAGGCCGGCCAGCATCCAGTGATGCAGGTCCAGCGAGAGGAACATCACCACCGCCAGCCAGTAGAGCGTCGCACTGGTCAGCGGGGTGGTGCTGGGGGCGAGGGGATTGAAGATGGTGGACATCGAGAGCCCCATTTCGGTCGAAATGAGCCCGCCCGCCAGTTCCACGGCGTAAAACACGAACCGGCAGACAAACCCCAGCAGCAGGCCGACGCTGGCTTCTGAGAAAAACAGGCTGAACAGCCCCCAGATCGTGGCCGGCATCGGGGGCGCGGAGGGCAGCGTGGGGGAGATCACCGCCGCCGTCAGACCGCACAGGGCGACGCGAATGAGGACCGGCACCGGTGTCGCCGTGAAAATCGGCAGGGCGAGCAGCAGCGCGCTGATCCGCACGAACACATACATCCAGTTGGTCAGGTCCTGATAGAGCATATGCCGGGGCCGATCAGTGAACCATCTGGGGCATCTTCTGGATGACGGAGGTGGTGAACTCGATGGTGGTCCGCAGCATCCAGGGCAGCAGGATCACGGTGAGGACACAGATGCCGACCATTTTGGGCACGAAGGTCAGCGTCTGTTCCTGGATCGAGGTGACGGCCTGGAACAGGCTGACCGCGAGACCGATGGCCATGGCGGTCAGCAGCATCGGGACCGCCAGGGCGGCAGCCTGGAGAATCATGGCCTTGATCAGTTCGGTGGCAAATTCGGGAGTCATGGGAGGGGCATCAGTGCGCGTGGGCGGCGGGCTAGCTGCCGAAGCTGAGGATCAGCGACCGGACCACCAGGTCCCAGCCGTCCACGAGCACAAAAAGGAGGATTTTCAGGGGCAGCGCCACCGTGGCGGGCGGCATCATCATCATGCCCATGCTCATCAGCACGGTGGCAACGACGAGGTCGATCAGCACCAGGGGCACGAAGAGCAGGAAGCCCATCTGGAAGGCGGTCCGCAGCTCGCTGATGATGAACGCCGGAACCACCACGCGCAGGGGCAGCACGGCCGGTTCGGTGGCCGGCAGGCGGGCCAGTTCGGCGAACAGTTCCACATCCTTGGCCCGGGTCTGCTTCAGCATGAACGAGCGCAGCGGCTTTGCGGCGGCGTCCATGGCCTCATCGCTGGAGATCTGCTTGGCGATGTAGGGCTGGATGGCGGTCTGGTCGATCTGGTTCCAGACCGGCTGCATGATGAAGTAGGTCATGAACAGCGACAGGCCGATGAGGATCTGGTTGGCCGGGGTGCCCTGGAGCGACAACGCGGAGCGGACGAACGACAGCACGATCACGATGCGGGTGAAGCAGGTCATCAGCAGCACGATGGAGGGAGCCAGCGTGAGCAGGGTCATCACGAAGAGGACCTTGATCGCGACATCCACATCCTGCGGCTGAGAACCGGTGTCCACGCCGACGTTGAAGCGGAACGGCGTGGAGGCGGGGGCGGAAGTCACGCCCTGGGCGTGGGTTACCATGACGCCGAAGACCACCAGCGCGAGGAATAGCAAGTAGTACCGCAGCCAGGAGGCTTTCAGCGCGCGGAGGATTTTGGAAAGGACGGACTTCACGGAAGAGGTATTAGCGGCGGCCAAGGGTTTGCAGCAGGGTATCGGCAAAGGAGACGCTCGGTGCCGGAGCGTCGCTGGCCTCGACGGTGGCCTCGGGCAACTGGCTCAGCAGCGTCACGCCGGTGGGCGAGGTCGCCAGCAGCAGCCGTTGGCGTTCGTAGCCGACGACGTACAGCGAATGCCGCTGACCGAGCGATTTGACCTCCAGCACGTTCAGGCGCGCGGTGCCGGCCCGTTTGAGGCCGAGGCGGCGGCTGTTCCGCACAAACCATTGCACGCCAAAGAGCAGGGCGACCATCAGCGCCAGTGCGCCGAGGAGGCGGACCAGCGGGAGGATGAGGGAGGGAGAAGGTGGCAGTCCGACCGCGGGCGCGGTGCTCGTTTGGAGGAGTGGGAACGCGTTCGTTCCTTCACCCAGAAGGCTGGTCGTCGTGACCAGCGTCAGCACAAGCGCGGCAAAGAGGACTGCCCGCAAGAATGCTGCTCGACGCAGACTGCCGAAGTTGAAATGACCGATGGAAAACATCGCTCCGGCCTTCAAGCAGCGCATGTGCCATTGGAGTAATTAACCTATTTGCAACAGGTTACGCACGAGTCTAAGTGCTTATGGGAAGGTTTTGCCTCCCCAATTCACTGATCACTAGGCAAAGAGCGCACACGGGAGGCAGGGCGTGCAGAAAATGCCGCCTGAGGGGATTTACAGCGGCGGAAGCACTTAATACTTGAGGGCCGACCTCCCGTTCAGGGCATCCGGAGGCGATACACCCGGATCGGATTGTTCGTCCATTGCGAGTCGCCGAAGTAAGCCGGACTGCCAGTCAGGATATTGGTGCTCAGGGGCATCCAAGCCGGGCTGGAGAGGTCGGCGGCAGCTTCGATGACAAAGGGCAGGCCAGCGGTTCCGGTGATGTTAAACCCGAATTTCGCCTCCCGGACCCCCAAGACGCCATCATTGGTCACGATTTGGACATCCCACACCGCAGTCGGGTGACTCGCGAACATGTCGCCCCAGCCAAGGGTGCCTGGGCGATAATAGACCGTGGTATTGGCATTGCCGTCGAACTGATCCGGGTTGGCGCTGGGCGCGTCGCCCTGGAAAAACACCTGTTGCAGGCTGTCACAGTCGGAAAACACGGCGTCCCCGAGTTCGGTGACTCCGGCAGGGATCGTCACCTGCGGGAGGCTGGTGCAGTAGTAAAACGCCTCGTCACCGATATGCGTCAGGGTCTCGGGGAGCACGACATTGGTGAGGCCGAAACAGCCGAAGAACGCGAACTCCGCGATGTCCGAGACCCCTTCGGGGATGGTGACCCGGGTCAGGGCGGGACAGTTGTAGAACGCGGAATCCGGGATGGCGGCCAGGCCCCGGGGCAGCGTGACGTCGGCCAGATGGGTGCAGAAGTAACACGCCGAGATGCCGATGTTCGTGACGCCGTCGGGCAGGGTCAGGTTGGTCAGGGCGATGCAATATTGGAACGTCAGGTTGCCGATGCTGGTGAGGCCGGCGCCCAGCCGGATGCCGGTGAGGAGGGTACACTTTTGGAACGCCTCGTCGCCGATGCTGCTGACACTGTCGGGTAGGCTGACGGCGGTAAGCGCGCGACAATGCTGGAATGCATAGTCGCCGATGGCCGTGACCCCTTCGGGGACGGTGTAGCTTCCCGCCCGATGCAGCGGATATTGGATCAGCAGCGTCTGGGCCTTGTCGAAGAGCACCCCGTCCAGGCTGCTGTAGAAGGCGTTGAGCGATTCCACGGTGACTGCCTGGCAACCCGAAAAGGCGGAGATCCCGATGCTGGTCACGCTCGCAGGGACCGAGACTTCGGGCAGGATGCAATCAATGAACGCCCCGTCGCTAATGCTGTCCAGGCTGCGGCCGAGCGTCACCTCGCTCAGCCCGTAACACTCCGCGAAGGCCTGGTATCCGAGGCTGACCACACTGTCGGGAATCACCACGCCCGGCAGGCTCGTGCAATCCTGAAACGCCTGATCGCCGATGACGGTGATGCCCGTGCCCAACACGAGGTTCGTCAGGCTGCGGCAGTCCATAAACGCCCCGATCCCGAGGTTGGTCACGGAATTGGGAATGCTGACGCCGGCCAGGCCGGTGCAGAAGGCGAACGCCCCGTCGCCGATATCCGTCAGCCCATCGGGAAGGGTGACGTTGGTCAGGCCATAACAATCGGAGAACGCGTCCGGCTCGATTACCGTCACACCCGCCGGAATGGTGAGGCTCGTCAGCCCATAGCATTCCGCGAACGCCCCGCTACCGATGAGGGTGATATTGGTCCCGAGCTGGATGTCGGTCAGTGCGGAGCTGGCGAAGGCATCGTCCCCGATGGCCGTGACCGGCAGGCCGTCAAGCTTATCGGGGACCGTCAGCACGGTGTCGGACCCGGCATAGCCCGTGATGGTGATCGCGGCCCCGTCGTTCGTGTAGCTCAACTGTGCGCGGATCGCGGCCGGCCACGCCAGCAGCAGCGCCAGCAGGAGACGCGCGAAACCGCAGTGACGGGCAATGAACATCGGCGGCAGGAAAGCCTGCTGGGGACGGAGTTTTCGGTTTTCAGTTTACTGTGCCGGCGCCTGGCTGACCAATCGGGCGTAACGACTGGAGCCGGTGGTCGGAACCGTGACGGTGTTCTGGTCACCGTTCGTGGTGGGAGCCGGACCGAGCGTCCAGACGGCGTCCGGGGCGAGGCTGTCGGCGAATTCGAGATAGAAATTGCCACCGTTGGCCGAGGCCGCATTGAAGGTCCAGGAAAAGACAATCGCGTCATTCTGGCTCGACGCCTGCAGTGCCGGCGCGGACCCCACGAGGCTGTCAATCCACGCGGCCAGCAGGTCGTGCGCGGCCGTGTCGATCTCGTTGCGGGCCAGCGGCGGCATCTTTACCAGCGCGGTGGTGGTGCCCACCCGTTGCCAGATGGCAGAGCGCAACTGGTCTCCCGGCGTGACAACGTGGGTGCCGCTCACACCGAGATCGGCGATGACCGGGCCGTTGATGATGCCGGAATTCGTCAGCGGAGTGGTGAAACGGGCGTCGAAGTTCGCGCGCACGCCACCCGGTTGGTGGCAGTAGGCGCAGTTGACATCGAGGAATGAGCGGGCGCGCAAATCCAGCGACGAAGTTGTGTCCGTCACCGGCACCACGACGGGGTAGGTGGGGAGTGTGGCCTCGTCCAATGCGGGATAAAACAGGCCGACGGAATTCAGGGTGCGGAGCTGGTTATCGGTCTCACCACTGCCGGCATACAGCAGGTCGCCGTTGAGCTGGCGGGTCTTGGACGCGCCGAGCACTCCGCCCGCTTGCGGGGTGTGGCAGGTGATGCAGTCGGTGCGGCTGGGGTAATACCACTGCTGCGTGCGCACGCCCGTGGCCGTCGCGATGACGATGTCCTCTGTCTGGCTGCTGGTGACCAGGTCGGCATCGCTGTAGTCGGGCCGCCAACGGTACGTGGCGCCAAAGATGACGCCGTTGGTGGAGTTGACCAGCACTCGGGTTTCGAGGCGGCGGAAAGAGGCCGGGTCGGTTTCGTTCGTCTGCAGGTCGAAGTGCTTCACGAATACGGAGCCGGCCGGATAAACCCAGTTGGTCTCCGCCGAAAACTGGATCTGCTGTGCCGGCCGGAGCGCACCACCATCATAAGGCACCACCAGCCATCGCAGCTTGCGGGCGCCATCCGACCAGAACGGCGAATTGACCGTGTAAGGAATCAGGCCGGTGGCCGGCGCGAGGGTCGTGACGTCGAAGAACGTGCCGGTTTGCGAGAGCAACGCGGGCATGGCCGAATTGCCATCGGTGGGCAGGCCGAGATAGGGCTGCGCTTGCGGACGGGTGGTCAGGCCAAAGCGGCGTCCGCTGCCGGCGGTCACACTGACGGTGACGGTGGCGGACTTGTTCGTGGCGCCCCGGTCGTCGGTGGCCACCGCGCTCAGGCTGTGAAAGCCGACGGCCAGCCGGGGGACCGTCAGGGTGTAAGGGGCGTTGGTCAGTGTGCCAACCGCGGAGCTTCCATCGTAGAAGACGACTTTGGCGACCTGTCCGTCGGCATCGGTCGCGGTCGCGGCGAGGGTCACGCTGGCCGGCCCGGCGACCGTGAAGCCAGGGGAGGGGGACGTCAGTGCGACCGAGGGCAACTGGTTCGGCAGGTAGAGCTGGCTGGTAGGAATGATCGTCTGGGTGGTCGAGGGGCTGCTCCAGGCCAGCTTGGCGACGGCACCGCCGCCGTTTTCATAATATTCCATGCGGATGTCATAAAATTTCCCGGCCTGGAGGGCGATCGTGCCGGTCCAGTCGGTCGGCCCCTGATCAATCCATTCGTCGATGATCTTCTGGCCGTTGACATACAGGCGCACGCCATCGTCCGAGGTCGTCGTGAACGTGTAGGTCTCGCTGAACTGGGCCTCCACCTGCCCGGTCCAGCGCACGGTGAACGTGTCGACCGAAATCAGCGGGTCAGGCGAGCCGTTGCCCCAGTCGAAGTTCACCGTGGGATCCGTCCGGACCAGGGTGGCGGTTCCGTTGAACGTCTTCGCCTGGTTGGAGAAATACTCGCCCTGCAAACCCTTGCCGGTGCCCACCGAGTTGCTGTTGAAGAAGGTCGCGGTCACGACTTCGCTGTCGGCATAGCCGACCTTGAAAGCCTGGACCTTCAATGCCGTGGTGGCCGTCAGCGTGAACGGCCCGCTGTAGGGCGTCGAGGTGGGGCTCGGCGGGGTGCCGTCGGTGGTGTAGCGGAGGTCCGTGCCCGGCGTGGGATCGGACAGGGTGACCTGGACCGAGTTCTGAAAGACGCCCCCGTTGGGCGAGACCACCGGAGCGGCGACCCACTGCCCGTGACCATATACGGCCAGGGTGTTGGCGGTGCCGACGAAGACCTTGCCATTCGCGACCGTGGGCGTGGTGAACTTCACCGCCGGGCCGGGCACGTCGCGGCTGCCCATCTGGGCACTGTTGTAGAGCTCTTTGGTGAGGTTTTCGGCGTCGTAGGCGTGCAGGACGGATGGACCGCGGCTGCCGTAGGCCCCGAAGTCGATCGCCCAGGCGATGCCATTCGTGTCGCCGTCGGCGGAGATGCTGGGCGTGCCCGCGGGATAGCCGAAGCCGTTGGCCGTCTGGCTCTGGACCGTGCCGGTCAGCTTACCGCTGGCAAAGGGCAGCATCTTCATGGCATCGCCCGAGCCGATGAAGTACATCCGCCTTTTGTAATAGGCCGGCGTTCCCCACGTGCCGGCGATCACGCCGGGCAGGGACTGCACAATCTGGGAGTCATTGTTCGCCTGAAAGTGTCCGAGATTGTCCCGGTCGAGGATGTAGATCTTGCCCTCCTTACCGGCACCGACGCAAAGGTGGGGATGGGCCACGCTGCCCACCTCGTCCGGCAGGACGACGACGCCACCGGAGCCGAGGTCGGCGTCGGCGGCGTTGAGGGCATCCTGGTTGAAGGGCGTGAAGTAGTCGGTCAGCGTGAGATTTGTCCCGCCAGTGCTCAGCCTGAGGAAACTGTCGCCGTAGTTCTGGCCGGACGCGCCGAACGTGCCGTTGCCCGTGATGACGTACATGTTGCCATCGGCATCCAGCGCCGGCCCGAGGCCGCCCATCCAGATGCCGCCCAACCCGCCATTGGGAGTCGTGTTGTAAACCTGGACCTGTTTCAACGTCACCGAGTCATAGGCCAGTATCCAGCCGTGGTAAGGACCGTTGTCCCCGTGGGAGGCGAAGGCGATGTAAACCAACGGGTTGGTCTGGCCGGCCGGCTGGAACAGGGCCAGGCCGGGCCGGTTCATCTGCCGCAACGGGTTGAAGGGAACGGAGCCGGCCCCGTTGTTGCCGTCGCCCGTGCCTTTCACCGTCGCCGTGATGACCACCGGGCTGCCCGAACGCTCCGCGCCGGTCGTCACGTCCAGCGCGTGCAGACGGTGCACATATTTCGTCCCCGGCTCCTTGGTCTTCACCTCCACGTAGATCGTGCCTGCGGTCGCATCGATGGTGGGCGTGCTGGTGATGCCGATTTCCGGCACGATGTCACTGCTGCCCACATCCCCGCTTGGCACCGTGGTGACGCCGGCGGCGGCATTCAGAAAGCTGACCTGCCAGAGGGGCTGGGCGTTGGCGCCGGCCGAGTCATTGGCGTCGAAGGCGTAGACGCTGTCGTGTTCCGTGGCCACAAAGACCACATCATGCACGCCCTTGCCCGGCACGTTCACACCCGTGAGCACCAGCGGCTGGGCATAGACATAGCCGTCCACGTTGCGGCTGAAGAGCTTGCCAAAGCCGGTGGCATTCACATTCGACGGCGTCAGCTGGGTTTCGGCCAGGTTGGCCCCGTGCCGCATCAGGTCGTAGTGATGCATCAGCACGTTGACCTGCCCCTGCGCCAGCGGCGTGAACAGCAAAAGCCCCAGCAGCGCCAAAGCCGTTCCCGTCCAGGAACTTGAGGCGCATGAGCCCGACGAAGGGGCGGTCGGTCGCGAATCCATCATGCCTGCGCGGGTGGCAATCGACGAAAGAGGGAGGGCCATGTTGTAACTCTAAGCAATGGCGGGGCCAAATGGGTATGACAATCTCGTAACTTTCCCCCCTGATTTCGCCCTGCGGCTCGGCTTGTCGACGTGACGTGAGCCGGCGCTCCTCCCGGCAAAAGCCTATCTGGAGGATGAGAGCTTGGCCGCAGGTGCCCCGGCGGCGGCGACCTTTTCGCTGCTGGCCAATCCGAGGACCGCCCAGGCGCTGCCGCCGCCAACGATGGGAATGAGGCTGTCGGATCCCGCGCCGCCCGGCTTCGTTGGCCGGGAGATCATGGGCCAGGAGCCGTCCTTGCGCTGGGTTTTGACGAGGAAGGCGCGACCGCGCTGAATCGCCGGGTCCGCTTTGTCGCGATCGCCAAGGCTCAAGGCGTAAAGGGCTTGGCCGGTGGCCCAGGCATCGCTCGGGCCGCCGGCGGTCTGGCTCCAGCCTCCATCGCGATTCTGCCGCTTTTGGATGAGGCGGGCGAGGGGAGCCCATTCCGTATGGGGCCTCTTCAGACGGGTCCAAAGCACCAATCGCAGTGCGGTTGACTGCGGGTCGTTATCGCTATCGGTGGCCTTCAACCACTCGACGGCCTTGTCCACCGCGGCCCGGGCGGTGCCGTCTCCCGCGTTGGCGGTGGGCAGTAGGGCCAGGCAGGCGAGGGCGGTCATCGTCTCACCGGAGTGCGACAAAATCGGTGGACGCGTATCGGGCCAGGCGGACCAGGAACCGTTCTCCGTCTGATCCGCCTTCACGGTATCGAGCAGGCGGCTTCGGGCCTCACGCTGCACCGGGTTGAGGCCAGGAACGGAGTTCAGCCCGAGCGAGTAATAGATTGCCTTGGGATTGAGCGCCTTGGGTGCGGCGGCGGGCCGCTCGTAGTTGAACTTGCCCGCGCCCGCTTCGGTCAGCCAGCGCGTCATGTCCGCCAGGACCGCTTCATCGACGGCGTGGCCGTGCAGCTTCGCCTCGTTCATCGACCAGACGACGAGTGCCGCATGATGGCAGGAAGAACAATTGTGTTCCTCCTTCCAGGCCACCGCGTCGCGCGCCAAGAACGAAAGCCCGAGGTTGATAGTCTGACTCGCTGCTCCGGGCTTCAGGTCTCGTGCTTGAACTTTGGTCAATCCTGTCAGGCCATGGAGGAGGCAAACCGCCACCAGCACCCGGGACCTACCAATGACACGTGGCAGGGCATCGGCGCACGCCGCCAAAGTACCCCCGCGGAGACGCCTGAAACGCTGGCGAAAGCGGAGGGAAAAGGTGCGGATCATGGCTTCGATGCCTGGTTGAGCATGGCCACTGCCATGCTCAGCATTGATTTTAGATTCGAGGGTCTCCCACAAGGCCCCTTTTGAAAAGGGCGCATCTTTCCATCGTCGCTCCGGCGGATGATACGGAGTGCGGATGGTCTCATCCGCGTGACCACGCCGTCAGGATATGGCCGCCTCGCGGACGAGACCGTCCGCGCTCCTTTTCTATGCCCTCGCCTTCTTTTCCCGGTTCGGAATTCGCACGGATAGAAACAAAACATAGGACTCCCAGGATGAAAAGATGTGCGCCCTTCGGAGGGCCGAAGGCCCGGCCGCAAGCCAGCCCAGGGCAAGCTGGACGAAGTCCGGCGCCGCCCTGGGTTCAGTGCCCCTACGATCAAAGCCCTGCGAGGGCGGCCCAACCAATCTGTCCAGACGCTTTGTGTCGCTCCTTCAGAGCTGACCGATTTTCCGTCCACCACCCAAGGCGTCGCTCGTTCCTCGCTTTGCCTTGGGCTGGCTTGTGACCAGGCCTTTGGCCTTCATCGGCAAGCTGATTTCCAAGGCTGACTCATCAAGGGGATTGCTCGCTTACCTCACTCGGTAGAAGCCCAAGGTTCAGGCTTTCAGGCTTTTACCGGTCATCGCTTCCAGGCGCTTTTCCAGCAGCTCCTTGAACTGTGTAAGGTTGCGATACTCAGGAACGTTGTGAACGGAGAGGTCGAAGTGTAGCTTCGTACCTTCCTTGCGGTAAAGGATCGGACGTTGGCCGATCGCATGAGCGTAGCCTACTTCGTAATAAACATTGGGTCGCTCGCCGGTCAGATCCGCAATTAGGAATTCGGAGTCACTGATGTGCTTCAAAATCACATCAGTGATTCTGTCTTGGTGCTCGACATCATCTGCTCGTACGGCATTGATGCCGAACCGGCGACAGACCTGCTTAATCGTGTCGGCAACGTCCTCCAGTTCAGGGTGGTTTTTGTCCATCCACATCATAATGAACGCAGAGTTTGCAATATGGCTCGTAACCTTCGGAGCCTTTATGGGTTTTGGATCTAAGTCTCCAACAGGAACAGCGCGAATTAAAGTAAGTGCTCGATCAAATGACTCTGCAAGTCGCTCTTCAAAAAACTTCGATTGCTCTCGCAGCAAAGTTATCGTTGCGCTCATCCACTTGGCCAAATCACCTTTTGGTGCGGCAAAAAGAAACGGACAGACGTCTTGCTTGATAAAACTAAACCAGCGGAGGGTTTCAATTTCTAGAGACTCAACTTTTTTTTGGAAAGCCTCAGGCGTGCTAGTTAACTCAACGCCATCATTTGCGGTATAACTGTACGGCTTTCTTGGCCATTGGATTTGAAGGCGAACAATTTTCTTTCTGAGCAATTCCCCGTCTTTTAGCAATTTGGCATGACGGGATGACAACATTTTCATAAAGCCCTTACGCCATCACCCCCGCATCCCGCGGCACATCCTTCAGGATCTGCGAGATGATGAGGTCGGTGGTGACGGCTTCGGCTTCGGCCTCGAAGTTCGGGATGAGCCGGTGGCGCAGCGTCGCGGGGGCGACGGCGGCGATGTCATCGAAGCTCACATTGAAGCGGCCCTGGGTGAGCGCCCGGACCTTGCCGGCCAGCGTGAGCACCTGGGCACCACGCGGGCTGGCGCCAAAGCGCAGGTACTGGTTGGTGATCGGCGCGGCGGTCTCGGTCTTCGGGTGCGTGGCCAGCACGAGGCGCACGGCGTAATCCTTCACGTGGCTGGCGATGGGCACCTCGCGCACGAGCTGCTGGAGAGCGATGAGGCCGGGGCCGTCGAGCACTTTGGTGGGCGTGACCTTCTCGCCCTCGGTGGTGCGGTTGAGCACCTCGGTCATCTCCGCGCGGGTCGGATAGCCGACGATGAGCTTGAAGAAAAAGCGGTCGAGCTGCGCCTCGGGCAGGGGATAGGTGCCTTCCTGGTCGATGGGATTCTGCGTCGCCAGCACGAAGAACGGCTTGGGCAGCGGACGGTTCGCGCCGCCGGCGGTGACCTGCTTCTCCTGCATGGCCTCCAGCATGGCCGACTGTGTCTTGGGCGTGGCGCGGTTGATTTCGTCCGCCAGGACGAGGTGGGCGAACACCGGGCCCTTCTGGAATTCGAAGGAGCGGCGGCCGTCGGGCCCTTCCATGACCAGGTTGGTGCCGAGGATGTCGGCGGGCATCAGGTCGGGCGTGAACTGGATGCGGCTGAAGCTGAGCTCCAGCACCTCGCTGAGCGTGCGAACCAGCAGCGTCTTGCCGAGGCCGGGTACGCCCTCCAGCAGCACGTGGCCACCGCCGAGGATGGCCGTGAGCGTGCCGTCCACGATGGCGTCCTGGCCGACCATGACCCGGCCGATCTCGTTACGGACGGCGGCGTAGATTTCGCGGAAACGTTGGATGGCTTCTTCGGTGGTCATGACGGGGGAGAGTTCTTTGTGGCGGCAAGCGTAGGCATGAGACCGGCGCGGGCAAGGTTTGTTCACAATGAGTAGGTCGGGCCGGCGGCCCGACATGTACTGCGGGCTGCCAGCCCGCAGCAGCGTCCGAAACGCCGGCCTGGCAGCCCGTCATACCTGTCGGGCCGGCGGCCCGACCTACTGGGTTGCGCTGCGCGCCGCCTTCCTTACCCTCTACGCCATGCCTGAAACACAAGCCTCACGCATGAGCGAGGATCCGTGGCGCGTCTTCAAGATCATGGCCGAGTTTGTCGAGTCGTTCGACACGCTGTCCCGACTGGGGCCGGCCGTGACGATCTTCGGCTCGGCCCGGACCCAACCGGAAGATGTCTATTACAAGGCCGCCGTCGCCATCGGCGAGGGGCTCTCCAAAGAAAAGATCTCGATCGTGACCGGGGGCGGACCCGGCATCATGGAGGCGGCCAACCGGGGCGGTGCAAGGCCGAAGACCGTGCCGAGGGTCGGGCTGAACATCGAGCTCCCCTTCGAACAGAAGGGAAACCGGTACGCGAACCTGCCAATCAACTTTCACTACTTCTTCACGCGCAAGGTCTGCCTGGTGAAGTACAGCATGGGCTTTGTCTATATGCCCGGTGGTTTCGGGACGCTGGATGAGCTGTTCGAGGTGGTGACACTGGTGCAGACGCAGCGCATCCCGGCCTTCCCGATCATCCTGTTCGGTTCCACGTTCTGGAAAGGCATGTTTGACTGGATGTCCGCCACGCTCGTACCGGCCGGCACGATCTCGGCGGGCGATCTGGACCTGTTGCGGGTGACGGATGATCCGGCGCAGGCGGTGAAGTGGATCGTGGACTACCGTCGTACCGTCGGGGTGCCGGACCAGGTGCCGGCGGCCTATCGCTGAAGGAGCACCCACCACGGATTGCACGGATGACACGGATTTTGAAGCCCTTCCATAAATGCTGTAACCGCAATAAGGACGGATGGCAGCGGTCTCGCCCCATCAGCGGGAGCTTTGGATGGATGAACGCTCCCTTCCCCCTCACCCCAACCCTCTCCCTCGGGGAGAGGGGGCAGCCGGGTGGCCTGGCTGATTCTTCGGTGGCGCGTCTGACCATTTCCGCACCGGATTTTTCGCCAAAAAGGCGGACGATGATTCTCCCTCTCCCCAAGGGAGAGGGCCGGGGTGAGGGGGAAGGGCGCATGCGCATGGACCATGCGTCCGGATTCATGAAGGCTCATCGGCCTCCATCGGATGGCTCCTTTTGGTGGAATCAAGACGTACACCGCCCGCGAAGCGCAACTTCACGCATCCGTGGAATCCGTGAAATCCGTGGTTAATTAAATCCCCGTGTATCAATCGACCCGACTTCCCAACGGCATAACCGTGCTCACCGCCCACATGCCGCACATGGCCAGCGTCTCGCTGGGCGTGTGGGTCGGCGTAGGCGGACGCCACGAACCGGCCCCGCTGAACGGCATCTCGCACTTCATCGAGCACATGCTCTTCAAGGGCACGCGGCGGCGCAGTGCGGCGCAGATTTCCCAGGCCGTCGAGGGCATTGGCGGCTACCTGAACGCCTTCACCGACGAGGAGCACACCTGTTTTTACAGCCGCGCGCGGGCCGACCGGCTCCCCGAGCTGCTCGACGTGCTGCTCGACATGTTCCTCAACTCCGCCTTTGCGCCGGCGGAGATCGCCAAGGAGCGCGATGTGATCAAGGAGGAGCTGGCGATGTACCGCGACCAGCCGGCGGAATACGTGCATGACCTGCTGAATGGTGCGCAGTTCCCGGGGCATCCGCTGGGGCGGCCCGTCATCGGCACCGTCAAGACGCTCAACGGCATCCGGCGCGAGCATTTCGGGGAGTACCTCGCCAGCCACTATGTCACGGGCGCGACCGTGATTGCGGCCGCCGGCGATGTGCAGCACGCGGAACTGGTGAAACTCGTGAGCCAACGGGCCAAAGCCTTCCGGCCCGGAACCCCTCCCGACGACCAGACCGAACCGGCGCTGGCCAAGGCGCCCGCAGTGACCTTGGCGACGCGCAAGACGGAGCAGACCAACCTCAGCCTCGGCTTGCGGACCTGCTCGCGGCACGACGAGCGACGCTTCGCGCTGAGGCTGCTGAATGTCATTCTTGGCGAAAATATGAGCTCGCGGCTGTTCCAGAAGATCCGCGAGGAGCATGGGCTGACCTACAACATCCAGAGCTCGCTCAGCTTCTGGGCCGATTGCGGGGATCTCGTGGTGAGCGCGGGGTTGGACACCGGGCAGCTCACCAAAACCTTGCAGTTGCTGGCCGGTGAACTGAGGCGGCTGCGGGAGGAGATGCCCGGTCGCGCCGAGTTTGGCCGGGCACGCGACTATGTGCTGGGCCAGATCGACCTCGGCCTCGAAGGCACGGAGAACCACATGATGACCCTCGGGGAGCATTGGCTGGGCTTCGGCCGGATCCTTGCGCCGGCTGAAACCAAGGCCCAGCTTTCTAAAGTGACACCGGCCCAAGTGCGCGCCGCCGCCCGGGATTTTTTCCAGCCGGAACGGATGACGCTTGCCCTGGTCAGCCCGCGTAAAAGCACGGCGGGATTGCTCAAGCTGCTCACGAGCTAAGGGAGGCCAACCATGCTGAGCCGGTTCTTCCGTAATGTGATCGCCTTGGCCGCCCTGGTGATTTCGGCGCTGTGGGCGCTGACGTATTCCCGCCAACCCGCCGATCGCAGCCACTCCTCGCTCTGGGAAGTGGCAATTATCCTCATCGCCGGCGTCCTCATCGCGGTGTGGGTGCTCTGCTTCGCCCGTGATCCTGCACCGTGGGTGGCCGCCGGCCGGACGATGGGGTTCAAGTCCGTCTATTCGGAACGGCTGCCCCGGCCGCCCTTCGCGATGCCTGAGCACATCGCGGATGTGCTCGGGCGGACCGGGCCGGAGTTCGACCTCTATCTGGCCCATCGCTGCCAGCAGCATCTGGTCTCGATTCCGACGCGCACCTTGTCGGTCGATGATGATCGGGATTCCCCACCGCTCTTCGACAATCCTGAGCAAAGCCTGACCGAGCCCTATCCGGTGGAGACCTTTGCGCTGATCCATTCGCGGGGTTTGAAGCTGCCCCAGTTCCATCTGAGCCCGGAAGGCATCGTGGACAAGCTGCTGGACCGGGTGGATGTGGATTTCGAAAGCCACCCCAAATTCTCCGTCCGCTACCGGCTGTGGGGCTGGTCGGAACCCGAAATCCGGCTGTTCTTCACTCCAGCCCTGCTGGATTTCTTCTCGGAACGCCCCGGCTGGAGCCTTGAAGGCTGCGGTGGCAGCCTGCTGATCCGCCGGGAGAACCGCCTGGTTTCGGCGAAGGAGCTGCCCGCCTTTGTGCGTGAGGTGCTGGAACTGCATGGGGCTTTGGCGGATGCCTGCGCTTAGGGCCGGTCCTGAGACGCCATGAGCCGGTTCGCCCATTGTGCAGGGCGGGGGAGGTTCGTATGTTCCACACGTGAACGTGCTACCCGTGGAACTTGCCGGCCTGCGAGTGACGCTCGACCAGCTGCATTACCAGCGGCTGCGTCCGGAGCAGTCGCCGGGGCGTCCGCACTCGTTCATCTACTACCTGAGCATCCACAACGACAGCGACGTGAGTGTCACCATTCGCGGGCGCAAATGGGTGGTCACCCACGGCGACGGCACCCAGCTCACCGTCGAGGGCGACGGCGTGGTCGGGGAAACCCCGGTGATCCCGCCGGGGGAGAAGTTCAGCTACAACAGCCGCCACGTGATCGGCACGCGCACGGCGGTGGCCGAGGGGGCCTATCTGGGGCTCGACGCCTTGGGACGCCGCGTGATCGTCCGGATTCCGAAGTTCCGGCTGGTCGTGCCGGCGGGGGCCTGAACGGCCATCATGGCGTTTTGGGTGCCGACGACCGTACTTCAGCCTCAGGCCTGGCGGAAGATGATCCGGGCCTTGCCGAGATCGTAGGGCGACATTTCCACCTGCACCTTGTCGCCGACGCTGATGCGGATGAAGTTTTTGCGCATCTTGCCGGAAATGTGGGCGAGCACGACGTGGCCGTTCACCAAACCGACGCGAAACATGGTTCCCGGCAACACCTGGGTCACCGTCCCGATCAGCTGAATGGGCTCTTCTTTCTGCATGTGTTTTGGCAGCCGCTGCCGGTGAGATGAGCGATGGCCGGCAACTGGGGGCCGAGTTTGAAAAATTTGGCGGGCAGGAGGCAAGCCACCTTTTGTGAGGCAGAGGTTACTTTTCCCGCCCACACCCGCTTGCTTTCGCCTTGGGCGGCTTCCACACTTGGGGCATGAAGAAGGACGTAGTGCCGGTGCAAATCCGTGGACTGCTGCCCGCCAACAGCGGGTGCGCCCTCTTCGTGGGCAACGACGAGAAGGTCTTCGTCATCCAGGTTGAGCACAACATGGGCGCGATCATCGGCATGGCCCTGCGCGGCACCCACCACGAACGCCCGCTCACCCACGACCTGATTGGCCGCATGTTCAGCGGCTTCGGCATCTCGGTGGAGCGCGTGGTCATCACCGAACTGAAGAACGCCACCTACTTCGCCCGCCTGATCCTGAAGCAGGAGAACGAGCTCGGCACCAAACTCGTCGAAATCGACGCCCGTCCCAGCGACTGCCTCGCGCTCGCCGCCATGCAGAAGAAGCCGATCTTCGTCACCACCAAGCTCTTCCACGAGGTCGAGGACATGAGCGAGGTGCTCACGCGCATCGGCGAGGAGAAGGAAGGCGGGGAAGAGGGCGGCGAGTCCGGCCTGGCCTGATGGCACGCGTCGCGGCCAGTCCGGGAACGACCGCACCCTTGGTGCTGGTCTGTGGCGATGATGACTTCACCGTCAAACAGCGCGCCCAGGCCCTGTTTAACCAGTGGTCCGCCGAACTCGGCGGCATGGACCACGAGATCGTGGATGCCAGCGCCCTGAACACCGCCGAGGCGCTCAAATGCCTGTCCCGTCTCCGCGAGGCCCTGAACACCCTGCCCTTTTTCGGTGGCGCCAAGGTGGTCTGGTTCAAGGATTGCAGCTTCCTGGGTGAGGATCGCACCTCCTCCAGCGCGGCGGTCACGGCGGCGCTCACCGAGTTTGCCGAGGAGCTGAAGGCGTTCCGCTGGGACGGCGTGCGGCTGCTGATTTCCGGCGGCAAGCCCGACAAACGGCGGTCGTTCTTCAAGACGGTCGAAAAGCTGGGCTCGGTCGAGCCGTTCACCGCACTTTCCGCCGACGACAAGGACTGGGCCTCCCGGGCCGAAGGCGAGGCCTTGCGGCTCATCAAGGCCGCCCGCAAGGATATCGCGGACGACGCGCTGGGAGAACTTGTCACGCGGGTCGGCCCCAACCTTCGTGCCTTGGCCAGCGAGGTCGAAAAGCTCACGCTTTATCTGGGGGACCGTCCCGAAATCACCCTGACCGACGTGCAGACCCTGACGACGCGCCAGAAGTTGGCGCAGGCCTTTGCGCTGGGGGAGGCGCTGGGCGACCGTGATCTGGGCAAGCTCATGCGCGTGCTCGACCAGGAGCTTTGGGAAATCCGCACGGGCGCCGACAAACGGAAGTCGGAGATCGGCCTGCTCTACGGCCTCATCTCCAAGATCCGCGCGCTGCTCATGCTCAAGGAGCTGCGTCAGCAGGGCGTCCTGAAGCCGGCGCGCGACTACAACAGCTTCAAGTCGCAGCTGGAGCGCGTCCCGGCGGATTCGCTGCCCGGCGACAAGCGCTTCAACCCGCTGGCCGGCCATCCCTTCGTGCTGTTCCAGGCGATGCGCCAGACCGACAACTACGAGCTGCCCGAACTGATCCACGCCATGGAGGTGCTGCTGGACGCCAACGTGAAGCTCGTCAGCAGCGACCTCGACGAGGCGATGGTGCTGCAACAGGCGCTCGTGGAGATTGTCGGGCTACGCCCGCGCAAGGCGGCGCCGGGGCGGTGAACCGGCCCATATTGCGAATCCCATGCGCCTGCTGCGCCTCCTTTTTTTCGTCGGATTCGTGGCCGCATGCCTGCTGGGCTGCACTAACCAGATGAGTTGGGAGGCCCAGCCCCTCGGGGGTATGGTTCTGACTTCGCCGGTTGCCAGGCTTGTTTACCAACGGGGCCTGGACGCCAGCGCGCTGTTAACGATTACCGGGGACTGTGGCCAGACGAACGGGATCGTGGAAGCGCGGGCTAGGCCGGTGGATTCCACGAAGAACGAGGTGCCTTGGCAGCCGGTGGGAACTAACCGGTCGGACGGCCACTTCGACGGATACCTCCGCGTGCCCGGCGGCTGGTATCGGCTGGAGGTACGCGTGGTCGGATCCCACCTGTCGCAAGGGTTCGTGGAGCCGGTGGGCGTGGGCGAAGTGTTCATTGTCGTTGGCCATTCGGTGGCGCAGGGCGGGGACACCAATCTCGCCGGCGCGACGACGGATGATCGCGTGAACACCATCGCGTGGCCGGCTGATTCCGGGGCGGTGCGCCGCGAATACGAACGCACCGCCGATCCGCAGTTCCTCCCGCCGGCGCAGGGCACGCACTTTTCCGATGGGGTGGTCCCCGCGCCCTTCGGCCACGGCACCTACTTTTGGGCGCAGTTCGCGGAACGGGTCGCGCAGACGCAGGATGTTCCCGTGCTGCTCCTGAATGCCGCGTTTGGCGGCACCAGTCTGGAGCATTGGGCCAGATCGGCACGCGGGGAGCCGTTCGGGCACAGCTTTGTGAAGTCGGAACTGCGGATGCCCTACATCAATCTGTACCACGCCCTCCGGCGCTACGCTGCGGTCACGGGCGTCCGGGCGATTCTGGCCGATCAGGGGCAAAACGACTGGCCGGAAACGGACGGCGGGAAGGTGTTCGCCAATTACGCGACCTGGGTGGCGCAGGCGCGCAGCGATCTGAGTTTTCCCGAGCTGGCCGTGGTGGTGAACCGCGCCAATCCGCCGGGAACCCGGACGACGATCCGCGAGGTGCAGGAGCGGGTGATCCGGGAAATCCCGTTCTGCTTTCCCGGCCCGGACTACGACACCCTCGCCCCGGTGGACCGCTATGACGGCGTCCACCTGAGCGCCCCCGGCCTGACGAATGCCGCACGCCTGTGGGCGGAGGCATTGCCGGCGGCCTTCTTCCAGCGGGTGAAGCCGTATCAACCGACTGCTCCGTAAAGAGCGGTGCTTGACGGCACGGTAGGATTCCTCTGCTTTTATAAGCAGGGTGTCTCTTAGCTGGTCATTCAGTACCTGCGCTCATACGCTTACAGCCAGTCGGATTGAAAACTGAGTTCGCAGGGAGACCCCATGGCAGGAGAAGGCGAGCAACCAACGCAAACGGCAACGAGCCTCGGCTCGCATACCGTCATTGTTCAGATTGCTGGTGACGGGAACGCGGTCAATTTGGGTGTTCCTTACCTTGCGCTCATTCCTCCTGGTAATCGCTTTCGGGAAATCCGCCACGAGATTGACCTGCTCAATCCCTATTGCCGCAGCATCCCATTAGTGGGGCGTGAGGCGGACATGGATTCGCTTTGGGAGTGGCTGCATTCATCCAAACCCGTTTCGGTACGGACGCTCAAAGGCCGTGCGGGAGCAGGCAAGACTCGGCTGGCCATCGAATTGGTGGAGCGCCTCCGCGAAGAGCACCCTGACCAGTGGGGGGCGGGCTTTGTGGGCGGACGCGAACTGCGCCGGTTCGCCGCGCAGCAGAACCTTTCTGTGTGGGGCTGGGCCAAGCCAACGCTGGTGGTGGTAGACTATGCCGCCTCGTTGGTCGAACCGCTGCGAGTTTGGCTGGCCGAACTGGCGCAAAACTCAGCCCGTGCGGGCGGACCACCGTTGCGGCTGCTACTGCTGGAGCGCGAGGCGACGCAGGGAGAAGGATGGTTGCGGCTGTTGTGTAGCGGAGGGTTTAGCGAAGCGGGCGTGCCCGACCTGTTTGATCCGCCGGAACCCAAGCTGCTGGATCATCTGGATTCTCCGGCCAAGCGCCGGGCAGTCCTCACCCAGATTCTGGACCGCGCGGCGGCTTTGGCCCGTCGCCCGACGCCACTGATGCCCGGGCCGGGCCAGAACCCGATCGTGGACCGCCAGTTGGAGAATCCCCAATGGGAGGACCCGCTCTACCTGATGATGGCGGCGCTGCTTTCCCTCCATTCCAATCTAGTCGAAGTGCTCCAACTGCCTCGCACTACGCTGGCCTTGCGGCTGGTGGAGCACGAGAACAAGCGCCTGACCGAGGGAGTTCCGCCCGGGGTTGCCCGCCTGCCGGTCCATCTGGCTGCCTTGGCCGCACTATGCGGTGGTTTGCGGCACGAGCAGGCTTTGGAGATTGCGGCCGAGGAAAGTGCCGTGCTGAAGCTGGAATATCCCGGAGGTACCGGGGCTTTGGTCACGCAGGTGCAGACAATGCTGCCGACGCCAGATCAGGGCATCGCCGCGGTCATTCCCGACATTCTGGCCGAGGCCTTGGTCTTGCAGGCTTTAAAGCGAGGACCGGCCGGGCAACAGGAAGAGATTGTATTGCGGATGGTCAGGAGAGCGGGATCACGGGTGATCCCCTTCCTTGTCCGCATGGTTCAGGATTTTGCCCCGTCGGGCGAGACTGCACCGCTAGTCTGGCTGAAGCGGCTGATTCAAGCCGGCAAGGCCGATGACTTTGGACTGCTAGTGGCCATTGAAGACGCAATGCCACATAACACTTTGGCGCTTCGTGAAACCGCAGTGGAAGTCACTGAGTTGCTAGCTGGGCGTCTTGGTATTCTGGCGGTGGCTAATTCCCCTGATACGCCCATTCTTGGTGATCAGGCTCGTCTATTGAATAACTTGGCCAATCGACTATGCGAGTTGGGGCAGTGGGAGAAGGCCTTGGTGCAGGCGGAGGAGGCGCTGCGGCTGCGTTGGCAACTGGCCGAAGCCCTACCGGATGCCTTCCTGCCAGACTTGGCGATGTCACTGAACAATTTGGCCAACATTCTGTGTGCCTTGGGACGGCAGGATGAGGCCTTGGTGCGGGTGGAGGAGGCCGTACGACTGTACCGGCAGATGGCCGAAGCTCTACCTGACATTTTCTTGGCAGACTTGGCGATGTCGCTGAACAATTTGGCCAACGTTTTGCGCGAAGTGGGACGGCGGGAGGAGGCCTTGGTGCAGGCCGAGGAGGCCGTACGGCTGCGTCGCCAGCTGGCCGAAGCCAGACCGGACGACTTCTTGCCGGACTTAGCGATGTCGCTGAACAACTTGGCGGCTATGCTGAGCGTCCTAGAACGGCCGGAAGAGGCTTTGGCAAGGGCGGAGGAAACGGTGCGGCTCTACCGGTCGCTGGCCGAAGCCCAACCGGACGCCTTCCTGCCAGACTTGGCGATGTCGCTGAACAATTTGGCCGCCATGCTGAGCGCCTTGGAACGGCCGGAAGAGGCCTTGGCGAGGGCGGAGGAGTCTGTGCGGCTGCGTCGGCAGCTGGCCGAGGCACGACCGGACGCCTTTCTACCGGATTTGGCGACCTCACTGAACAATTTGGCCAACATGCTGAGCGCCTTGGGACAACAGGCGGAGGCCTTGGTGCGAGCGGAGGAAGCGGTGCGTCTGCGCCGGCAAATGGCCGAAGCCCTACCGGACGCCTTCCTGCCGAACTTGGCGACCTCGCTGAACAATTTGGCCGCTATACTGAGCAACTTGGAACGATCGGAAGAGGCCTTGGCAAGGGCGGAGGAGGCGGTGCAACTGTATCGAGAGCTGGCCGGAGTCAGACCGGACGCCTTCCTGCCGAGCTTGGCGAAGTGTTGCGGTGCACGCGGCTTTATACTGTTGGCTGTTGAGAACTACCCTGAAGCCGCCGCTTCATTTGCCCAAGGCATTCTAGCACTCACACCTCTATTTCAGAAAATACCTCCGGCGTTCACACCATCAATTCGCAACCTTTGCCAACATTATTTGCATGTCTGCGAAAAAGGCAGGATCGAGCCGGACATGTTGCTTCTGACTCCCGTTCTCGAAGTTTTCCGGAAACTGAACCCCAATCCACCCCCAGAATGATGTCATGGATGCCTCGCAACTGATCGATCAAACCATCGCGCTTCTGCAGCCCGTTGGTCATTACGGACCTGAAATCGCCACCAAGGTGGCCGCCAGCGCGCTGTGGGACTGGCTGAAGGAAAAGTTCTCGCGGCGTTCGGCTGCGGCGGCGGAGGCAGTGACCGAAGTGGAGATGTCACCCGGTCAGGAAGTCAACTGGCAGGTGTTGCGCGCCCAGTTGGCAAAGGCGCTGGCGGAGGACGAGGCGTTGCGCCGCGAATTGACGGCGTTGGTGGCACAACACGCCCCGGCCACCTCCCAGAAGGCATCGGTGACGGGCGATCAAAATGTGGTCGTCCAGGTCCACGGCAGCGCCAATGCCACGAATGTTCAGCGGTGAGAATGGGGCGCTGAAAGCGACCCGAGTAATGCCCGGAGTGGAGCGAACGCAGTGAGCGCAGCCCCGGGGGTCGCGTTAGATTCGGTCTGAGGGGCTGAAGGCCGCCTTAACTGGGAATGGCTTTCTCGCCCGCGCTTACAGCGCTCATCTTCTTTTTGACGGGTCACCTGGGGCTACGCTCCTCCGGCTCGCTTCACCCCAGGCATTCTTCGCGCGGGCTTTCAGCCCTGCCCCTGAACCGGCCAAAACGGGAACGGACTGAAGAGAAGACCGGGGAGTGGAAGCAGGCGACCTAATTTCCACAGGCGAAGTGCGATCAGCCGGTGGTAGCTTCAGTCGTGCTCGACACCATTGGTTGTGCCTTGTTTGGGTATTGGTTTGGCGTTCTGCGAAAGAATACCCAAAACATTTGCATCCGGAGATTGACGTGAAGCGACCAATTGTTACCGTCCGCCGCTCCACTCCCGCCGGGAGTCACGTAGAAACACATGAAACGCCAGTATCAGCCTTCGAAGATCCGCCGCGTGCGTCAGCACGGGTTCCGTGCCCGTATGGCCACCAAGAGCGGCCGTGAGATCATCCGCCGTCGCCGTAACCTCGGCCGCAAGCGCCTGACTCCGGTTTGATCCGCCTATGCCTGCCGAGCCGCGCCAGCGACTGCGCTTCGGGCGCGACCGTCGGCTGCGTTCGGCGGGGCAGTTTGCCCGGCTGAAGGTGGACGGCCAGCGTCTCGCCCAGGGCTGCCTGGTCTTGAACTGGCAGCCGGTGGCCGCCGGTTCGGCCTCCCGCCTCGGAGTCATCACCAGCCGCAAGGTCGGAAATGCCGTGGTCCGGGCGCGAGCCCGCCGGCTGCTGCGCGAGGTTTTCCGGCAGAACCAGTTTCGCATCACTCCGCCGGCGGAGCTGGTGCTGGTGGCCCGGCCATCCATCGCTCCGCAGGCGTTTGCCAGTGTGGAGCGCGATTTCCTTCAGGCGCTCCGCCGGGCGCGTCTGCTGCCCGTGGAGGCGGCCGTTCCGAAACCGATTTGAATCCGCTGCAACATCTCGCCGTCGCGCTGCTGCGCGGGTATCGCTGGGTGCTTTCGCCGATGAAGAATGCGCTGTTTGGCGCGCCGGTAACCTGCCGGTTCACCCCGACGTGCTCCGCCTACGCGCTTGAAGCCGTGCAACGGCATGGCGTCGTGCGTGGTGGCGGGCTCACTTTCCGACGGCTCTGCCGCTGCCATCCCTGGGGTGGGGCGGGGGATGACCCGGTACCGCAGTTTGTCCGCATTTAGTCCGCTCTTTTTTCGCATGGATCGCAAAGGCATAGCCATACTGGTGGTCGCGTTCGCCCTGATGGTCGCGTGGTTCCCCTTGCTGAACAGGCTCTACCCGACCAGGCCGCCGGTTCCCGGGGCCACCAACCAGGTCGCCGGGATGGCCACCAATCCGGCGGCAGCCGCCGCCACTGGGACGGCGGCGGTGCCATCCACTATGGCGGCCAGCCTGCCGACGAACGTGCCGCCGACGCTCTCCGCAACCTCACCCGAACAGACACTGGTGCTGGAGAACGAGAAGCTCCGGGCGGTGTTCACCTCGCACGGCGGCGGGTTGAAATATGTCGAGCTGAAGGATTACCCCGCGCGCATCGCGAAGAATAAGGACGGCGCCATTGTGGAGCTGGCCTCCCTGAACAAGCGCGCCTTTCTGCCGGCCTTCAGCCACGCCAACACTCCGGCCCTCACTGGGGACGGCGAATTTGTCCTGAGCAAGACCGCCATGGGTGTCCGGGCGGTGAAGGACCTGCCCGGCGGCATCCGCGTGGTGAAGGACTTTGCCGTCAGCACCAACTACATCCTGAACGCTGCCGTGCGCATCGAGAACACGGGCGGTCAGGCCGTCGCCGTACCCGTCCAGGAGCTGGTCGTCGGCACGGGGGCACCGATGGATGACCATGAGATGGGCGACCAGCAGGGCGCATTCTGGTACAATGGCGAGAAGTCATCGCATCTGACCGCCGCCCAGTTTAGGCAGGGAGGATTCCTCTTTTTTGGTGGCACACAGGTTCCCCAGGTTGAGGTGGGCAACTCGAATGTCGTCTGGACGGCGGTGCACAACCGCTTTTTTGCCCTGATTGCCGTTCCCAGCACGCCGGCCGAACGGGCCATTGTCCGCGACTATCCGTTGCCACCGCCTTCCCAAAGGCAGTTGGAGGCGGATGGGAAGCTGAACCCCAAGCCGCAGGCCTATCAGGTGGCGCTGCTCTATCCGGCGACAAATCTGGCGGCCGGTCTGGCCTTGGAGCAGAAGTTCAATGTCTATGCCGGGCCCAAGGAATACTTCACCCTGTCACAGCTTGAACCGCAGCTGGACCTGGTGATGGATTTCACCGGCCCCACCGGCTTCTTCGCCAAGGGACTGCTGCTCTGCCTGAATGCCATCCACCACTTCATCCCCTCCTATGGCTGGAGCATCATCGCCATCACGGTGATCATCAAAGGCCTGTTCTGGCCGCTGACCGCTGCAAGCACGCGCTCCATGAAGCGCATGTCGGCCATCCAGCCTCAGCTCAAGGCGATCAAGGACAAGTACAAGGACAACCAGGCCAAGGCGAGTGAGCAGACGCTCCGGGTGATGAAGGAAAACAAGGTGAACCCGGCCGCCGGCTGCCTGCCGATGCTGATCCAGATGCCGGTGTTCATCGGCTTCTTCTTCATGTTGCGCACGGCCATCGAGCTGCGCGGCGAGCACTTCCTGTGGGTTTCCGACCTGTCGCAACCGGATACGCTGTTTGTGATTCCGGGGCTGGGCTTTCTGCCGTTCCTCGGGATCAACGGCGTGGGCCTGCCGATCAACCTGCTGCCCATTCTCATGGGCTGCACCTCGCTCTATCTCGCCAGCCTGACCCCGCCGTCGCCGCAGATGGACCCGTCGCAGCAGAAGATGATGAAGTACATGCCGGTGTTCTTCACGCTGTTCCTCTACAACTACAGCTCAGGCCTGACGCTCTACTGGACCGTCCAGAACCTGATCACGGTGCTGCAGAACAAGCTCACGAAGATGAACGACAGCAAAACGGTGATCACGCCCCCGGCCAAGCCCAATGGCGGGAAACGTGCGTGACGACCGACGGCTCCCACGCCTAGCATCCGACAAATCACCGCGAACCTATCCTTTCTGATGGACCCCAAGGCGACACTTGAGACTTTGCTGCAGCACCTCGGCTTCACGGCCACCGTGACCGACCGTGAGGTGGACGACCAGATCCTGCTCGACATCCAGACCGAGGATCCGGGCCGGCTGATCGGCCGGTCGGGCCAGACCCTCGGCGAGTTGCAGTTCATCCTGAACCGCATCGTCTTCAAGGGCGACACCAAGGTGCCGCGCATCATCCTCGACGTGGGCGGCTACCGTCAGCAGGCCCGGGAGCAGCTTGCCAAGCGCGCCAACGAGGCGGCGGAAAAGGTCCGCCGGTGGGGTGACGTCGTCGAGCTGGAGCCGATGAACGCCTTCGACCGCCGCATCGTCCATCAGACGCTGAAGGACGATCCGGACATCGAGACCCAGAGCGTGGAAGTGGATGGCAGCGAGAAGAAGGTCATCCTCATCCGCCCCAAGCGCGCCTAAAGCTGCCGGGCTCCTAATCGAATCTTCATCTTACCCGTAATCACCAGACTTCCTAGCGATTGCGATTATGATTATGATTAGGATTAAGAATAGTAAAAGGTGCCAAACCAACCGCCCACTGGACAATCTGCCGGTCCGCTGTTAGCTACCCCGGCGTTTCCTTGCCCGTTCCTGGAATTCTCGAACGTCGGCAGGGGATTTCGGTTCTGATTTTCTGACATGAAATACCATTCGATACTGTTCGCCGCCGCCAGCCTCATGGCGTTTGCCAGCCGGGCTGCGGATGCCAAGCCCGCCGTTCCTCCCTCCGCCCCCGCTCTGGCGGTGACGGCGCCGACCAACGCCCCCGACACCCGGTTCACCGACGCCAAGGAGAAGAATTCCTACGCGATGGGCGTCATGATCGCCAACGACATCAAGATGAACCTGCAGCGCGGCCAATATGACGTGAACCAGGAAACGCTGCTGAAGGCGTTCAGCGAGGCCTTTGCCGGCAAGCCCACGATCCTGACGGAGGCCGAAGCCAAGGGCATCTTCCGCACCTACTCGATGGAGCTGCAGGCAAAGCTGCAGGAAAAGAAGAAGGCCGAGGGCGAGAAAAACAAGAAGGCCGGCGACGATTTTCTGGCCGCCAACAAGGCCAAGGAAGGCGTGGTCACCCTGCCGAGCGGCCTGCAATACAAGGTCATCAAGCAGGGCGATGGCCCCAAGCCCGCCGCCACCAACTATGTCGTGACCCATTACCGGGGCACCACGATCGACGGCACCGAGTTCGACAGCTCCTACACCCGTGGCGAGCCGGCCACCTTTGCCGCCAACCGCGTGATCAAGGGCTGGACCGAGGCGTTGCAGCTGATGCCGGTGGGCTCGAAGTGGCAGCTGTTCATCCCGGCGGACCTGGCCTACGGCCCCAGCGGCCAGCCGCCCAAGATCGCGCCCAACTCGACCCTCATTTTTGACATCGAGCTGATCAGCATCAAGGACACGCCCGCCGCCGGAGCCGCCAAGCCCGCCCAGCCGGTCGTGACCAGCGACGTCATCAAGGTCCCCAGCAAGGCCGAGATGGAGAAGGGCGCCAAGATTGAGGTGCTCAAGCCGGCCGACATCGAAAAGCTGCAGAAGGAAGAGGCGGCCAAAAAGGCGGCCGCCGACAAGAAGTGAGGACGGCCTGAACCTTTACCAGGGCCGGCTCCGCTGAACCGGAGCCGGCCTTTTTAATCTCCATGTCCGCCTACGATTCGTTTGTCGTCGTCTCCCGGGAACAACTGGACCGGGTGGCGGTCACGCAGCGTCCGGCCATCGAAGTGGCCGCCGGCTGGGTGGCCCAGGCGCTGCTGGGCGACCGCTTCCTCTTCGCTTTTGGCACCGGGCATTCGCACATGGTGGCCGAGGAAATCTTCTACCGGGCGGGCGGCCTGGCACGGGGCGTACCCATGCTCGAGGAACCCCTGATGCTCCACGAGAACGCCATCGAGGCGACCTACCTGGAGCGTGAGCCGGGCTACGCGGAGCGAATCCTCGGCTCGTATCCCCTTGCGGCGGGCGATGTGCTCGTGGTGGCCTCCAACGGCGGCCGCAATGCCGTGCCCATCGAGCTGGTGCTGGGCGCCCAGTCGCGCGGCCTGAAGACCGTGGCGATCACCAACCTCGCCCAAAGCATGGCCTGGCCCTCGCGGCATTCCTCGGGAAAGCGCCTTGCGGAAGTCGCCGATGCGGTTATTGATAACTGTGGTGTGAACGGCGATGCGGCGGTGGACCTGCCGGGTTTTCCCTTTCGTATCGGCCCTCCTTCCAGTCTGACCGGCCTGCTGATCATCAATCTGATCGTGGTCCGGGCCATTGAGCTGGCGGTCGCGGCCGGCGGGAGCCCGGAGGTGTTCATCAGCAGCAACACGAACGGGGACGATCACAACGACCGCCTGCTCCAAAAATACCGCTCACACATACGGCACCTTTGAAATCCCGGGTCTTTGGGGGAGTGATTTTCGCCGGAAGTAGCCGGCACGCATCCCTTGACTTGGGTCTTCCCGGTTTCGATAGTACACGCTTGTTTCTGTCCGGTAGTCCGGGATCCCACGTATGCCTAAGCTGAAAGAGAAGAAGTCGCCCGCCAAAGTCGCCGCCGCCCCTAAAAAGGTTCCGGCCAAGAAGCCGGAGAAAGCGCCCAAGAAGGCCGCCGTGCCGGGGGCGCGGCCGTCGGCAAAAGCGGAGCCTGACCAGGGCCCGCAGGGTTCTCTCGCCGATTCGTCGGGACCGCCGCCCGGTGCGCTGGTCGCGGAAAACGACGGCATGCAGATCAACATCGGCACCGTGAAGAGCGCCAGCGGCGTGGACATCACGGAGAAGATCAAGGAACTGGTCCGCCTGGCCCAGGAGCAGGGCTACCTGACCTACGGCGACATCAATGACGCGCTGCCCGACAACGTCGTCACGCCGGAGGATCTCGAGGAGATTTACGTCAAGCTGCGCAACCTCGAGATCGACATCGTCGATCAGGCCGAGGTGGACCGGGTCAAGCAGCCGGAGCAGGAAGAGGAGCAGGAGGACAAGGCCCGCCTCGACATCCTGGACGATCCCGTCCGCATGTACCTCAAGCAGATGGGCCAGGTCCCGCTGCTCACCCGCGAGCAGGAGGTCGAAATCTCCAAGCGCATCGAGGACGCCGAAAACGAGGTCAAGCGCATCATTTACGGCTTCGGTTTCTCCGGCAAGGAGCACATCGCCCTGGCGGAAAAGCTGATCTCCGAGCCGCCGAAGGAGCGCTTCGACCGCGTCATCGTCGACAAGAAGATCGAGACCCGCGACGAGCACCTGAAGGCCCTGCGCAAGCTGGTCAAGGACGTCCGCGCGGTCGACCAGCAGGTGGACGAGAAGTGGGCCGAGCTGTCGGAATCGGCCTCCAAGACCAAGCAGGAAAAGCTGGTCCTCGATCATAAGAAGCTGGACGACAAGCTCCAGAAGACCTTCCCGAAGTTCTACTACAAGCAGAAGGTCGTGGAGGAGATGTCGCTCGTGGCCGACAACATCCACGACAAGTTCCAGAGCAGCATCCGCGCGGTCAAGGAACTGGAGCCCCACAAGCGCTCGGTGCAGGCGCAGGGCATGATCCACTCCGAGGAGCAGAAGATCCGGGCGCTGGAGCAGTTCGTCCGCATGTCCTCCGAGGGCTACCTGAACGCCTTCGCGCAGCTCAAGCATTTCGAGCGGAAGGCGCTGCAGGCCAAGACCGAGATGGTCGAGGCCAACCTGCGCCTCGTGATCTCCATCGCGAAGAAGTACACGAACCGCGGCCTCTCGTTCCTCGACCTCATCCAGGAGGGCAACATGGGCCTCATGAAGGCGGTCGAGAAGTTCGAGTACCGCCGCGGCTACAAGTTCTCCACGTACGCCACCTGGTGGATCCGCCAGGCCATCACCCGCTCGATCGCCGACCAGGCGCGGACCATCCGCATCCCGGTCCACATGATCGAGACGATCAACAAGCTGATGCGGGTGCAGAAGCAGCTGATCCAGGATTTCGGCCGCGAGCCGACCCCGGAGGAGATCGCCGAGGAGATGCAGATGCCCGTGGACCGCGTCCGCGCGGTGCTGAAGATGGCGCAGCAGCCCATCTCCCTGCAGAGCCCTGTCGGCGACAGCGACGACACGAACTTCGGTGACTTCATCGAGGACAAGTCAGCGGAAAACCCGTCGGACATGACCAGCTACTCGCTCCTCAAGGAGAAGCTGGCGGACGTGCTCGACTCGCTCACCGAGCGCGAGCGCAAGGTGCTCGAGCTGCGCTTCGGCCTGCTCGACGGCTACAGCCGCACGCTCGAGGAGGTCGGCAAGCAGTTCAAGGTCACCCGCGAACGCATCCGGCAGATCGAGGCCAAGGCCCTCCGCAAGATGCGCCACCCGACCCGTCTCCGTCAGCTCCACGGCTTCCTCGAAGGCGAGGAAGCGCTGGCCTGAGGCCGGAGCGATTCATATCATTCCCTTTCACAGCCCCGCTTCGGCGGGGCTTTTTCGTTTGGTTTGCCCTTGCCGTCCGGCTCTTATTCCGGTGTGAAATCCCGCGGGCGCTGGCTGACTTTTGGGGCGATTGTCTTTCTGACGTCGTCCTTCTTCGCGGTTCGGCAGTGGCGGCATGCCAGCACCCACGTGGAAACGATCCTGACGACCGATTATCGGCGCGGGGCCGTTTCGGACGAGGTAGTTATTGCCGAACTGGAGGCCGCCGGTCCCGTGGCGGTGGACGAATTGCGGGCCGAATTGCGACGGGAACCGACCCGGGTGGATCGGTTTCAGGACCAGGCGCTGATCTGGTTGAGAAATCAGGGATACAACGGGTTCAGCGATCCGCGCTGGTCACCCCGGTGGGCCTTGCGCCTGCGGAAGCTGCATGCCCTGAATGCTCTGCTCCTGCTGGGTGAACGTGCTGCGGCCGCCCGGCCGGAGGTGCAAGCCTTGCAATCTCCATCGGTGGAGCTCGGCAACGCGCTTTCCACGCTCCGTGCCATGAGCCCCAACAATCCCGCTACGATCAGCAATGCAGTGGCCACCCTTCAGCGTGGCGGCCAGCCGGAGCGCTTCTACCTGACCTTAAGCTTTGCGAAAATCTGGACCAATCCTCCTCCCCATCTGCCGTCACTGGTAAACCTGCTCAAAGACCCGGATGATGGGGTGCGTTCCCATGCGGTTCGCAACCTGGCAAGTTATGGCCCGGTGGTGAGCAACATCCTGCCACAACTGCTCCCGTTGCTGGAGGATCCCTCGCCAAAAGTCCGGCCACAGGCAGCCTATGCGGTGGGGCATATCGCACCGGCGGAGGCGCCGCGCGCCATCCGGGCGATGCTAGCTGAACAGGAGGCAAACGACCCCGCCCGGGCCAACGTGGGCTGGATCGATCTCGAACCCTACCGTCTTTACGTCGAACTGGGGCCGCGTGCGCGGGCGGCGGTTCCGCGCCTGGAGGAAGAGCTCACGAGTCAGTCTTATCAGATGCAAGCAGGGCCGATCGCCTACGCCCTCTGGCGGGTCACGGGAGAAACGTCGCCCCGTATTGTCGAAGCATTGGGCAAAGGGGCGGAAAGCCGCCTCCAACGTTACCAGCTTCTCAGCCTTCGCGGCCTGAAGGAAATCGGCCCGTCTGCGAGCAATGCGGTGCCCGCGCTTCAGCGTATCGCCCGGGACCACCGTGTCCTGCTCCGCCGGATGGCGGAGGAGGCGCTTCAATCCATCACGAATCTGCCGGCGTCGACCCGTTGATCGCACGCATGCAGCGATACGCTCTTGGCTCCCGGCCCCGAATCCGTTTCTCATGCCGTCATGAAGCGCATTGCACTGGCATGCGGGATTGCCCTGCTGGGGGTCGTCCTGTTCGCGCTCGTGCGCCGCGAGCCGACCAACCGTCCGTACGTCGTGTTTGGCCTGCTGAGCACAACTTGGCCGGGAAAGGAAAATGCGGAACGCGACGAGCTGCGGCGGCAGGGCGCGGCGGTGGTACCGGTGCTGGTCGATGCCATGCGACACCGTTCGCTGGCCGAGCGGGTAAAGTGGAACCGGCGGGTCGCCGCCCTGCCTGCCTGGCTCAGCTCGTCGTTGCCGCGCAGCGGGGAGTATGCGTATCGCCGCCGGACCGCCACCTGGATGCTCGGTGAGATGGGGCCGGCGGCCAGCAATGCCGTGCCTGCATTGGAGAAATACCGCACGACCGTCACCGATGAGGACCTGCACGCACAGGCGACCATTGCGCTGGCCAAGATCCAGCCTGGCAACCCGGTGGCCCGGTCCAACCTGCTCGCCGAACTTCGCTCCGGCGGGCAGACCTCGCGTTTCTTCCTGGCCCAGGAACTTGGTGCGATCCAGCCGTTCGATGCGGGACTGCTGACCGCCCTTACCCTGGCGCTGAACGACTCCGACGGCGAAGTGCGCGCGAATGCCGCATGGTCGGCGTCGCAGTTCGGGCCGGCGGCGCGCACCGTCGTCCCGCGCCTGCGCGAACTGCTTCACGACTCCTTCCGGCACGTTCCGGTGAATGCCGCCTACGCACTGGTGCGGGTCGCTCCCGAGCAGTCCCCGGAAGCGGTGGAAACTTTCCTCAAGCTTCTGGAGAAGGGCGTTTTCACGGCGGATTCGGTGGCTCAGCCGCTCGCCCTCGCGCTGGGCCCGCCCGCCACCAATGCCATCCCGTGGCTGGAGCAGTGCCTGCGGCGTTCCAAGGGAGCCGTCCCGCAGCAGGTGGCGCTGGTCGCGCTCTGGCGCATCCGGCAGCAGCCCACGCCGGAAATGTTGGAATTCCTGCCCCTGCTCGACTCGCCGGCGGCCATCCAGGCGCTGGGTGAACTGGGTCCGCTCGCCGCCGCCGCCGAGCCGCGCCTGCGCGAACTCACGACGGACACCGAGCTGGCCCGACGCGAAGCCGCCACCGAGGCCCTGCGCCAGGTCAGGCCGGCGACGGCGGTTCCGTAGCGGCCGGATTGCACAGCGCATCGCGCAGACCGGACGCCCGTCGCACCTGGCGTCCGATGGCCTGGCGCAGGATGTCCTCATTGGCCCACAGCTCGATGGCCGACCGGGCCCGCGTCAATCCCGTGTAAACCAGCTCGCGGGTGAGCACCGGCGAGTCGCGCTCCGGCAGCACCAGCAACACGCGGTCGAACTCAGAGCCCTGGCTCTTGTGGATGGTCATGGCGAACACGGTCGCGTGCTCCGGCAGTCGTGCCGGTACGAAGGCGCGCACGCCGCCGGCCCCGTCGGCGTTGGCGAAAAATACCCGCAAGTGACCGCTCGCATCCGGCAGGGTGAGGCCCACATCGCCATTGAACAGTTTCGTGGCCGGGTCGTTGCGCGTCACGATCACGGGACGTCCCGCGTACCAGGGGCCGCGACGGGCGATGAGCCCCGCGCGTTCCAGCAGCGTCTCGGCCAGTGTGTTGAGCGATTCCACGCCGTACGGACCGCGCCGTACCGCCGTCAGGAGCCGGAAGCGGTTGAACTGCGCCATCGCCGCCGCCGGATCGCGTTCCCGCACCACCGCCCCGTAGCCGTCGAGGATGCGCGTCCGCAACGCAGCGGACAGTTCGCCAGGTTTCGGGAGGGCCTGCCACAAGGCCGGTGAAGAGCGGAGCTGATCCATCACGGCCGCTTCATCGCCTGCGTTTACGGCCTGGCTCAACGTGTGAATCTCCACGCCCGGAGCGAAGCGCCAGTTCTTCTGTAACTCCACCACACTGTCCGCCAAGGGTGACGCCGCGGAACTGCCGGCAGCCGCGCAAATTTCGCCGAGCACGTTGCCCGCCTCGACCGACGCGAGTTGGTCCTTGTCGCCGATGAGCACGATGCGTGCAGCGGTGGGAAGCGCGGCGAAGAGCTTCGCCATCAGCGCGAGGTCCACCATGCTCGCCTCATCCACGACCACGATGTCCACGGCCAGTGGGTTGGTGGCGTCATGCCGGAATCGTGGGGAATTGGGAATCGGCCCCAGTAGCCGGTGCAGTGTGGTGGCCTCCTCGGGCAGCATGGCCTTCAGTGCGTCAGTGCAGGGCAATTGCCGCTTGGCCGCGCGCACAGACTCGGCAATGCGGGCGGCGGATTTGCCCGTGGGTGCCGCCAGGGCGATGCGGAGGGGACGTTCGCCCGCCTGTTCCAGCAGCGCGGCCAGCAACCACACCACGGTGCGGGTCTTGCCCGTCCCCGGTCCGCCGGTGATGACACTGAACGCCCGGGTCGCAGCGGTACGGACGGCGTGGCGTTGCCCATCGAATTCCTCGCCTTGCGCCGGAAACAGCCGCTGTAGGCTGGCCTGCAGCAGGGCTTCATCCACGGCGACCTGAAGCTGCGCCCGCCGGCGGATCGCCACCGCCAGGTCCGTCTCGTAGCGCCAGTAGCGATGGAGGTAGAGCCGGTTTGCCTCATCCAGCACCAGCGGCGTGAAGTCGCCGGGGCGCCCGACCGCGCCGCTGGCCCGGAGGGCTTTTCGCCAAGCGGTGAGGGTGGGCAGCCGCACCGAAGAATCCTCCAGATCGGAGGCCACGTCGCGCAGCCAGCGGCCGGCAACGGCGGCGAGGTCAAGGCAGGCATGACCGGCGGCGCGCTGGTGGCCCACCAGCGCGGCGGCGAGTTGCAATTCATCGCTGACCGGCGGCGACAATTCGACCACCACCCGCGCAAAGTGCCGGTCGAGGTCGGAGAAGCCAGTCAGCAGGATCGTCTTTCCATCGCTGGGGGCGCTGTGGCTGGCATTCCTCATTTCAAAACGGTGGGGGTTGGCTGTCGAAGGCCCGGAAGGGTAGGGGCCGTAGGCACGGTGCGCTGCGCCGTCCCCGCCCTGTAGGGGTGGAAGAGGCATGCGGATGTCGTGGGCGTTCGTTCCGTCGCCTGACGCTGCGCTCGGCGACGGGGACGGCGCAGCGCGCCATCCCTACCTGTTTGCGGCGGTTGCCATGTGACGACGAAGCCCTCACTGCCTGTTTCTCGGTGGCGAACCGAATGGGCCTGGCTCATTCCCGGCCTCCTTCGGGTGCGGTCAGCAGCAAATCCCGCAGATCGGCTATCAGTTCCGTGCTTGGCTTGTCGGCGAACACGCCCAGCTCCGGCCGCCCCGGATCCAGGCCGCGCAGGAAGAGGTAGCGCACGCCGCCGAAATCGCGCGCGTAGTCATATCCGGGCACACGGAGCGCGAGCCAACGGTCCAGTGCGAGCGTGTAGAGCAGGTATTGCAGCGGGTAATGGTGCGCGGCCATTTCGGCGGCGACCGTAGCGGGCGTGTAATCCTCGGTGCGCGGACCAAGCCAGTTCGACTTCCAATCCATCAGCCACCAGCGGCCCCGCTGGCGGAAGACCAGGTCCATGAAGCCGCGCAGCACGCCTTCGACCGGGCTGAATTCCAGCCGCTCCAGCGCGTGGGGAAAACCGACTGGCAAGGTAGCGCCGTGTCTCGCGAGCCTTGCCCGTAACTCGGTGGCGGAGAAACGGCGCAATGGGAAACAGAACTCCAGCTCGTTGAGCCGTTCATTTGCCCGGAGCTGACCCAGTTGCAGCCGTGGTTCGCCGTCGTCCAGCGGGACCGCCAGCGTCCGTTGCACCAGCTGCGCCACCGTCGGGGCGAAGTCACGCGCCAGGCCGTGCTCGCCCAAGGCGTTGCTGATGATGCTATCCAGTGCGGTCTCGGTAACGGTTGCGAAATCAATCCGCTCGAAAACCTTGTGCAGGCAGGTGCCGGCCTCCATGCCGCGTGGGAAGGCGTGAATGCTTCCCGATTCAGGCAGCGCGGTGGTCACGGAAGTAGCCACGGTGCCGGTGTCGTAGTCGGGCGACTCATCGCGCCGGCCGGCGGTGAGCCACGAAAAACTGGCCACACGCCAGTCCCGCCGGATCGGGCCGATGAAGGTGCGCGGAGCGAGTGCGGCGGTGGACTCGACGGCAGGCGTCCAGGCCGTCTTATCAGGAGCCGGCGGCGGCATCACGGCGATGGAGGGGACACCGGCCACCAAGGCCTCGACTGCTGCCCGCTTGGTTTCCGCTATCAACGTCTCGGCGGCCGCGGAGAGTGCCTGAACCGGGGCACTTTCCTCGGTGAGCGTAAGCGGTGTGAAAAGCCAGTCCGGAGCGGTGGTCCCATTCGTGAAATCGCCCCAGGCGAAATAGCAGCGGTTCCTTGCGCGGGTGAGGGCGACGTAGAGCAGGCGGACATTCTCGGCGAGGCGTTCCTCGGCCGCCTGCCGTTCGTGCTCATCGCGTCGGGGCGAGCCAAGATCTCCCAGCATGGCTGCGCCCTGCTCGCGATCGTGGCAGAGGATGAGTTCATCCGGCCTGGGGTTGCGTGCGGGTTCGGCGGCGCGGAAGAAGAAGGGGCAGAAGACGACCGGATATTCGAGACCCTTGCTGCGGTGGATCGTGACCAGCTGCACCGCGTTGTCATCGCGCTCGAGGCGGAGCATTTCTTCGTCTCCGGCCTCATGCGAGTTGGCGCAGCGGTGGGCCAGATGCTGGCGCAGGCCATTCACGCCGAGACGGCGTTCGGTGGCGGCGGTGTGGAGCAGTTCGGCGAGGTGGAGCAGGTTGGTCAGCCGGCGCTCGCCATCCGGCAGCGCGAGCCAGCGGCGGCGGACATGCTGTGTCTGAAGCAGCCCTCGAAACATGGGGAGGAATCCGGCAGTATTCCACAGCGCCAGCCACGCTCGGAAATCTTCACGGCGGGCAGCCCAAGTGGTTTCGTCATGGGCAAGCGTTTCAAGTTCTTGGGCGTCGAAGCCGAGAATATCGGTCGCCAGCGCGGCGCGCAGGCGGGGCTCGGCATCGGGCTCGGCTATCGCGGTGAGCAGGATTTGCAGCTGTGCCGCCTCCTCGCTCGCGAACACTCCCTGCTGCGTCTGCTGCACCGCCGGAATCCCACGCGTCCGCAAGGCCTGGGCAACCAGTTCGGCCTGACGATGGCCCTCGACCAGCACCGCGATGTCGGCGGGCCGGATCGCACGTTCACCGAGCCAGGCCGAGGTCGCAGGGGCGAGCAGCCGCACGATTTCCGTGGCGGCCATCTCGGCGAGCATGGGCTCTGCCTTGGTTTTCGTGAGTGGCTCCTCTGCCTGACAGAACCACAGCTGCAGCGGGGCGGGGCGGGTTCCGTTGTCGGTGAAAGGGGCGTTATCCGCTTCACCGGCGGCGGTCGTGCGATGGAACCCGATGTCGCGCACGACAAAGGGGCAGGGATGGTTCCCGAAAATCCCGTTCACCGCCGCGACCAGCCCGGACTCGGAACGCCAGTTCATCCCGAGGGTATGGGCATGCGGCGCGGCGGCAGCAGCCGTGAGATAGGTGAATACGTCGGCACCGCGGAACCCGTAGATAGCCTGCTTCGGGTCGCCGATGAGGAAGAGCCGCTGATCGGAGCCGCCAAAAAGCCGGTGGAAGATGCGCCATTGGACCGGGTCGGTGTCCTGAAACTCGTCAATCAGCGCCGCCGTGTACTGCTGGGTGACGACCGCCGCGAGCGCATCCCCACCGGGACCGCGCAGGGTGTCGTCCAATCGCGTGAGCAGATCGTCAAAGGTCTGGACCTTGCGTTCCCGCTTACGGCGCGGGAGTTCGTCGTTTGCCCATTCGTGAAAGGCGAGCTGCCAGGCCCCACGGAGCCTTCGCTGGGTCTCGGCAAGCTCCGAACAGAGCTCGAAGAAGCGGTGCTGTGGCGTCTGGTGCGGATTCTTCGTCCGCCGTTTGTTGGTGTGTTCCGTGAGCACCTCCGGCGTGAAATCGCCAAATACCCCGAAGTCATCCGTGCCGCCGTTGCCCTGGAAGCAGGCGGCAAAGTTGGCGAAGGCCGCATCCATCGCCGCGTCCTTGTGGTATTTCCCGGTCGCCCAGGTTGCCGCGTCGCCAAACTGGGCGCGCAGCTCCTGATGGCTCGCCGCGAACACGGCGACGGCTTCGGCAAACTGGATGTCGAGCCGGGACAGCAGCGCCGGCAGTTCGGCAGCGGTCGCTCCGGCCATCAACTGCAAGGCCGGGTGTCGCAGGGTTTCTTCCAGCAGTTTCCGCAACAGGGCCGGAGAAAATCCCGCCGCCAGTGCAAAGCCGGTCTGAAGGGAAGAACTGCCGCCGGATGTTCCGGCGAACGTCTGCCGCCACCAGTCACCGACGAGTTCGTCGAGGAGCGGGCGCGGATCGGTGACAAGTTCGACGTCGAACAGGCTGCCGCTTTCGAACGCGCGGTCGTGCAGCACGCGCTGGCAAAAGCCGTGGATGGTGTAGATGGGCGTCTCGTCGAAACCGATGAGTGATTGCGCCAGGGTGGCCTGGGTGTGCCGGAAATCCGGGTCGCTGCCGGCCAGCCGTTCGCGCAGCGCACAGAACAGCGGGTCATCCGGTTGCGCGTTCGGCGCAAAGGCCGCCTGCGCCTCCACCAGCCGAGCCCGGATGCGTCCACGCAGTTCCGCCGTGGCCGCCTCGGTGTACGTGACGATGAGCAACTGGCGATGGGAGATGCCATGCTCCAACAGCAGGCGGAGGAAGAGACCTGCCAAAGTGAAGGTCTTGCCTGTGCCCGCACTGGCCTCGATCAGTGTGGTGCCGGCCGGCAACGGTGTCGTTGCCAGATCGAAGAGCGAAGGGGTCACGATTCGTCCTCCTCGGTGGCGTCCAGCATCGGTCCGAACACCCTTCGGGCGAGTTGCTCGAATTCCTCGCTCAACGGATCCGCCTCATGACGGAAGCAGAGGTGAAACCACGCGTCGTCGCTTTCCCCTTTAATCTCGGGGCGCTCACTGCCGAACCACGATGGCATGGCTTGCTCCAGCGGTGATTTATTGGAGCGCGATTTGCCACCGGCCATCTTCCGTTCGGCTTCATAGAAGGCGAGGGCGGTACGGGGGAAGAAGGGCAGTGATTCCTGCAATCCCCGCCAGTAGAGGGCAAGCAAGGCCGTAAGCATTTCCCCGGGAGTGGCCACGGGATGATAGCGCAGCGTCTTGTCTTCACCCACCAACAGGCTGGCGGGCGGGGCCGGTGACTTGGGGGCGATCTTGTTTTCAGTATGCCACTGCTGCCAGGCGAGATGCTCGACCCAGAGCTTGATCCGGTCGGCGGCCTTCAGCTTGGCGCAACGGAAATGCAGCAGGCTGCCGTCCGGTCGCGGCGTGATCGGTCCCGAGAGTCGAAATTCTCCCAACGTGAGACTCACGGTCACGGGAGCCGCCAGAATGGTGTCGCCGAGGCGCGCGTGAAAGCGCTCGGCGGTCGCGTGAACCTCGTTAAACGCCAGTGCACCGGGCTGCCCGTGAGGCAGGCGGTTTTCGGCGGCGACCACGGCATCGAACCGTGCCGGGTCACGTCCGGCGAGCCGCCAGCCGACGAGATCCTGTTTCAGCGAGTACGCCTCGCGGGCATCGAGCTCAAGGGGTTCCTCATCGTCGAGCGTGTCGGTGGCTGATGGCAGTTGAAGACCGAGCCGTTCCCGCAGGAGGAACTTTGCCGGATGGCAGAGGAACTCGGCAAGTTTGCGCAAGGTGACCTGCCGATATTCCGGCGCGGGCTCGTCGAGCGGCTGCGCCAGAAACGGGGCCAGCCCCTGACGCCGGGCCCCGACGCGGGCGGCCGCGCAGTTTTCGCGCGAGTAGGAGAACAGCGGTGAAGAGGATTCCGGCTGGAAGTAGGCGGGGCTGAAGGCGTGCAGGCGGTGCTTGATCACCAGGCTGGTCGCGCTGAGTTTCTCCAGTTCGTTTCCGGTGGTGAACGAGGCGTCGAGGTGATCGAGCAGTTCGCTGATGACGACGCTGGGCGGGATCGGGCGGTTGTCGCGCTGGCTCTGGCCAACATGGCTGAGGTGGAGCCGGTCGCGGGCGCTCACCAGGGTCTCCAGAAAGAGGTAGCGGTCGTCGTCGCGCGTGGACCGGTCGCCCAGCCGGGGCTGTGCGGCCATCAGGTCGAAGCTGAGGTGCGGAGGCTGGCGGGGAAACGCGCCGTCATTCATGCCCAGCAGGCAGATGATGCGGAACGGAATGCTCCGCATCGGTTTAAGGGCACAGAAGGTGACGCCACCCGTCAGAAAGCCCGCGCCCGAAGTGTCGTCCTCCAGGGCGGCGGCGAGCGGTTCGAGCAGCACGGCCAGTTCGAGGGGCTCGGCGACACCGCCGGCGGTCATGCGCTGACTGAGTTCGTTGAGCGTGCGGCGAAGCTGCGCGAGTTCATCCGCCGTCGCTGGATCGTTGAAAAAAAAGCGGTCCACCACGTGGAGCAGCACGCGTTGCCAGTCCGTGGGTGATTGTTCGTGTTCCAGAGTATCCACGATTCCGAAGAGGCTTTCGGCGAACTCGGCGAAATGACCCAGCAGTTCGGCCGCGCCACCCTCAATGTCGGGAAAGGGGAGCGTGCCGGCGAACAGTTCCGTACCATCGCCGGCCATGGCGTAGCCCAGCAATAGGCGTCGCAGGCCGGTGCGCCAGGTGTTCGCGTCGGTCGCTGGCAGACCCAGGGCGTCGCGATGCTGCGCGTCACGTCCCCAATGGATGCGGGTGCGGATCACCCAATGACGCAGGATGGACAGATCGGCTTCGGCGAGATGGAAGCGCGCCCGGACGGCGGGGCATTCGAGCAGATCCAGCACGGCCGTGACGCCGAGCCGGCCCGAGGCGAGCTGGAGCAGCCGGAGAAAGGTGTCGGCAATCTGACCGTTCTGGCGCGGGCCGCGATCGGCGAGGTTGTAGGGGATGCGCTGGGCTTCGTCCTCGATCGGGTCAAACACCGCCGGCACCAATGGCGAATACGTCGCCAGGTCCGGGGTCATCACCACGATGTCGCGGGGCGTCAGCGTCGGGTCACGCTGGAACCAGTCCAGCATCTGGTCGCGCAACACCTCCAGCTCACGGATCGGGCTGTGGCAGACATGCACGCGCAACGAATCGTCACCGGACGCGACCAACCGTTTTTCCTGCCCCTGTGTGGCCGGATCGTTGAGTTCGAGCAGATCGCGTTGGAGCTGTTGCAACAGCGTCGTGCCGTCCGGAGCGCAAAAACTGTCGGCTTCGAGCGGGTCGGCGTGCTCGTAAATCAGCCGGAGAAAATCCCGGCCCAACGTCCCCAACGAACCCAGCAGCCGATGGCCGGGTTCCAAATGGGCTTCCGCCGCATCCCCGGCGCGCCGGCCGAGATGGCGCAACAGGCGTTCGCTTTCGCGTCCGGTGGTAATGTCGCCCCACCATTCGGCGCAGGGCTGGAGCACGAAGCAGTGGACTTCGGTGTGATCCGCCAGGGCCGCGAACAGTTCGAGGTAGAATGGCGGCAATGCCGACATGCCAAACAGGGCCAGTCGCGAAGGCAGCGCCGAAAAGTCGGGGGAAGCAATGCCGCTCGCTCCGGTGGTGTCATCCGCATGGGCGCCCTGTGAGCGAAGCAGCTTCAGAAACGAGGCGTGCAGTTCGGCCGGATGCGGTGTCGCTGATTCGGCGGCGAGCTGCCGCCAGAGTTCCGCCTGCCAGCCTTCCGCCGTGTGAGCGAGGGTTTGGCCGGAGGACAGACTTGCCGGAGCGCCAAGATCCCATGCGCGGATGAAGTCCGGGCGAAAGACCAGATACTGGTCGAAGAGGTTCGCCAGCCGCGAGGCGAGCTGGAGTCGCTTGCGGGCATCGCCCTCGGCCAGGTAGCGGCGAGGGCTCGCGAAGATTTCACTGTCGGGTAACTGGCCGAGCAGACGGAACAGCCGCCATTGCAGCACTTCGCGGCTGAAGGAGGAGTCTTCCGGCTTTTCGGGCAGCAGTTCGTGAAACAGCCGGTCGGCAAAGGCGCGGGGGAAGGGGAACTCCACGTGCGCGCAGACGCCGAGCCGGCGGGCCAGCTCCTGCTTGAGCCACCGGGCCATGCCGAGACTCTGCACCACGACCGTCTCCGGCGTGAAGGGCGACGCCAAGGGCGGCCGGACCACGGCGGCCAGCTGGTCGGCCAGGCGGTCCAGGCGGTTGCTGGTGTGGAGGTGAAACGGCACGACGGCGTGAGCTTGGAAGAATAGCGCCGAAGGAACAACGGGCGGGTGCATCTTTTCACCGTGGTCCACCGCTGGTTTCGGAGCAAAGTCGGACTTGGCGAACCCGGGCCGTTCTCCCTCACCTTAATCCTCTCCCGCTGGGAGAGGAGACAGCCACGAATGTCGCTGGCTGATGGGAAGATTGTCCGGCCAATCCCGCGCGCGCCTTCGTCGAAAGACGGCCACCCGATTTCGCCCGTGCTCCCAATGATCGAGTCCAACCGGAGCGAAAAATGCGTCCACAACGGCCACCCGCTGCGAATTCACTTCCGGCGCGGGGACACTTCCCGGTTTGATTGCGCGCAGAACACCGGATGAAGGCCAAGCCCTCGCACCTCAAAGACCTCGACTACTCGGTCGTGCAGCAGTGCATGCACTGCGGCCTCTGCCTGCCGACGTGCCCGACCTATGACGCGACCAAGCTCGAGCGCAATTCCCCGCGCGGCCGCATCGCCCTGATGCGGGCCATCGCCGATGAGCGACTGGAGCCGACCAAGGCCTTTGCGGACGAGATGTATTTCTGCCTCGGCTGCCTGGCGTGCATGACCGCTTGTCCGGCGGGTGTGAACTACGCCGAACTGTTCGAGCACGCCCGGGCCGAGGCGGAGCAATCCGGTGTGCTGCGCTCGCCGAAGCGCTCGCTCATCCGCGCCTTCACGCTGCGCTGGCTGTTTGGCGACCTGAACCGCCTGCGGCTGCTGGGCTCCGCGATGCGCCTCTGGCAGCAGACCGGCGCGCAGACGCTGCTGCGGCAGAGCGGGGTGCTGCGGCTGTTGCCCCGACGGCTGCGTGAACTCGAAGCGATGACGCCGGTGGTGGAAGACGCCTTTTCTTCCGATCTGATCGAACCGGTCACGCCGGCCACGGAGCGACGCCGCTTCCGCGTGGCGATGCTCACCGGCTGCGCGCAGGACCTGACCTTTGCCACCGTGAACCGTGACACGGCCGAGGTGCTGGCGCGCAATGGCTGTGAGGTCATCACGCCGGCGGAGCAGAGCTGCTGCGGTTCGCTGCACGCGCACAACGGCGAATGGGAGCTGGCGCAGAACCTGGCGCGGCGAAACATCGACCAGTTCCCGCCGGCGGAGTTCGACGCCATCATCACCAACGCGGGCGGCTGCGGCTCCCACCTGAAGCATTACGCGAAACTGCTGGCGGATGATCCGCGCTATCTCGCCAACGCCCACGCGTGGGACGCGAAGGTCAAAGACATCCACGAATGGCTGGCGCAGATTGGAATCGTGGCTCCGTCAGCCGCCCAACCGGAGCAGGTGGTCACGTATCACGAGAGCTGCCATCTGTGCCATGGACAGAAGATCACGGCGCAGCCGCGCCAGCTCTTGAAGGCGATTCCGAAGCTGAAGCTGGTGGAGCTGTTCGAGTCCAGCTGGTGCTGTGGAAGCGCTGGCATCTACAACCTCACGCAGCCGGCAATGGCGAACCAGCTCCTCGATCGGAAGATGGACCACGTCATCGCCACGAAGGCGCAGGTCGTGGCGACCGGGAACCCGGGCTGCCTGCTCCAGCTCATCAATGGCTGCCAGGCGCGGGGAGTGAGCTTGCGGGTGGCGCATCCGATCACGCTGTTGGCCGAGGCGTATCGGCGCTAATTCGGGGCGCGGACGTTCACGTCCGCGTGGTCGGGTTAGGTGCTTACGCGGACGTGACCGTCCGCGCCCCGATGTTCGCTTAGTCGCGGAAGTTCACGAAATTCACGGCGATGGGGAAGTCGTGGCCGCGCACGGCGGCGATGGCAGCCTGAAGATCGTCACGGTTCTTGCCGGTCACGCGCACTTCGTCGCCCTGGATGGCGGCGGTGACCTTGAGCTTCGTGTCGCGCACAAACTGGCTGATCAGCTTTGCGGTCGGGCCGTCGATCCCTTGCTTGATCTTGATAAGCTGGCGGGCGTGGCCCAGCGGGGAGATTTCGGCCTCACCGCGATCAATGCTCTTCATGCTGATGCCGCGTTTGGCCAGCTTGCCGATCACGATTTCCTCCAGCGCCTTGATCTTGAATTTGTCTGTGGCCTTGAGCTTGATCTCGTGCTTTTCCAGCACGATCTCGGCACCGCTGCCCTTGAAGTCAAAGCGGGTCGCCAGTTCCTTCTGGGCCTGGTTGATCGCGTTCTCAACTTCCATGGAGTTGACCTGGGAGACGATGTCGAAACTTGGCATGGGGGGAGATTGGCCGGAAAAGATGGAATTGGGAAGCCCCGGTGGTGTTCCGGCGTGGTTTCAATCCTGCTCTTGCTCTTGATCGCAGCGAAGTGATTACGATTACGAGTAAGATCAGGATTAAGAAGAAGATGTCAGCGGTTCATGAAGAACACGGCGCTGCCGAATTCTTGGCGGAGCAGGTCGCCCTTGGCATCGGCGGCGAACAGTTCGGCTCCCGTTTCGCGGGTGCTGAGCACCACGATTTCCAGCCGGTCGGGAGTCAGTCGGACCTCCACGTGATCCACCCGCTGGATGTGGCGACGGTCCAGCGCATCCCCCACCCGCAGGCAGGCGGCGAGAATGCGCACACGCCGCTGCTGCACCGGTGAAAGGGCCGAGTAGGCATCGTGTTCCGGCGAGGGGACGGCCTTGCGATGATAACGGGCCACCAAGGCCACGAGTTCGACCTCCTCGGGCGTCAGTGCGGTCCAGGGAAACTCGCGGATCAGCCGGGCTGATTCCTTGTGATGCCCCTTGCCATCGGGCTGCGTGACTGACCAGCCGATGTCGTGGAGGCAGGCGGCGGCATCCAGCAGTTGGCGGTCGCGGGCGCCGAGCTGATGCCATGCGGCCAGTCCGTCGAAGAGCTGGACCGCCAGCCGGGTGACCTGCAGCACGTGTTCCGGCTCGGACTCAAAGCGCTGCATGAGCACGCCAATCTCATTCCGGAGGGTTTCCGGATTGGCATTGGGAGTGGTGGCGGAAGGGGTATCCACGAGATCAGGGCAATGTATTGCAGGCAGGGTGATAGCGGCTCATTTGATCGTGGGCACGCCCAGTACCGCCGCGAACCGCAGGCCCCGGGTGCTGATGCCGAGCTCCGGCAGGGCGAAGACCTCGAGCACGGCCTCGTAGATGGCGGCCCCGGTGAGGATGACGTCGGCGCGCTCCGGCGGCAGGCCGGGCAACTGGCGGCGTTCCGCCAACGGCAGTGACCATAGCCGGGTGACCAACGCCGACAGCATGGCCTGGTCAAAATGAGTTGCTTCCACCAGTTCGCGGCAGAAGTCACGGCAGCCATGGTGAATCAGCGCCAGCAGGGCGGTGCTGCCACCGACACCAAGGGTGCGTTCGGGCCGACCCTGGGCTGCAAACGCCGGGGCGAGCCGGGGTGCCACTTCGCGCTGAAGAAAGTCGCGCAGATAGGATCGGCAGGTGGCCAAGGCTTCGGGTGAGGGTGCATCACCGGGATTGAGCCGCTCCAGCGCACGCACACTGCCGAGGGGGAAACTTTCGCGGAAACCAACATGGCGATCCGCCCCCAGGATGAACTCCGTGCTGCCGCCGCCGACATCAAGCACCAGCAGCCGTTGCCCGGCGAGATCGGGTGCGGAAGCGACACCGGCAAAAGCCCATTCGGCCTCGGTTTCCCCCGAGATCACCTCGGTGGTCAGGCCGGAGGCGGAGAAAATCGCGGAGAGCAGTTCGTCCCGATTGGTGGCATCGCGGGCGGCGCTGGTGGCGATGACGCGGACGGATTCCGCGCCCCGGTCGCGGGCTTCGGCGGCAAAACGGGCGACGGCGACGCCGGTGGCGGCGATGGGCTCGGGCTGCAGCCGGTGCGTTTCGTAGAAGCCACGGCCCAGCCGCGTCTGCTCGCTGGTTTCCCACAGCGGCGTGACGCTGCCATCGGCCACATCGGCCACCAGCACCTTGACCGAGTTGGTTCCTATGTCGATGACCGCGCGACGTGACATGGGCGCGGATTGGACGGGGGAAAACGCCGCCCGGCAAGCCGGCAGCTGATCATTGGCGTACGGCGCGTACAAACTGCCCGCCCGTGCCCGGGGTAAACTGCAGCTGGAACGTGGAGGGTCCGGTGTTCGTGCTCACTGCGGTCCAGTGAACCAGGTCGGTTGAAACTTGCAGGGCGTAGCTCACATCGGCGGGAACTGCGAGTTTGAGCTGCAGGCCATTCGGTGCGGTTTCGATGCCGCCAATGGCGAAGACCGGCGGGGGCGGATCGGCACGATTGGGCGAGCCGCCCACCAGGGAACTGGCCCGCCAATGCAGGGCATCGTTCAGATCGGCCGGGCCGTTGTCGGCGGGCACGAGCGAGTAACCTGTTCCATCCGCTTCGGCCGGCCAGGGGGCCAGGTTTGAATAGGTGAACGAGAACAGGACCGTGCCGCCGGCACTGGTCTTCAAGGTCACGGTCTCGCCGCTGTTGTCGAGCGAGCCGTTGTAAGGGCCGAAGAGCGGCAGGCTCTCGGGCAGGCTGTAATAGGTTCGAAAGGCGGGAAAGTCTGCGGTCTTCAGCACGAGTGCGTAGTTGCCGGGCTGGAGCAGGGAGTTCGTCGGAAAGGTGTAATCCACGCCCGCCGTGAACTTCGCACCGGAGAGGTCCAGGGCGTTGACACTGCTGGCGTTGAACAGTTCGATGAATTCGAAGCCCTCCGCCGGCGGATTGTACATCAGCTCGGTGAAACGCAGGCTTTCCACGAGACCGGCGGCGATGTCCGACTCGCCTGCGGTGAACTCGACCGGGAGCGACCAGTTGCTGGCGCGACCCACTGTATCGGTGTAACGGACCCGCGCCCGATACAGCTTGCCGGGCCGGAGGGCGGCCGCCGGGAAGGTGAGATCGGTGACGGCGCTGGTCAGTTCGGCGGTTTCCCAGGTGGACTGGGCCTCAAACCGCATGGCTTCACCCGGGTTGAACGAAGGATGATCCGGGCGGCTGATTTCGGCGATGCGCCACTTCATCGACGCGAAGCCGGCCGCCCCGGCATAGTCGCTCGCATGGAAATTCAGACGGTTGATCGGGTAGGGTGCCGGCCCTGTGTAAGTGAGCGTGGGGGTCGTGGGGCGGTCAGGCTCCTTGGCCATGTTGTCCAGGATGGCCGCCCGCTTGGTCAGGTAGTTCTTCATGAGCTGCACGGCTCCCGAGAAATTCTTGGCCACGGTCGGCTCCTGCGGAAACTTGTAGAACAGTCCCCAGCCCGCCTTGTAAGTGAGCACGATCGCGGGATTCGTCATGATGGGATTGTAGTCCCACTGGGCGCGGTCGGCGTCGATGATCGAAAGGGTGTTGGTGCCACGGATGAGGCGGGCCTGCTCGTCAATGACCGCACCGCCCTGGTCGGCGTTGAGGAGCAGGTCGCGCAGCTCGCGGACGCGGTTGCGGAATTCGCGGGAGATGTTCGGGTAGGTCGGCGCGGTGAGGCTGAAGTTGGCCAGCACCCGTGATTTGAAGGGCTCGTCACCGCCGCTGGTGCCGGCGCGGTACATGTTGTCCGCCCAGGTCAGATCCAGATCCCACGGCTGCTCTTCCCAGAGTCCCGACACCGAATTCCGGTAGTAGAAGTAGTTTTTGCCGTCGGCGATGTCGTAGTGATGGATCCCCTGCACCACGGTCTGATAGCCGAAATAGCTGGCGAGATTGAGGTTGGTGCGCCACCAGGTCTCGGGGGGCGAGGTGTTGTTGTAGGTGTTCAGAAACGTGTACAGATCGGAATAATCCACGGGCCCCAGCTTCCCTACGTGGTTGATGACGCCGCCGCCGTTGGCCATTTTGTAGATGTTGCCGTCGGCCAGACCGCGATCCTTCAGGAACTGCCCATCCTGCTCTTCCACTCCCAGATAGAGGCCCCAGAAGTCGCTGCCGTACTGGTCTCCCTGCTTGTCCTCCGCCGGTTTGTCCACGATCCGGAACTGCATGTGGGCATTGTGGTTGGCATCCACCCCGGCGAGCTGGAACAGCCTGTAGGCGACGCTCTCGAACAGGCCCTGTTCACCCCGGTGGTCGGAGTCGGCCTGCTGGATGTCGGGACGCAGACTCAGCTTGTCCCAGGTCGCGTTGAAGGGATTGCCGAAGTTATCCTTCATGTTCAGGTTGCGTCCCCGGTTGAAGTCGAACTTCCAGGCGTTTTTGCCCATCGAGTAGCGCCAGACCCCGCCGCGCGCCCGGTAACGGATGTGGTCATATACCACGCCGTCGTAAACGAGCGCCCCTTTCCAGAGGTAGGTGCTGCCGCGGTATTGGTTGTTGGGCTGGCCCGGCGCCCAGCCGGTGGCCACGGCGACGGAATTGCTCTTGGAAATGAGCAGAAACACCGGCAGCCGGTTCATTTCCTCATGGCTGACGGCAAACTGCTGCCCCAACGCGCCGGTCGCGCCCGGATGGATGGCCCCGTCCCATTCATGCACCCCATTATAGCAGAAAAAGGCGAAATTCGGCGTCGGATCATCGGCGTAGGGGGTCGTCACCTCCGCCCCCAGCGTGTCGCGGGCAATCACCCGGTAGCGGATGAGATTGCGGTGCCGGGACAGGGAGGTCGGCAGGGTCACACTGAACACGTTGGTATCGTCCAACGTGGGCGTCATGCTCAGGCGGGTCCAGTTGGTGGTGTATTCCGGATCGGTCAGCTCGATATAGTTTCCCGGAGTGACCACCTGATAGTCGAGCGCCACGGCGGCGACACCGTCCGGGTCGGTGACGCGGGCCGAAACGGTGACCGCGATTCCGGCCGTCGGCTGGGTGGGGGAATGGCCGACCTGACGTACGCTCGGGGGAGCGTTGAGGGCAAAAGCCCGGTTACGCTGGCCGGGTGTGGGACCGACCTCTGGCGGGGTGCTGCCGCTGGCCGAGGGACGCCAGTTCCCGCCCAACGAGTTGTCCAAGTCCGGATTGATCAGCTCAATGGAGAGTCCGGGAGGGGTGCCCACGAGGGGCCAGGGGAAACCGAGCTGGTAATCCACCTCGTTTACCTTGTTCCCGCTCGCGTCCTTCAGGGTCAGGTTCTCGCCATCACCGTTGAGTGAACCTTCCCAGGGCCCCAAGGCGCCGCTGGAGCCGAATTTCGTCTTGAGGGCCGCCGGATCCTCCGCCAGCACGAGATAGCTGCCGACGGCCATGACTGTGTTCGTCGGGATGGTAAACTTGACGCCGCCACCGAGCTTCCAGTTGCTGAGATCCACCGCATTGGTGCCCCGGTTGTAGAGCTCGACAAACTCCACCCGCTCCTGCTTGGGGTCGGGGGAATGGTGGATCTCGTTGATCACCACCGGGCCGTCAGCTGCCATGGCGGTGGCGCAGAGGATTGGCAGCAGGGCGCAGGCGGTGAACTTCATGGATTTCTGCAACGTTGCTGAACCGTAACAACCCCGCAAGTGCGGCTTGGGAATCAGAAGGGCTCAAACGCCGCCCGGCCGAATGGGACAGAGCTCCAAGCGAACCGTGCCCATCCGGTTTGTTGCCAAAGGAGCGCCGAGCACCCGCTTGGCCCGTTGGAAGCCCCGAGCGTTCAGGCCGAGCAGGGGCTCGGCGCTCCGCGATCGACTGGTTTTGTCAACAAACAGGATAGGCATGAAGCGAACACCGGAGCTGGCTTGCGGCCGAGGGTGGGTGTGGCTCCACTGGCCACACCCATTTGACCGGCGGATTTATTCCAAGTCCTTGGCGCGAATCCGCCACACGGTCCCGATCTTCTTGGCCTTGATTTCGCCATTGTTGATGGCGCTCATGAGGTCGGCTTCCGTGATCTTGAGCTTGGAGGCGGCCTCGGTCGGGGTCAGCCATTCCACCTCGCCCTTGTCGGCGGCTTCCGTCTTGCCAGGTTTTTCGGAGGCGGGTGCGGCGGGTCGGTCGTTGCCCTTGGAGGGAGGAGCGGCAGCGGCTCCGGGTGCGGGGGCCGCCGGTGCGGCTTGTGGTGCCTGCGGTGGTGCGGCAGCAACGGCCGGAGTCCCGGGCGGCTGAAGGAAGAGGCCGGCCACATTGGTCGCCGTATTGGTTTTTGCCTTGTTGCCCACCATTCCGCCAATGGTCCCACCGAGTTCTTTCAGGCTGCTAAAAATGCTCGCCGTGGTGGCGCTGTCGTGTTCGGCCTTGTTTTTTTTCAGGACTTCCACCTGGGCGTCTGCGGCCACTTTGGCCGCCTGCTGTTTCGCATCGCCCTCCACCGGCAGATCGGCCTGCTCGGAGCGCAGGTAGCCCAGCTTTTCCTGGGTCAGTGACTTGATCGCCCCAAAGGAGCCGTCGGGGCGGACGCTGAAGCTGTCGTGGATGGTGGGGATGGCGTCACCCTTGTCATATTTCCTGGCCAAATAGCGGGAACTCAGGTTGTCGGTCTGGAGCTGCTTGCCCACCTCGCCAGGCAGTGGCTTCCCGGCGGACATCAGGTCGCGGACCGTGTAGCGCGGTTCGTCGCATTCCAGTTCCAGCGTAAACTCGACCAGGGCGCTTTTGTCCGGTCGGGTCCGCAGCTTGGGCTCCGTTTCTTTCGTCGCGGTGAGGCCTTTGGGGATGCTTTCCGTGATATGTTTGCTGGCGCTCGCAACAATGGCCGCCTCGTTGGCCGTGGGCGATTCGCCCGTGACGCCCAGCGGGATCGCGGCGGCCAGCAGGGTCAGGCAGAGCAAGTGGCCCAGAGTCCGCCCGGTATGATGGCAGGGAGCAAAGTTCAATTCACCGCCGCGCCGTTGCGGTGCATTTTTAATGGACATTATTTTGGCAGGGTTTGGGATTTGGCGTCATCAATTGCTGCCGATCCGGCAGCGAAGGCAAGCGGGAAAGTGCCTCCATTGCCCCGGTTGGGAGGATCTGACCCTTTTGGTTCACGGCCCCAAGCCGGCGGCGGCCTGGCGGAACCGGGTCGTGAGGAGGGATTTGGCCCAGCGCAATCGCCACCCGTTCAGCCCCAGTTGAAGGAATATCGTGGGCAGAAAACTCAGTTGGGCGACGACCACCATGCTCGCCGAGGCCGCGAACCGGACCAACAGCAGGGCCGCCAATCCCCCGCCTATGGAGGCTCCCACCGCGATGGCGATTTCGCTGCCGAAGGTTTTCACCAGGGCAATCTCCGTCCGCCGGCTCGAGATGCCGTACCACATCGCGGACCACGTGAAAGCCACCCAGTCCAATACGTTGCTGAGATTCTCGCCGAGCGTCGAAAGCACGATGGTCTGGCGGGTTCCAGGGGGGACCGTTGCCGACAGGGTCATGAGCGTGTGCGCCATCCCCAGAACGCTGAAGAGGACATCGAGCCCGGCCAGCCAGAACACCACGCGGCGCATGGCCCGCCACAGCAGCCGGACCAGTTCGCCGTCCCCGAGCCGGGTCGTGAGCAGGATCTCCATCTCGCCGCTGTGCCGGGCATCGGCGAAGACGCGCGTGGCGAGGTAGGCAAACAGCAGCAGCCGGGCCAGCCCGGCCATTCCGGCCAGCACGCTGGTCGAGCTCAGGGCGATGCCTCCCGACGTGGTGATGTTCAGTGAAACCCATTGCAGCACCGCGCTGAAGTGGCCGAGACAGGTCAGCAGGACCAACCCGGCCAACCAGCGGCCCAGATGGATGCGTGCCGCCAGGGTCTGGGCGATCACTTCGCCGAAGTCGGTCCGGACCTTTCCCGACCGGCGCCGCTTCGGTGCGGTGTGGGACGCGGATTCGTCCCGTCGCCATATTCCGCGCAGACGTCGCGCGGCGTCGGCCACGAGCAGTCCGGCCAGGGCCAGCTGCGCGGCGAGACTCCACCAATAGCGTGCGGCGTCGACCCGCTGGCTCACATCGTCGGCCAGCGTGATCCCCGCGATCGGGCTGAAGAGCGCCACGGTGGCGTCAGTCATGTGGAAGGTGCCGGTGCGCGCCTGCCAGCCGGCGTCGAGGGCGAGCGGCAGGGCCGTGGCTCCCATCAGCAGGGCCGTCGCCGTCGCGATGGCCACCATGCCGTCGCGGCAGCGCACCGAGGCCCATGCCCCGCAGGCCAGGGAGACCGCGAGCGCCGACAGGAGGGCCAGAATGCAGCGGAAGAACTGCCCGCCGGTCACGCCGCCGAACAGGATGGCGAGCCCCGTAATGGGCAGGGTGGCCAGCAGCGTGTACAGCGTGGTGACCGCCGCCCCGGACAGTTTGCCGAGCAGCACGTCCAGGCTGCTGAGGTCGGTCAGGAACAGGAAGCCCAGCGTGCCCTCGCGCCGCTCCTGGCTGATCCCGCCCGCCGCCATCCGCAACCCTTCGACCAGGACATAAACCAGCAGCAGGATGATGAGGCCCATCAGTTCCGCGCCAATCGGCCCCCCTCCCATACGGCGGGACATGGCCGCGACCAGCAAGGCCAGGCCGACGATCAGGGTGACCGCTCCGGCGGCAGCCGCCCGGACGTAGAACGTCGAAGTAAGACGCGAACGGACCGACAGTTCACGAATGACGACGGGAAGCAGCATGGCCGAAGACTTTCGGGAATCGGTGCCGCAGGCAAGCGGGGTGACACGACATCCAGGGGCCGATCGCCGTTTACGATGTAAGGGCTCTCCTGTTGCGCTGGTGGGGCAAAGCTGCCGCTTTACCCGCTATTCAGCCGCCCTGCGTGCGCAGCGATGCAGGCGGCTGGCGTTCCCGGCTAAGTCCAAGTTGCGAAATCAATTCAATTCAAGTGCCGGAAGCCGATCAGATACGTCATAAAGGCGCGCAAAATTGACTCTGCTGATGTAATGGAAACTTTGTGGAGGCCGGAATCCTCCGCGTCGCTTACGAAGTGCAGGCAGCGGGATAGGTATGGGTAGTCTCCAAGCGCGTCTTATCACAATCGCATGGGCCATCATTTTGCCCGAAAAATACTGCCTGAACTCTGCGTAGGAAATTCCGGTTTTCTCTCCTAGTGCTCTCCACAACATCTGGGGTGCAGCGGAAATCACCTCTTCGACTTCAAACGCTCCTTGAAGCTCTTTGGTGGGCGAGGAAACATAAACAAATGCCAAATCCCCTGAAGTCACTCGCGGCTTTACCCGGCGAAGCTCAACGGTTTTTTTTCCCGCGAAAATCTTCGCCGCAAACTGTGGGCGAATCGAAATCAAGAGCGCGTGCTGACTCATTGACGAGAATGGTTCATTCCAAGTTGGTAGATGGCAACGAATTGGTCGTTCGTGATTCTTCGTGGATTGACGGGCTGTGGCACAGCCAACTCTTTTATCTCGGCAAGCGAGACGGGTCGAGCAAATCGCTCGGTTCTGGAAAAACGGAATGCCAGGAGAGTTGCATCCAAATCGTTTTTGGCCCGCGCAAAGACATCCTTCCATTCGAAAACCCCAAGATGGCGGAACTTCCGATACAGTTCCTTGGGTTTCCCCACGACGATCTCCGCGAGATGCGAACACGCCTTGACTTCCATGGCCCCTCTGCCGGACGGGCCTTGACTTACATACCAGAGAATTCTGGCCGGTGCACGGAGGTGCCTATTCTTCCCAGAACAGTAATAGGCACCTTCGATACCTAGATGGAGTCTTTCCTTCAAATCCATCCATAATTGGCCACCTGTCGGAGCGTCAAAAAAATGTTCCGCCCAATCGGGGAAGATGGGCACAACGAAACTAGGCAAGTTGATGTCGACAATCTTCACCGGCGCGAGAGATTGCTCGCAACGTATTGCCAAATCCGGGTGCGAAGTCGCAGCCAAAACGCAAGACGCTAATTGTCCTTTGAGAGAAGGCGGAAGTCCGGACGAGCATACTGCATCCGTTGCTTCTTTTATGTTCACCACCCCGGCCAAACTGAGTTTCCACCAAGCTTCCCCATCAGTAAGAAAACCTAGTTCCTGCATCGCGGAGGTCGCCACTTCGGAAACACCTTTGTCAGAAACAGAGAGCAAGTTGCTTGTTCCTTGGGCCGTATCCAGCACAGCCGCATGAAGCATGTGCCGGATCAAAGTACCGGCGAGGGGATGGTTGGAATGACGCAAAAATGCGATTTCAAGGGCTGCATCACCGGTTCTTGTTTGAACAAGCAAAACGGCCAGGGCATATGTGTCGTCAACAGCCAAGCGACATGCCGACGTGTCGGGGTGAGCAAGGTGGTGCCGGAGCCTAGATTCAAATTCGTGCAACCGCTCCGAACGTGTCTGGTGAAACACTTCGCACAAATGCGGAATGTCTGCCTCGGTAACTAGCCTTTCTCGCCAACGTGAACCTTCCAATCGGACGGGCCGGTATTCGGCCTCCCGACGTAGATTGTCGAAACGAACAATCAAGTCGGTCGGATGAAGAATGCGCAGGCCGTATCGTTCGAAGATGCGATCAGCGTGGCTTAGCATTCCGGCGTCCCGGGTTACAAGAAAAGCGACTTCGGCGGCTATGGCGTGGGCAACCTGCCGCATGTCGGACCTATCGCGGTCGCAGATCGCGTTATTGAACAGAGGCTTTAACTCAGCTTCTATCAGCTTGGTCCTGCTCTCATCAGTCTTGAGTTCTCGGAATCCTTGGGCAGCGCCTCGAGAACGCTGTTGATCGGATGCCGAATCGGCCCGATGAATCTCATTGAACAGCTCTGGCGTGATGCATAGTTCAAGGCAGCCATCGAGCCAGTCCGCTTCCAACATTCGCGTATCCTCTCCGTGTGGGCGGCCATCGACCGTCAGATCGTAGAAAACATTGGCATCAATGGCGACAGTGACCCGTTGACTGGCTTCTTCGCGAGTGGCAGCAATCGAAAAGAGGTCTTCATGGTTATGGCCGAACCACCACAAATCAAGAAGCGCTCCATCTGCACCACGACCAGTTTTCGTATTTCTAACCGTAAACCCAAACTTCGACCACATACCTTCCAGCCGGTAGTCACGACGACAATTCAGACTGATTCCCAAAAGATGCGAAGTATCGCCTTTCAAGCGATCAATCAGTAACTGTGCAACGCCAGTGCCTCGGAACTGTTCCGCGCTGGTAAGGTGTGTAATGGCCGCCCGGCGCTTCGCGACTCGGTAAAGTAGATATCCAGCCAGAGAGCCGTCTGGCGCTAAAGCGACAAGAATATGATTGAGCTTAGCGCGCTCCTCAAAAGCTCCGGTAGGTAACGGCCCTAGACGGGCTTTTGAAACTGCGTGAAGCGCCAATACTCCTTTCAGCAACGGAGAGTCGGCTCCAATACACTCCACCTTGAAAGGAATTGGAATTTCCTGAGCTATCGGCTGGGCGGGATTGACTTTACTCACAGCAAGGCTGAGGTGTGTGTATCTGGCCTATTTGTGCCTAATGTAAACTCAAATGCCAAGATGTTTGAATTTGCCCGGTTCACTCTTCCGGACCGCCTATAGTGCGATTGTCTGGCCATCCTAGCTTGAAGGCAATGTGGTTGCCTACTACTTGGGACTGGTTCATTTCTTTGGAGGTTAGTGAACAGAAACTCTGCCTCTGGCGAGGGTTTGAGAACGACATATGTTGCAATTAACAAAAAAGACCTATTTTGCTGCGTGCTCAGCACTCCCGCTCCGTGCTCGCAAAGACTTGGAGCGGATTCTTGATGGCAGGTCATGGGCCGGTCGCTACGCTGGTCACTCATGAACTGGCACATTGTCGTCTGGATCTACATCGCGCTGCTCGAGGTCGGCGGCCTCATCGGCCTCCTGAAGGCGGGCAGCAAGGCTTCGATCATCGCCTCGACCATTTTTGCGGTACCGTTGGTTCTTGGGCTGGTTTTGGCGTGGCCGATCAACGTGATGTTGATCGTGTTGGGCGTTCACTTCCTCTACTTCGCGGTCAGTTTCGCCCGGAAAAAGAAATTCATGCCCGGTGGCCTGATGGCGATTGCGTCGCTGGGAGCCGGCCTGTTCGTGTACTTTACCGCTTACCGCTGATCGACCGGCGGCGGTCATAGACCGCCGCTAGAGGCAGAGTCCAGTTTTCAAAGGAACATGGCGAACCAAGGTCTGCCGGTCTGGCTGCTTCAGGCCGACATCCTCCGCACGCTGACGGCGGGCAACCAACTCGTGCTGGTCGCTGCCACCGGCTCCGGCAAAACCACGCAGGTGCCCCAGATGCTCCTGGATGCCGGGCTGGCCGGCGCCAAGCGCATCGTGGTGCTCCAGCCGCGTCGCGTGGCCGCCCGGACCGTGGCCGCCCGGGTCGCCTGGGAGCGGAAAGGCCGGCTGGGGGATGAGGTCGGCTATCAGGTGCGCTTTGAGGACCATCTCTCCGAGGCTTCGCGCCTGTGTTTTGTCACCGAGGGCATCCTGTTGCGCTGGTTGCAGAACGACCACGAACTGAGCGACATCGGTGTGGTGATCTTCGACGAATTCCACGAGCGGAACCTGCTGAGCGACGTTGCCCTCGCGCTGGTGAAACGGCTCCAGCAGACCACGCGGCCCGACCTGAAGATCGTGGTGATGTCGGCCACGCTGGAGGCCGAGCCGGTGGCGCGTTACCTGGCGGCTGGGCCTTCTCATGCTCTTGCTCCTGCTCTTGCTCTTGATCTTCCTCCTAGTCTGCCGGACGCCGTCGAGAGTAAGAGCACGAGCAAGAGCATGAGCAAGATGGGGGCTGAGCCGGAGGCCTGCCCGGTGCTTGTGTCCGAGGGGCGGACCTACCCGGTGTCGTTGAACTGGTCCCAGTACGGTGACGACCGGCCAGCTTCGGAACGGGCGGCGGAGGCAGTGGAGCGGCTCGTCCGTAACGGCGAACTGGGTGACATCCTCGTGTTCATGCCCGGCATGGGTGAGATCAACGCCACCATCAACGCGCTGCGGGCCGCGCGACTGGACGAGCGTTGCACCTTCATCCCGCTGCACGGCGATCTGGCACCGGACGACCAGGATCGGGCCTTCCAGCCGAGCGACGTGCGCAAGATCGTCGTGGCCACCAACGTGGCCGAGACCAGCGTCACCATCGACGGGGTCTGCCACGTGGTAGATGCCGGCTTGGCGCGTATTGCCCGTTACGATGCCGAGCGCGGCATCCAGACCTTGGCGGTGGAGGAAATCAGCCGCGCCAGTGCGGACCAGCGCGCCGGCCGGGCCGGGCGTACGGCACCGGGAACCTGCTGGCGCTTGTGGACGGAAAGCAACCACCTGAACCGTCCGGCCCGGAATACGCCAGAAATCCGCCGGGCGGACCTGGCCGAAACGGTCTTGCTGCTTCACTCATTGGGCATCCGGCGGGCGGCGGAATTCGACTGGCTGGACCGGCCCGATACCGAAGCCGTGGAGCGCGCCGAACGCCTGCTGACCACCCTCGGTGCGTTGGTGCCGGTGGAGCAGGGCGGGGGATTGGCCGAGACCGGGTCGGACCTGACTCCCGTTGGCCGCCAGATGCTGCGTCTGCCGATGCACCCACGTTATTCGCGCATGCTGATCGAGGCGTCGCGTCGCGGGTGTGTGCCGGCGGCGGCGCAATGCGCGGCGCTGGTCAGCGGGCGCGACCTGCTCATGCGGGTGGGCCGCGATGATGGCCAGATGAAGGAGGCCCGGGAGACCTTTGAAGGCAGCACGCAGAGCGATTTTCACACGCTGATGCGGGCGCACCAGTTCGCGAAGCAGAGCCAGTTTGACCTGAATGCCTGCCGCCGCATGGGCATCCATGCGCAGACCGCCCGGCAGGTGGAGGACACCTTCCGCCAACTGCTCCAGATCGCCGAACGCGAACGGCTGCTGGAGGACGAGGAGGAGGGCGCAAAATCACCTGCCATTGGCAACCCGACCGATCCCGATGCGCTGGCGAAGTGCCTGCTCGCCGGCTTCATCGATCAGCTGGCCGCCCGCAAGGACACCGGCACCTTGGATTGCCTGCTCACCGAGAGCCGTACCGGCGCGCTGGTCCGGGAGAGTGTGGTCAGCACGCCCTTGTTGGTGGTCGCCAGCATTCGCGAGGTGGAGGGCCGGGGCGGTCGCATGACCTTGCTCAGCTTGGCCACGGCGGTGAAGCGCGAGTGGATCACGGAAATCTTTCCACAACACCTCCAGTCGACGGTGGAGCATCTATTCGACCGCACGCATAAGCGCGTCGCGGCGATCCGGCAGGTGCGCTGCCTCGGGCTGGTCATCGGGCAGGAACACCAGCGCGAAACCGATCCGGAAGCGGCGGGACGCACTTTGGCGGAAGCCTTTGCCAAGGGCTGGTTTGAGCTGCCCAACCTCACGCACGACGTGAAGCAGTTCATCGCCCGGGTGAACCTCGTCTGCGCCGCGCTGCCAGAACTGGATTTTCCGCGCTTCGACAGCCCGGCCCTGCTGGCGGCGCTGACCCGCGCCTTTACGGGCTTTACCCTGGTCAAGGAGGCGCAGGCCGCCGAACTGCGGCCCCATTTCCGGGCGCATCTCGTACCCGAAGAGCGGGGCTGGCTGGATGAGCTGCTGCCCCTGTCGATCCCGTGGCCGGATGGCCGCACGGTGAAGCTCACCTATCCCGAGCCGGGCCGCGATGCGGAGGATGGTCCCGCCTGGCCCACCGCCCAGGTAAAGCTGAACGATTGCTGGGCGCTCAAAGCGCATCCGGTCCTGGGCGAGGGCAAAGTGCCGGTGCGACTCTGCCTCCAGGCGCCCGATGGCAAGCGCCTGGATGCCACCACCGACTTTCCGGCCTGGAAAACAGCCGGTTACCCCAAGCTGAGGGCGGCCATCAAGGCGAAGTACGCGGGCTTTGCCTGGCCGTAAGCCGGCCATCGTGAAAGACTTGGCACTGCTTTCGCTGGACAGCGAGAAGGCCTATGCTTTGTTGTTTCACCCTAAAGTTTCCGACGCTGCCGCCGATTGAGGGGTTGTGGAGTCGTTGGAAACACCGAATCTGCCTGCCTTAACGGAAAAACCTCATATGGAAATCAAGCTAAATGCTCAGGTTGACCCGCTCCCGCCTCAGGCGACGAGCCAGGCGAAACCGCGCGCTGTTTCCGAGCCTGTTGACCACGTGACTCTCGATCAATCGCAAGCACTGGATCAACGGCTCCAGGATGAACCGCCCGTGCGGGCCGACAGGGTGGCCAGCGCCAAGGAATTGGTGGCTTCGAGCAATTATCCTCCCCACGAAACGATCCAGAAGATCGCCAATTTGCTGGCCAGGAACCTGGACCTGGTCGAATAAGCTGCCACCGCCTGCCTGTATGCGCGCTGTCAATCCCTGGGCCTCCTACCGACAAGTCGCCACCCAGACCGCGAGTTCCGGCCAGCTGGTGCTGATGCTGTTTGATGGCATCATCCGCTTTTTGGAGCGGGCCAACGGGGGATTCGGCCTGACGGACCCGGCGGCGGCCAATGAGCAGATCAGCAACAATCTGCTGAAGGCGCAGGCGATCATTCACGAGCTGAACATTTCGCTGAACGTCCAGGAGGGCGGCCAGTTCGCCGACACGCTCCGGCAGCTCTACCACTACTTTGACCGCCGGCTGCAGCACAGCAACATGACCAAGACTCCGGATGGCATCAGTGAGGTGATCGGCCGGGTAACCGTCTTGCGCGATGCCTGGGCACAGATGCTGCAGGCCCAGACCGACGTGAGCGTTCCCGACCGGGGCTCCGAGCTGCTAGCCGCGTGATTGCCGCCGCATGAGCGCACAGGACCAGCAACTCCCCGGTTTGCTCGCCCAATGGCGTGAACTGACCGAGCGGGAGGCCGAGGCCATCCGCACGGGTCAGTGGGCCGAGTTGCACCGTCATCAGCGGGAAAAGCAGGCTTTGCAGCTGACGATCAGCCAGTCCAGCCCGACGGCCCGTTCGGCACCCCTTTTGCGTTCGGCCGTGTCGGAACTGATGACGCTCGAACGGCGGAACGCGGAGCTGCTGGGCGAACGGCTCAGCCAGGCGCGGCGCCGGCGGGACGAGTCGGAACAGTCCTGCCGTAATCTGCGGCGGATGCGGCAGTCCTATGGGTCGGTGGCGCAGTCCAACTGGCATTCCTATTCCTGATCCGATCCGGATCCGGACGGTCATAGGCGTGGCCGGGTCGCTTCTTGCTCGCTTCCGGACCGGTCACGTGCCAAAATCGGTGCGCCGATTTCACGTCGGGTCCGCCTTGACCAAACTTGCCGCCAGAGCCCGATCGGGGTCTGTCTTTATGGGAAAAGGCGTGGCCTTGTCAGATTTTATACGGATGGATGCGCGGCAGATGGTTTCCCCAAATGGTCATTGCCCGGTGACGCCGCACCCACGGCGGACGCCCGGGTCGGGTGGCATCCCGCCTTTCCGGATGCGCCACCGGGCCATTCGCTGCCTGGTTCCGCTCCTGGTCCTGACGCTTCTTTTAGCGGCAAGGGCCGAGAGCATGCAGGTGCTGATCCTGGACTCCTACCATCCGGGCTACCTGTGGTCGGATGCGGAGCTGGACGGTGCGCAGAAGACGCTGAAGGCCGGACGGGCCGACCTGGAAATCTCCATCGAATATCTCGACCAGTCGCGCAATCCAGGGGCGGGCAACCTGAGCCGCCAGGCGGGATTTCTGAGGCAAAAGTATGCCGGCAAACGATTCGGTGCCGTGCTGACCTTCGACCAGGCCGCCCTGGATCTGATGGTGGCCAACCACGGCTCCCTGTTCCCCCAGGTTCCCGTGGCCTTCTGCGGAGTCGAGCAGCTGCCCGACGTGGCCCCGCAGGACCGCTGGTTTACCGGGGTGATGGAAAAGGCCGACCCCGCCGGTTCGGTCGGTCTGGCCCGGCAGCTTCAGCCCAGGCTGAAGCGGCTGCTGATTTTCGATGCGCCGATGGAAAAGGCGCTGCAGCTGCGGGAACAGGTGCTCGGCCTGACCCCGGCACTGCCGGCGGAGATCTCGGTGGAGGTGCTGACCAACGCCCCCCTTTCGGAAATGCTGCGCCTGGTCGAGGCCCTGGACAATACCACCGCCGTGCTGGCGGGGAGCTCGCTGAGCCTGCAGGAGGTCCAACAGCTGCTGCACAGCCGCAGCAAGGCCCCGTTCTACGGGCTGCAGTCCCCCAACCAGCTGGCCGGTGTGGTGGGGGGAAGCTTCTCCGACGGTTTTTTGCAGGGGCAGACGGCCGCCCGCCTGGTGCTGCGGTTGCTGAACGGCGAGTCGATCGCCCAGCTCCCGGTGATCGAGCAGCCCCCGTTGCGTCTGGCGGTGGACTATGTCGCGGCCCGGCGGCTCGGCCTGTCGCTGGCCGCGCTGCCGGCCGGCGTAGAACTGCTCAACCGTCCGGCCTCCTATTGGGAGCAGAACCGGCAGATCATTCTGACCTCGCTGGCGGTCATTTCCGTGCTCGGCCTGGCGGTCATCGCCCTGGCCTGGACCGTCCGCGAAAAGCGCCGCGCCGAAATCGCCCTCGGCGCAAGCGAGCAGCGCTACCGGCTGCTGGTGGAAAATTCCCAGGACGTGGTGTCGGAGCTGAATTCCACCGGACAGGTGCTTTTCATCACCGCCAGCGCCGAGGCCGTGTTCGGCCGTTCGCCGGAGGAACTGATCGCCACCCCGCTGTTTTCCCATGTCCATCCCGACGACGTGGCCGCCCTGCGCGAAACGCTCTGGCATACCGGCGGCTCGCTGACCTGCCGCTACCTGCACAAGGATGGCTCGTGGCGCTGGGTGGAAAGCGCGGGACGGCGCTTCCACACCGATCGCGGGGAAGAGCGGGTGGTGGTGATTTCCCGGGACGTCACCGCGCGCAAGACCGCGGAGGAACAGCGGCAGCGGCTGGAGGAGCGGCTGCGGCAGTCACGCAAGATGGAGGCGCTGGGCACCCTGGCCGGCGGCATCGCGCATGACTTCAACAACATGCTCACCGCGATCATCGGCAACATCGAGCTGCTCAAGATGGAGCGGCAGGTGCCGCCCGAGATGCGCGAGAGCATCCTTCAGATCGACCAGGCCGGCCAGCGCGCCAAGGGGCTGGTGCGGCAGATCCTGACTTTCAGCCGGCCCAATTCGACGCATCGCGAGCCGGTGGACCTCCCGCAGATCGTGGATGAGGTGCTGGCCGTGGTCCGCACCAATGCCTCGGCGGATATCCGCATCAGCACGCAGATGGTGCCGCAGCTGCCGCCGGTCTGGGGGGATCCGACGCAGCTTCACCAGGTCGTGCTGAACCTCTGCACCAATGCCGTGCAGGCGCTGGAGGCGAATGGCGGGCTGCTGACCGTGGCGGTGGACCCGGTGGAACTCGACGAGGCCTTCTGCCGTATCCACCAGCTCGCGCAGGCCGGCACGCATGTGACGCTGTCGGTGCGGGACACCGGCCCCGGCATGTCGCGGGAGACGCTGCAACGCATTTTCGAGCCGTTCTTCACGACGAAGGGGCTTGGGCTGGGTACGGGGCTCGGCCTGGCCGTGGTCCATGGCATCGTCCAGAACCACAAGGGAGCCATCTCCGTCGAAAGCCGGCCGGGCAACGGCACGGCCTTCCATGTGTATCTGCCCATCGCCCCCGCCGCCCCGCTGGAGCGCGCGGCCACGTCGCAGCCGACGGTGGGAGCCACGGTCACGGCGGTTGAGCAGGGCGAGGCGATATTGCTCGTGGACGATGATCCGGTGGTCACGTCGGTCATCCGCCGGATGCTGGAGGCAGTGGGCCATCCGACGACCGTCTTCAATTCGCCACAACTGGCGCTCCAAACCTACATGGAGCGTCCGCACAGCTTCCCGCTGGTCATCACCGACCTGGCCATGCCCGAAATGTCCGGCGTCGCCCTGGCGCGGGAAATCCTCCGGCTCCGTCCGGAGCAGGCCATCCTGCTGGTGACCGGATTCAGCGGTGACATCAATGAGGCGCAGGCACGCAAGCTCGGGTTCCGCGGGCTGCTGAACAAGCCCTTCGGGCCGGACCTGCTTCAGGCGGAGATCGCCCGTTGTCTGGGACGCGGAGCGGCCTCCTGAGCGGTCCCGGAAATGCCGGCAGGACCACCCAAGCCTTTGGCAGTTTCTTAATCCTAATCTTAATCGTAATCATAATCACTTTTTCTCCTGCGATTACGATTACGATTAAGATTAGGATTAAGAGGGAGATGGGGATGGGGGCCCACCTGACATTTCCCCTAAAGCGGAGCCGCTTTTGGCCGATGCTTAGGAAGAATGACGGTCCCGGGCGGAAATACGGGCCGCCCATCGCTTTTTTTCGGCGTTCCGATCGGAGGAACGCGGCTTGTATGGCGATGGATGCGGTGGTCTGTTTTACCCATGATAGGAGACCTTCAGGTGAAGCATTTGCCATGACACCCCTGTGCCGGATCAGCAAACAATCCATGCGATGCCGTCTTCGTCCATGAGCCTGGTGTCCGCCGGGGCATTGCCAACCATCGCGTTGCCGATGGAAGGCTTCGCCGCCGCTTTCCCCTTTTTCTTCTGCGTCTCCGGCGAGGGCCGGATTGTTCAGGCTGGTCGGACCCTGTTACGAATCCGCCCGGCGGTCGCGGAGCAGCCGGAAGTGGAAACGCTGTTTGCCTGCGTTCAGCCCGAAGGGCAGATGAGCACCGGGTGGCTGCGGGAAAACGAGGGACGGCTCCTGATGGTCGAGCTGCTGGGCACCGGCCTGCGCTTTCGGGGCCAGTCACTCACCGTGGCCGACGGCAGCCAGATGATCTTCCTCGGCTCGCCGTGGTGCTCCGACAGCACGCAATTCCGGACGCATGGGCTGACGATGGAGGATTTCGCGCTGCATGATCCGGGGGCGGACCTGGTCCATGCCCTCCAGGCGCAGCGCAGCGCACTGCTCGACGCCCATCAGCGGCTGCAGCAGCAGGACGTCGAGACCCGGCTGCTGGCCCTCGTCGCCGCCCGCACCGACAACGCCGTGGTGCTGACGGATGCCCAGGGCGGCATCGAATGGGTGAACGAGGGTTTCACGCGGCTCACCGGCCACACGCTCGACGAGGTGCGCGGCCGCAAGCCCGGGGCCGTCCTGCAATGTCCCGATACCGATTCCCGGACCATCGAGCACATGCGGCAGATGATCGCGCAGCAACGGGGTTTTTCGGTCGAGATCCTGAACTGCCGCAAGGATGGCCAGAAATACTGGGCGGCCGTGGAGATCCAGCCGATTGCCGACGACAGCGGCACCGTCACCCATTTTGTCGCCATCGAGAGCGACGTGACCCATCGCCGGGACGCGGAAAGCCGCCTGGCGGTGCAGTACGCCTGCTCCCGGGCGCTGGCGGATTGCGACTCCTTCGAGCTGGCGATGATGGCCATTTTCCAGGCGTTCAGCCGCCGGCTGGACTGGAGCGTGGGCGTCTATTGGCAGGTGGACCCGATCACCCGGCAGCTGCGCTGCCAGTTTGTCCGCAATGTGGCCGAGGGCCCCGCCCAAAGGCTGATCGCCGAACTGCAAAGCGCGCTGCTTGAATCGGAAAGCTGCCTGCCAGGGCAGGTCTGGGCCAATCGCCAGCCGGCCTGGCTGGCGGAACTGGGCAGTGACGCCTGCTTTCCCGCCCTGGAGGCCGCGAAGGCCGCCGGGCTGGCCAGTTCCGTCGCGTTTCCGGTGCTGGCGGGCGGGGAGACGGTCGGCGTGGTGCAGCTTTTCTGCGAGGAGCACCGTCAGCCCAGCTCGGAGCTGCTGAAAGTCTTCGGCTCGGTGGGCCATCAGATCGGCCTTTTCATCGTCCGCAAACGCGCCGAATCGGAACTGCAGCGGCAGCGTGATTTCGGTCAGCAGGTGATGAGCCTGATGGGGCAGGGGCTGACGATCACCAACGAGCAGGGCGTCTATGATTTCGTGAATCCCGCCTTTGCCCGGCTGCTGGGGTATGAGCCGGTCGAGCTGATCGGACGCCAGCCCGAGGAGCTGGTGGCGCTGGAAGACCGGCACATTTTCGCGGACCTGCGCGAACGCTGCCTGCGGGGCGAGACCATCACCTGCGGCCTGCGGATGGTGCGGCAGAACAGCTCCCCGGTCTATTCCCAGCTCACCGGTGTGCCGCGCTGGCGTGATGGGCGCGTCGTGGGCACGGTCACGACCGTCACCGATCTGACCGACCACAAGCGCGGCGAGGAGCAGCTGCAGCTGGCCAAGGAGTCGGCGGAATCGGCCAACCGCGCCAAGAGCGACTTCCTCGCGACGATGAGCCATGAGATCCGCACGCCCATGAACGGGATCATCGGCATGTCGAACCTCGTGCTGGGAACCCAGCTGGATGCCCGGCAGCGCGAAATGCTGGAAGCGGTGCGGGCCAGCGGCGAGGCGCTGATGTCGATCATCGAGGACATTCTCGACTTCTCGAAGATCGAGGCAAACAAGCTCCAGCTCGTCCATGAGGCCTTCGAGCTCGATCCCGTGCTTGATGGCGTGGTGGACCTCCTGGCCCACAAGGCGCAGCAAAAGGGGCTGGAATTCGCGATTGTGATGGAACCGGCCGTGCCGACGACCCTGCATGGTGATGCGGGCCGCCTCCGGCAGATCCTGCTCAACCTGGTGGGCAACGCGATCAAGTTCACGGAGCACGGCGACATCACGATGGAGGTCGCGACCGATGTGGATGAGGACGGGATACGGCGGCTGCGCTTTCTGGTGCGCGACACCGGCATTGGCATCTCCCCCGAACAGCAGCAGCGCCTGTTCAACCCCTTCACCCAGGTGGATTCCTCCACCTCACGGCGTTTCGGCGGCACCGGCCTGGGCCTGGTCATTTGCAAGCGGCTCGTGGAAATCATGGGCGGCCTGATCGGCATGGAGAGCATCCCGGGAAAGGGGTCGCTGTTCTGGTTCACGCTGCCGGTGGGCGGCGGTGTGCCCAACCGCCTGTCAATTCCCCACAATCGCGCCCGCGTGCTGATCGCCGAAACCAACGCCCAGAGCCGGCGGGCCGCGCTGTCGCATTTTACCGCCTTGGGTGCCACGGCCGAGGCGGTGGGTACCGAAGCCGAAGTCATCGAGCGGCTTCGGCTGGCCCGCCCGGCGTTTGATCTGGTGCTGGCGGATCGTGCCCTGCTAGGTTCCACGGCACTCACCGATGTCTGCCGACGATTGCGTCGTCCCCCGCGTCTGTTGGTCACCTGCCTGCTCACGGACACCATTCGCGAGGGCACGGAGATCCAGGGCGTGGACGCCTTTCTCGCCCGGCCACTGAAGCGTTCTCAAGTGCAGACCATTCTGGCCAACCACTTCGTGGGCCCCGCCCCGGCGGGGTCAGCGGCCGCCGGCTCGGGACGCGCGGAGAAGGGGACCCAGACCGCCGGGCTCAACGTGCTGGTGGTGGAAGACAATGAGATCAACCGCCGTCTTGCTGTTCTCATCCTGGAAAAGCTCGGCCACCGGACGGCCCTGGCCGAGAACGGGCAGGAGGCGTTTGACGCGGTCCAACAGCGCGATTTCGACGTGGTCCTGATGGACTGCCACATGCCGGTGGTGGACGGCTATACCGCCACCCGGATGATCCGCGATTTTTATGCGTTAAACTCCACGCGCCGGAGTCCGATAATCATAGCCATGACCGCGAACGCCATGGCCGGGGAACGTGAACATTGCCTGTCCGTGGGCATGGATGAGTTTCTGGTCAAGCCGGTGAACATCGACCACCTGCGCGAGACGCTGGATCAGGCGCGGCTGGCCAATCCGGCGCCATCCGAGGCGCCCGTGGCAGCCGACAGTGCCCGTGCCTCCTCCATGCGAACCACACTGGCCCCGCTCATCGAGCAGCTCGGAGCCGAATCCATTGTCGAACTGTTGGCGGCCTTTCTGAACGACAGCCCGAGCCGCATCGACGAACTGAAACGGCTCGTCGGCGGTGCCGACCAAAAAACCCTGCGTCGCGTCGCCCACACGCTGAAGGGCAGCTCCAGCATCTTTGGCCTGACGGCGCTCACCCAGGGCTGCCTGCAGCTGGAAAACCTCGCCGCCGGCCAAAAGACGGATGGCCAGGCCGAGTTGGCAGCCGCCATCGAGCGCGAATTTGCGCAGGCCCGGCCGGACATCGACCGGATCCTCACGCAACTGGCCACGGGTTCGCTCTGAGCCGAGGAACGGCGGACCCTGGGCGCCGGAAAACCAACGCTGAACGTCCAACGTCCGACGGCAAATGTCCAAGGGCGCGCTGCTTCCAGCGGCCCATCGCTCATTCGCTGTTTACAGCAGGCGAGCTAACCTGGTCCGCGAGCGGGGCCGAGCTGCCGCTCACTGCCCCCTGAGCCCTGACTTGCTGGCTTACTCGCTTACTCGCTTACTGGCCCTTGATCGGTGCTTTTCGTGACCTATTCTTTGCTCGACGTCAGCCCCAGTTCGGAGTCATCTAGAGCCGTCCCATGAAACTTCGCCGCAACCAACGAGCCTTCACTTTGGTGGAGCTGCTGGTGGTTGTGGCCATTATCGGCGTCTTGGCGGGCATGATGCTGCCGGCGCTGACCAAGGCGAAGTTCTACTCCAAGGTCGCCAACTGCGCCTCGAACTACCGCCAGTGGGGCGTCGCGGTCAGCGTCTACGCCAGTGACGATTCACACGGACGGTTGCCGTCCTACAAGATGCCCCGTACCGGGCTCAATCCATGGGATGTCTCGATCGACATGGCACCCGGCCTGGAACCTTACGGGCTGACGGTGCCCATGTGGCATTGCCCCACGCGGCCGTGGGAGTTTGCCGAGGCCAACAACTGGTTCCTGAAGACCAAGAAGCGCGAGCTCTCCTCGGTGACGGACCTCAGCGAGTATTTCAGCCGGCAGTACATTGATTTTGCGATCATCCGCCATTGCTGGTGGGTGCCCCGTCCGCTGGCCGACACGGGTGAGCTTTTCCCCACGCCGCTGAATGATGGTACGGCGGTTCGCGATCCCGATGGCTGGCCAACCAAGGCCGATTCCGGCGTGGCGGCGCGTCAGCCCATCATCAGCGACCTGTGCCTGGCCCCGGGCAGCAAGGAGACCGATCCGACGAAGGCCATGGCCGGCCATTCCGACGGCAAGAATCTCATCAATGTGAATCTGGCCTTTGCCGATGGCCACGTGGAGACGCACACGCGGGAGAACATCCGCTGGCAGCAATCCGGCAACTGGACCGCGTTCTACTGAGACGCTGAGTCCTGGCGGTGCTCGCAGTTTCGTGCTCGTGCTCTTACTCCTGCTCGTTAACCGACGAAGAGAATAGATTACGAGCAAGAGCAGGATGAGAAGGCTCCTGCTCCCACTTCGCGCCGAACCGTCTTACAACCGCCAGCCCTTGCGGTACTGGTAGTGGATGAACTCGTCGGCCTCGGGCGCACCGACCGCTTTCATCTTCGCGGCATTCCAGACGATCTCCTTCCCGGTGCGGTGGGCGACGTTTCCGAGCAGGACGCTTTCCGTGAGCGGCCCGGAATAGTCGAAGTTACAAAGCGTCTTGCCCCCATGCTTGCAGGCCTCGGTCCATTCCTTGTGGTGGCCGATGGAATCGGGGATTGATTTGGCCGGCCGCTGGTAACTGGCGAAATCCGCCTCGGGCAGCAGCGCCAGCTTGTCGTAATCGGCCAGCAGCATTCCCTTGCTGCCGACGAAGAGCGTGCCGTTGCCCCATTTGGGCAGCTTGCCCTCGGCAAACTGCGGCGGGCGCTTGTCACCGTGATACCAGCGGAGCTTCACCGGCGGTTGCGCGGCGCGCGCGGGGTAATCGTACTCGACGATCAGCCAGGTGGGCGGGCATTCGGGGTCCGGTTTGGGGCCGTCCACCACGCGGACGCGCTCGGGAGTGCGCAGGCCGAGCGCCCAGTGCGACAGGTCGAAGTGGTGGCAGCCGAGATCCGCCAAGGTCCCGCCGCCGAAGGCCCAGTAGTTGCGCCATTTGAACGGCAGGTAATCAGGATGATACGGCCGCGCCGCGACCGGTCCGAGCCACAGATCGTATTCGAGCGTGGAAGGCACAGGCGGCGTCTCGGTGGGGCGCTTCAGGCCGCCGAAGCCACCGCCCACCCAGACGTGGACCTCGCGGATTTCGCCAATCGCGCCGGCCTGGACCAGTTCGACCACCCGGCGGTAATTGGCCCCGCCATGGATCTGCGTGCCGATCTGCGTGACCAGCTTCTTCTCGCGCGCCAGTTCCGTCACGAAACGTGCCTCGGCAATCGTGCGGGCGAGCGGCTTCTCGCAATAGAGATGGCGTCCGGAGTGCAGCGCCGCCGCACTGATGACCGCGTGGGTGTGATCGGGGGTGCCAACCACCACGGCGTCGATGCCCTTGAGGTCGAGCACCCGGCGGTAGTCGCGGAACTTCTGTGCGCCCGTGTGGGTTCCGGCCGCCTTGTTCAGGAAGATTTCATCCACATCGCACAGCGCGACAATGTTCTCGTGGGAAACGTTGTTGAGATCGTACAGCGCCTGGTTGGCGGTGCCGATCATGGCGATGTTCAGCTTCTCGTTCGGCGAGACAGCCCAGGCCGGGCCGGCGTAGCTGAGCAGTTTCGTGGCGACGGCCGCCTGGGCGGTGCGCGTGAGGAAGCGGCGACGGGAGAGCGGGGAATTCATGACCGTAGTGGCGACGAGGCTAGCACCGGTCAAATTCAGGGAACAACATCCGGCACCGGTTCGGGCCAGATATTTTAGGGTAGGCTCTGAACCACGGATTTCACGGAGGGCACGGATAAGAGGCTCTATCTTTCTGTCTTCAACCAGGGCGCAGCGTGTTTCACCCAAGCCCAGATTGAGCCTCGTCACCTCGTCTCCTACAATTCCGACGAGTGGTCACCGTGCGTGAGGGGAGAACTGCCGAGCGCGCTGGTGGGAGTCGACGTGAGAAGGCTCCATCTTTCCGGCTTCGCCCCGGACGCAGCCTGCGTCACCCAAACCCAGAATGAGCCTCGTCACCTCGTCGCCTAATCCGCCAGGAGGAAGCGCAAGTCGTCGAGCGACAGGCTCTGGGCGAACTTCTCCTCGCCGAGCACGTCCAGAGCGAGTGCGGATTTCGTGCGTTGCAGCGCGCGGATCTTTCCCTCGACCGAATCTTTGATGAGCAGCCGGTACGCGATGACCTTCTGCGTCTGGCCGATGCGGTGCGTGCGGTCGATCGCCTGCGCCTCGACCGCGGGATTCCACCAGGGATCGAAGAGCACGACGTAGCTGGCCGCCGTGAGGTTCAGGCCGAAGCCGCCCGCCTTGAGCGAGATGAGAAACACGCCGGCCCCGTCGTGGCCCTGGAACTGCCGGACCAGATCACCGCGATTTTCGGTGCCGCCGGAGAGGAAGAACTGCGTCCAGCCGCGCTCGGCGATGGCGGCTTTGAGCAGCTCCAGCATTTCCACGAACTGCGAGAAGACGAGCACCTTGTTGCCCTCTTCCATCAGGGGCTCGAGGGTTTCCATCAGGGCCTCCAGCTTCGCGCTTTCCCCCTTGGAGTCGGGTTTGGCCAGCTTGGGATGGCAGCAGATCTGGCGGAGCCGCAGCAGCGAGGTGAGGAAGTTGAAGCGGTGCCGGTTCAGTGCCGCCGGGGTGTTCACGCGCAGGAGCATCGCCTGGGCGCGCTTCAGTTCCGCGCGATACAGGGTCTTCTGCTCGCCTTCGAGTTCGCAGAAGAGATCCTCCTCGATGCGGTCGGGCAGGTCCTTGGCCACCTGGGTCTTGGTGCGGCGGAGCAGGAACGGGCGCACGCGCGCGGCGAGGCGCTGGCGGGCGAGCGGGTCGTTCTTGGAATCGAAAACCTTCGCGAACTCGTTACGGCCGCCGAGGGCGCCCGGCATCGCGAAACTCATCAGGCTCCACAGGTCGAGCAGCTTGTTCTCGATGGGGGTGCCCGAGAGCACCAGGCGATGTTCGGCGCGCAGGCTGCGGGTGACCTGGGCGGTGATGCTCGCGGGGTTCTTGATGTATTGACCCTCATCCAGCACCACCGCGAGGAAGTTCATCCGGGCCAGCCTTTCGCCGACGATGCGGAGCTGGTTGTAGTTGATGACATGCAGGTCGGCCGAGCCGGCGAGCGCGGGCAGGTTCTCAATAGATTCGCTGCTCCAGACTCGCACGCGGAGATCAGGGAGGAACCGTTCGACTTCGGCCCGCCAGTTGTCGGTGACCGACTTGGGACAGATCACCAGAAACGGAGCCGGTCCCGCCGCCGCGCCGGAGGGTAGGACTTCGGCCTCCTCGACGGTTTTCTTTCCGCGTTTGGCCTTTTTTGCCGGAACGATACTTTCAGTGGCGATTGCGGAAGATGGGGAGGTGGAACTGGCGGCCAGCGCGGAAGTGCCCACAGGCAGGCCGAGTGGCCCGGTCATCGCCTCCGCTTTCAACCAGGCCAGCCAGGCGAGCGTCTGCAACGTCTTACCGAGGCCCATGTCGTCGGCGAGGATGCCGCCAAAGTGGTTGGCGGAGAGGTAGCAGAGGAAATGAAAGCCTTCGAGCTGATAGGGGCGGAGTTCGGCCTTCAGCGTGGTCGGCAGGTCCGGCGTGACCCGCGCGCGGATTTCCGCCACCCGTCGCTGGATGCGGGCAAAGGTCTCCTCGCCGATAAATGACTTGGCCGCCGCGTCGGCGAGCTGCAGTGCGTGGAGGCGTTGCGGTTCGCTGGTCAGCTCATGCGGGCTGAGGCCCAGCTTGGCCAGCTGCGCGTCCTCCTCGGCGCTCAGCTTGAACTCCAGCTTGCGCCAGCCCTTGCTGCCGAGGCGCACCCATTTGCCCCGCGCATCGAGCAGCGCCTTGATCTCCTCCTGGGTGAGCTGCGTGTCGCTGACGTCGAGGATGACCCGGAGGTCGAACCAGTCCATGCCCGCCTCGGCCACATCGAGGCGCACCTGGCCGGCGACGGTGGCATTCTGGAACGAGGCCAGTTCGCCGTGCAGCTCCAGGGCGATATGGGGCGGCAGGCTGGTGAGCCAGCCCATGAACTGGTCGGGGAACCTGGCCGTGACCCGCAGCAGCCAGCGCTGGCGGGCGAAATCCCATTTGAAACCCGACGGCTCCAGCAGCCGCGGAAGCTCGCCCAACGCCGAACGGTCATACGTCACGAGCGGGTCAGTGCTGCGGACAGTCTCAGCGATGGATGATTCCGGTACGGCCGTCGCGGCGGTGGCGGGCCGTTGGTTGTCACCGTCCCTGATTTCACTCCACGCGCTGCCGTTCCAACGTTCTCCGTGGCCGCTGCCGGGGGCGGAAGCGGTGACATCCAGCACCACGTATTCCGTCTCGCTGCCGAACGAGATGGTGCGCAGTTCGGCCTGCAGGCGCGCCTGCAACGGCACGATCCGTACCCGCTCGGCCAGGCGTGGAGGCAGGGGCACGGACAGATGCTGGAGGAAGCGCACACCGGTCGCGGTTTCCAAGGCCGGGGCGGGAATCGGCGTTTCCACCATCGGGTCCAGGGCACGGTCTTCCACGGGCGGGCCGGAGAAGATCGCGGTGGTGGTCACATACAGCGTGGGGCGGCCCGGGAGGGTGAACAGGAACCGGGGTACCGGGGAACCGTCGCCCTGACGCAGCCGCAGATGGTAATCGTCGTCCTCATCGGCGGCGGAGCTGAGTTCCCAGCGCAGGGGTGTCTCGGGACGCCGCAGGGGTTCGCCATCCTCGCCTACGATGAACGAGCGCAGGGCCGGCAGCCGCAGGAAGCGGTTCAGCATCCGGCGCGTCTGCGCATCGTGCCAGACCAGGTTGATCGCATGGCCGTAGCGCGCCCGCTGGGCGAGCGGCTGCCAGAGCAGGGCGACTTCCGGGGTGAGCTGGTCGGCGTTCTTCTCGTCAAAATCCTTGAAGCGACCCGGCTTGATGGGGCTCCAGTCCAGGGCACCGGGCTTGCGGTATTCAATCAGCCCTTCCTGTTCGGTCAGCCGGAGGCGCAGTTCCACCTCTTCGCCAGTTCCAGAATCTTCGCCGTGCCCGAGCTGCAGGTTGTTCAGCAGGCTGCGCCAGCGATCGACATTGCGCCGTCGCCGCCATTCCGCGACCAGCCGGGTCACCTCGCCCAGATCGGTGATTGGGCGCAGAAATTCGGGCCAGGCGAGGCCCCGCTCCTCGACCGCCAGCGCGACGTAGAGCCAGTACTCATGCTCATCCTTCGGGGTGGCCGGCCAGGCCTCCAGTTTCTCCCAGGAATTCGGGCCGGTGAACTTGAAGCCGAATCCCAGCAGGTCGTCGCCGGTGAGGAAGGGACGATCGCGCAGTTTCGCAAAGCGTTCCTCGATCTTGCGGACAAACTCGGCCTCGGGCCGTGAGAGTTCGCGGCCCAGGGTTTCAGCGGCCTTGCAGGCGAGCAGGCCGGGGGCGGCGGGGGTGGGCACCCGTTTGGCCACCCGGCCGCCGGCGCTCAGGTTCCGCACGCTGGCGGCACTGTGCTCGGCGAGCAGCGCCTTCATCGCCGCATAGGCGTGTTCGCAACCGCCGCCGACGGGGCAGGTGCATTCTTCCCACCACGACTTGGATTCCGGATCGTAGCGCAGGCCGGTCTGCAGAAGGGTCTCGCCCTGAACGTCCGCGACAAACTCCCCACCGGGGGCGATGCAGCGCAGCTCGCGGACCGCCTCGGCGGCAAACAGCTCGTCCCCACGGCGACGGACGTCCGTGGGGAATTCCTTCAGGAAAAGCTGGGCGGCATCGGCGTTGAACTGCGCGAAGTCGGCGGGTTCCATGTAGCCGGTCAACCTAACACATCAACGCGGCAGGACAAGGGTTGTCGCAATTGGTCGGGAGATCCAACCGTGCCAACTCCGGTCCGGCCGGACAGGATCCGGAATCAGGGAGTCTGCAGGCGGTAAAAGGCCTGGTTTCCGGAAAGCGGTACCGTTATCTGGTACTCCAGATTGGTTGGGTTGAGCACTGGCGGGTTCGTCACCGATCCCCAATCCGAGGTGCCGGGCCCGGTGGATTGCTGTAGCGTGAGATGCTCCGAAGGCAGGGGCCAGGAAAGCACCAGGGCCAGGTCACCGGCCGGAGTGAGCCGGAGAGAAGGAGCTGCCGCCGCGTGCAGCACGTAGAGCGGACCGGAAATGGTTGTGTTGGCGTTCTGCTTCGAACTGTACATGGCGGCGGGCAGTTTGCTGCCGTCGGCCGACGAGGCCACGGCTTGCCAAAGCCCATCGGGCAGGTTGGCTTTCTGCCAGCTCAACCCCGAGTCCGAAGACGTATAAACCACGTCAATAAGGGGCGCGGCAACCATCCTGCTGCCGTCGGACGAGCATGCGACTGACGGCCAGTACCGGTACCGGGGCAGGCTGGTGACGGTCCAAGTAAGACCGGCATCTGCCGAGACGTAAACCCCGGTGTCGGAAGTGGCGGCCACCAACCGGGTACCGTCCGCCGACGAGGCGATGGAAGTCCATGAGTCGTACCGGGCGCTGGTCTTGGTCCAAGTGATGCCGGAATCCTGCGAGGTGTAGATGTTTCCGGCGGCGGCCGCGACCGCCAGACGGGTGCCATCGGCAGAGGAGGCCACGCAAAATCCGTTGCCGGATGGCCAGAGTCCCTTTCCATCCGGTGCATTTGGATAGGCCCAATTGAGGCCTGAATTGGTGGAAACCATGATCCGGCTCACGAATCTGGAGCCGGCCGAAGCCACCAATGTTGTGCCGTCGGCGGAAGAGGCGACCGAGCATTGGTCACTCGCCGCCAGCAGGCTGGTCCAAGTGGCGCCCGAATCATGGGAGGCAAAGATGCCGCCCGGGTTCAAGCTGCCACTCGCGGCGGTCCCGGCGACCAGTTTCGTTCCATCGGCTGATGAGGCCAGGGACAACCAACCCTTCGCAGGGGCGCCGCTGGGAGACCAGGTGGCGCCCGCGTCGGTGGAAAGGTAGATCTTGTCGGCACCAACAGCGGCCAGCCGGTTTCCATCGGCCGAGGAGGCGATCGCCCACCAGTTCGTGCTCGGGGCGCTGGTCAGGATCCAGTCCTGGGCCCGGAGGACAGGCTCCATCAGCAGGAAGCCGCCGAGGGCGACGGCCCCGAGGAGCAGTATTCTGATCCTTATGACCAGGGAACTATAATAGGGCATGATGGTAGCGCATCGGGGTTGATCTGAGGGGGAAAGTCACAAATGTAAATAAGCAGTTGCAATGCCAGCCCGATCACGCCCGTAATCGGCCTGCTGCCCAGCCTTCCTTACCCATAAAACTCCAGAGAAAGCCTGATTTCTCAATGGCTTACGATAGGACTCTTCCGGCACCCCCTCGAGGACATGGGCGGTGTCCGGGGGTGGTTGCCCTTCGGCTAAATTCCGGTCCGCCTCGGGCGCGAAGCTGAGCCTGGCCGCTCTTCGCAAATTTTCGCAGTCCTTCAGACAGTTCGCCTCCGGAGCGCATTTGTCCGGCCCGGGGGGCGGTGAAGCCCACGTGCAAAGACAGGCGTCCGAGGGCGGGAGGCTGTTGAGAATCGCCGGATGCCCTGCGGGAGCGACGGGCGGGCGGCCCACAAATTGGGCGTAACCGCTGGGGGCTCGCAGGCGTCGCCTGCTGGTGACGGTCGGCGGCAGCCCCTCATCGGTATGCCTACGGCTTTGACAGCGGCCGGTCCATGACTGAATCTGTTGGCATGGGTCTGCGTCTGAGCGTGTGATGGTGAAAAGTGGTCAATTTATGAAAACTATTGCGGTAAAGGTGGTTACGCTGGTTTCTTTGACCGGCATCCTGGCCGGTTGTGTCGACCGGTATGGCCGGCAGGACAATACGGGGAGCGGAGCTTTGATCGGCGGCGCCTCGGGTGCGGCCATCGGGGCGATCGCGGATCGTCGAAATCCGGGCGCCGGTGCGCTCATCGGTGGCGTGGCCGGTTTGATCACGGGTGGCCTGATCGGCCACAGCGTGGACGAGGAACGTCGGCCACCACCGCCGGTCTATGTGGCAACACCACCCCCACCGGCACCGGTGGCGACGCCCCCGCCCGTCAGCGTTACTGACGTCGAAAACCTCAGCCACTCGGGCGTGAGCGACAATGACATCATCAACCAGATCAACAGCACACATGCGGTGTTCCATCTGGATGCGGAAACCATTATCGGCCTCAAGAACTCCGGGGTGAGCCAGAATGTGATCGCCTACATGCTCGGCACGGCCAACGCCGTCGCCACGCAGGCACCGCCCCCTGCTCCTACGGAGACGGTGGAGGTCGCCCCCGGGCCCGATTATGTCTATGAACGCGGCGAATGGGTTTGGAACGGCGTGGCCTGGGTCTGGGTCGGCGGCCGTTGGGTGGTGCCACCCTATCGTCATGCGGTCTGGGTAGAGGCACATTGGGTTGCCGGCCGGCATGGTTGGTACCGTGTGCCAGGGCATTGGCTGTGATCTTAGGGAGATGCACCGGGCCGGAGGGCCGGCCGGTCACGCTGCTCGCAGAAGGCTGTCAGCCATGGTGATACAAACGTGGTTTTTTTCGCCTTAGGAAGTAAGAATCATTTGACGTGGGGCGTCCACGTTTACAAAGTAAAACTGTGCCTGCGACGTCGGAAGAGATTCCGGGGGTTCTTGGCACCGCCGCTCCGAAATTAGCCGGTTAGCTAAAATGCACCGGAGCGGCGAAGTTTTTCCTGGAGCTCCCGAGCCATCGTGTAACCACCAAGGACGCATTAGCGTCTGCGCAAAAAAAGTCACCGGAATGTCCCTGAAAATTGCCATCGAAAGCATTCTCAAACACCGTGAACCCGTGCCGTTTTCGCATGTCCGGGCGGTGGGCGGCACCACGGTGGGTGGGGGACGTTGGCTGCTGCTGGAAGGTCAGGCGATCACGGCGATTGAAAATCAGCGGAGCACCTTCTTCGTCCGTAAGGACGGGCGGGAAGTGGCCGTGGTCGTGGGCACCTCACCCACGGGCATCAAGTATCTCACGACGGCGGTGGATGGCGAAATCCCGGAAGCGCTGCTGGGCTTGCCGGACCATTATGCCAGGCGTTGAGCCGGCCAATCGGTGCCCAGCCTAAACAAGGCACCCTCCGTACGGGCGAGCTTGTGAACAATTCAGGCTTGCCGACTGACCGTACGCTTATATCAATGCGTCCGAGCACATGTCCCCCAAGCAGGAAAAAGCCGTCGTTGACTGGGAATCGTTCCGGTTCGCCGCGCTTTTGTGCGCCCTTGGGATCGGCCTGCTGCTGGTGGTCTTTCTGACACCGGATGCCACCAACCGCAATTTTCGCGCGCTGCTGAGCGTGGCGCGCGCCTCCCCCTGGCGGCATTGGGGTGATTGGCCGGCTGCCTGGTGCAGCTTCAAAATCATCCTGCTCAGCCTGGCCGGATTTCTCATTCTGTTCCCCCATGCGATGGTGTTGCGCCTGCAACAGCGGCACACGCTGTCCAACCTGATCATGGCGGCCACGCCCTTCCTGTTTCCGGTCTACCTGGTCGGGGTTTACTGTCTCATCAAGTCGCTCCTCTGAAGGGTTTTCGCCGCGCCGGCGAAACCTCCCGCAGCCCATCAGGCGGACGGGGTGAGCAGGTTTTCGAGCAATGCGTGCGCCGTCCGGCGCACCTGTTCCGAGCGGGCTTCGAGGCGCTGGTAGAGCTCGCTCCAGCCGGGATGCGCCTGATTCCGTTCCCGCCAGAGCGTCTTGAGCACGCGCTCGGTGCGTTCGACCTGCTGGATGGCCGAGGCGAGCGATTCGCGGCCCTCGGGCAGATCGGAAACCTGCCCGACGAAGAAGCGGCTGATGCGCCGGTCGTCGAACACCGCGTGCAGCAGCGTCACCACGGTCTGCTCGTAGGCATACCAGCGGCGGCGTAGCATCTGGCCGAGGAATTCGTGGCCGAGGGCAAAGAATTCTGAGCGCGGCCGCTCGGTGTATTCGCGGATTTCCTGAGCTTCCGCCGGGAACCAGTTGTAGAGCAGGGCAAAGGTTCCGTAAGTCTCGATGAGCTGCTTGGAATGCCCGTGGCCGGTCTCAATCTCACCGATGCAGACGTCCTGGCCGAGTTCGAGGATGATTTCCGGCAGGTCGGCCAGCCGCGAGAGCACTTCACGGCCGGCGGGGGTGCCGTAGTTGAAGTCGCCCGGGATGAGCCAATAGACGTCACCGGGCTGGCCGCGCTCGTAGGCGAGACCGAGGCCGGAATACCACATCTGGCAGGTATCGACGCACCAGGCATCCACGAGGTCGGAACCGGTGGCCACCGTCTGCTCACGAAAACGGTGAAACCGGGCGTCGTCGGCCATCGCGTAATGGGTCTTCCGATCCATCACCGTGAGCGGGCGGGCGTAAGCGGTGGGCCGTCCGGCGAGTTGCGCCACCAGCCGGTACAACTCCTCCAGATCGGCGTAATCGTCGGGCTGGCGGTACGGGTAGATGACGACGGGATGGATACGGCCCTTGCGGGCGGCAGTGGACTTACCACCGACACGGCGGGCCGTGCGGGCTGTGGTCTTGGCCATAGGCTTTCGGATCTGGGATTGGGCGCAGCATGCCCAACCCGCAGCGGACAACAACCCGGAAATTGCTGAGGGGCTCAACGGGGCGCGTCTTTTCACCGTGATTAGCTCCGCCAGCAAACCTTCTCAGGCCTGGCGAGAGCTGGCGCTGGCGGCCGAGAGAAAACCCGGTGGGGCGAGCGTCCGCGCGAGCCACGGCCGCCTCGGTCTGGGGCGACCCGGCTCGCGGGGACGCTCGCCCACCATGCCTCGGAGCCCTTGGTAACCACGGTGAAAAGATGCGCCCGGCTCAACGTCCAGCGTTGGACGTGGGACGTTTTCCCGGATGAGCCGAAAACCTATTGCTTGGTCAGGCGGTAAAACACGGGCGTCCCAGAAGCGGGAGCGGTAAAGGTGTAATGATCGCCCGTCTGCGTGATGCCGGAGGTGATGGCTGACCACGAAGCGTTGGCTTCCAGGGAGGAGGAGGTCTGCAGCCCGAAGCCGGTTGCCGTAGCGGTGAGCCACGTGAGCACGACCTGGTCACCGGAAAGCGCCTGCTCGAGCAGGGGTGACGCCTGGGTGAGGAATTCACCCGATTCCGAAGTGAGCGTGGCCCCGCTGGCCGTATCCGGGGTCAGGTTGAAATGCAGCGTGTGCTCGAAATCCGCCCGGGTTTCCACCTGGGCGTAAACGGAACCGCCCAAGCCCCGGCTGGGATCGCTGCCGCCGCCGCTATTCAGCGACTGGCTGGCATAAAAGTAAAAATCACCCTTGGGCACCACAATGGTCACACTGAAGGGCTCGTGGATCGTCAGCGAATCGCCCGGGCCCGCCTGCCGGTCAATGCTCACTCCGCCAATATAGTGTCGCTCCAGCGTATCGTAGCTGCCGCCCTCCCCGTCCTCGCCGCCGGTGTGGTGTACGACCTGGGGCGCCGAATAAATGCTGATCTCCATGTGCGCGAGGACCTCGGCCAGGTTCGGGCCGGTGGCGATCACGGTGGGAGACCCGGCCGAGGACGGCACAAAGGACCCGGGCGGATTGGCGCTGATCTGCCCGTTCCAGACCCCTGAAAGAGTCAGGGTGGTATCGGCCGAAGTGGTCACGTAGTCGGCGATTTCCGAACTGGAAGTGGCCGACCCCTGCGCCCCAAAACCATCGTATGGGGGTGCCGGCGTCTTGGCGACGCCGGGACCATCCAGGCCGTAGGACGCCGAGTTGCGCAGGATGCCCGAGGCCAGGTTGGCGGCCGCATGAGTCTTGCCCGAGTAGCCGATCCCCACCCCGACCGTCCCGCCGCCATCAATCGGGAATGTTCCGTTGGAGCCCGCGCTCGGCCCTACCGTGCCGTCTGTCTCCTGCGCGACCTGGGTGCCATTGCCAACCTCGATCAGGGGGATGAACGGGCGCACCGAATAGTACCGGTAGTTCCCGCCATTCTGGTAGAAATAGGCCGAGATGGTGGCGTCGAGGATGCTGATGGCACGGGCGCCCGCGAAGTGCGCACCCTGGCTGGGATCTAGCAGATACTGCGCGTCCAGATTCACGAGGGTGAGCGTCCGGTCACCGAGTGGACCGGTGGCGGGGGCGGCCAGTGCCTGGCCGGCGGTCAATGCCGCCAAAACCACGGTTGCAGAGAGGAAACGGGAGGGACGGACCGCGAGGGAAAAGAGTTTCATCATCCTGCGTTCGCCGACAGGAGGACGTCTTTTTCAGAAATCTTTCGGATTCTTTGGACTGGCGGGTCGGGCCTTTCTCACGGCGTTACCGCGTCGCATTCCGCCTGTGCCTCACCCAGCGGCTCCCCATACGGCAGGTCGTCGGGCAGGGGTACCAGTTCGCGGATCCACTCCCAGAGCTGGGTGAAGTCCTTGTTCACGTCGCCGGAAAGGCAGTCGGTGATCAGGCCGGCGGCTTCCGGATGGCGTTTGATCACTTCGCGAAATGAAAACGCGGGCTCGTAAAAGGCGTAGACCAGTTTGCGCATGTTCTCGACACCTTCGCGGAGCATGCGGCCGTAGGGAGCAAAGTGTTCCGGTGAAAGGTCGCCGGTGAGCAGGCCGGCGTGAACGGCTTCGCCGGCGAGTTGGCCGCTCTTCAACGCCAGCATCACGCCGCTGCTGAACACGGGGTCAAGGAAGGCGAAGGCGTCGCCCACCAGCAGCAGGCCGGGCGAGGCGCAGTAGCGGGAGTGGCGGCTGTATTCGCTGGTGATGAAATATTTCCCCACCGGTTCACCGACCGCGAGGTGCTCCTTGATCCATTCGTTCTGATTGACCTCGCGGTGGAAGATGTCCTTCGGCTCCCTCAGTCCGTCGCGGGTCAGGTACTTGCCCTCGGCCACCACGCCCACGCTGACCATGTTGTCGTGCTGGGGAATGTACCAGAACCAACCCTTGTCCGGCACATAGGCCACCGTGGTGTCGCCCTCATCAAGCCCTTCCCCGCGCTTCGCCCCCCGGTAGTAGGTCCACACCGCGATCTTGTTGAGGTAAGGGTCGGACTCACGCCAGCCGCGCCGGTTCGCGGCGAAGGCTTCCTTGCCACTGCAATCGAGCGTGACGGGAGCGCGCACCTCGTAGGTGCGGCCGGACTTGTCCGTCGCCTCGACGCCCACGACGCGGTCGCCCTCCATGAGCAGGCGGTTGACGGTGGTTTCTTCGCGCACCTCGGCGCCTTTCTCGCGGGCGTTGTCGAGCAGCAGTTGGTCGAACTCGGAGCGCAGCACCTGCCACGACTGGGCCACGGTCTCGATGTCGTAGCGCGAGAAGAAGTAGAACGGGTGCGAACGCCGGCCATCGCGCTGTACGAAGGTGACGCTGTACTTTTTCACGAAGTGCGACGCCCGCATCTTGGGAATCATCCCGATCCGCTCGAGCGGACCAAAGGTGAATGGGATCAGCGATTCGCCGATGTGGTAGCGGGGGAACTTCTCCCGCTCAAGGATGAGGACCTTGTGGCCGTATTCGGCGAGGATGGCGCCGGCACAGGAGCCGGAGGGACCGCCGCCAATCAGGATTGCGTCATAGTTTTCAGTCATAAGATCAATTGCCAGGCGGCCGGAACGGCGGTCGGCGCGCTGGGGTGTCGAGGGCCGGTTCAGGCTGCCGGTAGCAGCTCTCCACGGGGCACGCGTTTATGGGCAAAGAGGGTGAGCAGCGGGCCGGTCATCATGGTGGTCGTGAGGGCCATGATGACGAGCATCGCGAAGATGCGCGGCGAGAGGATGCCCAGATCATAGCCGATGTTCAGCGCGATCAGTTCCATGAGGCCGCGCGTGTTCATGAGCGCGCCGAGCTGCAGCGACTCGCGCCAACTCATGCCGGTAAAGCGGGCCGTGACTGCCGTGCCGCCCAGCTTGCCGAGCGTCGCGACGCCGATGACGGCGAGGCAGACCGACCAGTCCTGCCAACCGGACAGCAGGCCGATCTGCGTGCGGAGGCCGATGAAGGCGAAGAAAATCGGCAACAGGAGCACCGAGCTGAAGTTCTCGATCCGCAGTCCGAGCTTGTGCCGGAACTGGTGGGTGTCGGGCATGATCGTGCCGGCCAGGAACGAGCCGAACAGGGCGTGGATGCCGATCAGTTCGGTGCTCAGGGCCGCCAGAAGCAGGATGACGATGACGGTCGCCATGGTGCCCCGGGACAAATCATCGGCCGCGAGCCGGGCGTCTCCCAGTTGGCGGCGGAACCAGGGCTTGATCACCCAGATCATTAAGGCGATGAAGCCCAGCACCAGCAGGATGCTCCAGGCCCAGCCGCCCAGGCCGACGGAGCGCACCGTTGCCACCACAAAGGCAAGGATGGTCCAGGCGGTGACATCGCCCACCGCCGCGCAGGTCAGCGCGGTGCTGCCCAGCGGCGTCTGCGTGAGGACGCGTTCCTGCAGGATGCGGGCGAGCACCGGAAACGCCGTGATGCTCATGGAAATGCCCATGAACAGCGCAAACGCGGTAAAGCCCGCCCCGGGTGCCGCCAGCGTGCTGTAGAGGAACCACGCGGTGACGACGCCCAGGACGTAGGGAATGACGATGCTGGCGTGGCTCACGAGCACGGCCACATGCGCGCGATTGCGCACATGGCTGACGTCGAACTCCATGCCCACGGTGAACATGAACAGGCACACGCCGATCTGGCTCAGCAGCTTGAGCACCCCCAGGGAGCCGCTGGGAAAGACGGACGCGAAAGCATCCGGCGCCAACACGCCAAAGAGTGAAGGCCCCAGCAGGATGCCGGCGACCATTTCGCCGACGACCGAGGGCTGGCCCATGCGGGTGAACAGCCAGCCGGTCAGCCGTGACACGATGAGGATGACCAGGAGCTGCACAAACAGCCGGGTCAGATCGGAGGCTGCCGCAGCACCGGCCGCGCCACCCTTGCCGGCCGCCAGCACGTCGCCGCCCGGGAGCGGCAGGGCGCCGCCCAGATGCAGCACCCACGCAATGGCGGCTCCCGTCATGGCCAGGGTTACGAGGTAGAAAATGGAGGCGCGTTTCATCAGGTGCCGCTGGGGACGGTCGCGTTGTACCGGGTTCCGATCCGTCGCCAAGCTATCCGTTTGTGTCTTGTAACGGAAATAGCATTTGGCTATCGCATTGATAGCCATTCGCGATAAGACCTTATGGATCTCCGCCACTTCCGCTATTTCCAGGCCGTCGCCGAGGAACTGAGTTTCACTGGCGCGGCGCGACGGCTCAACGTCGTGCAGCCGGCCCTGAGCCGCGCGATCAAGGAACTGGAGGCCGAGCTTGGCGTGGAACTGTTTGCCCGCACGCGCCGGTCCGTGGCCCTCACCTCGGCCGGGCGGGTCCTGCTGGGTGAGACCGGCCTGATGTTCGAACGGCTGGACCAGGCCGTCCGCCGGGTCCGCCGCGCCGCCACCGGGGAGAGCGGCGAATTGCGCCTGGGGTACATCGGGCCACCCACCCAGCGGTTCCTCGGGCGCCTGCTGGAGGAATACCACCGGCGCTGCCCGGAGGTGACCGTCCACCTCGAGGAGCGCACGCCGGAACGCGTCTGGGAGATGGTGGCGAAAGGCCGGCTGGATGCGGGGCTGACCCGGCCGGTGCTGGCCCACACCGCGCTGCGCATGGAGACCCTGAAGCTGGGCGACGAGCGGCTCTGCGCCGCCGTACCGCACAGCCATGCGTGGAGCGTCAAGAAGTCGCTCGCGTGGAGCAGCCTGGCCGCACAGCCACTCGTGGTGCTGGCACGGCGCGAAGGTGCGGGGCTGCACGACGAGATTCTGGCCGCGTGCCGGCGCGCGGGCTTCACCCCGCGGCTCGCGCACACACCGAGCCTCATCAGCACCGTGCTCAGGCTGGTTGAAAGCGGTGCCGGAATCGGCCTCATTCCCGACTGTCTGGCAGAAACCGATCCCTGCCTCCGTTGGAAGCCGGTGCAACTCACCCCCGCGCGCACCATTCCGCTGGTTCTCGTCTGGAAAAAGGAACAGGAGGAACCGCCTGCCCGCGCCTTCCGCACGTTGGTGTCGGAGTGGATCCGGTCCGGCGAACTGTGGGGAAAGAAGTGAAGGGCCGCTGGCTACTTCGCATCGATTCGCAGCACCCAATCCGCTTCCTGCCGGCTGTTCGGCCCCGGAGGTGTGAATTCGTGAACGCCCGCGCCCTTCAGCGAACCGCTGATGGTACGGTATTGGCCGCTGGTAGGATCAAACCAGCGGGCGGTGCGCCGGGGCTTCAGCCCGGAGAGATCCACCGCGATGGGGCCGACATGGGCGGGCGGAACGTAGGCGATCAGCAGCGAGCCATCCTTGCTGGCGGAGGCGGCCACGAAGCCGGGCGCGGTGTCCTTGTTTTCCGAATCCACGATGAGCGCCTTCATCCCATTCAGGCCTGAGGGCACCAGCGTCCACCAGGGGATCGATTTGATGAACGTGTTCAGCCACGCCATGTCGAGGGCGGTCTGGGTATTGAGGTGCTGCTGCCAGAGGGGATCGATGAAGGGCCAGATGTAGCCATTGCCAGAGACATAGCCGCCCACGGTGCCGAGCCAGCCCCACCATTGGAAACGCCGCACCGGCTGGGTCGCGTTGCGGTTGTAGTTGTTCCCGTCGGGACCCTCCTCGTCGTACGGCTCCTCCAGGAGAAACGCTGGCATCACCGGCTGATGCGCGTAGCCGCGCCGGGTGACCATGGCCACCGGCCGGTTCGTATCCCACGTGTAGCAGCCGTTGATCGTCATTTCGTGACCAAAGTCCGCATTCTCATTGGCGTTCTCTCCGCTGAAGGATTCGGCCGTGTAGAGGATGGATTGTTGGCCTGGGACGCTCTTCAGGCCCCGGATCAGGGCCGCCTCGGCGGTGCGCTGGGTGGCGTTGAATTTCCCGAAATCGCCCAGCAGCATCCAGATGAGGTTCTTGCGCTGCCGGTAGCGGGTGGCGAACCACGCCCCATAGGCCTCGGTCTTTTCCGGCCCGTTGGCGATCAGCTCCTGTCCCCAGCCCTGTTCCTTGAAATCGTAGCCGAGGTAGGCCGGGAAGAGAAACACCACGACGCCCTCACGCTCGCAACGGGCCAGAAACGTATCGAGGTAACGCCAATAGTTCTCGTTCGGAGTCAGCAGGTCCGGCCCCTCCGTCCGGATGTCCCGGAACTCCAGTTTCCCGTCCCATGCCTCGCCATTGAGCCGCCGCAGAAACGGCTGTTCTCGTTCCCCATTGAAGGGCGGGTGATTGCCCATGGGCCAGTGGCAGAGCGCGCTGACCTCAATCGCGTTGTGCCCGTGCGCGAGCGTGTTTTCCAAGAACTTGCCGTACCCGCTCTCCGGCTGGGAAATCACGCACCACGCGGTACGCCCGAGAATCGGGAAGGGGGTGTTGCGCTGGTCCACCAGATAGCGGCTGTCTTCGCTGAGCTTCAGCGGCAGAACCCATGCGCCGTGGCTCCGCGGCATCATTACGAACGCAAGCAGGACCGCAAAAGCGAAGCGCCGAAGGGATTTCATAATGTGGAGGGTCGCGAAAGCGATACCCGCTGCCAGCGGAAAGCGCTGACCCGTCGCTGCTGGGCGAAGCTTGTTCTACAAAAGCAGGATGGTTTCTCCTCGACCACCATCCATTTATCGAGCTGCAGGATGAACTTGGTGACGGGATGGTCGTGGCTGAGCTCGCGCTCATCCACGAGCATCATGATGGAGGCCACAGCGAACATCTTGGTCATCGAGGCGATCCAAAAAACATTGTGCTCGCGCATTGGTTGCTTCGCCTCGACGTCGGCAAAGCCCAGGAGATTTTGGTAATGCACCTTGTCCGTCTTGTCCGCGATGAAGCCGAGGACGTGGGCTAGTTTGTAGCTGTTCGGGTAGGGTGGCATGGCCGCCGTCACTTCGGAGCTTGCGGAAGGCGTGTATTCGTCTGCTTCGCCGTGGATGGTGGGGAGTGCAGCTGCCAGAGGAGCAGGAACTGCCCGCACAAGGAGCGTAGTTTCATGCACTTGAATTGCGGCAAACTGCAGTCGGGTGGAAGCTCAAAAGGGCTTTGCTGTTTTGATGCAGCGGAGGGGCCTGATTTGTATCCTACTTAGCCTTTCGCGAAAATTGGCGCGATTATTTCAAGATCAGCATGGAAGAATTCAGCAAACGATGACTTAAATTCTTTGGCGGAGATTGGTGGCAAGAGTGACCTGCCTAATGCGATAAAAAGTTCGCCAGCGATTATTTTTTGGTTCGCCACCAACAGTTGTTCAGCCAAAAAAGAACGAGTCTGCATGCTTGCCAATTGTCCCCATTCGGCTCGATGCACAAGTCGCAAAAGCGCTGCTCGGATTAATCCTTCGGTATACCGATCTTTAACATTTTCAGGGCTCATCACATTGCTGACTGGAAAACGAGGATGGAGTTGCTTTTTAAGGTATTTATCATTTCGCTGAGCTTGCAGAGCACTAGCTAATGCAAACATCACAACCATCGAAGACGATTCGCCTGAGCAAATCGGAGATTGGTCACCCAACACAACAGATGACACACCTGGCAGCAAGAGAATAGGTTCATCACTAATGCCCTCAGTGCGGTTACGCAACTTCGCTAGTCGCGCGGTGAGCCATCTAGGGGGGCGCGCAAATCGTCTAGCGATACCAGAAATAAAGTCAAACTCGCGGCACCACGGACACAACTCTTCGTTCCAATTAGGAAGGATAATCTCTTCGACAGCGTGGAAATGCCCTTTCCAATTATGGCCATCTGTTAGTGTTTTTGATAACTCGGTAAGATGTTGAGGTGTGGACGGGCGGGCAAGTGCCACCAAGTAGCTGAGCATCTGGCATGACAGATAATGCCCCTCCCGCACAGATTGAATGTACTGCCTGAGTCGGGAGCCTGAGTTTACAACATCATCGACGATTAGAATCTTTCTTGCATTTAGAACAATGCCAAGATCATTTACGGAAAGCGCATTCCTATCCAATGTGTCGTGAATTATAACAGGGCAACCGAACACGGCTTTTGCTCTGTCCGCCATGTATTTTCCGGCCTCATGGTCCGGGGAAACTATAAGATCAACATTTCCTAGTAATGAAACTAGTTTCTCGTCGAAACGCTTGGCAAACTCTGGATGTGAAAATAGCGTAAACATATTGAGATCGAATGCATGATGGCGGCCATCATTTCGATCGTCATGATGGACGATAAAAAGGTTTTTAGTGTCTCGATAGCGCTCAATAAATGGTTTTGCAGCTGCGAGATGTGATTTTGATAATAGCACTTCCGGCTCGCTCAATGATTTCAAATGATAAGCTGCCGGGTCAATGTGAATAGGGATGCTTCCAGATGCGCATAGTTCGCAAGGATCTTGAAAGAATGTTTCGTGTGTGGGAATCCGGGCGAAGCAATTCAGCTGATTGGGAGTGCTCGCAAATCCATAAATGCTTAAACATTCAATGGTAAACCGGCCCGCTGCTCGTTCGTTGAACATTGTTTGGATATGCTCCACCAATCTGCCGCTGCCACTTATGCTTACGAAAGCCACAAGTCTTCCTCCGAGTGGCAATCGGGCAAGTAGGCCTTCTACAACTCTTTGGCATGCAATGCTATTATGTGCCGGGTGTTCGGGGAAGCAGTCAAATGGAATCTGAAGTCGGTTGATCTGAAGTGTTCGCAGTATTGCAGAAGCGATGCTCCAACTGTCCACAAGGATTGCATCTGCTGTTCCGATATACGGTCGGAGCCAGAAGGCCATTTGATCCAAAGTGTGAAGATTATGAAGCAAATCGCCTATACGCATGAACCGCGAGGTATGAGTCAAGGAAGGGGTGACGAAATGGTAATTTGCGTGTGCTTCAAAGGCGCACGCTCCACCGTCCTCTTCTAGTAGTTGTAACAAGTCCGCCTTCCGCACCTTTGAAACGACCGGTTCGACTTCCAATTGTGAAAAACCTGCCGGGGCAATAAGATCAGCCTTAATAGAAAATGAAGGGCCAGGTGTCAGGACAACAGTCGGCTTTTCGGCCGCATACTGAAGTAGAGGTTTTGCTGCAATAGCATCGAAGGCAATTGGTGTATTGCTAAGAAACGCAAGCGACGATGCTGCGCGAAACGTATCTGCGTTGAGTCGGCTGATTTTCTCTGCGACATCAGCAAGTGTGCTCTCCTCCCGCAGATAAAAGACTCGAGGCGAATCGAGTGAGTTGGTGTTCCATTGAGGCATTACAATCCCAGGTTCAGCACCTCTTGATCAGGATTCTCATTGGAAACGGGCCAAAAAACTGAAATCGCAGTTCCTTGAAGGCCCGTCGGAATCTCAATCCTTGACCAAACTGATTGGCCTTCCTTTGTCTCATTAAACGCAGCCTGACCGGCGGAGTTTACAAAGATGCAGGCCTGTAAACGAGCGGCAGCGTCCAGTATATTTGCCAACCCTTGCCCTCGATTTGGGCTACCACTTCGTGGCTTGCGACTCGTGCCCCGTTCGAATGCCCTCATGAGTCGAGACCATTCCGACTCATCGCCCGACGGCAGGAGTGTATTTTGAATGCCCTGGCCATAATCAGCTACAGTGGCACAGAGCCAGAGCGAATTGCGTCGTTGAAATCGTGGTTCAATAAAGCTTCTTAGAAACGCCGGTATCTGGTTTCGTTGCGATAAGTTATCGAACGATTGAAGCACGAGTTTTTCGACCGACACACCCCAAATTCCTTGATATTCAGGAATTGCGTGTTCAATCGAATTTCGAAAAGCCTCGAATAGAAATCCAGAGATCGCTGCTTCGGTCAGTGAGCCAAAAAACCTTTTCCCAGCACCAAGACCTTCACCAATATTGCCAAGTGCCGATTCAAATTCTCTGCGGCTAGGAAGTTTATTTGTTTCCGAAGAACGAACCAGTTCAGGAATAGGTGAATCAAATTCGCGAGAGATTAGATTCTGACTTTTCCCATCACCGACGATGCCTCCTGTCTTTAATAAAATCTGTCGCCACATGCAATCAAAGGCATTGGCGGATAAATCTCTGCTATTCGCATCAACTACCGTATCTGCTGCCTCAAGAAGAGCTACTCCAATTAGAGTCAAGAAAAAATCAGGCCATTCTTTCATTGACATGGTGTGAATCTCCCCACGCGGAAAGGGAAATTCGCAACGAATGATTACGGCTGATGCTTTGGAACGAACTCGACGCACAGCAGAAATTGCAATGCCTGTTGTGAGCAGTCTGAAACCTGACTCACGCGTTATTTGGAATTCAACTTCGTCACCGGGCTGGCAATCCCATCTAGCGACATCTTCAATGGACGCCCACTCTTGTATCCGAAATTGTAATGTCTTAGCCATCTGCTTCTCGGGGGAGGGAATTACATCGTTTCGTGTTTGCGCGCAAGGTATTGGGTGTTTGTCTGTGCTTTTCGGGGAAATCTTTCGATTCTTGCTGTAATTCTTCGATACCGCTATCTTGGAATTGACGTCGGCGCCAGCTTTCCTACCGGGTAGACCGGCTCTGTACTGCAGCGCCGGCATTGCGCGACAACATTTCTTTGAGCGTACTGCCGGATCTTCTTCCTTTGTTCCTTAGTCGTTTTATCCGCGGCTTGCGTTTTCTCTCGCCTTGAGCCAAGCTAATGTTTGCTTGCCGGGAGCATCCTGTCCGCGGAAATGGGCCCAGCCCACCGGTCTGTTACGAAACATCAGAAACCTGACTTTCTGGCCCAGAGTTGGCGGACACACGGGCGCAATTAAGAAAGTAAGGTTATGGCGACTGTATCCCGGGACCTGCCTGCCAGGCCCCATATCGATGTTCCGAAACGGGAGGCCCGCGCATTGCTGAAGGCGTGGCGGGACAAATCCTCCGAAGCGCTGGAGCGGATTCGCCGGCGGCATCCCCGATTCCACGACGCGGATGAGACGGCGATTTCGTCCGCAAAGTTCCTCCTGAATGACGCCCAGCTGGTCCTCGCGCGGGAGTACGGATTTTCCAACTGGGCGCAACTGAAGGAGCGGATCGACGCGAACACCGTGACGGGCCTGCTGCTGACGGCCATTCGGGACGACGATCGGGAGACGACGGTGAGACTGCTCCGGGCGCATCCGGAGCTGTTGCACGTCCCACTCTGGAGTGGGAACTGGGGGCCGCCCATGAGCCACGCGGCGAATCTCGGGAGGCTGGAAATTATTCAGGCGGTGGCCGCCCTTGGGGCGCGGGACTATCAGCACGCCTTTGGTCGGGCGCTCTTGCAGGGCAAACTGGAAACCGCCCGCTGGCTGCACGGGCACGGTGCGAAATTGGAACCCGGAATCGTGATGGGCGCCTGCGAGTGCCTGAATCCGGCCGGGCTCGGCTTCCTGGCCGATCTGGGCGCGCCCTTCACGGATGACCAGGGGGACCGGCTGGCACCGCTGGGGTTGGTGCTGGAAACGTACGGACGAAATCCGGTGGGAAAACATGCCGTGCTGAAGCTCTTTGCAGGGCAGGGGTACACGTTTCCGGATACGCCGATGATGGCGTTCCATCGCGGCGATCAGGAGCGGCTCAAGGACTTTTTGCGGCGCGACCCCGGCCTGTTGGAACGACGCTTCAGTCTCCTCGAAATTTATCCGCCCGAGCTCGGTTGCGCGAAGGATGGCCGGTCTGGGATGCACTGGACCCCGATCGGTTGCACGACGCTGCTGCACCTGGCAATCGACTTCGATGACGCGGAAGTTTTCGACCTGCTGCTGGCTCACGGAGCCGATGTGAATGCGCGGGCGCTCGTGGATGCGGACGGTTTTGGCGGTCACACGCCCCTCTTCAACGCCGTCGTGAGTCACGGGGCGCACCAGGGGGCGATGGCCCGCAGGCTGGTGGCGCACGGAGCCTCGGCGACGGTGCGCGCGTCCCTGCGCAAGTTCCTGGACTGGTGTGAGACGCCGCGCTGGCACGAGGCCCGGGAAGTGACGCCGGCGGAGTGGGGGCGGAGCTTTCCGGATCAGGGCTGGGTGAATGCGGAAGCGTTGCAAGCAGCCGGGAGCCCATAAACACTCTCCCCGACATGCCCTACCTCAGCACGTTGATCGGCCACCCATTGGAGTCGGCCCCCGGATCGCTATTCCGCTCACGACCCGGGCTTCCCATCGAGGCGTCCACCCTGGGCGAGGCGGTCTCCCTCGCGGCCAAGCTGTTCGGAGTCCGCATCGTTCCGCACGACCCACCCAAATGGTTTCGCATCTACGGCATGCCGGAGTCCGTTGCTGAATATATCCTCGTGGACATTCACATCCATCGGGACGGTCAGGACATCTGCGCCCTGCAGGACTTGTCCATTCCATTGCTGAAGTCGGACGCGGTCAGCATTGGCATGCTTGCCTGTTGAGCGAGTCTGCCAGGCACGGGGTCAGCGGGGACTGGATAAGGCAGGGGAGTCGACACCGCCATTCAGGATCCATGGGCCGGTTGGGGCGGCCGCTTCGAGCAGTGTCAGGCACCGGTATCATCGAAATGAAATCCACCACCTCGATTGTCTTATTCGGCCTCATCGTCCTGCGGACGAAGTGAGTTGAGAGGCCCACCCCACTGATATCCTGAACCGCCGGTTAGGCTGCCCGTCGCAGACGGGCCTCTGGAAGTAGCGCAGAATTGCATTCTGCCGTATCGCAGGTTTGCAACCTGCACCGGCAACGGGATTTCCCGAGTGCGTCCGATTATCCCACCCCGTGCAGATTGAAAATCTGCGATACAGCAGGTTGCAAACCTGCGCTACACCCGCGCCGCGCCGCCATCCCGCGATGAGCCCCGGGGAAACACGGTGAAAAGATGCGCCCACGGAGGCCTATCCCGCCAGCGCCTCCGTCACCAGTGCCTGGGCCTCGGTCACGATCCGTTGCAGGTGTTCCTCGCCGCGGAAGCTTTCCGCGTAGAGCTTGTAGATGTTCTCGGTGCCGCTCGGGCGGGCGGCGAACCAGCCATTTTCAGCCACGACCTTCAGGCCGCCGATTTCGGCGTGGTTGCCGGGAGCGCGGGTCAGCTTGGCCGTGATGGGTTCACCGGCGAGCGTGGTGCCCTTCACCGCGTCGGGAGAGAGCTTCTTGAGCTTCGCCTTCTGGGCCGGGGTGGCGGGGGCATCGAGGCGGGTATAGCTGGGCGCGCCGAGCTGCGCGGTGATTTCAGCGTAGTGCTGGCCCGGGTCCTTGCCCGTCACGGCGGTGATCTCGGCGGCGAGCAGGCCGAGGAGCAGCCCGTCCTTGTCGGTGGTCCAGGCGGTGCCGTCACGCCGGAGGAAGCTCGCCCCGGCGCTTTCCTCGCCGCCGAAGAGGCAGGTGCCCTCATGCAGTCCGGGCGCAAACCACTTGAAGCCCACCGGCACTTCCATGAGGCGACGTCCCAGTTGGGAGACCACCCGGTCGATGAGGCTGCTGCTGACCAGCGTCTTGCCGACGACCGCCGCGACGAACCATTGCGACCGGTGCGTGAGCAGGTAGCGGATGGCCACGGCGAGATAATGGTTCGGGTTCAGCAGGCCCGCGCTGCGGGTCACGATACCGTGGCGGTCCGCGTCCGGATCACAGCCCCAGGCGATGTCGAACTGGTCTTTCAGACCCACGAGGCTGGCCATCGCGAACGGGCTGGAGCAGTCCATGCGGATCTTGCCGTCGTGATCCAGCGTCATGAAGCTGAACGTCGGGTCCACGACTTTGTTCACGATGGTCAGGTTCAGCCCGAAGCGTTCCGCGATGGGTTGCCAGTAGGGCAGGGAAGCCCCGCCCAGCGGGTCCACGCCCAGGCGCAGCCCGGCATTCTTGATGGCCTCCATATCAATGACCGAGGCGAGGTCGCTGACATAGGGCGTGACGAAATCGTGAGCATGCGTGGTGGCCGCCCGGAGCGCGCTGGCGAAAGGCGTGCGCTTCACGTCGCGGTTGCCGCCGCGCAACAGCGCGTTGGCCCGGTCCTGCACCCAGCCGGTGACATCGGTGTCGGCGGGGCCGCCGTTGGGCGGGTTGTATTTGAAGCCGCCATCCTGCGGCGGATTGTGCGACGGCGTGATGATCAGGCCGTCGGCCAGGGCGCTGGTGCGTCCATGATTGAAACCAAGAATGGCGTGCGACACGACTGGCGTGGGGGTGAAGCCGTCGTTGGCCGCGAGGAACGTTTCGACCCCGTTGGCGGCGAGCACCTCCAGCGCGGTGCGTTCGGCGGGCCGGGAAATGGCGTGGGTGTCCTTGCCCACAAAGATCGGACCCCGGTTGCCCTGCGCCTGCCGGTAATCGCACACGGCCTGCGTGATGGCAGCGATGTGCGCATCGGTGAAGCTGCCGTCGAACGGGGTGCCACGGTGTCCGCTGGTACCGAAGGCCACGAGCTGATTGGGATCGCCCAGATCGGGAGTGCGCCCGAGGTAGTCCCGCTCCAGAGCAGCAAGGTCGATGAGTAGTTCTTTCGGGGCAGGCAGGCCGGCTAGCGGGTGTGGCATTCCCGCGAAACTACCTTAGGGAGCTGGCGGAAGCCAAGCGGGCATGCAGGGAACGAGAGGGGAAACGTCCAATGATCAACTTTGAACACCCGACGTTCAACCGCCTGCTTTCAGGCCATCTCGGTGACCGTCGTGGCCTTCTTCGCGGCGGCGTGGCGATGGCGGCGCCAGGCGAAGAAGCCGGCCCCGACGAGGAACGCGCCCGCCGCGTACGTGCTCGGCTCCGGCACCAGACGGATGTCGTCGATGGCGAAATCGTTGCCGCCGACGGTGGTGTTGCTGTCCACCAGGCGGATCGTGGCGCTGTTGGTGCCGGTGCTGCTCCAGTTGAGGGAGAACTGCTGCCAGGTGCCGGCTCCGCTCGGAGCGGTGAAGGTGGTCGTTTGCAGCGCGTTGTTGATATACACCTGAAGGGTCGCCGGCGTACCGGCGACCGCGCTGGCCATCCACAGGCTGAACGTGAAGTTGCGACCGGCGGTGACCGAGACCGTGTCCTGCCACAGGGTCTTGCTGGCGACCGTCGAGCCGTTGATCACCATCATGTTGCCCGAACCCGTCGTATGGTCGCCAAAGCTGGAGAAACCGGATTGGGTGTTGTTGGGGTTCGTGGTGACGTAGTAGTTGCCTTCACCGGCCCCTTCGCCACCAGAGGAAAGACTGGAGCTGTAATTGTATCCGGTGGTGAAGCCCGTGTTGCCCGAGGTGAAGTCGCCGTTGGTGATCAGGTTCTGCGCCACGGCCGCACCCTGGGAGAGGGCCAGCAAGGCCAATCCCCCGGCGGCGATCTTCATGGTGCGGTAAACGTTCATCTGTTGCTGGGAAAACCTTCGCCGGTTTTCGCCGCACCCAACAACCCGGACACGGTTAAGCGCAGGACTTAACCGAGGATGACCAACGACAGAATTCCCTAGCGGTGCTGAACGGGCCTCCCTAGGGAGCTGTCGGACCTCTTTTCGGAGGAGACTCAGGAGGGTGAATAGTCAACCCGATGAGGAATTGGCGGCCGATTATTGGGCAATTCGGCCCGAAAAGCTGGTCCGGCCGAGGAGGCCGGTAGTCGTTGCCGGCTTCGATGCAGTTGCAAGTGGCCGATCGTTAGTTGCTGATGAACAGCAGGTTATAGTTATTGGATGATGCGTTTTGAAGGCGATTAAGGCGACTTGATCGGAAACCGCCGGTTACCTCCCGCCCGGGGGATTGAGGGTAGGTACTTCTCCGGAAGTGCCGCCACCCCGAGGACGGCGGCGCTAAGACATGAAAAAGGCCTCGGCGAATGAGCGCCGAGGCCGAAAGGCGAGGGTCCGAGCCGGTTAGGGGAATGGCACTACTTCTTATCTTTTTCGGCAGCCGCCGCAGCAGCGGCGTGCTCCTTTTTCACCTGTTCCACGAGGGTGTTGTAGTCCGTAACGGCCTTGTTGTAGTCCTCGGCCAGTTTGTTGTACTTTGCCGCCAGTTCGGCCCGATCATCGGCCAGCTTCTTGATGGCCTCGTTCTGCTGCTTCACCGACTCGTTTTGCTGGCGGATCGCCTCGTTGGCCTTGTCCAGGGCGTCCTTGTACACCGTGACCGAGTTGGTGGCCCGGCCCAGGTCGAATTCACTGCGCTTGAGGTCGGCCTTGAGGTGGCTGACCTCGGCCTTGTTGGTCTTGACCGATTCGTCCAGATCCTTGCGGAGGGCTTCGAGGCGGGCGATCTCATCCGCATAGCGCTTATTGGCCTGGTCCTTTTCCGCGAGTTGCACATCCACATCGCGCTTACTCTTGCGCTCGTCCTCCACCATCTTACGAAGGCGGGCGGCATCCCACCACTGGAAGACGCACAGGGCACAGAGGGCGGCGGCGAGCGTGATGAGGATGCCGACGCCGATGCTGGCGTTTTCGCGGCGGCGGGCGGCTACGGCTACGGCTTTCATCCAGTATTTGATTGGTAGTCCAGGTCGAGGGTCGCGACCAACGGACTCACGCTGGCAACAGAAGCGCCCTTTGTCAAAATCCCGTTGCGACCAGTCACGTTTTGGCAACGGGCGCCGGGCTTTGCCGAATATACCGGCGAGACAGACAGAAGCAGGAGGGCCACCGGCGACACGGCCCGGGAATGTTGCCAGAATGGACAGGATTTACAGAATGCAAAGGTCAGGCGGGCCCGACGCCTCTGCCGGCCGCCCGCCCTCCATCATTCGTAGTTCGAAACTCCCACCTCGTCATTTGACCTGCTTGACCTTGACCCACTTCTTGGCCTTGGCGGAGGCCAGCACGGCGTCCACGACATAGTCCGTGGCGAGACCGTCCTTGAAGTCCGGCTTGCAGCCCTTGCCGCTCTCCAGGCCCCGGACGAACTCGACCATCGCGTGGATGAAGCTGTGCTCGTAACCCAGCTGGAGGCCGGGCACCCACCAGTTGCCACAGTAGGGGTGATCGCCATCGGAGACGTGGACGCTCTTCCAGCCCCGCTCCTGACTTTCGTCGCTGTAGTCGAAGATCTGGAGGCGGTGCAGGTCATGCAGGTCCCACTTGAGCGACATGTTCTCGCCGTTCACCTCGAAGGTGTAGAGCGCCTTGTGGCCGCGGGCGTAGCGGGTGGACTCGAAGAGGCCGAGGGAACCGTTGTTGAAATGGCAGTGGAACAGGCAGGCGTCATCGATGCTGACCTTCTCGACCTTGCCGGAGACGTTGTGCTTGCGCTTCTTCACGAAGGTCTCGGTCATGGCGCTGACGTCCTTGATGCCGCCGTTGAGCCAGAGCGCGGTGTCAATGCAGTGCGCGAGCAGATCGCCCGTGACGCCGGAGCCGGCGACCTTGGCGTCCAGCCGCCACAGGCCGGTGCCGCCCTGGGGCAGCTCGGGGTTGATGGTCCAATCCTGCAGGAAGTTGGCGCGGTAGTGGAAGACACGGCCGAGCTTGCCGGAATCGATGATGTTCTTGGCGAGTACGACGGCGGGGCAGCGGCGGTAGTTGTACCAGACCATGTTCGGCACGCCGGCCTTCTCGATGGCCTTGAGCATCTTCTCGGCTTCCTTGGCGTTCAGGCCGAGGGGTTTCTCGCACAGGATCATCTTGCCCGCCTTGGCGGCGGCGATGGCCTGCTCGGCGTGCATGTTGTTCGGCGTGGCGATGTCGATGACATCGATGTCATCGCGTGCGATGAGCTTGCGCCAGTCGGTCTCGATGGACTTGTAACCCCATTTGTCGGCGAACTCCTGCACCTTGGCGGCGTCGCGGCCGCAGACCGCCTGCGGGATCACCTCGTAGCTGGAGGGGAAGAAGTGGTTGACCTGGTGGAAGGCGTTGCTGTGGGCGCGGCCCATGAAGCTGTAGCCGATGAGTCCGATGCGAAGTTGTTTCTTGGCCATAAAAGTGTGATGCGGTGAAGCGCCCAAACGGTTTCCAGAACGCAGCGGCGGGGCAAGCGCGAAGTCATCGTATCGGCCGCCGGATCAGAGAAAGCAGCCGGTGGGATGACGGTCATGCCATCAGCACCTGCAGATGGGGAACCTGGGCAATTGCGTAATTCATCATTCATAATTCCTCCTTCATCCTTTTCCCCTCGCTTGCCTTCCTTGGTCCGCGTCGGGGAGGCTCGGCTGTCTCTGTGAAACCGCTGTCCATCATGGTCGTGGCTGGAGAGCCGAGCGGCGATCAGCTCGCAGCCGAGCTCGTGCGCGCCCTGCGGGCCGAGGCCGCGCCGTTTGCGCCGGTGTTCTTCGGGGCCGGCGGGGAAAGCATGGCGGCGGCCGGTGTCGAGCTGGCCCTGGATTTGACCCGTCACGCGGTGATCGGCATTCCGACGCCGGGCCAGTACGCGAAGTTCCGGCGCTTCCGGGATGACCTTGTGGCGCTGGCGGCGGCGCGCACACCGGACATCGTGGTCTGCGTCGATTTCTTCGCCTTCAACGGCAGTCTGGCCGAGCGCATCCGTGCCGAGTCGGTGAGGCAGGCGGGGATTTTTCAGAACTGGCGGCCGAAGCTGGTGCAGTACGTCTCGCCGCAGGTGTGGGCCTCCCGCGCCGGCCGGGCGAAGCGGCTGGAAAGCACGCACGACTTGCTCCTGAGCATCCTGCCCTTTGAGGCTGCCTGGTACGCTCAGCGTGCGCCCGGGCTGCGTGTGGCGTTTGTGGGGCACCCGCTGGTGGAACGGCACGCCAAGGAGAAGGCGTCCGAACCGTCTGATTCGAAGTCAGAAGGAGGTGTGGCGCCGGAAAATTCCCCACCGCCGGAACTGCTGCTGCTGCCCGGCAGCCGGGCAGGGGAGCTGCGGCGGCATCTGCCCGGGATGCTGCAAGCGGCCAAGCGGATCGAGGCGGAGACCGGTGCGAAGCTGCGCATGGTCCTGCCCCAGGAATCTCTTTTGGAGCAGACCCGGCCGCTGCTGGCAGATCTGCCCCGCCTTGGCGTGCAGGTGGGTGGGCTGCGGGACGCCCTGACAAAAGCGACCGTCGCGCTCGCCTCGACCGGTACCGTGACCCTGGAGTGCGCGTGGTTCGGCGTGCCGACCGTGGCACTCTACAAGACCTCGCCTCTTACCTATGCCATCGGCAAGCGCATCGTGACGGTGAAATTTCTGGCCATGCCGAACCTGCTCGCGAATGAGGCAGTCATGCCCGAGTTCATCCAGCACGAGGCGACCCCGGAGAACCTGGCCAACGCGGTCATCGCCCTCCTGAAAGATGCTCCCCGTCGCGCCGCCGTGCGCGGCCGGCTGGCCTCGGTCGTAGCGTCACTCGGAACCCCTGGTGCCAGTCACCGTGCCGCCCACGCCATCCTCTCGTTGGCATAGGCGGGGGGCGCCGTTCGAAATTCGCTCTTCGAAATTCGTAATTTGCTTCACCCCTTCGCCGCCGCCTTCTGCGCGGCCCGCACTTTCTCCGTGGGCACGTAGTTCGCAATGAACTCGCGGCGAAACTCGGCGAACGTCCCGGCGGCCAGATGCGCCCGGATCCGCCGCATCACTTCGAGGTAGAAGTGGCTGTTGTGAATGCTCACCAGCCGCAGGCCGAGGATCTCGTTCACGTTCAGCAGATGCCGGATGTAGGCGCGCGTGTGGTGCCGGCAGGCGAAACACTGGCAGCCGGGTTCGATGGGCCCGAAGTCGGCCTTCACCGCGCCCCCCTTGATTGCAAAGGTGCCTTTGCTGGTAAACGCCGTGCCGTTACGGGCGACCCGGGTGGGGAGCACGCAGTCGAACATGTCCACGCCGCGCGCGACCAGTTCGACCATCTGGGCCGGGGTGCCGAGGCCCATGGCGTAGCGGGCCTTGTTGGCCGGGAGGTGCGGTTCGGAGATTTCCACGGCTTTCATCATCTCCGGCTCCGGTTCCCCCACGCTCACGCCGCCGATGGCGTAGCCGTCGAAATCCATCGCGATCAGCTCCTCGGCGCACTTCTTCCGCAGGTCAGGATGATGCGTGCCCTGCACGATGCCGAAGACCATCTGGCCGGGGGCGCGCGGCTGGATCTTGCATTCGGCGGCCCAGCGCAGCGTGCGTTTCACGGCTTTGAGCACCTCCTCGCGGGAGGCGGTGTGGGGCGGGCATTCGTCGAACGCCATCGCGATGTCCGAGCCCAGCCAGCGCTGGATTTCCATGCTTTCCTTCGGCCCGAGAAAGATCAGCGAACCGTCGAGATGGCTGCGGAACTCGACGCCGTGCTCCTTCACCTTGCGAATCTTGCCGAGGCTGAAGACCTGGAAGCCGCCCGAATCGGTCAGGATCGGCCCCGACCAGTCCATGAACCGGTGCAGGCCACCGGCGGCCTCGATGATCTCGCGACCGGGGCGGATGTTCAGGTGGTAGGTGTTGCCGAGCAGGATCTGCGTGCCCATCTCGCGCAACTCCCGGTTGTCGAGCGCCTTGACGCTGGCCTGGGTGCCCACGGGCATGAACACGGGCGTTTCAATGACCCCACGGGTGGTGGTCAGGCGCCCCAAACGGGCACGGGAGGAGGGATCGGTCTTCAGCAGCTCGAACATCGCGGGCACGAGCATCCCATGATTAAGGGGTAAACAGCAACGGGCGCATCTTTTCATTGTGGTCATCCGCTGACTTCGGAGGGAAAATCGACCACGGTGCGTGCGGGCTGTTCTCCCCCGGCCCGCTGGGAGGGGGAATGGTCGCCCGCCGGTTGGGCAGCCCGTCGCGGACGGGCCTCTGGAAGTAGCGCAGATTTTCAATCTGCCGTATCGCAGGTTTGCAACCTGCACCGGCTCAATGATTTCCCGTGCGCGACCGAGCCTTCCACCCCATGCAGATTGAAAATCTGCGAGACAGCAGGTTGCAAACCTGCGCTACACTTGCGCCGCGCCACCATCCCGCAATCAGCCCCGGGTAATCACGGTGAAAAGATACGCCCGGTGTGAGCAGCAACGCAGTCTGAGTTTGACTCAACTGTATGGCGGAACGATAACTGCCCTCGTCCACTCTAACTGACCTTAAATGAAAACAAATTCCCTCCAACGTCGGACCCAACGACGCCGCGGATTTACCCTCATCGAACTGCTCGTCGTGATTGCGATCATCGCGATCCTGGCCGGCATGCTCCTGCCCGCTTTGGCGAAGGCAAAACAGAAGGCGACGCAAGCCGCCTGCCTGAGCAACCAGAAGCAGCTGGTGCTCGCCTGGATCATGTATTCGGGCGACAACAACGAACATTTCGTGAATTTCATCCAGGCGCAAAATGCCAACAAAGAAATCCCCTGGCGGTATGACCCGCCTCCGGTACTGCCGGTCTACCCCCCCGGTACCAGCCCCGAAGACAAGATCCGGATCGTAATCGAAGAGGGATGGAAGCAGGGGGCGCTTAGCAAATACGCGCCCAGCCCCGGTGTGATCCATTGCCCGGGCGATGTTCGGATCAAGCTCAAGGCAGGCAAAGGCTACACCTACGTCAGCCTGTCGGGCGTGGGCACCTTGAATGGCGAAATCACCGGACAGTTGGTGAAGCAAAACGACATTGTGCACACGAGCGAGCGGTTTATCTGGGTGGAGGAGAACGATCCGCGTGGTGAAAACCTGGGTTCCTGGGAAATGAACCAGAATGGCAAGGATCCCGACTGGAAGGGCTCGAGCCTGATCGACTCCACCGCAGTCTTCCACGGCACTTCCAGTACCTTCAACTTCGCGGACGGCCATCAGGAGGCCAAGAAATGGAGCGACGCCGCGTTCATCAAATATGCCGCCAGCAACGATCCCAACAAATTCAGCAGCTCTCCGACGCTCGCTCAGGCGCCCCGCGATGTGCTTTGGCTAGTCCAACGGTTCCCCTCCAAGGCCAATCCCTGATTGCGCCAACCGACGGAAACACGTCCCCGTTTTCACCACTGCCGCCGGATTCGGCGGCAGTTTTTTGCACACCTTCGTCATCGAATCGTTGCGGTCGGCCCTGAGGGGATCGGAAAAGCAGGAAAAGCGCCGAAATCCGGGGCGGGCGGCGAAGCCTCCTTGTTGTTGGGGATCGGCGGACGAAAACTCTGGGTTTGACTGCGCTGTATGGTAAGACGATAACTCTTCCGTCCACACGATATACCTATGCAAAAATTGATTTCCAAAACCCGCACGCTGACACGGCGCGGCTTTACGTTGATTGAACTGCTGGTCGTGATCGCGATCATCGCGATTCTGGCCGGCATGCTTTTGCCGGCGCTGGCCAAGGCCAAGACCAAGGCGCAGGGTATCCTGTGCATGAACAACGGGAAGCAGCTCATGCTGGCTTGGAAACTGTACTCCGGTGACTACACTGACGTGCTGGTTTCCTCTCTTCCCTTGGGTGTAGGAGCCGCGGTAAATCCGTTGAAGCGGGTTAATTGGATGGACGGCAGCCTCGGTTTTCCGGGTGGCCCGGACAACACGAACAACAAGTTTATCACCAACGGGCCGCTGTTCAAATACGCGGGCCAGTCATTCGCCATTTACAAATGCCCCGCCGACAAGGCCGCCATGGGCAGAATCGCGAAACAAACTTACACCCCCCGTATCCGCAGCATTTCCATGAGCCAGGTCTTCGACACGGGCGGCTGGTTGCCCGCGAATACCCCCCCCCACTACTATCGCACTTATGGCAAGGACTCTGACATTGTGAGCCCGTCAAAGACCTTTGTCTTTGTCGAGGAGCATTCGGACAGCATCAATGACGGTGCTTATGCCGTGCAGTTTGTCGAACCCGACGCCAAATCCGGCAACATCATCGACATGCCGGCCTCCTATCACAATGGGGCCTGCGGTTTCTCCTTTGCCGATGGCCATTCGGAAATTCACCGCTGGGTCGGCAGCAAAATCAAGCCGCCGGTGAAGTACGACAATACCCTCGCCCTGAACGTGCCGGCGGGTGATTCACTGAACGATGCCAAGTGGCTGTCCGACAACGCCACGGTTTCGGGCAACAAATAGCCGGGCGTTCCTCGACAATCCTCCGTGCACTTGCAGACTGCCGCCGTTTCTGGCGGCAGTTTTCTTTTTTTGGCGTGTCCACCGCATACCCTCTTCGTGCCCGGGCGGCGAAAGTCCTGATTTTCTGCTGTTTCTGCTGGGCCTTCAGCTTCCCGGCGATGAAGGCGCTGGCGCTCGTCGGCGCCCGGAATGCCCCGGAGAGCGGCACCGTGTTCTTTGCGGCCCTTTGCGTGGTGACGCGATTCACCGTGGCGGCACTGCTGTTGGGCCTGTTTTCCGTGCGGTCATTGGCCGGGCTGACCCGGAACGAGGTGAAACAAGGGGCCGGACTGGGTCTCTTTGGCGGGGTCGGGCTCGTGCTCCAAATGGACGGCATGAGTTACACCCACGCCACCACCGCCGCGTTCCTGACCCAGGGCTATTGCATCTGGATTCCCCTGTGGTTCGCCCTGCGCCACGGCCGGATGCCCTCGCTGACCGTCTGGGGCAGCTCGCTGCTGGTGCTGATCGGCGCGGCGCTGCTGGCCGGGGTGGACTGGCACCATTTCGCGCTGGGACGCGGCGAGTGGGAGAATCTCGCCGGCTCCGTGCTGTTTGCCGGCCAGATTCTCTGGCTGGAACGCAAGGATTTCGCCGGCAACGAGGTGAGGCGCTTCACCCTGGTGATGTTTGTGGTGATGGTGCTCACCAGCCTGCCGCTGGCCCTGGCCACCGCCGCGAAGCCGTCGGACCTGTTCATGGCCTACGCCTCCGCTTCGGCGCTGGGATTGCTGGCCCTGCTCGTGGTGGTCTGCACGCTCATCTCGTTCCTGCTGGCCAACCGCTGGCAGCCGGAGGTGCCGGCGACGGAGGCCAGCCTGCTTTACTGCACCGAACCGGTGTTCACGAGCCTGGTGACGCTGTTCCTGCCGCAGATCATCTCCCGGTTTTCGGGCATTGATTACCCGAACGAGCGTCTGACCTGGAACCTGCTGGCCGGCGGTGGCGTGATCCTTGCCGCCAATGTCTGGCTGCAATTGCGGACGGCGGCTGAAAAGTAGGACGGAGCGGCTCGCCCGTCCTCCATCTTTCTCCGGTAAGCCTATGGCATCCGGACCTACTATAGCGGTTCAATAAATTCTGTGGCCGAAAAAACTGAGGTCCGGTGGTGGACTCTCCTTGGATCCGAGAGCCCCCGGTCCTGTGGATGGCCCCTTCCCCCTCACCCCGGCCCTCTCCCTCAGGGAGAGGGAGAATCATCGGCCGCCTGCTGGCGAAACCCCGGCGCTGGCATGGCCGGACGCGCTGCCAAAGCCTCGGCCCGGCTGCCCGGCTGCCCCCTCTCCCCAAGGGAGAGGGACGGGGTGAGGGGGAAGGGAGCTTACGTCCGTCGGTTGCTTCCGATCGTCAGGCAAGCCCTCGCAATTGCGGCTACAGTATTTCCGGAACAGCTCTAAAGGCAGAAATCAGAGGACGGGCGGGACGCGCCGTTCTACTTTGGGGCAGAGGTTGCTCCTGTGTTTTAGCCTCAGTTCGCGCCGGGCAGGTTGAACTTCAAAGGATCGATTCCACCGGCGGGAGTTTCGCCTGCCGGATTCGGGTTCGGGGCCGCGTTTTTATCCACGAGCAACTCGCCGCGCTTCTTCAGCAGGGGATCCAGCGTCCATTTGCCGACCGTGAAGGTCCATTTGGAGAGCGCCTGTTCCGCCTTCAGTTTCTCCTGCTGTTTGGCGAGCTTGTCGGCGAATTCCTTGTCGAGTTTGGCCTTGTCCTCCGGCTTCTCGTCCTTGCCGGGCGTCCGCTCCTTGACCAGCGCAGCGTCCACGCTGACCTGTACGGGATAGCTGTCCTCACCGAGGGGCTTGCCGATGTGGAGTTTGTAGGCAAATCCAGCGGCCGTCCGGACGAGCGCCTCAACCGGCTGGTCCAGGCCAAGCGCCTTGAGGTCGGGATTCACGAGGACGTCGTTGAAGCTGGGGCCATTCAGCAGGCTGCTGAAAGGGGAGAGCTTGTTCTTGTCGGCCTCCTCGCCGGCTTTCAGGTCAGCCAGCGTCCAGTCGGCGAACTCGTTGGTGCGCGAGAGTTGGAAGCTGTTGGTGGCCTCGCTCGCGGTCACCTGCACAAAGACGGGCTGTTCTACCTTGAAGAATTCCTTGGCCACCCATTCCTCGGGTTTCGGGTTGGCGTTGCTCAGCGGATCGATGACCACGGCGACGGAGGCCAGATCGTTGCCCACCATCACATAACGGCCGTCGGGCATGGCTCCCATGCCGAAGGGCGAATTGTCCTCCGCGCCGCCCTTGCTGTGCTTTTTGCCCAGCAGGATGGTCTTCAGCGCCTTGCCGTCGCTGCCGAGCAGTTCGACGACGGTCGCGGTGTCCCGGCTCAGCTCCAGCATACCCAGGCGGGAGGCCCCGACGCGTTGCGGCTGGGCCACCTTGAGCTCGGAGAGCTTGCGGACGAGTTCGGCAATTTCTCCGAAATTGGCCGGATAGCCGCCCCGTTCCTTCACGACCCAGCCGTCGCCGGATTTGGTGACGTTCAGGACGTTCGTGCCCTGGCTCAGGCGCAGGCCAGCCACGGCATTGACGTCAAACGTTCCCAGCAGCTTCCCCCCCATGTCGGTGGTGGAGCGGCTGTAATCGGCCTGACGCTTGTTGAGGACCATCAACCCGCCGCCTCCGAGGACAAGGGCGGCAATAACCAACACCAGCAGTTGCTTCGACTTCATAGGTTCCGGTCAGAAAAGGGTTGGAATCACTTGGCGGCGACCTTCTTGCGGCGGGCGACGGCCAGCCCGATGCCGGCGACGGTGACGAGCACCGGCATGGCGGCGATGTTGAGCCACTTGAGGCGGTTTTCGAGAGCGTTCACATCCTGGCTCAGGTTGCGGCGCTCGATGCGCAGCTCCTTCTTGGTCTGGGTCTGCTGCTCGCTGAACTGCTTCAGGGCGGCCTGCTGTTCGGGGGACAGGATCACCTTGGAGACGTTGCCCTCCTTCTTGACCTGCATTTCGCTGAGCTTGGTCTGGAGGTCCGTCAGCTTCTTGTCGAGCCCCTCGATCTTGGCCTGATAGCGCAGGCGGGCCTCGGTCTCCATTTTCTGCACCACGGTGAAGGGCCGGCGCAGGGAAGCGCGGCCGCGGGCACCGATCAGGTTGGCGTCGCCAGCGGCCTGTTCGACGAGGTTCTGGATGAGGTTCAGATTGCCGTTGCGCGGGCTGGCGATGCGCAGCATCTGGTTTACTTCGACGCAGTAGGGATCGTAGAGGAAGTCGGTGTCACCGAAGAGATACACCACGCCTTCGCCCTTGGATTCCTTGAGGTAGCCGCCGGCGGGCGCGTTGGTCTCGCCCGGTTTGCCATCGGGAAAGGCGGTCTTGAACTTGCCGCTCAGCCGCAGGGCGAGCGTGTAGTTGGTGCCGCTGGCCTTGAAATCATCGACGATCTTCTGCCCGTTGAGCTGGGCCGTGACGCCGTCCACCAGCTGGGATTTTTCCGTCGTCTTCAGCAGCACATCCTCCTTGAGGCCATCCGCCGGCTTGCCGGTGAAAGCCCCGGCGAACGGCAGCCAAATATCGTCGGACTGGGCGGTGACCGCGTCGTCCTTGTTGATGCCCACCGGGGTCATGAAGAGGAACGACGGCACGAGCTGCGGCCGGCCATCACGGCCGCCGAGCTGCTTCATGTAGTTGAGATCGGCCACGACCTTGGTGGTGTCGAATTCGAGACCCCAGGTCTTGAGCAGCTTCGGCAGCGAGGAGCCACCGCCGAGGTTGAAGCCCATCGGGTTCGGCTTCTGGTTGTCGGAGAGGCAGAGGGCATCCAGCAGACCGACGAGCTTGCCGCCCCGCAGGACGAACTGGTCGAGCGCGAACTGCGCCTTGTCCGTGATGTCCTTCGGGTGCATCACGATCAGCACCTTGATCTTCTCGTCGATGCTGTCGACGTCCATGCCCACCTGCTGGACTTCGAAGTCCTGCTTCAGCTCGTTGATGAACACCCACGGATCGCTGCCCTGCTGGCGGCCCATCTGCATCATCATCGGGTTCATCGGCTGGCCGAAGACCTGCAACGGCGACATCACGCCGATGACGGGTTTGTTGGTGGCCAGCACCTGCGAGAGCGCACGGGCAAGATCGTACTCGAGCAGCTTCTCCCGCTCCGGGCTGAGGAAGGGAAGGGTGGCCTTTTGCGGCGCGTACTCGATGGCCACGCCGAGATAGACCTGCTCGCCGTTGCGGAGCAGCTGCGGTTCGACGCCGTCCAGCTTGGCGGAGTCTTCGGCCTCGGAATCCGGCTCGGGATCGAACTTCTTGATCTCCAGGTTGCCCCTGGACTGCGCCTTGAACTCCGCGAGCAGATCCTCGACGGACTGCGCGTAGGTCTTGAGCACGGCGGGCATGGTGTCCTTGCCCTGGCTCATGTAGAGGCGCACCTGGATCGGCGCATCGACACGCGCCAGGATGGCCTTCGTGCCGCTGGAGAGCGTGTGCAGTTTTTCCGCCGTCATGTCCACGCGGGTGCGGACCGGGCTGAAGAGGAGATTGGCCCCGACGATGGCGATGAACACCAGGCCCACCCCGGCGGCGGAGAACAGGATCGTTTGCAGCTTCGACTGTTTCATGTTCGTGCGAGAAGAAAGGGAATTAGGCGCCGCGCAGGTTGCGCAGGATGACGCTGGTGGTGAACAGGCTGAAGACCATGACGCTGATGAAATAAACCAGGTCGCGCAGCTCCACGACACCGCGTTGGAAATTGGTGAAATGAGGCATCACGCTGAAGGCCGCGATGGTGTTCACGAGCCAGTCGGGGGCCCAGCGTACCGCCAGGCTGGTCACCTGTTCCCAGCCCGCGAAAATGAGGAAGAAGCAGATGACCACGGACATGATGAAGCTGATGACCTGGTTGCGCGTGAGCGCCGAGGTCATCACCGTCACGGCGAGGTAGGCGCCGGCCAGCAGCAGGCTGCCGAGATAGCCGGCCGCAGTTGCGCCGACATCCGGCGAGCCCAGATACATCGCGGTGGCCACGACCGGGAAGGTGAGGGCGAGCGCGATGGCCAGGAACAGCCAGCAGGCGAGGAACTTGCCGACGATGGCCTCCCAGGCCGCGACCGGCATCGTGAGGAGCAGTTCCAGGGTGCCGGTACGGCGCTCTTCCGACCACAGCCGCATGCCGGCGGCCGGCACGAGGAAGAGGTAGAGCCACGGGTGCCAGTTGAAGAAGGGCCGCGCCAGTGAGGCCTCACCAATCTCGAAAAACCCGCCCAGCATGAACGTGAAGAAGCCGTTCAGGAGCAGGAAGATCACGATGAACACGTACGCGACCGGCGAGTTGAAGTAACCCATCAGCTCGCGCTTGGCGATGGTCCGGATGTTGCGAATGGAATCGGAGAGCATGGTGAGAAAGGGGATGCTGGTTGCTGGGTGCCGGAGGCTGGATCAGGGCGAGCCGTCCGCCTTCTGGCATCCGGCATTCGCTTCCACCTTCCGAGCTGGCTAGTCGTTCCTGGCCTTGACGGTGTCGGGGAGGGTGATCGCGCGGAAGACGTCGTCGAGGCGGCCTTCCTCGGTGTGGAGTTCATCGAACTTCCAGCCTTCCTTCACGGTGAGTTCGGCGACCGCTTTGGCCAGTTCGCCATTCACGTTTTTGTCGCGCGGGAAGACGCGGGCGTTGACTGCATTGTTGCCCGAGCTGACCGAAACCTTGCCGGCGACCATCAGGCTGCTGAGCCGGGACTTCACGGTCTCCGCCGCGGTGCCGAACACCCGCAGCGTGACACTGCCGGCTCCCTCGGCCTTGGCTTTCAGCTCAGACGGTGTGCCGTTGGCGACCACGGTGCCGCGATCAATGATCATGGCCCGCGAACAGACCGCCTCGACTTCCTCGAGGATGTGGGTGCTGAAGATGATGGCCTTCTTTTCGCCCATGCGCTTGATGAGCTGCCGCACCTCATGCTTCTGGTTCGGGTCCAGGCCGTCGGTCGGCTCGTCGAGGACGAGCACCTCGGGATCATGGATGATGGACTGGGCGAAGCAGGTACGATGGCGGTAGCCCTTGGACAGCGTGTCCACCGACTGGTGCAGCACGCTTTCCAGAAAGCAGAGGCCGGCGACGCGGTTGACGGCGTCGTCAATGGCCCGGCCGCTCAGGCCGCGCATCTCGGCGCAGAAGGCGAGGAAGCCCCGCACGGTCATGTCGCTGTAGCAGGGGGCCGCTTCCGGCAGGTAGCCGATGAGTTTCTTGGCGGCGATCGGGTTTTCGGCAATGTCATGGCCGCCGATGGTAACCTTGCCGGAGGTGGGCGGGAAGAAGCCCGTGAGCATGCGCATGGTGGTGGATTTTCCCGCGCCGTTCGGCCCGAGGAATCCAAGGATCTCCCCGCGCTGGACGCTGAACGTCACGTTGTTAACGGCCTTCTTTGGGCCGAATTCCTTCACCAAATTCTCGACAGTAATCATGGTTCTGATGGCGCTACCGCGTAGCTGCTTCCTCTGGACGGGCCGTGAGAGAAGCCAGAAACCTGCCACCCCGTCAAGGGGTGCAGGCCCCGGCTTCGCCCGCCACAGGGGAAGTTGTTCGAATGACATCCGCCCCGTGGGGCATGTTCAAAAAATTGTTCAACCGCGGTCCGCAGGATTCGGGCCAGCAAAGAAAAGGGCGGCAACATTCGGTTGCCGCCCTGCAACTGGAGCCGGTGGATGAGCCGGAATCAGTATTCGTGCTTCTGTTTCAGTCCGGGCATCGGGACCGGGTAAATCCCGTTGGCATCCGCCAGGAGCGGGGGCGGCGAGTCCATCGTGAACTTGTCCGTGTTCGGGCTGAATTCCTGCTCGGAGTTCAGCATGTCGTCCCAGGTGATCTCCTGTCCGGTGTGTGCGGCCATCCGGCCCATGGAGGTGGCGACACTGGCATCGACACCGCGTTTGACCTCGTTCCAGGGCTTGTCTCCGCGGATCGCGGCGATGAGTCCGTCCCATTCATTCTGGTAGGGACTGGACGTGTCGGTGCTCTGCCAGAGCATCTTGTCCCGGTCGGGAGCCTGCCCGCTGTAGATGCTGGACGGAGGGTCGCAATCATTGCGCTTCGCGATGATGGCCGAACCCTTGGTGCCGTGCGCATAGCTGTGGTACATCGGCGCCGCGCCGACCATGCAGCGCCCATCCAGCAGGAGTTTGGTGTTGTCGGGGAAGGTGTATTCGACGCTGTAGCTGTCGAAATTCTGGTCCACATTGCCGCCGCGATAGTGCCGGCCGCCGAGCGCCTGGGCCTTGACCGGCCAGGCATTTTTCATCCAGCAGCAATGGTCGATGTGATGGATGTAGAAGTCGCTGAAGCAGCCGCCGCTCGCCCAGATGAAGCTGTGGAAACGGCGGATCTGCCAGAGCAGTTCGGTCTCCGTGCCCGGCCATTTTTCGGAAAAGGCGGACCCCAGCGGACCGGCCATGCGGTAGCCACGCATGAGGATGATGTCGCCGATCTCGCCATTCTGGACGCGGTCGTGCAGTTCGATGAGCGCCTTGCTGTGCCGCGACATGAGGCCGACGCCGACCTTGAGGTTCTTCGCCGCGGCCTGCTCGGCGAGCGCATACATTTTCTTGGCGCTCGGCCCGTCGGCAATCAGCGGCTTCTCCATGAACACGTTCAGCCCCTTCTCGATGGCGTAGGTGAAGTGGACCCAGCGGAAGGCGAGCGGCGTGGTCAGGATGACGACGTCGCCCGGCTTGAGGGCGTCCATCGCGTGCTTGTAGGCGTCGAAGCCGATGAACTTGCGCTCGGGCGGCACATCCATCGTGGCGGCGTACTCGCCGCTGAGGCCCTCGAAGGTGGCCTTGAGGCGGTCCTCCAGGACATCGGCCATGGCGACGAGCTTCACGGGTCCGTTCTTGACGCTCATCGCGTTGCCGGCGGCGCCGCCACCCCGGCCGCCGCAGCCGACGAGGGCGACCTGGATGAGCTCGGTGTGCTCCGCATGGGCCGCATTGGCGGCGGTGAGGGCGGTGGCGGTGGCGGCGACCGTCTTGGTCTGGGCGTTGATGACGGTGCGGCCGCTCAGGATGCCGGCGATGCCGCCCGTGCCGGCGGCAGCGGTCTTGAGAAAGCCGCGCCGTGACGTGACGAGGATACGAGACTTGGAGGACATGCTTGAAGCGTCTGCCCACGCGGAAAGCACTGTCAACCATGCAGTCGGCTACTTTGCGAAAAATATTTTGAATGCGAGGGATGAAAGCACCAAGCGGAGAAGTCGAACAACACAGACAGCAAGGAACGAACCCAAACGAATGCATCCTCCATGAACGGCGAATTTCGAGCCCGGTGTCTTCAGCCACTCAGCCCACATTCAGTCCGATGCGCAAGGAGTACGGACGCCATTGTAACATCCGGAGTTGCCGTCTATCTGAGGCGGAGTAAAATTTACCTCTCGAACCATGAAAGTCGCCAAAACGGGAAGCATTTGCGCAGTAGCTTCCCTGACTTTGGTGGTGACGCTCCTTGTTGAATGATTGCAGCCTCAGGCATATGCGGTTGGCATGGTACTTCCGCCCGCCATGTTGAATCGGGCAGGGATTCACGTTGAACAATATGGGGTGGACCTTGAGGGGCTCCCTGAAAAGGAAATCGGATCAACGGCAGTCGCCGGGATTTATGACAGCGATTGCGGCCTCTACCTGGAAGTAAACACTTCGAATCGCCTCCTGAAGGTCCAGAGATGGAAGTGGATTGGCATCGATTTCCTTACGCTGATTGGGCGACTCAAACAGACCCTTGAGTGATCAGGAAATTCCAATCGGAGCTACGGCAAAGCATTTTACAATGGCAATTCGAACTTTGATCCTGGTGACGGTGCTGTTTCTGGCCGGGTGCTCGGGTGCGGATGAACCTTCCGATCCTGCCAAACTGGAGGGGGCATTCCGGGGCGAGTTTCATTTCAGACCGCCGCCCGGAACCCAGATCAAAGTAAGGTATGTCTGGGTTGGAGATGCGTGGATCCTCTGGATGCGATTCACCTATGGTGAAGAAACTTTCAAACAAGTCATCGGCACCAATCTGACCGCTGTCGAAATAAACCAGCCAGATGCCCGAGCATCTGCGACCTCGAGTGTGTTTGGAAATCCGAATGCCCCGGCTTGGTGGCCAAGGAGCTTTCCGAAAACAAATCAGACTGTCTTTTCCAATTCGGATGCCCACCGAATCGGTGGCGTGGTGGGGCGGGCATACTGCTGGAAGGACGAGGAGAGCGGTTGGATATACTGGCAGCGCGGGGATTCCCAATAAGCCCCAGCATCCGCACCTTGGTCGGCATTTTTCAGCGCGACTGCAATCGTGACGTGGTGGGCTGCAACCCGTTGAAGGAGAATGGCGGAAGGGGAGGGATTTGAACCCCCGGTAGGCTTGCACCTACGCCTGATTTCGAGTCAGGTGCCTTCAACCACTCAGCCACCCTTCCGCCCGAAGCGCAGTGAGTATCCGAGGGCGGCGGCTCATGGCAAGTGCGCGCTTACGTTTTGAGACGGAACGATGAGCGCGACAACCGCGTGACTGCAACGAAGTGACAGCAAATCTGTATGGTTGGCCGGATTTGCAATTCAGCCGGCATTGGCCCTCCGAAGTAGGACGGGGCGTCTCGCCCGTCCTCCAATTGTTGCTGTCGAAGCCAAAGTGTGATCTGAGTCCTTCGCGAGCGAGCGCATCGTGAGGAGAAAAAGTCAGAAGACGGGCGGGACGCTCCGTCCTACTTTGGAAGCCTGCTACCCCGCATTCCCGTGGCGCGGGCGCAGGCCGAGTTGGGTGAGTTTCTCGCGCAGGGTAAGTCGCGAGATGCCCAGCCAGCGGGCCGCCTGGGCCTGATTGCCCCGGGCCAGTTCGATGGCCTGGGTGATGACTTCCTTTTCCGCCTCTTCCAGCAGGCGGGCGTGGGCGTCCGTGAGTTCGCCCCGCTGCGCACGGGCCAACAGATCCGCCGCCAACGCGTGGAGTGACCCGGACTGGCCGGCTTCCTCGCCCTTGGGGTTTTGCAGGGATTGGCGTACCTGTTCGGGCTGGATCGGCAGGCCGCGCGCCTGCAGCAGCAGCCGGCGGATCACGTTTTCCAACTGGCGGATGTTGCCGGGCCACGGATCGGCCTCCAGCAGCCGGATCGCCTCGGTGCTCAGGCCAGGCTCGGGCACCTCGTATTCGGCGGCGTATTTGCGGAGGAAATGGCGCGCCAGCACGGCCACGTCTTCGCGGCGGTGGCGCAGCGGGGGCAGGTGGATGGTCACGACGCTCAGCCGGTAGAAGAGGTCCGCGCGGAATTTGCCCTCGGCCATCATCGCCTCCAGATCGCGATGGGTGGCGGCGATGACGCGCACATCCACGGAGAGGGTCTCGTTCCCGCCGACCCGCTGGATGGTCCGCTCCTGCAGCACGCGAAGGAGTTTCACCTGGATGCCGGGGCTGAGGTCGCCGATCTCGTCGAGAAACAGCGTGCCCCGGTCGGCCTGCTCGAAGCGGCCGATGCGCCGGTGATCGGCCCCGGTGAAGGCGCCGCGTTCGTGGCCGAACAGCTCGCTCTCCAGCAGGTTTTCCGGAATCGCCGCGCAGTTGATCGCGATGAAGGGCGCGCCGGAGCGCCCGCTGTGCTGGTAGATGGCGCGGGCGATCAGTTCCTTGCCCGTGCCGGTCTCGCCGCGCAATAGCACCGTCACCGGTTTGGCCGCCACGCGGCCGATCTCCTTGCAGACCTCCTGCATCACGCTGCTGATGCCCACCAGCGCGGTGCCGGGACGCGACGTCTCGGCCAGCGCCACCGGCTCGGACATGAGCGTCCCGGCGGCCACCGAGTGATGGAGGAGCTCCAGCAGGCGCTCCATTTCGAACGGCTTTTGCAGGTATTCGTAGGCTCCGAGCTTCGTCGCCTCGATCGCCGTCTCGATGGTCCCGTGGGCGGTCATCAGGATCACGGGCAGGCGGGGCTTGGAGAGATGGAGCCGGCGGACCAGTTCCAATCCGCCCAGGCCGGGCAGCCGAAGGTCAGTCACGACGACTTCGAATTCCTCGGATTCCGCCCGGCGCAGGCCGTCATCACCCCGGGGGCTGTGGGTGACCTTGTAATCCTCATCCTCGAGCACCTGGCGCAGATTCGCGGCGAGGCTGATGTCATCCTCAATGAGCAGGATACGGGCGGCAGGCGGCATGATGGGAAACGGTAGCGTGGAAGGACGGCAATGGCAGCCCGGAATTGTTTTTCGTAACCACCACCCATTGGGTGGTGTGGTGCGATTGCTTACCATCGGCTGGTCAGTCACTTACCACTCTCGCCGGTTGAGCGGTTCGATTTCTGAGCATTTTTCGAAAAACCGTCCCTAACGGCCGCTGGCATACCGGTAGCTCTTAGGTGCGCATGGTTTGTCATCTCAATCGCGCCGTCCGAAAGGGCAGTGGATTGTTCGGCCTTCTGTTGCTCGCCCTGGGCGCCTCGTCGGCGCAGGCGGCCCCGCGTCCTCTTCCGGAGTGGTTCGCCGGTCAATTTGAATTTGTCTACGCAAAGGTCGGGGGCAGCGAACTGGTCCTGCGCGATCCGGCCGCTTCAGCGGAGCTGCATTTCAGATGGGACAAACACACTGCGGTGTTCTTTCACCCGGGCCAGAAGAAGCCCGCCCGGTTTGATGCCAAGGCCGCCGAACGGCTGCAGCCGGGCGCGCCATTACGGGTGCTGTATGTGAAGCACGGCAACTCTCTGCTGGCCCGCCGGGTGGTTGAATGAGAACGTCCCCGATGACCTTCTATCAATTTGAGCGTCGGCTGGTCCAGCTGGCCCGGGTTATTCTGGGCCTGGGTTCGGTGATTGTGCGTCTGGCCTTTGCCGAGGACGCATCCACCAATGCGCCGGGCCCACGGTTGCAACTGGCCGACGCCAAACGGCTCGCCTTCGAGCGGAACTGGGACCTGCTGGCGGCGAAGGCCGACGTGGACATCGCCACGGCGCAGGGGCTGGTCTCCAAGGAATTTCCGAACCCGGTGGTCGGCCTGACGGTGATGAAAATCCCCACGGACGGCCAGCCGTCGTCCACGGTGCTGGGCAACAGTTTCTTCCACCGCAGCTACGACACGATCGCGTCGTTCAACCAGCTGGTCGAGATCGGCGGCAAGCGCACCGCCCGCAAGACTTCGGCGAAGGCGGGTGTGGAAGGGGCCACCGCCCGTTTCGCGGATGCCCGCCGTCTGCTGGATCTGGCCGTGACCAGGGCCTATGTGGCCTCGCTGCTTGCCGACGAGCAGGCGCACGTGCTGCACGCCTCGGCGGAATCCCTGCGGCGCGAGGCCGGGATTGCCGAGACCCGCTACAAGGCGGGTGACATTTCCCGGGCGGACCGGGATCAGATTGTGATTTCTGCCGACCGCCTTGAGCTGGATGCCAGCCGGGCGGAGTCGGATGCGCACGCGGCGCGCATCCAGCTGGAGGTCCTATTGGGAACTCCGGAGGCAAAAGGTGATTTGGCGCTGGGCGGTTCTCTCACGGAGTTGACGAGGGAAACGATGGCAAGGGTTAGGGGGCCGTCCAGCGCCTCCGTTGATATTGCCGAACGCCCGGATGTCCGGGCGGCGGCCGCGGCAGTGAAAAAGGCGGATGCCGATCTGCGCCTGCAAAAGGCCCAGCGCGTGCCCGACCCGACCTTCCTGGTGCAGTACGAGCGGGAACCGCCGGACAAGAACGACACCGTGGGTTTCGGCGTTTCCTTCCCGCTTCCGCTGTGGAACTGGAACCGGGGCAACATCGCCGCCGCCGCCGCCACGCGCACGCAGGCCGAAGGGCACGTGCTTCAGGCCCGGGCCAATGCGTTCGCCGAGATCGCGACCGCCCAGCACGAGCTAAATACCGCGACGGAGCGGAGCCAGCGCTACTCGACCCAGATTGTGCCGCATTCGGCGGCCATCACCGAGACCGTGCGCTTTGCCTACCAGAAGGGCGGGGCTTCGCTGCTCGACCTGCTCACCGCCGAGCGCAACGACAACGACGTGCGGCTCGCCGCCGCGACCGCCGAGGCGGACGCCGCGAATGCGGCCGCCTCCTTGCAGACGGCCTTGGGCGACAGCCCGGCGGCCAAACCCTGATCATTTTTCCATGAAGACGTTCCTCTCCCTGACCCTGCTGGCCGCACTCGCGGCCGCCGGCTGCAAACCGCAAAAAGCCGTCGAAGAGCCCGAAGCCACGGCCAAGGTCTCCGGTGACAAAGTCACCCTGCCGCCCCATAGCCCGCAACTGAACACGCTCGGGGTCGAGCCGGCGGAAGCGGGCCACAGCCCGACGCTTCATCTGAACGGTCGGCTCGTCTGGGACGACACGGTGACCGTACGCGTTTTCACCGCGTTTGCCGGCCGGGTGACGAAGATCCTGGTGGAACCGGGTCAGACCGTGAAGAAGGGTGATCCGCTGGCCATCGTGGCCTCGTCCGACTATGGCCAGGCCAAGGCCGATGCCCGCAAGGCCGACGCCGATTTTGCCCTTGCCGAGCGCACGCAGAACCGGGTGCGGGAGCTGGCCGAGCACGGGGCGGCGGCACAAAAGGATGTCGAGGCCGCGCAGGCCGACTACGCGCGCACGCAGTCGGAGATGCAGCGGGCGCGGGCCCGGCTGGAATTCTACGGCGGCAGCGCCGATAGCGCCGACCAGAGCTACGAACTGAAGAGCCCGCTGGACGGGGTGGTCGTCGAGAAGAACCTGAATCCGGGACAGGAGATCCGCCCCGACCAGATGCTGGCCGGCACCGATCGCCAGGCCGCACCGCTCTTCACCATCACCGACCCGGCCCGGCTCTGGATTCAGCTCGATGCCAGCGAGGTGGAGCTGCCGCTGCTCCGGGCCGGTCAGCCGTTTGAACTGCACACCCGTTCACTGCCAGGGCAGAAGTTCACCGGTCAGATCGAGGCGGTTTCCGAATTCCTTGATCCCGCCACCCGGACGATCCGGGTTCGCGGCAGCGTGGACAATTCCCAGCGGCGCCTGAAGGCCGAGATGTTCATGACCGCAGAAGTGGGTTCCGGTCTTCCCACTTCAGGCACGGACGTTCCGTCCAAGGCCGTCTTCCTCGTGGGCGAAAAGCATTTCCTCTTCGTGGAGGAGAAGCGCGGTGAATTCGTGCGCCACGAGATCAAGGCGGGGCCGGAGCATGATGGCAAGGTGCTCGTGCTCGACGGCCTCCTGCCTGGCCAAAATGTGGTGACCGAAGGTTCGCTGCTCCTGCAGCAGATGCTGCAGACCCCCCAGGGCAGCTGAACCAGAACCCCCTGAAGCAGTCGGCAGCACCCCTGTTTCAGGGGCTGAAGACTGGAACGGCGTAGGCCTCCATGCCTCATGCATAGACCGTTCGTGCACCACACCTCACACGGGTTGTGACTTTGACCGCGCCAGTTTGTCCCAAGGCCCCAAGTGAAGCCCCTCTGAATCGAGCCAACCAGTTTTGACGTATGATCGGATCGCTGACCAAGTATTCGTTGCGGCATCGCGCCATCGTGATGGTGCTCCTGCTGATTTTTGTCTTCGCCGGACTGAACGCCTTCCAGCGGCTGCCCGTCGAGGCCTATCCCGACGTGACCAATGTGCAGGTGCAGATCATCACGCTCTTTCCGGGTCACGCGGCCGAGGAGGTGGAGAAGCTGGTCACGGTGCCGGTCGAGAACGAGATGAACGGCATTCCGAAGCGGGTTTCGATGCGTTCGGTTTCCCTCTTCGGGCTTTCGGTCGTGACCATCGTCTTTCAGGACGACGCGCAGAGCGACTTCGTGCGCAACCAGGCCTTCCAGCATCTCTCCGCGGTCAGCCTGCCAACCGGCGCGCAGGCCAGCCTTTCCCCGGATGCGACGCCCGTCGGTGAAATCTACCGCTACACCCTGCGTGGCCCGAAAGGAATGGCCCCGGTGGAGCTGAAGTCGCTGGAGGACTGGGTAGTGGAACGCCGTCTGCGTACGGTGCCCGGTGTCGTGGACATTGTCGGTTTCGGCGGCCCCACGAAACAATATCAGGTCCAGGTGGATCCGGTGAAACTGCGGTCCTACAACCTCAGCCTCGCCCAGGTCTTCGCCGCCCTGGCCAACGGCAACAAAAATGCCGGCGGTTCCTACATCGAGCACGGCTCCGAGATGTATGTGGTGCGCGGCCTGGGCTTCGTGCATGACATCGAGGACATCGCCGCCATTGCCGTGGACACGCGCAACGGCACGCCGATCCGCATCGGCGATGTCGGTGAGGTCGTCATCGGGACCGCCACCCGCCTCGGCCGGGTCGGCATGAACGTGCCGGGCGAGTTTGACCACGATGATGTGGTGCAGGGGATCGTGCTGCTGCGGAAGGGTGAGAATGCGCTCGCCGTCCTCCAGAACGTCATCGCAAAAGTGGAGGAGATCAACGCCCACGATCTGCCGCCGGGCGTGAAGGTCGTCCCCCATTACAACCGCACCGAGCTGATCGACCGGACCCTCCACACCGTCCGCCACAACATGGTCGAGGGCATCACCCTGGTGCTGGTCGTCCTTATCCTCTTCCTCGGCCTCGGCAACTGGCGTTCCGCGCTCGTCGTCGCCGCCGTGGTGCCGCTGTCGCTGCTCGGCGCCTTCCTCCTCCTCGACCTGCGCGGCATCCCGGCGAACCTCATCTCGATGGGGGCGATCGACTTCGGCATCATCGTGGATTCGGCGGTGGTGATCATCGAGAACCTGCTGCATCTCCTTGAGAAGCGGAAGGACCGGACGAGACCGGCCGCCTCGTACATCGTCGAGGCCGTCACGCAGATGGGCCGGCCGATTCTCTTCTCCAAGGCCATCCTGCTCACCGCCTTCATCCCGCTCTACACGCTGCAGCGGGTGGAGGGGAAAATTTTCCGCCCGATGGCGCTCACGCTCACCTTCGCGCTTATCATGGGCACACTGCTCGCGCTCACCATGGTGCCGGTGCTGGCGAGTTTTGCCGTGAAGAACCGGATCGCCGAGAAAGAGTCCTGGCTCGTGCGCTGGTTGCTGCGGCTCTACCGCCCCCTGCTGGCGCTGGCGCTGCGCTGGCGCCTGGCCGTGCTGGCCGGCGCCGTGGCCAGCCTGGCGGCGGCGGGAGTGCTGCTCGCCTTCATCGGCTCGGAATTTCTGCCCAAACTCGACGAGGGCTCGCTCTGGGTGCGCGTCCATTATCCGCAGTCCATCTCGCCGGCCGAGGCGGCCCGTCTCACCACCCAGGTGCGCGTCATTCTTTCCTCTTTCGCGGAGGTCAAGACGATCGTGAACCAGATCGGCCGCCCGGACGATGGCACCGACGTCAACGGTTTCGACACCGCGGAGCTTTTCGTGGATCTCAAGCCGCGCGACACTTGGCGGGTCCAGCGCAGCCGGGAGGCGCTGGTGGACGCGATGAACGAACAGTTGGCCATCATCCCCGGGCTCGAAGTGCAGTTCAGCCAGGTCATCGAGGACAACGTCAACGAGGCCGTCTCGGGCATCAAGGGCGAGCTGGGAATCAAGATCTTCGGGGAAAATCCCGACACGCTCCAGCAGCTGGCCAACCAGATCGTGGAGGTGCTCAAGAAGGTGCCGGGCACCGCCGACGTCGGCAGCGAACAGCTGCTGGGCCAGCCCCAGGTGCAGATCGCGATCGAACGCGCCGCCATCGCGCGGTATGGCCTCAGCATTTCCGACGTGCAGTCAGTCATCGAGACCGCGCTGGGCGGCTCGGTCGCCTCGCAGGTGCTCGAGGGGGAGCGCACGTTTGATCTCGCTGTCAAACTGGCACCGCAGTTTGTCACGGACCTCGACGCGATCCGCCACATCCCGGTTTTCGGCGGCAACGGCGAGCGGCTGACGCTCGGGGCGGTGGCGACCGTCGAGGTGAAGCCGGGCTTCGCCCGCATCTACCGTGAGGAAAACGCGCGCCGCATCGCGGTGAAACTCTCGGTGCGCGGTCGCGACCTCGGCTCGCTGGTGGCCGAGGCGCGCGGCAAGGTGGACGCCAGTGTCAAGCTTCCGGCCGGCTATCATCTGGAATGGACGGGCTCCTTTGAGAACCAGCAGCGGGCCGTGAAGCGGTTGGCGCTCATCGTGCCGATCACGCTGGTGGCCATTTTCTTCCTGCTGTTCACCGCCTTCGATTCGGCGCGGCTCTCCACCCTGATCCTGCTCAACGTGCCCTTCGCCGCCGTCGGCGGGCTGGTGGTGCTGCCGCTGGCGGGACTCAGCCTGTCGGTCTCCGCGCTGGTCGGCTTCATCGCGCTCTTCGGTGTGTCGGTCCAGAACGGGGTGCTGCTGGTGGAACGCATCCGCGAGCTTCGTCGCGAGGGCGCGGCGCTGGCGGATGCCATCCGTGAAGGGGCGATGTCCCGCGTGCGGCCGGTGGTGATGACTGCCACCATGGCGGCCATCGGCCTGCTTCCCGCGGGGCTCTCCCACGCGGTCGGCGCGGAGACATCCCGGCCCTTCGCTGTGGTCATCATCGGGGGGTTGGTCACGGCCACGCTGCTTACCCTCTTCATCCTGCCCATCCTGTACCCTTGGTTTGAGGAGCGGGATGACCAGCTGACGGCCGATCGTGTCGGTGCTGTTCTGCACCGCCCCGCTGCCTGAGGCGCTGCGGCCCTCGCCCGCAACGGGCACTTTGGCTGTCCCCTCGCTGGCAGCGAGCCGTGACCATTCAGTGCCGTTGATCCATGTTTTCGGTGGATTTGTGAGCATCAGCAGGAGGGCTAATCCAGTGACAGGTCCGTCTGAGCGCTGAAATGCGTTGAACCCTTCTGCCACGGGCCTCAATTTGCGGCTGTTCAAGCCCAACACCGCCCCAGGGGCGGCAGAATTAAATGATCCGAAGACTCATCGCATTCGCCCTGCACCAGCCGATGTTCACGCTGCTGCTCACGCTCCTGTTCATCGGCGGTGGCGTGGCGGCGTTCAAAGGGCTGCCCATTGAGGCCTTTCCCGATGTGTCGGACATCCAGGTCAACGTGGTCGCGCTCTATCCCGGCCGCGCCGCCGAGGAGGTGGAGAAGCAGGTGACCATCCCGCTGGAGATCGCCCTGAGCGGTCTGCCGCATCAGGTCCGGCTCTTTTCGCACACGCAGTTCGGCCTGTGCTTCATGATGCTGACCTTCGACGAGAAGGTGACGGATTACTTCGCGCGGCAGCAGGTTTTGGAGCGTTTGCAGCAGGCGGAACTGCCGCCCGGGGTCCAGCCCCAGCTCGGGCCGCTCTCCACCGCCATCGGCGAGATTTTCCGTTTCCGCCTCAAGGGCGACGGGCTTTCCTCCCGCGACCTGCGGTCCATCGAGGATTGGACCGTGGAGCGGCAGCTCCGGATGGTTCCGGGCGTGGCCGACATCGTGACGCTGGGTGGCCAAATCAAGACGTACGAGGTGAACCCCGACCTGGCGAAGCTGCGTTACTACGACCTCACGCTGGCGCAAGTGTACGGTGCGCTGGGCCGTGGCAATGCCAACGTCGGCGGCAGCAAGGTCGAGCAGGGCGTCTAGCAGTACCTGATCCGCGGCATTGGCCTGCTGCGTTCCAAGGATGACATCGGGAGCATTGTTGTCGCGTCGCACAATGGCACGCCCGTGTTCGTGAAGGACGTGGCCGAGGTGACGATTGGCTCGGTGCCGCGCGAGGGCGTCGTGGGGCAGGACGACGATGACGACATCGTTTCCGGGATTGTGCTGATGCGGAAGGGCGAGAACCCCTCCGATGTGCTCACGGCGCTGAAGGTGAAGGTCGACCTGCTCAACAAGTCAGTGCTGCCGAAGGGTGTCCAGGTAGTGCCGTATTACGACCGCACCTGGCTGATCGGCACCACTCTGCACACCGTCTTCCACAATCTGCTGGAAGGCGCGCTGCTGGTGACCGCGGTGCTGCTGCTCTTCCTCGGCAACCTGCGCGCGGCCCTGATCGTGGCACTCATGATCCCGCTGTCGCTGCTGGCCACCTTCGTCGGCCTGACCTGGCGCGGCATCCCGGCGAATCTGCTTTCACTGGGCGCGATCGACTTCGGCATCATCGTGGATGGTGCGGTCATCGTGGTGGAGAACATCTTCCGGCATCTCAGCGAGGGGCAGACCGATTACAAGTCGTCGCCGGTGAAGTTCCGCGAGGCCATCCAGCGCGCCGCGGCCGAGGTCGGAAAGCCGACCTTCTTCTCGATGCTCATCATCATCGCGGCGCACGTGCCGATCTTCACGCTGCAGCGGCATGAGGGCCGCATCTTTGCGCCGATGGCGTGGACGGTCACCAGCGCGCTGGTCGGTTCGCTGATCTTCTCCCTCACGATCGTGCCGCTCCTTTGCTACTTCCTGCTGCGGAAGAAGCTCCCGCACGAGGACAACTTCATCGTCCGCTGGGCCAAGCGCGCCTACCTGCCGGTGCTGGAGTGGAGCCTCGCCCGGTGGAAGACGGTGCTCGCCCTGGCGGTCACGGCGCTGGTGCTGGCCTGTGGCGTCGCGACGCGGTTGGGAACTGAATTCTTGCCGGAATTAAACGAGGGCACGATCTGGGTGAACACCACTTTGCCGGCGGGCGTTTCCATCGCGGAGGCCCAGAAGCGCTGCGCGCAGATGCGCAAGCTGATCCGTTCCGTGCCGGAGGTGAACACCGTCATCTCCAAGGCGGGACGCCCGGAAGACGGCACCGACCCGAAGCCGATCAACATGCTCGAATGCTTTGTCGATCTGAAGCCGGTGGACCAGTGGCGCAAGGGCATCACGAAGGAGAAGATTCTGGACGAGATGGACCATGCGCTGGATGCGCTGCCCGGCCTGGAGACGAGTTTTTCGCAGCCGATCCGCGACAACGTGCTGGAGAGCATCTCCCAGATTGACGGCCAGGTGGTCATCAAGGTCTTCGGCGAGGATGCGCCCACGTTGCAGAAGCAGGTGGACCTGATCATCCGCAAGGTCACCGGAATACCGGGTGTCGCCCGGGCGTTCGTGGACCGCGCGGGCGAGGTGCCTCAGTCGGTCATCGAGGTGGACCGCGCCGCCGCCGCCCGCCACGGCCTGAACGTGCAGGATGTCGAGGATGTCATCGAAACCGCACTGGGCGGCAAGGCGGCGACCGAGCTTTGGGAAGGGGAGAAGCACTTCAGCGTGGTCCTCCGCCTGCCGGAGCCCGAGCGCGCGCTCAGCAAAATGGAAGGCATTCTCGTGGATACGCCGGCCGGGGCCCGGGTGCCGCTGAGCGAGCTGGCCAACTTCAAGCTCACCAGCGGCGCGATGAACATCAGCCGTGAGAACGGCACCCGCGTGAAGGCGGTCGGGGTGTTCATCCAGGGGCGCGACATGGGCAGCGTCGTGAGCGACATGCAGGCCAAGGTCAAGGAGCTGACCCTGCCGCCGGGCTACCTGGTGACGTGGAGCGGTGAGTTCGAGAACCAGCAGCGCGCCATGAAGCGGCTGAGCATGATCGTGCCGATCAGCGTGTTCATGATCTTCCTGCTCCTCTTCAACACCTTCCAGTCGGTGAAGAACGCGCTGCTGATCCTTCTGAATGTGCCGTTCGCGATCATCGGCGGCATCCTGGCGCTTTGGCTGACCGGCATTCCGCTGAGCGTGAGCGCGGCCATCGGTTTCATCGCGCTCTTCGGCCAGGCCGTGCTGAACGGCGTGGTGATGGTGAGCTGCTTCAACCAGCTGGTTGAGAGCGGCAAGTCGCCGCTGGAAGCCGTGCGTGAAGGCGCGAGCATCCGGCTGCGGACCGTGCTGATGACCGCGATGCTGGCGATGCTCGGCCTGTTGCCGATGGCGCTTTCGCACGGCATCGGCTCGGAGACGCAGCGTCCGCTGGCGCTGGTCATCATCGGCGGCCTCGTCAGCGCGACGCCGCTGACCCTGCTGGTGCTGCCAACGCTGTACCTGCTTTTCGCGCGGGAAAAGCCGGCGGCTCCGACGACCATACCGACAGCCACGCCGGTGCATGCCTGATCAGGCCTGTGGTCGAAATCAGTTTTGCCGGAGCAGGGGCCGTAAAAATTGTGCGGCATTTTGAAGCGGGGACCGCTGCGCTTTTTGAATCCCAACGGGATTCCATCATTCAGCTCGGGGTTGGACCGCATCGCGGGGCTACCCCGGGTCATCCGACAAAATGATCTTCAACCCCAACGTGGGTTGCATCGTCCGGCTCGCGGGCTTTGATTCATCTCCTTCAGAGATGGCCACAATTTCCGCCGATTACCCAGCGTAGCCGATCAGCTCGGCAACACTGGTCTGAATGATGAAATCCCGTTGGGATATTGTCGGCTCCTAAGCACGCGAACGGCCCGCCCATAAGCCAGGAAACGACTATTGACCCGTCGGCGGCGCCACCAGCGGCAGCACGATGCCGAACGTGGTGCCGCGCCCGATGCGGGTCTGGTAGAGCAGCGCACCGCCGTGCTTTTCCACGATGCGCGCCGCGATGGGCAGGCCCAGGCCGGTGCCGGATTCCTTGGTGCTGAAGAACGGGTCGAACAGGCGTTCCTGAACTTCCGTGGTCATTCCCTGGCCGTTGTCCGTGACTTCCAGAATGGCCACGTCGGCGGGTCGCCCGGCGAGATTGACCCGGTCACGCCGGGCACGCAGGGTGATGAGTCCGTCCGACCCGATGGCGTCGGCGGCATTGCGGACGAGGTTGATGAGCACCTGCTTGATCAGGGCGGCGTCCACCGACACATGCAGTTCGGGCGAATTTTCCAGCACGAGGCGTACCCGCTGTTTTTCCAGCGCTGGCGCCATCAGCACCTGCACATCACGCAGCGGCGCGGAGGCGGGAACGACCTCGGACTGCGGCTCCGCCGGCTTTGCGAACTGCAGCACGTCCTGGACGATGCGTTCAAGGCGGTCGATTTCCGCGCTGATCAGCCCGGCATCGGCGGACCCCGCCTGGTTGCCCCGGATATGTTTCCCGAGCGTGTACAGGCGGGCCTTGATCGAGGTGAGCGGATTCCGGATCTCATGGGCGATGCCGGCGGCGAGCATGCCGAGGGAGGCGAGCTTTTCCTGGCGCTCCAGCAACACGGCGCTGTGCACCAGCTTGACCTGCAACGGGGCGATGAAATCTCGGTGCAGCACGATTGCGAGGCCGGCGGCCAGCGCGAGCAGCAGGCCGACGCCGACGTAAAGCATCACCCGCAGGTGGTCGAGGGAGGTGTTCGCCCGTTCGAGGAAGGATTCCTGCGCCTCACGGTGGGCATCGGCGAGCTGGATGCCGAGCTGCAGGAGCCGCTGCGCCTGCCGCTCAAACTCGGCGAGCTGGGAGAACGACGAGGCGGAAACGGTGGGCGGCTGCTGGTTGGAATGCACGCCCCTGGCCGCACGCAGGTAATCGTCATAGGCGTCGTTCAGCTGCTGCATCAGCACGCGCTCGCGGTCGGTGTTCAGTTTGGGGTTCTGCTCGTCGATCCAGCTGTCGAGCTTTTTGCCGGCCCGCTCGAATTCATCCCAGGTGCTGTTTTCCCGCAGCGCGGTGAAGCGGAGGATCGAGGCGTTGAGGCTGAGCACGCTCTGCTGGAAGTGGTCGGCCAGCCGGAAGGTTTCCAGATGCCCCTCGGTGAGCCGGCCTTCCAATTCGGAAATCTGCCGCCAGGCGGTGGTGACACCCCAGGCGGTCAGGGCGGCCATCAGGGCCAGCGCGGCGAGCAGCAGCAGCAGGCGCAGGCGGACGCCGAGATTGAACAACGTGGCTGGCTGTTTATCAGGCATGCGGTAAGTGCTTGACCAGAGTTTCCATCAGACTAGCCCGGATGCCGCTCCAGGTCTTCGCAAAAGCGCTCGGTTATGCGGTGGAAGCCGGAACGGCTTGGCGAGTTTGCCGCAGCGTAGCGGAACCCGTGCCGGGTGGACAGACGGTCCTTGTTGCGCGGAAAATCGCGGGTGTTCGCCAACCCGCGGGGTCCGTTCGTGTGTTCTGGCGATGCTTGCATTATGGCGGCCAAGCGCCACTTTCACGGTCTGCCTTGTTACCCGTTGGTCTGCACCGCACCTCCATGACTATGAGACACTTTGCCCGGAGATTCACTGGCTGTTTGGGGCGCTGGAAAGCAGCGACCTTGGCGATTGCAATGATGCTGGGGACGCCGGCTTTGTTGCTGGCCGCCGAGGCTTATGTGCCTTTTGAAGGCGAGAAGTCTGCATGGCACGATGGCTTCGATCGCTACGACTACGTGATGGACGAGGCGACGCTGGCGATCAAGCCGTTCAATGCGCCGGAGGGTGAGCGCTTCGGCGTGCGTGATCCGGAGAAGGGCCAGCGGCGGTGCCTCGTGATCGTTCCCAAGCAGGCGGCGCCCGGCAATCCGTGGTCGTGGCAGGGCTGTTATTGGGATCATCAGCCGCAGACCGAGGTGGAACTCCTCCGGCGCGGCTTTCACATCGCCTACATTTCCGCCAATGCCACGCTCCGGCCGGGCCGCGAGTGGGATGCGTGGTATGCCTTCCTCACGGAACAGCACGGCTTGTCGAAGAAGCCGGCCTTCATCGGCATGAGCCGGGGCGGCGAGTATTCGTACACCTGGGCCACGGCGCATCCGCAGCAGGTGTCCTGCATCTACGCCGACAATCCCGGCGGCAATCGCGAGATGCTGGCACGCCTCGGCGACCTGGCCACCAATGACGTGCCGCTGCTGCATGTCGTCGGCAGCATTGATCCGCTGCTGGGCCGCTTCTCCTCGACCATCGAGAACATCTACCAGCAATACGGCGGCCGTATCTCGGTGATGATGAAGGACGGCGCGGCCCATCATCCCCACAGCCTCCACGATCCCACGCCCATCGCGGACTTCATCGAGCAGAGCGTGCGGGCAACCCCGAATGCAGCGCCGGAGTATCTTGCGGGACGGATCACTCACACCTCGTTTTACAGCACGGAGAATTTTTACCGCGACTTCCCGAAGGAAGGGACCGACATCACCTGTCGCGGCGCGATCTTCTCCGAATGCTACGACCGCTATTCGTTCGAACTGACGGGCGTAGAAGGAGCCATCACGGTCACGATTCCGAAGACGGCGGCACCGGGCAAGCCATGGGTGTTCGGCTCGGAATTCGTCGGGCGCGACGCCGTGGTGGATCTGGCGCTGCTGGCCAGGGGCTTTCACATCGTCACCGGGCCGGTCTCCTACAACATGGACGGGCCCTCGCTGGCGCATTGGAACGCGACGTACCAGCACCTGGTCGCGCATGGCTTCTCGCCGAAGCCAGTGCTGGAAGGCGCAGGCCGCGCGGCGGGTGATGCCTACGCCTGGGCCGTGGAGAATCCGGGCAAGGTGTCCTGCATCTACGCGGAAAATCCCGTCCTGCGCAGCTTCATGTCCAAGACGCCGCTGATCGACCGGCTCACCTCCTTGGCCAGTGCCAAAGTGCCGCTGCTCCACGTATGTGGTCAGCTCGATCCGGCCTTCAACGCCCAAACCTCCGTGGTGGAAAAGCGCTACCGTGAACTCGGCGGGCAGATCCGGGTCATCGTGCAGGAAGGGCAGGGGCACTATCCGCTCGCGCCGCGCGACCCGAAGCCGGTAGTGGATTTCATCACGGGTACGGTCGCCTCCAAGTGATAGCGTAATTTGCCAGTATGGGCCGAAAGTCTGACGAGCTTCATGCTTTTGCGACCGGCTCCATTCCCAGCCACGCGCGTGTGTCCTTTTCCCACTTCAGCCCCCAGTCACGCATTTCTTTCAGGAGGGGGCCGAGGGCCTTTCCCTTCGGAGTAAGCTGATAGGCGCGGTGTTTGGTGCCGTCGGCGGCGGGGATTTGCGTAATGATTTCGTGCTGCTGGAGCCGGACGAGGCGTTCGCTCAGGATGTTCGTGGGAATGCCCTCGGGCGAGGCGCTGAAATCCTTGAAGCGCGTGCGGCCCAGCAGCAGGTCACGAATGACCAGCAGCGACCAGCGGTCGCCGAGGATGTCGAGCGAGCAGGCCACGGGGCAGGGGGAGCGCCGTTCGGCACTGTCCGGCCTGCGTGAACGGGTTGGCTTGGTCTTGGCCACGCGGTGAAGGTGGCAGGTCATCTACTTGCAATCCACAAGTAAAATGCTTGCTGAATGCAAGTGACTCGGCATTCTCACCGCGTGCGAACGGAAACCGAAAACAACGAACCCCGTTTGGGCCCGCCGGGGGCCGGCCTGCCCAAACCCGAACTGCTCATCGCCCGGCTGCTGATGGCGTGGCAGCGACGCACGGGCGACCGCGAATCGTTCAGCCGCCGGTTCCAGCAGGAGCGCGAGGCCATCCGGCAACTGAGCCGGTCATGCGATGAAGCGACAGCGGCAAAACGTGTCCTTATCCGGCGACCGCCCGGTTTGGAGGACAGCAGCCGCTACTGGTCCGTGTGGATGACCCTGGAACACCTGCGCATCGTGAATGCTCAGATCGCGGGGGTGATCCGGTCGCTGGCGCGGGGCGTTGTTCCTCCCGGCGTGGCCAGCACGGCGGCGGTGAAACCGGGTGCGGAACTGACGGCGGATGTCGTCACCGCCTACGAAAAGGCCTGCGATCTTCTGGAGGCCACCGTGGTGGCGGCGGCCGACCTGAAGACCGGCGTCCGCTTCCCTCATCCGTGGTTTGGACCGTTAGATGCCCTGGGGTGGTACGCGATGGCCGGCACGCACATGGGGCTCCACCGGGGACAGATCGAGCGGATCCTGCAGGGGCTACCGGGAAAGTGAGGGCCAGCTCATTGATCCTTTCTATTAGCACCCGGCTTCAGCCGGGTGGGGAAGCAATGGGCGAGCGCAACGGTTTCAACCGTTTTCACCACCACCGTGTGGATTCAGATTCGGACAAGCCGTTGAAACGGCTGGGCTGCACAGCAGGCCGGACACCGGGCTGAAGCCCGGTGCTAATGAAAAGTAGCCCGAAACAGAGACTCTCTTCCTGGGCCTGGCTGTCACTCTGGATTGAGCACCTGCTCGCCCGCGGCGCCGTGTTCAACCTTTCGGCGGCCATTCGACGCCGGCCAGCTCCGGTGGCAACTGCTTTGGGTCAGTGGGATAGATGAGGGACATGTCGGGCTTCGTCGAGGCTCCGGGCAGAAATTCGGTTTCCTCCGGGGCGCCGAGGATGAGCCAGAGCACCTCGGAATCGGTGTCGTTGAACACCTGGCGCAATTCACCGGGGCCGACCAGCAGGCCGCCATGCTTGGGCACGGTCAGAGTCTGCTCGCCCACGCGGATGCGTCCGGTGCCTTCCAGCACGAAGTAAAACTCCTCCTGCCGGATGTGCTTGTGGAGCGTGTTGGCGCTCCGGGGCGGCATCCGCCAGAGCCGGGCGCTGAGGTTTTCGCTGCCGGTGCGCTCCAGAAAATCCGCGTTGGGAATTCTCATCAGGTTGGAGAGCCGCCAGGTGAGGTCTTCCGGACGGATCAGAAAGTGGCCTGTGATCGGTTTCATCTCGGCCCGATTTCAAACCCGTGGAAACCGGCGGACAAGCGCGATCGGAAGGGTGCGATTCCAAGGTTAATGTCGCAAAGGGATTGCCGGCGAACCGGGAAGGGCGAGAGTCGGCGGCCATGGATGTCCGTGAACTCGTTCCTTCGCTCGAAACCCGGCTGCCGGCCACGCTGGATCTGCTGAAGCAGATGGTGGACCTGAACAGCTGGACGGAAAACCGCGACGGCGTGAACCGGCTCGGCCGGCTCACGGCGGACGCGTTCGCCAATCTGGGCTTCACCGCCGAATTCGTGCCGTCCGTAAATCCGGCCTACGGCGACCACCTGTTTCTGTGGCGCCCGGGCAATTCCGCCAAGTCCGTGGCGCTGGTGGCGCATCTCGACACGGTGTTCCCACCCGATGAGGAGGTGCGGAATGATTTTCGCTGGCGACCGGAGGGCGACCGCATCTACGGGCCGGGCACCGAGGATATCAAGGGCGGCACGGCGCTGATGTGGCTGGTGCTGCATGGACTGCGGGAGCGCGATCCGGTGGCCTTTGACGACGTGAACTGGCGGCTGTGCTGGAATTCGTCGGAGGAAGTGCTGTCGGCGGATTTTGGCGCATTATGCCGCCAGCGCTTCGGAGCGGAAACCTTGGCCGCGCTCGTCTTCGAGGCGGAGGGAAGGGCCGGTGTGGAACGGCGGGTGGTCGTGGCCCGCAAAGGCCGGGGGACGTGGAAGCTGGAAGTGGCCGGTCGCGGCGCCCACGCGGGCGGGCGGCATGCGACCGGAGCCAACGCCATCGTGCAGCTCGGGGCCACCGTCCAAAAGGTGGCCGCACTGACGGATTACGCCCGGCAGCTTACCTTCAATGTCGCGGCCGTATCCGGTGGCGGCGGGCTGAATCGCGTGCCGCACGCGGCGGCGGCGGCGGGTGAGTTTCGCGCGTTCGATCCCGAAGTCTATGCATCGGCCAAGACGGCATTGCTGGCCTTGGCGGGCCCGGGCGAGGTGCGGAGCGCGGAGGGCGGCCACGCCTGTGAAGTGACCGTCGAAGTCACCGACGAAAGTTCGCCGTGGCCGCGCAATGCCGCCACCGACCGTCTGCTTGCACTCTGGCAAAAGGCTGGTGAGCTGGTTGGCGTGCCGGTGGGCAGCGAGTCGCGAGGCGGCCTGAGTGATGGCAACCAGCTCTGGGACTTCGTGCCCACGCTCGATGGGCTCGGGCCCACCGGCGACAACGCGCACTGCTCCGAACGGAGCGCGGACGGCTCCAAGGTGCCGGAATACGTGGAGGTCAGCTCCTTCGTGCCCAAGGCCGCGATCAACGTGGCGGCGCTGCAACGGCTCATTGCCGGCGGCTGAGACATCCTTTCGGTCCGGGTGAGGACAGTACGCTGTACGCGATACCCACCCGGCGGGGATTCGCCAAGCTAAACGCCTACCGCTCGGAAGCGGTGGCATCTGGAGTGCGCCTTGCCAGCGGCGGATTCATCCGTAGCCTGCTTCCCATGGAAGTCCTGCACGCGCCCTGGCGCATCGACTACATTCTCGCGCCGAAGCGGCCCGCGCCGCCGGGCGAGCCGTCGCTGTTCACCCGCATCGGGCAGAGCAACGACGATGAGGCCAACTACGTGGTGGCCCGCTCGCGCTCGTGCTACGCGGTGCTGAACACCTATCCCTACAATGGCGGCCACATCATGGTGGTGCCCTACAAGCAGACGGCGAATTTCGACGACCTGACGGACGAGGAAATGCTCGATCTCATGAAGCTGTTGCGCCGTTGCCAGCACGCCCTCACGGCGGTGATGAAGCCGCAGGGCTTCAATATCGGCGTCAACCTGGGCAAGGTGGCCGGCGCGGGCATCGTCGAGCACCTGCACATCCACATTGTCCCGCGCTGGGAAGGGGATGTGAACTTCATGGCCGTCATCGCCGGGACCAGTGTGGTGCCCGAGGCGTTGAAGGACATTGCCGCGAAGCTGCGGGCGGAATTGGCGACGCAGACCGCGTAAAACTTTTAGCCGTCATTTTGTGATCACCGAGACTCTTCACTACGAATCCGCCCGGGCCGCGCAGCAGCTGTACGCGGGCGATGAAAAGAACCTGCGCTCCCTCGAGACCGAGCTGGGCGTCAAGGCGACCGCCCGCGACGGCTGGATCCGGATCGAGGGCGAGGCCGATGCCGTCGGACGCGCCAAGCAGCTCTTCCAGACGCTGGAGCGCGGCCAGCAGGAAGGCGCGGCCACGAAGCCCCGGGATTTCCAATTCGCGCTCAATGTCGTGAAGCAGGACGGCGTCGCGGCGCTGGAGAATCTCTTCTCCAGCCGCATCAATACCTCGACCAAGAAGTCCAGCATCACGCCGAAGACCCTCGGCCAGCAGAAGTATGTCGAGGCGATCCGCGACCACGACATCACGTTCGGCATCGGCCCGGCCGGCACGGGCAAGACCTATCTCGCAATGGCGATGGCGGTGGCAGCGCTCAAGGAGGGCAAGGTAGGCCGGATCATTTTAACCCGGCCGGCGGTCGAGGCGGGCGAGGCGCTGGGGTTCCTGCCGGGCGATTTGCAGCAGAAGCTCGATCCGTATCTGCGCCCATTGCATGACGCGCTGCAGGACATGATGCCGGCGGATGAGATCGAGCGGAACATGGAGCGCCGCATCATCGAGATCGCGCCGCTGGCCTACATGCGTGGGCGCACGCTGAACCAGGCGTTCATCGTCCTCGACGAATCGCAGAACACGACGACCGAGCAGATGCTGATGTTCCTGACCCGGCTCGGCTACGGCTCGAAGATCGTGGTTACGGGCGACCCGACCCAGATCGACCTGCCCGCCAGCAAGAAGTCGGGCGTGCTCGAGGCGCAGCGGGCGCTGCAGGGGGTCGAGGGGGTGGCGATCGTGCAGTTCGAGAAGCGCGACATCGTGCGCCATCCGCTTGTGCAACGGATCGTTCACGCGTACGAGCGGCATCGCGGGACCGGTCAACCGGCGTGAGGCGGTGGAAGGTATTTATCGTGGCAGGCAAAAAAAAGGGCAGGAGGGCAGGGGAGCAGGAGGGCAGGGGGCCGGCTTCCCAGATCGTCATTGCCAACCGTCAGCGCACGCGGCGAGTGAATGTCCGGGAGATTCGGGCGCTGACCGAGGCGGTGCTCGCGGACCTGGGTGTGATGGCGGAACTCGGCATCCACCTCGTCTCCGCGCGGGAGATGGCCCAGGTGAACTGGGATTTCCTGCGTCACGAAGGCTCGACCGATGTCATCACCTTCGATCACGGCAGCACTCCGGAGCGCCTGTACGGGGAACTGTTCATCTCGGTCGCGGATACGGTGAAGCAGGCCGGTGAGTTTGGAACTGCCTGGACTGAGGAATTGGCCCGCTACGTCATCCACGGCCTCCTGCACCTGCATGGCTATGACGATCTAGAACCCGCGAAGCGCCGCGTGATGAAGCGGGAGGAGAACCGGCTCGTGCGGCGGCTAGGAAGGCTGATGAAAGACCCCACGGCATGAAACGGCTGAGGCGATGGCAGTGGGGCTTGGTCGTGGCTCTCGGATGCCTCGTCCTGCCCGATGCACTGCTCAAACTCTTCTTCTGGAATCTGGGCAGGAGCCATCAGCACTGCATCAAGGTTTCGGGCTCAATGCTGGAGGCGTATGCCACCGACCACGAGGGGCGGTTTCCCTTCCACACGAATGGCTTTGGGGATGCGCTCGCGCTGCTCGTGGCCGAGGATGATTACAATGCACGGTACTTCGTTGGAGTGGATGATGACGGTGCCTGGTTGCGCGCCGCCGCCACCAATCACGCGCACGTCACTGAAGACCAATGCACCCGCATCTATGTCCAAGGATTGACCGAAACTAATAACCCCATGGTTGCCATTCTATTCGACCGCTATGCCGTACGTGGCGGGGATCATTTCCGAGGGGTACCAGGGCAGCCCTATCTGCGTGAGGTCTGCCTGTTGGACGGCTCGATGCAAACCGTATCGCTGTCCCATTGGCCCTCCTATGCGAGCAATCAGGTTGAGCTTCTGGTCCGCGAAGGGATTCCACGGACGGCGGCCGAAGCCTACTACCGGCCAACCCTGGACCCGAATGCCAAGCGGTAGGCAGAGGCGCGAGGCAATTTTCGGAGGCATTCCAGCCAACCTGCTTTTGCGAGAAAGCGCGTGCTGCCGGCTCCGGCTTCGGCTTCCGTTGGCCCGGCAATGACGGATCTGCTGCACAGCCTGCGCGAACTGCCGCCCGAGCTTTGGCTGTCCCTGAGGGTGACGCTGAAGCTGGCGGCGGTCGTGACGCTGCTGCTGCTCGTGCTCGCCACGCCGCTCGCCTGGTGGCTGGCCCGGACGCGTCACTGGCTGGCGGTGGTGGTCGAGGCCCTGGTAGGTCTGCCCATCGTGCTGCCGCCGACCGTGCTGGGTTTCTATCTGCTGGCGCTGTTCTCGCCTGATTCCGGGGCCGGTCGGCTATGGTTCCGGGTCACCGGCGGCACGCTGGCGTTCAGCTTCAGCGGGTTGGTGCTCGGCTCCATGCTTTACAGCCTGCCGTTTGCGGTGCAGCCGATATTGGCCGCGTTCCGCTCAGTACGCCGCAGCTACCTGGATGCCTCGGTCAGTCTGGGCGGCACCAGTGTCACGACCTTCCGCCGGATCGCGCTGCCGCTGGCGCGGCGTGGATTGCTCGTGGCGGCGGCGCTGAGCTTTGCCCATACGTTAGGCGAATTCGGCATCGTGATGATGCTGGGGGGCAGCATCCCGGGCAAAACGAGGGTCGCCTCAATCGCGCTTTACGACGAAGTGCAGCGGCTGGATTACCCATCCGCTCACGCCTTTGCCGCCGTGCTGCTGCTGCTGTCGTTTGCGCTGCTGTTGCCGCTCACGATCCTGCAACGCCGCACACCGACCGAGGTGTGAACCGGCAAACAGTTCCACCAAGGAAAACGCCGCATCCCGTGACTGCAACGAGATGCGGCCGTAAAACAGGCACCGAGGTCAGGCCTTAGGCGGCCATCTTCTCGCGTGAATCAATGCGGTCGCGGAGCTTCTTCAGCGCCGCCGCTTCCAACTGGCGGATGCGTTCGCGGGTGAGGCCGAAGTCGATGCCGATCTCTTCCAGCGTCACCGGTTCGCCGCCATCCAGCGCAAAACGGCGCCGCAGAATGGTCTGCTCACGGGCGTTCAGGGAGGAGACGAGATCGCGGATCAGTTCTGCGTTGGTCTCCTCGCTGATCGCGGCCCACGGCATGGCGGCCGCTTCGTCGGCGATGACATCCGCAACCTTGCCCGAATCGGCGTCGGAGCCGAGCGGCGCATCCAGCGAGCTGGTGCCTACCACCGCGCTCTCGCGCCAGTGGGCGATGTCGTCCTCGGACACCTCCAGAATGATCGCGAGTTCCGAATCCTTGCCCGGACGGCCGTGCTTGGCCTCGAACTGGTTCTCGGCCCGGCGCAACTGGGCGATTTGCTGCACGAGATGGATCGGCAGGCGGATGGACTTCGCCTGGTTCGAGAGGGCGCGCTTGATGGACTGCTTGATCCACCAGGCGGCGTAGGTGGAGAGCTTCGCGCCCTTGGTCGGGTCGAAGCGTTCCACGGCGCGCATGAGGCCCATGTTGCCCTCGTTGATGAGGTCGAGCAGGGGCAGGCCGTAGTCCTCGTATTCGCGGGCGATTTTCACGACCAGCCGGAGGTTGGCCTTGATCATGTGCTCGCGGGCGGCTTCGTCGCCGGCCTGGATGCGATGGGCCAGCACAATCTCCTCCTGCGGGGTGAGCAACGGCGTTTCCACCGCCTCGCGCAGATAGATCCGCAGGGAGGTGTTTTCGTCCCACGGGCCGCGCGCTTCACGGGCGGGGGCGGCGGGAACGGTCGCGAAATTGGCGACGCCGGGACCGACTGCCGGTTCGGGAATGAACACCACCTTGTCGGCGGCGGACTTGGTCGGAGGCAGCACGAGCTTGGTGGCCGGAGCCGCTTCCGGCAAACGGTTGGCACGGGCCGGCTGATACACGGACGTCTGACGGGTGCGCTTGGACGCTTCGGCCTTGAGGCGGGAATTGGTGGTGACGCGATGGCGCGGCGCGATCTTGGGGGCGGCGGCGCGCGGGGCGCGCACGGTGGTGGAGCGGTGAGGCTTCACGGCGGACGCAGTTACGGCGAGAGGAAGGTTCGCTTTCATGGTTTCCTAAGTTCTTGAGGTGAGACGAGAAAAAGAGCGGGCCGTTCAATCATCAAGCCGGCCAAGGCCAGCGCTCGCGGATGATTTTGGTGTGCCAAACCAGGCATGTTAAACTCACTACCAGCGGAAGCCGTGCCACAAATGTCGGTGACGGAATTGGCCCCAATCAGGCAGTTCCGGCGTGACACACGTGTCACAGAACGGGCTCGGCCCATGCCGAAGTGTGCCAAAGCGGCACTCTTAGGGAGGCTGGCGGCATCATTAACCCATGCATTTTTGTCGGAATGACCTTCGGGATCGCCCGAAACCGGTAAATTGACCGTCGCGCGCATTCGGCGTGTCGTTGCCATACCTCCCGATTTTCCAGTCCAGAAGGCATCGGCAGAGCAGCGGATGCACCTAAGTTTCATTGCGACCAAACACTGCCATAATTGACCGGTTGGTCAAGAATGGATTTCGTGAGCCTTCCGAATAGAAAAGGACGCGTCAGAGACGCGTCCTTGTTGGGCAAACTTGGGTGCGCTTAAGCGGCCACGACCTCGGGGAGGGAACGCATGGTGGTGCCAGTTCCGAGCTTTTCTCCGACCAGCTTGACCAGGTTTTGCACCGTCAGGCCGTGCTTGTTGCGGAGGTAATCCACGGAGCTGGCGTGCTCGATGAACTGGTCGGGCCAGGCGATGCGGATGACGGGGGTCTTGATGCCGGCCTCGTTGAAGCATTCCAGCACGGCACTGCCGTACCCGCCCATGGCCACATGGTCTTCCAACGTGGCCACGACCTCGGCCGCGCCGCCGAAGAACTCGTGGACCGACTGGTCGAGCGGCTTGAAGAAGCGCGGGTTGATGACGGCCACGTCATGACCGGCGGCGACGAGCTGCTCGGCGGCCTGCTTGGCCAGGGTGAGCATGGGTCCCAGACCGAACAGCGCGACTTTCTTCCCGCCGCTGTTGGCGAAATGGCGGACCACTTCGGCCTTGCCGATCTCGACCACGGCCGGCTGCTCCTTGATGGGCACCCCTTCCGCGTTACCGCGCGGGTAGCGGATGGCCACCGGATGCGACTGCAGCGTGGCCGTGAACATCATGTCCTGCAGTTCGTCCTCGTTGGCGGGGGCCATGCCGATGATGTTGGGCAGGCAGCGCAGGTAGGAGATGTCGAAGAGGCCGTGATGGGTCGGGCCGTCGTTGGCGCTCAGGCTCGCGCGGTCCATGCAGAAGATCACCGGCAGATCCTGCAGGCAGACATCGTGATGGATGCAGTCGTAGGCGCGCTGGAGGAAGGTGCTGTAGATGGCGACGACCGGCTTGAAGCCCATCGTGGCCATGCCGGCGGCGAAAATGACCGCGTGCTCCTCGGCGATGCCCACGTCGTAGTACTGGCCGGGCACGGCGTTCTCCAACAGCTTGAGGCTGGTGCCCGTGGGCATGGCGGCGGTGATGCCGACCACGTTTTTGTTCTGCTTCGCCAGCTTCACCATCGTCTGGCCGAAGACCTCCTGCCACATCGGCGCGGCACCGGGCTTGGGCGTGGGAGTCTGGCCGGTGGTGACGTCGTAAGGCCCGAGACCGTGGAACTTTTCCGGAAACTTGAGCGCCGCCTCAAAGCCACGGCCCTTCTTGGTCAGGATGTGGATGACCACCGGCTCGGTGCAGGTCTTGGCGAACTCGAGCGTGCTGATGAGCAGGGGCAGGTCGTGCCCGTCGATGGGGCCGAGATAGCGCAGGCCGAATTCCTCGAACAGCAGCGCGGACCCGTGGCCGCCTTTGCCGTCGGCATCCAGGCCCGAAGGCGTGTGCTCGAGACCGACGGAACTGATGATGCCCTTCAGTGCCTCCTCGGTCTTCTGGCCGACCATGGAGACGAGCTGGCCCTTGGGCAGCTTCTTGAGCCAGTTGCCGAAGTCCTTCGACAGCTTGTTGTAGCGCGGATTGGTCGTGAGCTTTCCCAGGTAGGTCGCGATGGCGCCGACGTTCTTGGCAATGGAGAACTCGTTGTCGTTGAGGATGCCAATGAACTTCTTCGTCGTGCCGGCGATGTTGTTCAGGCCCTCGAAAGAGACGCCATTGGTCAGGGCGGCGTCGCCGAAGATGCAGACCACGTTCTCATCGCCGCCCCGCTGGTCGCGGGCGGCGCACATGCCGAGCGCGGCGGAGAGCGCCGTGCCTGCGTGGCCGGCCCCGTAGCAGTCGTGCTCACTCTCGGTGCGGAGCGCGAAGCCGTTCAGGCCATCGGTGGTGCGGATGGTGTGAAAACGGTCCTTGCGGCCGGTGAGCAGCTTGTGGACGTAGACCTGGTGGCTGACGTCCCAGACGAACTTGTCGTGGGGCGTGCTGAAGCAGCGGTGCAGCGCGATGGTGAGCTCGACGACGCCCAGATTGGGGCCGAGATGGCCGCCATTTTTGGCCAGCTTGGTGATCAGTTCGTGACGGATGTCGGCAGCGAGTTCAATCAGCTGCTCGGGGGTGAGCTTCTTAACGTGCGACGGATGATCCACCATATCTAGGTAACGACTCATAAAGGACGGGTAACGGGTAACGAACCGCTGCGCGGACGGCAAAATATCTCACGCGAGGCTGCCAACCGGCGCTTCGGGAGGCATCGTGCGGGCGACCAGCTGGCCATCGAAAGTGAGTTCCAGCTTCTGGACTTTGACCTCGGCCTCATCGAGCCGGGACTGACAGACCTGCACCAGCTTCGTGCCCTCTTCAAACCGGGCGAGGAGCTGCTCCAGCGGCAGGTCATCGGACTCCATCGCTTCCACGACGGATTCCAATTTTTTCAACGCCTCCTCGAACGGCAGGTCGTCGGAGGGCGTTTTGACTGCTTTTGACACGCGGCTGAAATTTGGGGGAAAAAGTGGGCGTTGACTAGCGGTATTTCGGGGGTATCCGGCTGCCCGCCGGGTAGTGCCAAGCAGTGTTTAGCGAAGTTTCCAGGCGACCAGTTCGCGGCTGTCGCGGACGTAAAGCACGCCGTCGGCCAAGGCCGGATGGCTGAAGGATTTGCCGCAGGCCTGAAAACGCCCGATTTCGTCGTATTTCTCGGGATTGGCATGGAGCAGCAATGCCTCGCCCCGGTCGGATAGGGCCAGCAGCAGCTTGCCCGAGGCAATGGTCGAGGTGACCTCGCCGAAGCCGGGCTGGCTCCAGGCGAGCTTGCCGGTGGCCCGGTCCACGCAGATGAAGTTACGGTTTTCCCCCTGGCCGTAAAGGTGGCCGCCGACGGCCACCGGGGTCGCCAAATTGATCTTTAGCTGACGGTTGTACCACGCCTCCACGGGTTTGAGCGCGGAGCTGTCCACTCCTGCCGGGACAATCCGCTGGCACTGCATCCCGGTGGTGAAGCTGGCAAAGGTGACCGTGTCCTCGCCGAGAATAGGCGTGAGCGCGTTACGGTTCGCCCCGGTTTTGAACGGCACCCGCCAGAGCAGGGCGCCGTCCTCGGGTGCGACGGCCAGCAGGCCGTCGCAGGTGGCGCTGATGACTTGCCGCCGCCCGGCCAGCGTGCCGATCACGAGCGAGGAATAGGTGGTGAGGTCGTTCTGCGACTTCCAGATCAGCTTGCCGGAGCGTTTGTCGAAGGCACCGAGACAGGCACCCTCCGCACTGCCGATCTGCACAATGATATGGTCCCCGTCGATCACCGGCGAACCGGCGTTGCCACGACGGCTGGCGGCCCCGGATCCGCCGCCCTTGTCGGGAATCCAGACGGTGCCGTAGTCCGAAAAGTGAAACCGCCAGCGGGTCGCTCCATCCACCATGGCCAGGCAATGGAATTCGCCCCGGCAGGTCTGCACATAAACGCGGTCGCCATCGATCAGCGGCGTGCAGCGCGGACCGGGCTCGAATTCGTCGGTGTAGTTTTCGCCGACGGCCACCGACCATAGCTCATGGCCGCTGGCGGCATCCAGACAGCGGGCGGTCTCCAATCCGCCGGAATCATCCAGGAACACCAGTTTGCCACCGGCCACCACGGGTGCGGCATAGCCGTGCCCAATGGCCTTGCGCCAGACGACTACCGGGGTATCGGGCAACTTTTCGGGTAGCGGTTCGAGTGCAACCCCGTCACGGCCCGGGCCGCGCCACTGGGGCCAGTCGGCGGCGGGGAGCGAGCCGGCAAGATTCAGCAGGGAGAGGGCGGAAAGCACTCCGAACCAGGCGCGGGAGCGGTAGCCAGATTTCCTGCCGCACTTAGCCATTTTCATAAGCAGGATTTTCTTACCAGGTGCCGTCGGCGAGCAGATCGGTGACCTGGCGCGCGATGCTCTCGGCCACGAGCGGGGCGGCCTGGCGTTCGGCACTGGCCAGATCGGGGTTGCTCTCGATCGTGCTGCGGCCTACGACATCGCGCTCGACGAGCACCTTGCCGGAGCCGCGCTCGGTCGCCTTCACGTGCACGGTGACCTTCACGTCGTAATCGCGGGTGGTGATGATGTCGGTGCGCTGGAAGCTGAGCGGGTCACGGACAAAGGACTTGATGTCACCGGTGACGATCACATCGGCATTGCCCTGGGTATCGAGATGGAAAGTGCCATCTTGCTGGAGTTGCTTGCGCAGGGCCTGGGCGATGGGCTCGCTCAGGCGGGGTTCCAGCGTGTGGTTGGCAAACAGCCGGACCTCCACGGAACGGCTGCCGGCGGCGGTGCCGTTCGTCGGACCCAGCTGATAGCCGGCACAGCCGGCGAGCAGGCCTGCGAGTGCGCAGGCCGCGATGATGCGCAAAAAGGCGCTCATTTCCTGGCGGGCCGGTCGCCCCGGTCGGGCCGATCCGGCGGGGCGTTGGTGGCGGCAGCCTTGGTGGCCGCGCGCAGCTTCTTCTCGTACTCCGCCATCTGCTGGCGCTGCTTTTCGGCGCGCGGCTTCAGTTTCTCAATGCGCTCCCGGGCAAACTGGGCGAAAGGCGATTTCGGGTCTTTCAGGAGGACCTCGTTGTAATAAACCAGCGCGCCCTGCCAGCGCTTGTAGTGCTCGTAGAAGCGGGCCGTCTCGTAGGCGCCGCGCGCCTGCTCCACCCGGAGCGAGGCGATGATCTCCTGGGTATGCGGCACCCGGGGATCGGTCGGATACAGGGCGGAAAAGTCCTGGAAATCCTCGATCGAGGCCTTGGCAATGGACTGGTCGTACTCGGCGCGCTTGGCCTGCTTGTCCCAGGCCATGCCGGCGCGGAACAGCGCCTCGGCGGCCACGTCGGGCCGGTCGTGATAACGGTCGGCGGCCTTCTCGTAGGCTTTGACGGCTTGCGGGTAGTCCTTCTGCTTTTCCCGGGCGGTGCCGATGTCCATCTGGGCCTTCGGACCGGTCTCGTTGTAGGGACCGTTGTGGGCCACCTGTTCGAACAGCTTCGCGGTCTTCTCCATGGAGGGGAAGAACGGGATGTAGCCCCAGAGCTTGAACCACTGGCCACCCAGGTAGCGGGAGGCGATGGCGTACTGCCGCTTCAGCAGGTCGTCGTAATTGGGCAGCTTGGGATAGCGGAGGAGGGCGGTCTGGTATTCCTTGAAGGCGCGCTCATCCATCTTGCGCTCCTCATAACAGCGGCCAACCAGGTACTGCGCCGGGCCCGCATAATCGGAAAGCGGCCAGACCTTGACGACGCGGCGGGCGGCTTTCAGGGAGAGCTTGAATTCCTTGTGGTCAAAGGCGTCCTGGGCGACCTGCAACTGGTCCTTGGCGCGTTTGCGCACCCACTTGGCGCCTTCACTGCCAACGGGTTCGTAGGTCCAGCCTTCGCCGGGCCGGAAAATGATGGGAGCCGGGCAACGCTCGGCGATGGCCAGCATGACGGCCAGGGTGAGCGCACCACGAAGGAGCCTGCGATTCATGTCGCGCCAGCCTAGGGATGGGACTTTTCAAGTCAAGAAAGGCGGCGGCGGAGGATGGATTCAAATTTGGAAAACAGGAAAACAGGAAAAGGAAAGTGCCATTAGGCGTGGCCGATATTCGGCAGCGACGATCAGCGACTCAGGCAATCCGGCTTTCCGGTTTTCCTGCTTTTCAAATTCCTTCCGCCTCCTTCCGGCAGCCTCACAAGAAGATGAATTTTTCCGCGTGCGTTGGCATGGCGCGGGCTATAGCGTGCCCGCATGTTCATCTGGTTGCTCTTGCTTGTGCTGGTCGGCGGCTTTGCGGCCATCGGTTTCCAGACGGGATCCATTCGCGCGTCCGTCTCCCTCGTCGGGGTGATCCTGGGGCTGGCGTTGGCATCGTTGCTGGGCGGCCTGATCGCTCCGGCCTTCCATTCGGCCAGCGTGATCTGGCAGCAGGCGCTGCCGCCGGTCATCGGCTTTCTGGTGGTGTGGCTGATCTTCTTCGGCGTCGGATTTGCCGCCCACAAGCCGGTGGAACTCCACTTCAAGTACAAGGAGGATGATGCCACCCGTAACGCCTTTGAGCGGATGAACAGGGCGCTGGGCCTGTTTGTGGGCCTGGTCGCGGGAGTCATCGTGTTTCTCGGCGTGGGCCGGCCGCTCTATGCGCAGGGCTATATCACGACGCAGATGGCGAATGACTCGGGAGAGCCGAGCCCCGTCAACTATCTGAATCAGATCCGCACCGACATGTCGCAGAGCGGCTGGGACAAGACCTTTGCGGCCCTCGACAAGACTCCGGCGCAGGATTATGCAATTGCCGACATCCTCGGGCTGATCCATGCGAATCCCCTGATCGAGGGCCGGGTGCAAAGCTATCCGCCCTTCCTCGCGCTGGCTGAGCGGCCGGAATTCACGGACATCGGCGGCGATGCGGACTACCAGAAGCTCCTGCAGGATCGTGCGGGATTCACGGCGATCTACCTCAATCCGAAGACCCAGGGCATCCTCAAGAACGACGAGCTGCGGCAGCTCCTGCTCCAGACGGACTTGCATGACTTCCGCACGTATCTGGAGACGGGCAAGTCGCCGAAGTTCGATGACGAAAAGATTCTCGGCCACTGGCGCACCGATGTGAATTCGATCATCACCGACGCCCGCCGCAAGCGCACCACCTTGCAGCCGATGGAGCTCAAGGCGCTCCGCTATGCGCTCAACACGCTGCTCAAGCAGGCCACGCTTACCGCTTACACCGACGGTCGTTACGTAGTGAAGGTTCCGCCGCCGCCGGCTGCCCCTGCTCCGGTGGCTGCCGCCGATGCCGCTCCGGCCGTCCCGGCCATCGCTGATCCGGTTCTGGCCGCCCGCTACGGGCGGCGTGGAGGTGCCGCACCGCAGGTGATGGCACGTCCGGCTGCCGCTCCTCAGAATCCGATGGCGGTGGCGAACAAGTTGTTTGCTGGCAGAAGCCTGAATGATCTTTCCGTGGACGGAAGCTGGGTCCGCTCAGCGGACAAATACATCCTGTCGAGCAAGAAGGATGGCAAGGACGACGTCCACGAAGGGAGCATCACCGACGCCGGCCGGCTGGTCATTCCCATCCCCGAGCTGAAGCTGACGCTTTATTTCGTCCGCGTCATCTGAGCCCAAAGGCCATCCCAAAGAAAAACGCCCGCGGTTACCGCGGGCGTTTTTCTTTTGAGGTGAATGGCGGGCAGCGGTCAATGCGTCGGCATGACGAAGCGGGGCTGCAAGTCGTTCATGCCCGGCAGGCTGAACAAACCGGCCGGAGCCGTGTGATCGTTCGTTCCCTGATAGGTGGCACCCGGCACGGTGCCGCCAAAGCTGGCCAGTCCCAAAGCCCCTTCGGTTGCACTGCCGGTCGGCACAAAGCTGGCGCGCAAGCCGGCCCGGCTTTCCGGATAAAGCATGGAGGTCGGTGTCTCGGTCAAGGCGACGCCATCGTCACCAGCCACCGGACGGGCGGCATTGTAAGCGGCGACGCCCACGATGCCGGCTCCCGCGCAGATCAGGATGTTCGCTCCCAAAAGCCCGCGCTGCCAGTTGAGCGGGGCGAGCAGATGCTCCCACCACGCCGGTTGGGCCGCCAACTGCTCGGATTCGATCCGCGCGATGATCTTGGCGGAGAAGCTGTTGAAGTAACCCGGTGGCGGCGTTTCGTGACGCTTCCATGCCAGCACCCGGCGAATCTCTGAAAAGTCTTCTGATGGCTGACTCATGACTGTTTTTTGAAATCGGAAAGCCACGCCTGCAATTGCTGACGGGCGTAAAAAAGTCGTGACCGAACTGTGCCCTGGTTGCAACCCATGATTTTGGCAATTTCTTCGTGGGGGAGGCCCTGCACATCGTGCAATACCACCACTGTTCTGTGCTCTTCCGACAAGCGGAGCAGGGCGGCGTTCAAACTTTTCTGCAGTTCGCCCAGTCCGGCGGCGCGCCGCGGGGTGTTGTGGGAGACGAGGGCCACCATTTCCGGGTCATGCTCGGCGTTGAAGTCCATGTCATCCAGGCTCAGGTGCGGGGTGCGGTTGCGCCGGGTCTTGAGGTGGTTGAGGCAGTGGTTGTAGGCGATGCGATACAACCAGGTGTAGAAATTGGCATCCCCCTTGAATCCCTTGAGCGCCTTCCAGGCCTTCATGAAGGTGTCCTGGGCCAGATCGTTGGCATCCTCATGGTTGGAGGTCAGATGGTAACACAGCCCATAGATGCGCTGCTGATGACGGCGGACGAGCTCGTCGTAGGCGGCCAAATCTCCCTCCTTGGCACGGGCCACCAACGGCCGGTCGTCCGGCAGTTCCGGGGACGGCGTCTGATCGGGACGGTCGGACGGGGCGGAGGGTTCCTTCACAGGACAAGGATCACCCGCCCAGAGCGGCAGTTTGATGGGAGAGGAAGCTGGCCACCCCGGCCAGCGCCTCGGTGGCGGGGCCGGAAGGCACTTCCCGCAGCGCCTCCTGGGCCTGGTTCAGATAGCCATCGATGACGGCGGCGCATTCCTCCAGGGCGTCGTGCTCGTCCAGCAGCGAGCGCACGCTGGCAAAATGCTCGGGCTGCCAGTGATCCAGCCAATCAATGAGCTGCCGGCGGCCCGCTTCGCTGGAACGCTCCAGCACGACGAGCACGGGCAGGGTCAGCTTGCCGGTGGCCAGATCGGTGCCCAGCGACTTGCCGGCATTGACCTCGGTGCCGAAGAGGTCGAGGCAGTCGTCGTAAATCTGGTAGGCCGTCCCGAGGGCCAGGCCATGCCGGCGGAGCGCGGCCTGCTGGGCCGGGGTTCCCCCCGCCAGCTTGGCTCCCAGCTCACAGGCGAGCGCGAAGAGCTCGGCGGTCTTCATCTCCAGCACCCGAAAATACTCCGCCCGGGACTGGGACCAGCGACGGCGGCGATGGGTCTGCAGGATTTCTCCGGTGCAGACGATCCCGGTGGAATTCGAAACCGCGAGGCTCACATCGGCCGTGGCGAAGCGGGCGGCCAGATTGAGCGCGTGGGCGAACAGGCAGTCCCCCAGCAGCACGGAAATCTGGTTGCCCCAGCGGGTGGCCAGGGTGGGGCGGCTGCGGCGGACGGTCGCCTCGTCCATGATGTCATCGTGCACGAGCGTCGCCAGGTGGATCATCTCGATGATGATGGCGATGTTGACGAGGTTGTCGTTGACCGTGCCGACGGCCTCGCCGCAGAGCGCCACGAGGGCGGGGCGGAGCTGCTTGCCCTGGTTGTCGAGGGCATAGCGCGCGTACTCCGCGATTTCCGGTTCGAAATCGTTGACCTGTTCGGCGAGCCGTTGCGTGACGCGGGCGAGGAAGGGGCGTGCCGGTGCCACCACCTGATCCCACGCTGCGGGAGAGGCCAACCCATTCTGGGCGTGCGGATTCAATGCTGGAGCGGGTACCGCCATTGTGCGCGTGGACACTAGGAGCCGTACAAATTAGGGTCAACGCAAGTAAATGACCGTTTACGCACCGGCTCCGTTCCGGTTTTCGTGATTCGACATGGCCAGAGCCGCCCTTTAGTTTGCCCACGGTGTCCGTTTTTACCGATCGCTTCTGCTTCCTGCTCGCCGTGGTCCTCTACGGCGTGAGCGCGGTTTATTCCGTGCTCCTGTGGCGGCGCGGCTTCCGGGAGGACAACCGCCTGCTATATGCGCTGCTGGCGACCGGCGCCGCCCTGCACACCGTGGCGATGTTTCTGCGCGGTTTTTCCCTGGCCCGCTGCCCGATCAACAACCTGTTTGAGGCCACGGTCTTCATCTCCTGGACGATTGTGGCCAGCTATCTGGTGCTGGGCGTGTTTCGCCGGCTGCGCTTTCTGGGCGCCTTTGCGTCGCCGCTGCTGTTTGCGGCCGGCGTCTTCGCCCTGTTTCCCGTGCTCGATCACAAGGGGCCGAAACCGGAGTTCGTCCACGGCTGGGAGAGCCTGCATGCCGCGCTGATCCTGCTGGCCTATGGTGCCTTCGGTCTGAGCTCGGTGGCGGCCCTGATGTATCTGGCGCAGGAGCACGACCTGAAGTTTGACAAGGCCCGCGCCATGTTCGCGCTCATGCCTCCTATCCAACGGCTGGAACGGGTCACCTCGGGCCTGCTGATGGCCGGCTTTGGCCTGCTGACGGCGGGCCTCGCCGTCGGGGCTTGGTGGCTGAACCGAGAACGCGGCTATTTCATCAGCGACGATCCCAAGATCGTCTGGAGCGCGTTGGTCTGGGGGGCGTATCTCACCTTGCTGCTGCTGCGCGGGCGCTTTGGCTCGCACGGGCGGCGCTTTGCCTGGGGCGTGATCGGCACCTTTGCGTTTGTGGTCCTCACCTTCTGGGGCACCAACCTGCCTTCGCCCATCCATCACCCCTGACACCCGATGAGCCTCGTCGTCCTCGGTGTCAGCCACCATTCCGCCTCCGTCGAAATCCGCGAACGCTTCGCCTACGCCGAGTCGCAGGTCGTGCCGACCCTGACCAAACTGCGCGAGGCAGGACTCGCCCGGGAAGCCGTGCTGCTCTCGACCTGCAATCGCGTTGAACTCTATGTGGCGACGGATCTGGTTCCCCGTGAGGCCGCCGAGGCGCTCCGCAGTTTTCTGGTCGCCGACCGTGCCTTTGGCACCGCCCTGACGAACGAGTTGTACGCCCACGTGGAACGGGGCGGGGTGGAGCACCTCTTCCGGGTCGCCTGCGGACTCGACTCGCTGGTGTTGGGCGAAACCGAAATCCTCGGCCAGCTCAAGAAGGCCTACGACGTCGCCCTGGCGGCCGGACACACCGGCAAAGTGCTGAACAAGTCCTTTCAGAGCGCCTTCAGCGTCGCCAAGAAGGTCCGCAGCGAAACCCAGATCCAGCGCGGCAACACCAGCGTGGCCTCGGTCGCGGTCGATCTGGCCGAGCGCATCTTTGACGACCTGGGCAAGCGCGACGTGATGGTCATCGGGGCCGGCGACACCAGCGAGAAGACCGCGCGAGCGCTCCTGAGCCGGGGGGCGCGAAGCCTGTTCGTGAGCAACCGGTCCTTCGAGCGCGCCGAAGCGCTGGCGACCGAACTCGGTGGCCGGGCGATCCACTTCGACGACTGGGAGAAGGAGTTCGGTCGCATTGACATCATCATCAGCAGCACGAGCGCACCGCATTACGTGCTCGACCGCCCCAAGCTGGAGAAGCTGCTGCGTCAGCGCGGGCCCCGGGCGCTGCTCATCATCGATATCGCCGTGCCGCGCGACATTGATCCGGAGGTGAAACTGCTGGAGGACGTGTTTCTCGCCAATGTGGACGACCTTCAGGCCGTGGCCGATGAGCACGTCCGCAACCGGCGGGAGGAAATCGTCCGCTGTGAAGCCATCATTCGCGGCAAGGCGGAAAGCCTGCTCGCCTCGCTGCCGCAGACGGGGGCGGGGACACACAAGCTCGCCTACGGCCACGAATGAGTGCCTTGGCTTCCCGCCGCCCGCGACGGATCGTTTCCTCGGGGGCAAACGTTGAACACCCGGCGCGTGGTGACGCGAGCGCCCCCGCGAGCTGTCGCAGCCCGGGTCTAAGGCCGCCCGGCTCGCGGGGACGCTCGCCCCACCAACTCTTTCCCGGTTCGCCCGTGACAGGTTTCACCCGCCGGTACCGCATCCTTTGCGTGTAACGCCTCCTCCGTCGCCGTTAGAATTTTTACCACCGTGAGTTCCGACAAACCGATTATCATCTGCACGCGCGGCTCCGCGCTGGCACTGGCCCAGTCGCGCCGTGTGCTGGCCGACTGTGAAGTGCTGTTTCCCGACCGGCGCTTCGAGCTGAAGATCATCCGGACCACCGGGGACAAGCTGCAGACGGCGTCGCTGGCGAACCCAAACGAGTCGTTGCCGAAGGGACTTTTCACGAAGGAGCTGGAAGTCGCGCTGCTGGACAAGGAGGCGGACATCGCCGTCCACAGTCTCAAAGATTTGCCGACCGAACTGCCCGAAGGGCTCGTGCTCGGGGCGGTCGGTCCCCGGGCCGATGTGCGGGACGTGCTGGTGTTCCGGAATGCGGCGCATCCGCTGAACCAGGAGCGGTTGAATGCACCCAAGGAGTGGTCTCCGGGTGGACGGGATCCCTATTTCGGCAAGCCCCGGGCTTCGCTCGCAAAGCTGCCCAACGGGGCGGTCGTGGCCACCAGCAGCACGCGTCGCGCAGCGCAGGTGTTGTCCCTGCGCCCGGATCTCAAAGTGGTGCCGATTCGCGGCAATGTGGGCACGCGTCTCCAGAAGGTAATGGACCCGCTCGACCTCGACGCGACGATCCTCGCGGCAGCCGGATTGTCCCGGCTCAGCTTTGAGCTCGGGCCGAAGGGTGAACTCCGCGTCGATCCGCGCCTGCCCGCCGCCGAGCGCGCGGCGATCGCCGCCCCGCCGGCGGGCTTGCTGGCGACGATTCTGGAGCCCGAGGAAATGCTGCCGGCGGTGGGGCAGGGGGCCGTGGCGCTGGAAACCCGGTCCGGTGACCCGGAAATCGCGCGGATCTGCGCGGTGCTGAATCACACCAATACGTTCCAGGCCGTCACTGCCGAACGTGCGTTTTTGCGCGCGATGGGCGGCGGCTGCCAGAGCCCGGTGGCGGGCTATGCCCGGGTGCTGGGGCACCAGCTGTACCTGCGGGCGGCCAGCTACCGGGAAGGCGCAGGCAAGTTTGCCGAGGGCAAGCGGCCGGTGCGCGAGGCGGAGAAGCTGGGCGAGGAAATCGCCGCGCAGTTGAAGTGAAATGTGCTTGTCAGCACTGGGTGCAGAGCCTTCAAAGCAGCAGCCGCTCGATCTCCGCATAGCTGCTTACCACCGCGTCCGCGTCACGCAGTTTGTTCGCCGGCAAAGTGTTCGTGATGGCGATGACCCGCATGTTGGCGGCGCGGGCGGCAGCGACACCGGCGGCAGAATCTTCGATCACGACACACTCCTGCGGCGGCACTCCGAGACGCTTCGCTGCGTGCAGAAAGATGTCTGGGGCGGGCTTGGGGTGCGCCACATCCTGAACACTCACGACGACCGGGAAATGCCGTTTGAGATCCCGCATGCCGAGCACGGTCTCGATCACGACATGGAGAGAGCCGGACGCCACCGCCAGCCGGGTCGTCGGCGAGAGTTTTGCCACCAGCTCCGGGATGCCGGGAAAGATCGGTTGGACGGCGCGGATGTTGTCGAGGAAGCGGCTTTGCTTCAGCTCGGTCAGCGCTTCCAGCGTCTGCGTCGGACGATGCATGGCAATGAAGTCATCCCACAGGGCGCGGTCGGAGCGTCCGATGTAGTCGTGGAACTGGATGCCATGCCGGTCGCCGTAACCGAGTTCGTGGAAGATTTCGCGGAACGTCTGCTCGTGCCGTGGCTCGCTGTCCACGATCACACCGTCCATGTCGAAGATGACTGCCGAGTAAGGTCGCATCGAAAGGCGCGGATTGACGGGGGCCGCGCTTCCGGAGGCAAGCGACAAGTCAGCAACGCGGCGTCTCCCGTCCCGCCGCCGGCTCAATAGTTGGTGGAAACGCCGACCCGGAAGTATTCCTGCTCCAAGGTGTTGGTCAGCACAAAGACGGTCTGGCCGCGCTCACCGGTTGCCAGCAGATCCCAGGTCATTCCGGCGGACAGCGTGGGCGTCCGGTAAAGCTGGTAGGTGAGCAAGTTCAACGAGTTGCCGATGCTGAGCTGGAGGGTGTTGTTCGCGGCCGGGCTGAGAGTGACGACCGGCTCGGGTGGTTGCAGAAGGAAAGGCAGGATGCAGACGGGGGCGGAGGAGGACAGTTTTTTGCCCGTGTCGGACAGCTGACCGGTCTCGGGATTGATGGAATAGAGCCGGATGTCGTTGGAGGTCTGCCCGGCCACGAGGCAAAAGGCTCCGGTCGGATCAATGGCGAAGTTCCGCGGGGTAGCCCCCGTTTTTTGCTGCTGAACCGGCGTCAGGACACCGCTCGCCGGATCGATGGAATACACCACGACGGTGTTGTAGCCCCGGTTGGAACCGTAGAGGAAGCGGCCCGAAGGGTGCACGGCGATTTCGGCCGTGATATTCCCGGCAAACCCCGCCGGCGGCAGGGTGCTGATCGTTTGAAACGGAGTGAGCACGCCGTTCACCGGGTCGTAGTCGAAGCCGATGACGGTGGAGACGGTTTCGCAGATGACATAGGCCCGCCGGTATTGCGGCTCAAACACCAGGTGGCGGGGACCGGACCCGGCCGCCACGGCGGTGATCAGCGTGGTGTTGGTCGTCAGGGAGCCGGCCGCCGCATCGAAGATGTAAGACCGGATCTGATCCAGGCCCTTGTCACAGACGAAGGCGAAATGGTTGCTGGAATCCAGCGTGACGCAATGGGCGTGCGGAGCCAGCCCCGGATGTTGCACGTGGGCGGAGGCGTCGCCCAGGGTGCCGTCCGCCTGGAGGGGGAACACCGAGACGCTGCCGCCATCGTAATTGGCCACGAGGACATTTCGGCCGCTCCCATCCACGACAATGAACGCGGGAGCCCCGCCGCCCGAGGGTTTTTGATTCAGTAGTTTCAAGGTTCCGTTGGTCGCGTTGACGGCGAAGGCGGACACCGCGTTGGCACCTTCGTTAACGGAATACAAAAACGCGCGGCTGGGCGGCATGGCGACGAAGGAAGGATCCGTCGTCGTCACCGCCTGAGTGATCGTCCCGAACGTTCCCGTTCCCAAATCCAGGCTGGATACGGATATCTTGCCCGCGTAGGAGCCGACGTAGAACCGCTCCAATCCCGGCGCGGGCGGCGCGGCGGCGACCGGAATGGCGAGGGCCAGAAGGAAGGCCAGCCAGACCGCTGCCGGAGGGCGGACTGAGCGGGGAGCGGGGAGCGGGGAGTGCGGAGAAGGCTCATCGCCAATGCTCAGGTTGGCAGACGCGTGCGCTAGGTGTTCTCCCCGTTGATGGGAGAGGAAGGTCACGCCTCGGACAAATGAAAATTCCCCACGTTGCGGACGCCCTCGATGGTTTTCGTGGACGCCATGAAGCCAAGGCAGCCGTCTTGTGACCAGGCCGCACAGAATGGCCCAAGTCGAGTCCCCTCTTCCCTCAACGGGGAGAGGGTTAGGGTGAGGGGTGGGGGTCGTCATAAAGCCTGGGTGGCGCCTTTTCTTTCCACTCCGTCGTCTTCCTTTTTCCTTCGCTCGCCATCATTTGGCCACGCGGAAAAATCCTCCTGCCTGATCGAAGGGAACGGTCACCGGACTGGTGCCGCCTCCGGTCACGGGCGAGTAAGTCCCGGCCACAACACTGGCCGACTGCAAGGCACCGCCGCCTGTCCACGACAGTTTCAGGGCGCCTCCGGTCAGGCTGTACGTCAGCACCGGTGCGGTGGAGGCCGTCTCGGCGGGTCCGAAACCAGTGGGCACATAGGCGTTGTTGGTCGTGAGCAGCAGCTTGTCGAAGAGGAAGCCGTCCTCGCGCATCCAGACATTGATGACATGGGGCCCGGTGGTGGGCACCGCCAGCGTCGCCGGGGTGGCGTCCACCTTCGTCCGGGACCAGACGTAACCGCCGGGAGGAAAGCCGGTGATCTTGGAGCTCGAACCGGAGGCGGGGAGCACACCATCAATCCCGACATTCACCGAATCATTCTGACTGATCCCCGGGGCGCTGTCGGCCAGGGCGCGTACCCAGACATAGTAGGTTCCCGCGATGGAGAAATCCAGGTCGTAGTCCAGCCGCGGCTCCACGGCGGTGTTGACGTTCTGATTATAGTTGATGTTCGGGTCCGCGAGCATGACGCCGTCGCCGGAAAACCCGGCGGTGTTGGTCAGGACCCAGCGGTGCTTGTTGATGCCATCAAGGTCGAAGGACTCAAAGTTTCCCGAGAAATGCTCCGCTTCCACGGTGAGCAATCCGGGAATGGCCAGGTTGCCCGCCACGGCGAATGTCCACTGCTGATCGTAGGAAGCCCCGGCGCTGTCGCCGAACACAATGCGCACGGTGTTGGTCGAGCCGGCTGGCAAAGCAGTCGGGGGCTGATACTGGACCTGGGTGAGCCCCGGGCTGGCGGGGTCGGTGCCCAGCGTGGCTGCGACCACCGTGCCATTCAGGCGCAGTTGAATCGTGTTGGTCTTCACCGTCGCGCTGCCATCGACCAGCGTCAGGGCGATGGGGGTATTGGCCGGAACGCCGGCCTCGTCCGGCTTGGGAGTGGTGATGTACTGCACGTACGGGTGGGTGACCGTCGCCTGGCTATAGGCGGCCGGTCCCCCTGAGGCGGTATCTCCGATCAGAATCCGGCTGCCATCCGCCTTGATCTGGTACCATTCCAAACTGCTGGCACCCACGCCGGAAAACCAGAGCAGCCGGAAGGGATAGAGCCCGGCCTGCTGCACGACGAAGGAGAAGACCTTTTCCCCCTCCGGCCGGTCCTTGTCAAAGCGGGCGATCTCCGGTGCAAACAGGTCCTTGGGGTTGGCTCCGGCCGTCAGCCGGAAACCAGATTCCCGGAAGGAGCCGGGCGCGGTCGTGTTGTAATTCCGGACGGCATCCACGCCGAAGGTGTAGGCCCCGGGAGCCAGGTCCAGAAAGGTGGTGATCTCCAGGGCATATTGATCTGTGCCGACCACGCCGGGGAAGAGTTCGTCGGAGAGGAAGAATCCTTGGCCGTCGGCAGCCGAGCTGAAATCGATGGAATTGGGCGCGGCGAAGGTCCCATCCGGATCGGCGCCACTCAGGTCCGCCACATTGGGCAGGACCGTGTTGTCCAAGGGATTCAGAAGTTTGTTGGCAAACTGCAACTCGGCCCGTTCCACGGAGGTGCCGACGTCCACGGAAACCTGATGGGTCCGCACCTTGAAGCCGGTGAGGCCCTTGTCCACCACGGCTGCATCCACTGCGTCACTGGCTGGGAGGGTGGCATAAGGATAGACCGTGAAGGAGTAGCTGACCGAGCTTGTTTTCGCCGGGGTGGCGTCGTCGGCATAGGTCAGGGCCACCTGATGGGTGGAACCGGCGACCAGCAGTCCTGGCGGGTCGAACGTGATCGTGGTGACGCCATCCAAGCTGATCACCTTGGGGATGACGGTCGTCCCATCCAGCTTGAGCCCCAGCGAATCCGTCTTCACATGCGTGGCCGCGTCCTGCAATTGGATCGCGATGACCGCATCCGGGGAAACACTGCTCCCCCGAGGCTGGGCCGACTGGATGAACGCGGACTGGGACACCTTGGTGGCGATGGCGAGGTTGTCCACCCAGTACAGGTCAATGGGATCACCGACGAACCGTTCCGCCCCGGCATTGGCTGCCAGCGAAAAGCGCCCGGCCACGGGAGCATAACAGAGCACGTTGGTGAACACGGCATTGGTGCCGTAGAACACATCCAGCGTGCCTTCCGGGTGGACCTCGATTTTTACGGCGGCGTAACCGGTCCCGGTCGAAAGGAAATCGACCAGCTTGGAAGCGATCAGCTGGTTGCCAAAGGTGACTTTGACCGCCGGGGCTTCGTTGGCCGGTCCCGCATTGTTGAACGTGTCGAACGACACGCGCAAACCGCTGCCGATCCCCTCCTCGGGAAACGCGAAGGTGTCATCGGGAATGTCCGGACCAAAACTGAAGCTCAGGCCGTCGCCATGCAGCACCGTGCTGGTATCGCTGCCGGTCCGCAGATTGAAGGTGGCGACGAAACTTCCGACGGGCTGGCCCCCATCCAGATCATCGAGGATCAGGAACCCCGCCTGCCCGTTCGCCGTGTTCATCTTCAGACATCCTGATCCGCCGATGCCTCCGCTCCCATCCACCGCCGCCGTGCCGTAGAGGGTTCCCGGGACTGTATCCGCCGGCTCAAATCCGAGGGAAATGTTGCCCGCCCTAACATCATTCGGCAGACCGGCCAGGATGGCGGCAAGGATCGCTCCGCGAAGTAGCAGCAAACGGGCGGGAAGCAGCAATGTCGTGGAACCGCTGTGGTGGCAGGACGCGTCCGGAGAAACGGCGGGTGACAGCCGTGCCAGAGCCGATGATAGGGGTGACTGATTCATTGTGGGCTGGGGTTTCGGGTTTGGATTTCCGGGCGGCTGACGCACGCAGACGATGGCCGTGCGTCAAAGGAGTGAAGCCGCCAGGCTCTCGGACATGAGGGGAATTCCCAAGATGCTGTCGGGAAGGACCGGTTGAGGCAAGCCCCGAAACCGGGGAAGGCACGCCCAGACCGGTCCGCTTTCCGACCCCAGACTTTCTCAAACCGCTTCAGTTCCGCTCCACCACGAAGGAGTCCACGGTCAGCTTGCCCAGATAGGGGCCGATCCCCGCGAAGCCTTGCGCCTTGCCATAGTTTTTCCGGTTTTGATACCGGAGCTGTCCATCCACGGAGATTTTCATGCCGGTTTCCGTCACCTCCCAGACGAGGTCATGCCATTCGTTGGCCAGAACCCTGCCCATGTTGGGGACCGGCGTGATCTGGTTGGTGAGGGGATCGTGAACCCGCAATTCTCCGGGATTGTCCTGCCAGTTGAAGATCACCAGGCCCAGAGCGTAGTAGAGCCGGATGTCGATCGAGTCGGTTTTGGCGCGGACGCGGATGGTGAAGGGCGGACGGAGCTGTTCAGCGCATTTCAGCATCGGAGCGGGTGCCGTGCCGGAGGCCAGAGTCATGCCTTCCGGTTCGTTTATCACCCGCACGTCGTTCACGGGAACCATGGAGGCCAGCAAATTGCCCGGGAAGGGTGGCGTGGGTTTCAGCGCCAGCAGCTCGGCGTTGGTGGTGGGCTGCCCCTCCAGCTCGACGCTCCGAATGGTGAGCGGTCCATCGCGCGAACCGATGGCCGGGTAGGCATCGAGCCGGGTGTAGTTGCCCGCAGCTTCATAGCGGATCTGCCCATCCACCACCACCCGCATGGCGTTGGTGGTCACCTGCCAGACCAGCTCATGCCAGTCGCCGTGGGAAAGTGAACCCTGTCCCGGCGCGCCTGCGGACAATCCGGTGAGCGGATCATGCACGCGCAGCTCGTCGGCGTTGGCAGTCCAGTTGAAGACCACGATTCCCAGCGCGTAGTAGAGGCGCACATCACCCGAATCGGTCAGTACCTGCGCCCGCAGTGTGAAGGGCGGACGAATGGGCTGCGGCGTGCGGAGGTAATCCCGGGTACCGGGGGCGTCCAGATGGACGCCGTCGGCACTCGGGCTCGCCGTGGCACTGTTCGCGGGAATCAGCCGGCCCAGGATGTTCTTTGGGTTCGTGGGGACGGTGGAGGAAGCCGGTGGCGGCGGTGTCACCGGAGAAGCCGGACGGGGCTTGACGATGGGCACGTCTGCCATCGTTTTGCGCGTACCGGACCGGTCTGAATCCTTCGAGCTAGGCCAGACGTAATAGATCAGGGTGCCTCCAAGCACGGCGACAACCACAAACATGATGGCCTGCCAGAATCCTCCATGCTCGGACGCCACCGGTTCGGAAGCTGGCGGAGTCCGCTCGGGTGCCGTCTTTTCTGGCTCCGGTTGAGGGGGCTCCGGTTCCGTTTCTGAGGCAGTCGCCTCGTGGTTTTCGGCCGGCTCCGCTGCGGTGAAAACGTGGGTCTCCAGATAATCGTACGCCCAGTTGGCTTCCTTGAGCCGCTCTTGCAACTCGTGCTGCTGGATCGGGTCGTGGCTGAACTGGTCGGGGTGCCAGGCCTTGACCAGATTACGGTAAGCCCACTTCACAGTCTCCCGGGAAGACCCCGGCTCGACGCCCAAGATGATCCAACAGCGGTCCAGGTCGCCCATAGCCCGATCACCTTGGCGACGAAATCGTTAACATGGGCTGGCTTGTAGGAAGGTCTGCTGCCGCCGTCAATGGCGATGACAGATGTTTTCAGACCGTTTTAACCACCGCACGATGGCCGGAGGAGCGGTGACGAGTCTCACGTCGCCAAGGGCATGGGAGCAGGCCGGCTTGCGGCGCGACGGGGACAAAGAAAAAGGCCGCACCGAAGTGCGGCCTTTGCGGAAGCGATGTCGGATTAGCGACGGACCCGGCGCCAGGTGCCGAAGGCGAGGAGCAGTCCACCGGCGGCCACGGCCCAGAAGCCGGGTTCGGGAACCGCCGTCACCGTCACCGGGATGTCGGTGCCGGAGGCCGTGGCGAAGGTGGGGGAAGCACCGTTGATTGTGATGGTGAACAGCGAGTTATCCGACGCCGTCGTGGGGATGTTGAACAGGCTGCTGTCGAGGATGCCGAAGGTGAAGACATCCGGAGTCACGCCGGCGTCGGCGTTGAGGGTGAGCGAGACATGGAACTTCAGCGTCGAGCCTGGGGTGAACCCCTGATAGAGCTCGTTAAAGGCCGACGTCTCGGTCAGCTGCACGCCGCTGACCAGGTCGCCGGAGGCGCCGCCGCTCAGGGTGGCCCCGCCGGTGGCGGAGCCGCCGAAGTAGAAGAAGCCGCCGATGGTGGCCGTGTTGTTGGCGTCGGCGCTGCCGCTGCCGTCATTGAGCTGGAAGTCCAGCGAGAAGGGCCCCGAGGCCTGGCCGATCAGGGGGGCCGTGTTGATGGTGATGTCGTATGCGCCGGGCGTGGCGCAGGCGAGCGGGGCGAGCAGAAGCGCGCCCGTCGCGGCGACGAGGCCGGTGACCGAGGTGGAACTGAGCATGTTCTTCATATTATTTTAGCAAGCTTGGTTGAACTTTCTGTCGTTTGCGGATTGCGCTCAGGGCGTGGAAGCGCCGGTGATGGTCCGGGCGACGTAGTTGATGCCACCCGAGGCGGGCTTGACGAACTGGAGCGCGACGCTGGCGGAGGCGCCCGGGGCAAGATTGCCCGAGGTGATGGTGATGTAAGGGCTGCCGGTGGGCGCGTTGTTGGCCGTGGTGCCGGCCGCGTTCGCCAGCGAGGTGCCGGCCGTGAGACCGTCGAGCGCGAGGCTGATCGGACCGGCAATCGTGACCGAGCCGATGTTTCGGACGGTGACTGTCTGGACCAGCTTGTTCAGGCGACGGTCGAGGACGTAGCCGCCGCGGCTGATCTGGAGCGAGGTGAACACATCGGCGAAGCTGGCGCCGTTCGCGTCCCGCTGGTTGAGCGACGGGAGGCCGAAGCGCTGCTCGATGGTGGTGAGGATGCCCGAGGTGTCACGCTGGCGGTGATCCACCACGCCCTGCTTGGCGTAGGGCGAGATGACGATGGCCGGGACGCGCACGCCGGGGCCCCAGAGATCGCGCACCGGAGGCGTCACGTGGTCCCAACGGCCGCCATGCTCATCATAGGTGATGATGATCGCGGTGTGCGCCCAGAGGGCGGGATTCGCCTGCACGGCGGCCACGAGATCGGCGACATGCTGCTGGCCCTGCGCGAGCGAGGCATAGCCGGGGTGCTCGTTGTCGGGCCCGAGGAACTTCACAAACGACACGGAAGGCAGCGTGTTGTTGGCGATGTCGCCGTAGATGCCCGTGCCGGCGCCCTGCGAGCCTTCATCCCGCAGGTGCAGGGTCGCATACGGGTTGCGGCCGTCGGCGTGCGTGCCGGTGTAGTCGAACGGCGCCGATTTCGCGAAGAACGCGAACGCCTGGTGGTGCCACTGGAAGAGCGGATCGACCGTGTTCGGGCCGGCGCTGCCGTAGTGCAGGGGGTTCGAGGGCGAGCTGTCGAGCGCGTTGTTCCACCCGCCGGAATACCAGGCCCAGCTCACGCCCGCGTGGTCGAGCAGGTCACCGATGTTGAGCGTCGTCGCGGTGTTGTCCTGCAGCGGGATCAGGCTGAGCGGGAAGCCGGTGAAGGCCAGGCTCACGCCGGTCTGCGTGACCGTCGGCTTCTTTGACAGGCCGATCGTGCTGCCGCTGACGGAGGTGATCACCGTGCCGGCCTGGATGCCGGTGCCGCTGACGGTCATGCCCACATTGTTGGCGCCCAGACGCGTGCCGGACGCGCCCGTGACGTTGAAGCTCGTGGAATCGAGGTTGCCGGTGGCGTTGGTGGCAAACGTCGTCGTGCTCGTCGCGAGGGAGCGCGAGAACGAGGTGTTCACGACATAGTGCTTGTCGAAGTGCGAACCGTCCTGGAAGGACACGTCACTCGGTGACGCCGACCCGCTGACCGTCGCGCTTTGATTCGCCACGCCGTTGATGCGGAGGCCGATCATCGTGTCGCCCGCCACCGGCGTGATGCTGCCGTCGCGGATGAGCTTGCCGACCGCCGGATTGCCGCCCGTGTCCGTCCCCGAGGTGTTGGCCTGCACCAGGCCCGTCGGGTCGAGGTAGGCGAGTGCGGCCGTGTTGCCCGCCCAACCGGAGACGGGATCATAACCCGGCATGTTGCTGTACACCGGCGCCGCCGCCGCGATGAAGAACTGGTGGTTCAGGAACGAGCCGCCGAAGGACGAGTGGAAGTAGTTGTCGCACATCACGTACTGCTGGGCGAGCAGGCCTTCCGGCAGGTAGCTGGCGTCAAAGTAGCTCATGACCAGGCCCGGGTTGTCGGACCAGGTGGCGAACCCGCTGTTGTTGCGGTGGTCCGTGCCGAGCACATCCGCGCCGGCGATCTGGAACATTTCCTGCCAGTACCGATGGACGATGTCGCCGGAATTGCCGGTGGTCGCGACGTACGGCGCAACGTTATACGGGAGCAGGGTGTTGACCTTCAGCGCGCTGGTGGCGTCAGCGGGGTTCGTGCTGAAGCTGGTGTCGATGAATGCGGTCGAGCCATTCGCCGGATTGAAGCGGATCGGTTGCGGCGGGATGTTCAGGTAGCCCGGGGTGCCGACGGTGTTGCCGGCCGTCTCGAGGCCGCTGCCGCTGTAACGGTTGTAGCCGTTGCTGGCGGCGAGGCCGCTGAGCGGATTGCCGGTGACACGGTCAATCTGGTTCAGGGAGCCGGCGCTCGCGTTGGCCCGGCCATTGGCGCCCGGGAAGCTGCCGTAAAGGGCGTCAAAGCTCCAGTTTTCCTGATAGACCACGATGATGTGGTCGATGTTGTTGATCGGGCTGGCCGCATCCACCTGGAAGCTGAAGAGCACCTGCTCGGGATTGGCTGCCGCATTGTATTCCAGGAAGCTGTTCTGCGCCGTGGAATTGATGCCGTAGCTCTTCACAGTGAGCGTCTTGCCGTCCGGACTCACGTCCAGCGTGTTGTAGTTGAACGTGTCCGGGCTGTAGAAGTCCACCGGCTGCCGAAGCGTGTCCGCGTCGGGATCGTTCAGGCGCGTGACATTGTGCAGGCCGGGGTAGCCGGCGAGGCCGAGCGGATCAACGCCGGCGGCGACCTGGGCCGCCGCGATGCTGTCGGCCAGCGGCTTGGCCATGCCCGCGAAGCTGTGGTTGGTGATGAGGTCGGGACCGGTCGCGCCCAGCGGGCCGCAGACGATCTCGAAGCAGTAGGGCACCCTGACGTAGCTCGACTGGACTCCCGTCTGACCGGTGGGCGAGTAGGTGAGTTCGTTGACGCGGTTCTGATGGTCGTCCGTCGCCAGGAAGACGACGTTCTTGATCTGGTGATCGGCGATGAACTTGAGCAGCGCATTGCGCTCGGCGCGGTAACCGCCGATCCAGGACTTGCCACCGTCGCTCGACACCGGGGCGTAGGTGCTGCCCGCGCCGAAGCTGGGGACGTTGTTGAGCGTCAGCGCCCCGCCGATCGGGCCGAGCTGGTCAATGGGGTCGGAGATGTTGACGAATTTCCACGTCGTGCCGGCCTGCTCGGCGGCGAGGAGGGTGCTCTCCAGCCAGGCGAGCTGCGTGACACCCAGATAGGTGCGGCCCGCATTGTCCGCGCGCGAACCGGTTTCGTCCGCGTTCGCGGAAGTCTTCATGCGGATGTCGCGGTAGCTGCGGCAATCCGTGTTGACGAAGAGCGCGTTCCGGCCCCACTGCTGCGCAAAATAGAGCTGCTTGGTGCCGTCGACGTTCGGGTCGCTGGGCGCGCTGATCGTGCCGCGGTTCTTCATCGGCTGATAGTTCAGGAACACCTGCTGCAGCGTCTGGAAGCCGCCCGACTTGTTCATGTAGGTGCCGCTGGTGTTGACGTCGTTTGCGCTGACGCGGGCATCGGCACCGGCGCCGGTCGTGAAATCACCGACCGCGCCACCGGCGGGCGCGCCACCGTTGATATACTGCTTGTTGCCCAGCTCGTGGTTGTCGTAGGTCGTGTAGTTGCCGTGGCCGGCAAAGAACGACTGGAGGCAGTTCTGGCCGCCGGCATTCACCGGCAGGAACTGCTCCTTATATTTGCGGGAGAACTGCGAGAACAGCTGCGCCTGGGTCGCGCCGGTGGCCGAGGGGGCGGGGAGCGTTCCCGTGCTCGTGACCGCAGCCGATCCGGTGCTCGCCGTCTCATAGATCGTGTCGCCGTCGAACATGAAGAAGTCCAGGTTCTTGTTGGGAACCTGGCTGGCGAGGGCGTAGGGGCGGATCAGGCCGTCGCAATCGCCCGAAAAGGCGAAGTGCAGCGGGTAGTTCGCCCCGGGCTGCGGGGCCGTCTTGAACTTGCCGGTGAGGCTCGTCAGCGACCCCGTCTGGAAGCGGTAGTAATAGACGGTCTGCGGTTGCAGGCCCGTCACTTCGAACTTGACCGTGTAGTCGTTGCCGGCGGCGGTCGTCGTGCTGGCGGTCGCCGTGATCGTGCCGAAGCCCGGATCGGTGGAGACCTGCACGGTCACGCTGGCCGTGGTCGGGGTGATGTCGTCAGCGGCGCGGGTCCAGACGATGGCTTCATTGCTGGAGACGTCACCGGAGGCCACGCCGAGGAAGGCGACGGCGGCCCAGGTCGTCATCGACGACAGCGACGCGGCCGAAGCCAGCGCTGCCAGCACCGCCAGACGGCGCCGGCGGGAGGATACGATAGTTGGATTCATGGATCTTGGGGATGCCACCCATGGGGTGGCGTTGACTCCGGCGTCCTCACGGCGGGCAAAGCCGCACGGCTTAAGGTTCACGCTGCGAGGGGGCGACGAGTTCAACGCGGTCACGCTGCCCCGTGATTTTGCCAATCGCATTTCTGTCGGGTGAGAAGGGGGTCTCAATCCAACGACAGCTGGGAAACGACCGGCAGTTTGACGCCATCGGCTGCCACCACCGGGCTTCTGGTTACGGAATGGTGGCGCGATCTCCGGATTTCGAAATCCTTAGAGCCCGTCTGAAAATTCGGAAGGGTGCTGTTTTCGTGGAAAGGGCCGGAGGGCAAGGCGCGACGAGGGAGGATACCCGCATGGGTCTCTGACCGAGAAGCAACGCGGCCATCCGGCCCTTTCCACGAAAACCCTCCGGGCGGCAGGGCTTTTGGTTTTGGGCTTCGTTGTCGCGGGCGTCACAGCCCGCTGCGGAGATGCTCCGCCCGTTCCGCCTCGCCCAAAACCAAAATCCCTCGCCGCAGCACCCTTCCCAATTTTCAGACGGGCTCTTACGCCATTCCCCTGGCGCGCGCCTTGAGGGCGGCGAGCAGGGCGGTGGTGACCTGCGTGAGCTGGCCGCGCCACAGCGCGCCCATCACCACCGGGGGCACGTCTTCCAGCGGCAGGGCGCGCAGGCCGGTGGGGAACTCGCGGCCCGGCACCGCCACCGTCAGGCCGATGCCGAAACCGCTGGCGATGTAGCTGTCGATCAGTTCAAGCGCCGTCACCTCGATGCTGGGCGGCCATTCCAGTCCCCGTTTTGCGAGCAGTTCGCGGAAGCGGCGCGGGATCGTCTCGTTCGGCGGCAGGGTGACGAGGGGTTCGCGCTCGGAACCGGCGGCCAGGGCATCAATCAGTTCGGCGGCGGTTTTCGCCTTATGGCCCTTGGGAAGCAGCAGCACGAGGGGCAGCTCTAGCAACGGCTCGCAGTGCAGGCCCGAAGGTGGCTTGCCGTCGAGGACGGTCACGGCAAAGTCGATCTCCTGCCGGTCCAGCCAGGTTTCCACCTGCGGCTGGTGCGCGTCGCGCAGGGTGAGCCGCAGGTAGGGGAACTTCTTCCGCACGGCCTGCAGGACCACCGGCAGATGCTCGCGCAGCGCGATGACCGGAGCCGCCACGCGCACGGTCTGTACCGTGCCGCCCCGGATGCGTTCGCCGACCTGCTCGATGTTGCCGAAGAAGGGCAGGATGAAGTCGTAGAGCTCCTGGCCGGCCGCTGTCAGCTCGAAGGGCCGCCGGTTGAAGAGCTTCACCCCGAGGTCGGACTCCAGTTGCAGGATCTGTCCGCTGATCGCCGGCTGCTGGATGCCGTAGGGCATGTTGCGCACCGCCTCCATGATCCCGCCATGGCGGGCGACGTAGTAGAACAGTTCGAGGTGATGCGTGTTCATGAGTTGCGGGAGGAGATGAACAACAAAGACACAAAGGAACAAAGAAAAGCGGGATCATCCGAAATGGGCGGCTGTCCTAGTTCCCTGTCCTCCCTCTTTGTTCCTTTGTTTCTTCGTTGTTAACTCATCCACCCCGTCGTGATCAATGCGCCCCGTCGTGGTCGCGGATGTATTCCTGCTTCAGGCCGAGGGCTTCCGGGGCGTGGAGGACGAGCATTTTCATGCGGATGTCCGCCGGAACCTCACGCGCGGTGAGCTTGGAAACGACGATCATCAGCGTGATGGCGAGCGGCACGGCCCAGATCGCGGGCTGTTCGGAGAGAATGCGCAGCAACGGATGCGCCGCCCAAAAGTCGGTGAGCGCATACGGCTTCAGCGCGGCGAACCAGCCCGGCTCGGGCACACCGAGTGACTTGAACTTCGCGGCCTGGGCGGTGAAGAAGGTGGTCCAGCTGGCGACGGAGATGGCGGCGACGGCGCACAGGCCGCCGGTGAGCATGCCGGTGGCCGCGCCGCGCGTGGTCATGCCGCGCCACCACACGCTCATGAAGAGCAGGGGGAAGTAGCTCGCGGCGGCGATGGCGAAGGCCTGGCCGACCATGAAGTTGATCTCGAAGTTCTCCACCAGCGTGCCCAGCAGCACGGCCACGATGCCGATGGCGACGGCGCACCACTTGAACATCTGCATGCGCTCGGCCGCGGTGCTCTTGGGGCGCAGGATGCGCCCATACACATCATGCGCGAGCGCACCGGTCATGGAGACGAGCAGACCGGAGAAGGTGGACATGAAGGCCGCGAACGCGCCGGCGCAGGTGATGCCGCTGAGCACTGAGCCGAGCACGCCGAAGCGTTCGTTCAGGATCGTCGGCAGCTTGAGCACCAGGCCGTCGGTGCCGCCCACGCCGGCGCCCTCGTAGAGCGAGGGCATGAGGTTGCGCCCGAGCGCGCCAAACACCGGCGGGAAGACGTAGAAGATTCCGATAAGGATCATCACCCACATGGTCGTGCGCTTGGCGGCCGCGCCATCAGGATTCGTGTAGAAGCGCACAAGAATGTGTGGCAGCCCTGCCGTCCCGCACACCAGCGCGATGATAAGAGAGTAGGTGTAGAGCAGGGCGTAGGGCTTTGCGTCGATTGGGGTGATGACGGCGTCTTTGGTCGGGTAGGCCTTGAAGACATTCCCCGGCTCACGGACGACGGTAATGCCGTTCGTTTGAAACATGGCCAGCGCCTCCGCCTGACTGTAGCTGGTTCGGACAACCCGGATCGAAGCCAGGGGGCCAGTCTTCAAGCTGCGTGCGAGGTCGAGTCGGAAGTCGGTCTGAGTGCCCAGACGTTCGGTGAGCACAACCCCGCGGGCGTAGTTGAGCAGGACCTCTTTGGTTTCGAGGCCCCCTTCTTGGTGCTTTTTGGCAGGGGAGTAGTCCAAAACCGGGGGAGCCTGCCCGCCGATTCGCGAGCTGGCTGCGTTTGCAGCCTCAGTTAAGGAAGCGTCACCCAGGTCTTCGGCAATGGTGTCGAACTCGCCCGTATAAGTGGTCTTCGGCTTCGCCGCCTTGGCCGCCTTGGTAGTCAGCGGGCCGAAGGGGTTCAGCCACGTTTCGTCCTTCGGTGCCTTGGCGGTCAGCGGCTGACGGCCGCTCCCTGGCCCGGCTTCTCGGTCGAGTGCGGCAAAGTAAGCGGCGAGCTTCGGGGTTTCGATGGCGCGGAAGTATTCGTCGCCCACAGGGACCAGGGTAATGCCGGCATCGGCAAAGCCTTTTTCCAGCGGCTGCTTCATGATCGCAGCCGAGCCCTCGGTCTTCGTCACATTGATCTGTGCCCCGCGAAACTTGGCCTGCTCCATGATTCCGACACGGGTAAGCTGTCCTTCGAGCAGTCGATCCAACGTCTCCAATGTCTTGATCCGCCTCGGCAACAGGGTTCTCTTGGCGAGTCGTTCGTAAAGCTCCAAAGCCTGATCAACCGGAAACCCATTCAATTCCATCAAGCCTTGGCCATCATTCGCGGGGAAGGGGACATCCGCCATCGTCCGATGAGCAACCGAGGGTTGGGGACTGAGAGGTGAGCTGCCAGTCGCGCTAAGCTGCCTCCCGTAACTGCCATACACGCTCATCAGCACGAATACCGGCACCGAAATGGCGAACATCTTCGCCCAATATTGAAAGGCCTGCACGAGCGTGATGCCCTTCATGCCGCCGAGGGCGACGTTGAGCGTGATCACGGCGCCGACCAGCACCACACCGACCCAGTAGGGCAGACCCTTGTGTCCCATGAAATCGATGTCCTTGAAGATGTAGGCGAGCGTCGTGCCCGCGCCCTTCATCTGCGGCATCGTGTAGAAGAACCCAATGAAGAGCACGAAGATGACCGCGATCTTGCGGAAGACCGGCGAGTCGTAGCGCCCCTCGGCGAAGTCGGGAATCGTGTAGGCCCCAAAGCGGCGCAGCGGTCCCGCGATGAACAGCAGCAGGAACAGATAGCCGCAAGCGTAACACACCGGATACCACAGCGCGTCGTACCCGCTCGACATCACCATTCCCGCGACGCCCATGAACGACGCGGCGCTGAGGTATTCGCCGGAGATGGCCGAGGCATTCCAGCCCACACTCACCCCACGGCCTGCCACAAAGAAGTCCGCCGCCGACTTGGACTTCCGTGCCGCCCAGAAGCCCATGAAGACCGTCACAACCACCGTGATGGCGCTGAAGGCGAGGATGTAGGGATCAACGAGAGCAAACATGGGAAGAAAGTGGGTCAGTGAGCCAGTGAGCCAGAAAGTGAGAAAGTCAGAGGGGCGGCGATGACTTCGCAAGCAACCATGGTTTCGGGCGGTTGCCGATGGTGACGAGCATGGCAAGGATTTCGTCGTAGTCTTTGTGGAAGCGAAGGGCCGTTTCGCGGGTGAGGTAGCCGCATTTGGCGGCAAATTCGATCCAGGTCTGGGTCTCGGCGGCTTCGCGCTCGGCCTCGTTCAATTTGTGGACGAATACCGCCTCGTACTTCCTTCCCCGCCAGGCTTCCGCGATGGCCGAGGCTACTGCTCGTGATGAACGCCGCGCCTGATCCGTCAAAGAATAAACCTCTTCCTTCGGGAACTTCTTGGATGCCTCAAACAGGTCCATGGCAGCGGAGACTGAACGTTTATGAACGTCCAATTCCCAGTGATGCCGAATGAGCTTAGAGGCGGGCATGATGTCTCTGGCTCACTGGCCTACTGGCTCACTGGCTTTCTTTGCATTCACTTCCGCGACCTCCGTGTTTTCAAGGGCAATGGAGCGGCGGATGAAGACCCAGGCGATCACCCAGACGAAGGGGAAGAAGAGCACGCCGAGGATCAGCCAGGTGAGGGTGAAGCCGCCGACACGGGTGGCCATGGCCTCGGGCTGGAAGTAGTTCAGGAGCGGCAGGGCCAGCAGGGCGATGAGGAAGGTACCGGCGCAAGCGATGGACAGGCGCAGTTGCCGGCGCTTGAGGCGCGCCAAGAATTCTTCCGAGTGGATATCCGTGGTGGTCGGGGCGGGGGCTTGCACAGCGCGAGCCTGCCAAGCGTTCCGGACTCCGACAATCACTGACTGCCGGTTGCCTGGCAGCAGCGGCGCAGCGGAACGTGACGGAGCGCGGCTCTGTGAGCCGCAGCAAGCTTCGTAGCCGGACGCGTTTGCCTTTCTCAGCCTGCCTTGGCTGGTAAAGTTGCTGCGGCTCACAGAGCCGCGCTTGTAACTTGGCCTGAGCCCGGAAGCGTAGGCCAATGGTTCCGGGCCGGGAACGGGGCGACACCGCAGCCGCGCTGAGGCCTTTTGAGCCTGTTCGGAGATGGGCGCCCCGTTCCCC
>CAIXUG010000073.1 GCA_903922605.1 uncultured Verrucomicrobiota bacterium
CCTGACCGAGTGCCGGGTGGTCACTGGAGACTATCGCCAGGAGTACAACCAGTTCAGGCCCCACAGCCGGCTGGGTTACCTCAGCCCGGCAGCCTACGCCCCACGGATCGGTCCATCCCCGGCTCCGGTCGGGCTCCGCCCTCCCTCCACCGGGGATGGACAATTTGCAGTAAACCAACAACCATCAACCAACGCCTAAAGCTCTCATATCACATGGAGCAGTTTGGGAGGTCCGGTCATCGGCACCAATGCGGCCTCGGATTCCATCTTCACCACCTCCGCCGCCTATACTGATACCAACTGGCACCATTGGGCGGGCACTTTCGATCCCGAGACCAAGATCCAGATGATCTACCGTGACGGCGTGCCGGTGGCCGGCCGCACGAACACCGCGCTGACCTACACCGGTTTTGGCCTGGTCGAGCTGGGCCGCTTCGGCGGTGGCACCAACAACCTGGGTGCCAACCAGTATTTCGGTGGCGGCCTGGATGAGTTCCGGGTCTGGACGACCGCCCGCACCGGGGCGGAGATCCGCGCCGAGATGAACAAGCGCCAGCTGGGCTCGGGGGTCGAACCGAACCTCGAAGTGCTGTATCGCTGTGACGAGACCGTCGGGCCCATTGAGAGCGACGGCCTGCCCACGCCGGGAACCTACGAGGGAACCCTGAATGCGGGCGTGTCGCTGGTGGCCTCGGCGGCGCCGACCGGAATTCCGCCGCGCTACATCACCATCGCCGAAAACAACGATCCGACTCTCGGCGGCCTGCCGGTGGCCCTGCACGTCATCCGGGTGGATGACGGCCCGTTCCTCGGCGACCTCAAGGTGATGCCGGGCGACAACGTGTTCGACGAACGGCTGACCCTCCGCCACAGCAGCGATTTTGGCGGCGATCCCGACCCGGTCACGTTCCAATGGTACTACAAGCCCATCGGGGCGGACTTTGATCCGACCGACCTGCCGATCGTCGCCGATCCCACGGCGGAGTTCCCCAGCGACCTGCGGAACTGGACCGTTTACCAGGGCTTCGAGCCGCCCAGCGGCGCCGGTGTGAACTACGTCACCATCGGCGAGGGCGGGGAATCCGGCCTGATCACGATCTCGGACAACGCGTTCATCTGCCGTTACAGGGGCTACGCGGTGAACCTGAACGGCGCGTCGGCCTGGAGCGGCTGGGTCGGTGATCCTTCCGGCACGCCTGATCAGCCCCGGGCCGCCCTCGCCGAAGGCTGGGTCAAGCGCGTGATCCGCGGCCTGAACCCGTTCGATGCCCGCACGAGCGACTTCCACTCGTCGCCGGCGGTGACCTTTGCCTCGATGCTGATCCAGGCGGGCCATCGCTATGAGGGGCCGATCGCGTTCAACCCCAGCGCCGACGCGATCAACCAGGTCGGCCTGATCGAGGCCTACACCACGGTGCTGGAGCGGGCCAAGGGCCTGAGCATCGAGGGGGTGCCGCAGGTGGACTTCAACCCGGCGAACAATGCGCTGCTGCTGGCGGCCACCAAGATCAGCGACCTCTACGTGGTGCTGGGCAACGAGGCGTATGCGGATGCCAGCGACCCGACCATCGGGTTCAGCACGGGCAGCAAGGAATACGGCTCGCTGGCCTCCAGCATTTTCGCCTTCCAGAACCAGCTCGACTCGCTGCTGGAGGAGGAACTGGCGCTGCTGCGCGGTCGCGATGACAGCTCGGCGGGCGTGGGTGCCAACCCGGTGTACAACCGCCTCTTCTGGAACTTCACGCTGGGCGAGGGGGAAGTCGCCTACCAGCAGAACTACAACATCAGCGACCAGAATCAGGACGGCTTCATCGACGAGAAGGATGCGCGCATCCTCTACCCGCAGGGCCACGGCGATGCCTGGGGCCATTACCTGATGGCGCTGAAGCAGCACTACGACCTGCTGCGGCATCCGTACTTCACCTGGATTCCGCGCAGCGAGCTGGTGAACGTGGCCGGTGCGGCCATCAAGGTGGATTTCCTGGACGAGCGGAAGTTCGCCTCCGTGGCCGCCGCCAAGGCCAAGGCCGGCGCGGAGATCGTGGATCTGACCTACCGTCTTAAATACGTGGACGATCCGGCCGGCCAGTGGCAGGGCTACAAGGATACCAAGACCGACCGGGCCTGGGGCGTGGACGAATGGGCCCGCCGGGCCGGCATGGGAGCCTATTTTGACTGGCTCACCGGCAACACCATCCTGCCCAGCGTGGACCCGAACCCCGACCACACGGGCATCGACAAGATCGACCGGACCACCGTGGTGGAGCTGGAGGAGATTCCGACCCAGTACGACGAGATCCAGACGCGGCTCGACCAGGCCGACGCCGGGCTGAACCCGCTCGGGCTGGCCAAGGGTGTCGTGCCCTTCGACATCGACCCCTCCCTCGTCACCGGCGCGCCCGGCATTCCGGGCGAGACCCACTACGAGCAGATCCAGGATCGCGCGCTCAAGGCGATGCAGAACGCGATGTCCGTCTGGGACGAGGTGAACAAGTCCACCGAGGCCCTGCGGCAAAACCAGGATTCCGTGGAACAGCTCACCCAGAACGTGACCGACCAGGAGCGCGACTATAAGAACCGGCTGATCGAGATCTTCGGCTATCCCTATGCCGGCGACATCGGGGCGGGGAAGACCTATCCGAGCGGCTACGACGGCCCGGATCTCTACCACTACATGTATGTCCCGGTGCCGGACCTCGACGGCAATGCGGTAACCCCGACCCAGGATGCCACGGCCTATTTCACCCAGATGAACCTGGGCATCAACAACACCGGTGACACCCAGAGCGGCGCCTTCGGCAGCGCCAACGCCTCGTTCTACTTCCCGGATGACTTCGCCAGCGACCTGGCCGGCGGCAGCAACGCCCTTTCGCCGACGAACCGCATCCTGGCGGTGGTCTATCCCCGGACCACGGGCCGCTACACCTTCAACCCGCCGGCCTCCTACGGCGCGCGCCAGGCTCCGGGCGAGCTTCAGCTCGCCCTGTCCGACCTGATCCAGAGCGAGGCCCGGCTGCGGCAGGCGCTCAAGGATGATGACGCCCTGTTTGCCCAGATCGACTCCAAGGTCGACCTGCTCAACGCGCGCTACAACCTGCGGGCCGATACGGTCAAGCTCCAGAGCGATCTGGCCAACACCAAGATCTCGTTTGCCACGGCCCTCATCGCGCTCAAGGCGGGACGGGCGCTGGCCCTGAACCTGGGCCAGTCGGTCATCCGCACGGCGGACGCCACGGCCGAAGGCCTGCCCAAATCGGTGGGTCTCGCCACGGACGCCACCTCCTTCGCCCGCTCGGCGATCCTGTTCTCCGGGGCGATTGTGGAAAACGCCAACTCCGCCATTGCGGCGGGCCTGGATGCGGCCGGCCAGGTCATCCAGCAGATCGCGCTGCCGGCGGCCGAGGGCATCGTGAACGCCAAGATCCAGTCGGCCCAGTTCACCTACGACATCCAGGTGCAGCTGGCGGACCTCGAGCGCATCCTGCATGAGGTCGCCTCCTCCAAGATCGAGGGCGTGCGTCTCTCCGAGGCGGTCAACCAGGCCGCCGGCCGCTACCAGGCCGCACTGGCCAAGGGGCAGCGGCTGATCGAGGAGCGTGTGGCCTTCCGCGTGAAGATCGCCGCGCGCACCACGGAAAACCGCTACCAGGACATGACGTTCCGCATCTTCCAGAACGACGCGCTGCAGAAGTACCGGGCGACCTTCGACCTGGCCCAGCGCTATGTGTTCCTGGCGGCCACGGCCTATGACTACGAGTCCAACCTGCTCGGCACGGACACCCGCAGCGGGCGCAACTTCCTGACGGACATCATCCGGCAGCGCTCGCTCGGCCAGATGCTGAACGGGGCGCCGGTCATCGGCCGCTCCGGCCTGGCCGACCCGCTGGCGCGCATGGGCAACAACTTCGACGTGCTCAAGACCCAGCTGGGCTTCAACAACCCGCAGACCGAGACCGGGCGCTTCTCGCTCCGTAATGAGCTGTTCCGCCTCCGCGACAGCAGCACGCTGGACTGGCAGGCGAAGCTCAAGACGCTGCGGGTGACCAACCTGTGGGATCTCCCCGAGTTCCGGCGCTACTGCCGCTCCTTCGCCCCCGAATCGGCCGGTCCACAACCGGGCCTGGTCATCCGTTTCCCGACCACCATCACGGCCGGCCAGAACTTCTTCACCTGGCCGCTGGGCGGCGGCGACAGCGCCTACGATTCCAGCCGCTTCGCGACGAAGATCCGCAGCGTCGGCGTCTGGTTCTCGGGCTACGACGGTCTTGGCCTTTCGCAGACCCCGCGCGTCTATCTCGTCCCCGCCGGCGCGGATGTGCTCAGCTCGCCCACGCCCAATGACTTCGTCACCCGCGGCTGGCGCGTGGTGGATCAGGCGCTGCCGGTGCCGTTCCCGATCGGGGCCAACCGCCTGAGCGATCCGGCCTGGATTCCGGTCAACGACTCGCTGGGCGGCAGCTTCGCCGAGATACGGCGTTTCTCCAGCTTCCGCGCCTACCACGACAGCGGTGCCTTCAGCACCAGCGAGGTGACCAGCGATTCGCGGCTCATCGGGCGCAGCGTCTGGAACACCGACTGGGTGCTCATCATCCCGGGGCAGACGTTCCTGGCGAACGGCAACACCGGCCTGGACTCCTTCATCAACTCGATCAGCGACATCAAGCTGTTCTTCCAGACGTACTCGTACTCGGGGAACTGAACCGGTGCGCCACGCCAATCTTTACCGACCTCCTGCTCCCATGAATCCTTCCAGCAAATCCGGGAACAAAACTCAAAGTTCAAAGCTCAAAGCCGGGCGCCTTCTGGGTGCCCTCCTTTTTCCTTTTTCCTTTTTCCTTCTTCCTTTCTCCCCGGCCCTCGCCGGCCTGCCCGAGCCGGGCGCCCGCATCTACGGCACCGTCGCGCTCAACGGTGTGACGGCGACCGCCGCCGATACGGCGGTCATCGTCGAGGCCCGCAAGACGCCGACCGGCCCCGCCATCGCCAGCTACCAGATGGGCTCCTCGCCCGTGGCCGGCAACTTTTACTCGCTCATTCTGAGCGCGGAGGGGCCCGCCCCGCTCACCGACACCAACGCGGTGCTCCTGGGTTCCACGGTCTATCTCGTGGTCCGCGACGATTCCGGTGACCGGGACCAGCAAACGCTGACCCTCAGCGAGCGCGGTCTGAGCGCCCGCATCAACTTCGGCTCGGTGGACACCGACGGCGACGGGATGAGCGACGAGTTCGAACTCACCTATTTCGGCAGCATCACCGGCGGCGATCCCCACGCCGATCCGGACCACGATGGCCGCTCAAACCTCCAGGAGTTCCTGCAGGGCACCAATCCGAACGTTCCCGATGGCCGCCACCCGGCGGACATCTCGCCGGCCGATGACCGGATCACGCTCTCGGAGGTCACCGACTACATCCTCGCGTGGAAGACCGGGGGCACCTGGCCGGTGGAACCTCCGCTGAACTCGCCCAACATCGAGGATTACGTCACCCGCGCCGGCGCCCTCTGGAAGGGTGGGGAAGTCTATGTGTTCGACAATGATCCGGCCACGAACGCCCCGATGTGGTGGGTGAACGCGCCGTTGTCCGGGCCAACCGCACAAAAGGCCAAGCCGGCCTCACCGCCGGCATCCATTGAATCCCAGTTGCTGGTGTCGCGCACCCTGCCCACTACCTACCGGCCCAATCTGAGCGTCCCGGTCTCGGTCGCCGTGACCCCGGCCAGCCAGACCCTGGCCTATGCGGTGGTTGAAACCCCTCCCGCCGGCTGGACCATCCGCAACGTCAGCGATGATGGCCGCTGGGACATCGCGAACGGCAAGATCAAGTGGGGGCCGTTCTTCGACCAGGCCATGCGCACGTTAACCTACGAGGCGGTGCCGACTCCTTCGGCCAGTGGGGCGGCCGAGTTTACCGGTCGTGGCAGCTTTGACGGCTATGGTGTCGCCGCCGTCGGTCCGGCGCACGTGTGGCCTCCCGGGCAGACCCCGCCCGGGGAGCTGGCCGTCTATGACACGGCGGCAGCCGGCGTGATTATTGAGCTGCACGGCGAAGCCGGCCGGAGCTACCAGCTGCAATCCTCGGATGATCTCAGCGACTGGAACCCGGAAGGTTCCATCACCCTGGATGACCAGGGGCGCGCCACGGTGCCCGCCAGCCAGGCGGTTTCGCGCTTCTTCCGCCTGCGTGCCTTGGAGTGAAGTGCGTGGTCCCGCTGTTTGGACATGACGCCAACCTCCAGTGAACTGCGGACCTCCCGGAGAAATCCCGGTCGCGCGCCCCGCAAGGGTGGTGTCGTTTGCGGAAGCGCGCTGTTCCGGGTCACGCTGCTCCTCCTCCTGCTCGCGGGGATCGGGAACATGCAGGCGGCGACCGTGACCAGCTCGCTGCCGGCATTCTTCACGCCCGAAGTGCCTTTTGCAGTTACGCTCACCGTCACTCCCGATGTGACCACGCATGTCTATGCGATCGAGGAGACCCCGCCGACCAACTGGGTGGTCGGCGTGATCTCGCACGGCGGTGCCTTTGACGCGGCGGCGGGGAAGGTGAAGTGGGGCCCCTTCGTGGACGCCACCCCCCGCGTGCTGTCGTATGAGCTCACTCCGCCAGCCGGAGCGGTTGGGACCAACACTTTTTCCGGTCGCGCCGCCGTGGACGATGCACTGGTGCCGGTCACCGGAGTCCGTTCCACGGTCAAATTTCCCGGCATCTTGGTGCGCACGCAGCCGGCGGATTATCTGCCGGGAGCGGCGGTGCCGGTGACCTTGGCGGCGGCACCGGCAGCCGATGTACAGGCCTGGGCCGTGGAGGAACTGGTGCCCGTCGGTTGGAGTGTCACCGGCGTGTCGGACGGTGGGGGATTTGACGCTGTGAATCACGAGGTGAAGTGGGGCCCGTTCTTCGATGCCGATGCGCGCTCGTTGAACTACCTGCTGATGCCCCCGGCCAATTCCCGGGCGGATGTGGTGCTCAGCGCCTTCGCCCGCTTTGACGCCGCCACGTTGGTGGAGACCGCCGCGCTGCCGCTGCGGCCCAGCCTCCTCTCTCGCGCCGCGCCGGCGACCTATCTGCCGGGCGTGCCGTTTACAGTTTCACTGGCGGCCACGCCGGCCGGCTATGTGCAGACCTTTGCCCTGGAGGAGTCGCTGCCCGACGGTTGGGAACCCTCAATTATCACTGGTGGCGGCGTGTGGGACGTGACGAACCGCAAAATCAAATGGGGGCTGTTCTCCGGCTCCGAAGTGGTCGCGGCGACCTTCAGCTACCAGCTCACGCCGGCGACCGGTGCTGAGCAGCCGCTCCCGCTCATCGCGACCGCCCGCTTCGACGGGGCGGAAGTGGTTTCGGCGCAGACCGTCACACGCTTTCTGCTCCATACGGAGAACACGGTGGTCCGCACGCTGCCGGCGGAATATCGCCCGGGGCAGGCACTCACGGTGACACTCGCCGCCACGCCCATCGACACCGGACTCTTCTATGCGGTCGAAGAGGGCGTGCCGGCCGGCTGGACGGTTGGGGCGATCAGCCACGGCGGCGTGTTTGACGCGGCCAACCGGCTGGTGAAGTGGGGGCTCTTCTTCGACGCGACAGCCACGCCGCGCACGCTGACCTATCAGGCGACTCCGCCGGCCGACGCATTCGGTGCGGTGACGTTTGCGGGCACGGCCCGCTTCGACCAGAGCACCTTCAGTGTCACCGGGGCCACCACACTGGCCAATGCGCCGGGCTCCGTCCGCCGCGTGCTGCCGGCGCGATACCTGCCGGGCGTCCCTTTTCAGGTGACCCTCAATGCGGCTCCGGTCCCGGGAGTGATGACCTATGTCGTGGAGGAGACCGTTCCCACCGGTTGGACGGTCAGCGCGCTCAGTGATGGCGGCGCCTTTGATGAGCGCAACCAGAAGCTCAAGTGGGGGCTGTTTCTGGACCGCGATCTGCGGCCGCTCACATACACCGTGACCCCGCCGCCCGACGCTGCCGGCACGAACGTGTTTGCCGGACAAGGCTGGTTCAACGGGGCAGCCCTCACCATCAGTGGTGCCGATTCGCTGGTGCTGAACCATGCGCCGGTCGCGGTCGCGGATGCCCTGGACCGGCCGTTGACCGCCTTCTTCAAGGTCTCGGTGTTCACCCTGCTGGCCAATGACTCCGATGCGGATGGCGATTTTCTGAGCCTCACCGCGGTCAGCCCGCAGAGCGCCCACGGTGGCGAGGTCGGACTCGACTGGCCGTGGATCTATTACACCCCGCCCGACGGTTTTACCGGCATCGACACGTTCGCCTACACCGTCAACGATGGCTACGGGGGCAGCGCATCCGCCGCGGTGACCCTGACCCCAGTGCTGCCGCCAGATTCGCCGGCGCTGAACATCGTTTCGCTCAAGGTGATTGCGGGCGGCACCGTTCGCGTGCTGTTCACCGGTGTGCCCGGATTCGTCTATCACATCGAGGTCTCGCCGGATGCCAAAGCGTGGACCCCGGTGACTGACCGCACCGCCAACAACCTCGGTCAGTTCCAATTTGACGACACGACCGCGACGTCCTCACCCGTCCGTTTTTACCGCACGCTCTGGCCATGAAGCCCCGCTCCATCTCCCGTCTTGTCTGACTGACGGCCAGTCTGCCCCTCGGTGGTCTGGCCCAGGTGATCTCCGAGACATACGCCTTCCCGGATGATCCCTGCCGCTGTCGCCCGCCGATGGCACTTATAGCGGTTTAATAAATTCTGTAGCTGATGAAAGCGACCGGCCCCGGTAATTTGGACCTATTCCATTAGCACCGGGCTTCAGCCCGGTGGCCGGTCCGCCCTCCGGCCCAGCCGTTTTAACCCGGATATTGCGTTAGGAACGTTTTGAGCACGATTCCGTGAACAGAATTGTCGGTCTCTAATGCAACGCAATTGGAAATGCATCGTGCAAATCACTGCCATTTGCTGACTTGCGCC
>CAIXUG010000074.1 GCA_903922605.1 uncultured Verrucomicrobiota bacterium
GGCTCGCTCCGCTCGCCTCCGCTTCAGCGCGCCGCCCCACGGTGTCCAAGTGTCACCCATGCGGTGAGCACAAAGTGTCACCCATGCGGTGATCGAGCGCCCCAGCGCCGCCACACCGGGTTTTCTTTCGGCCGCCAGCGCCAGTTCTCGCCGGGTCCGAACAGCTTTGCCGGAAGAGCCAACCACAGTGGCAAGATGCCCCCGCTGGCGGGCCCTCCGCGCGCAATTTCGTGACGGCGGGCGGGGGTGGCGGTCTATGGTGGGGAGCCGTCCGGCGGTTCCCGTTTTGCCATGCTGCTTGGTCTGCCCCTGATCCTCTGGCTGCTGCTCGCCATCGCGGTCGCGAACCTGTTCGTGTTTCGCGGGCTGCGACGCGCCCCTGCGGCGGTTGCGGACGCGGCGGCACCGGCCCCGCTCGTCTCCATCCTGGTGCCGGCGCGCGATGAGGCGCGCAACATCCGCGAGTGCGTGGCCTCGCTGCTCGCGCAGGATCATCCGAATTGCGAGTTGCTGGTGCTGGATGACGGCTCGACGGATGGCACGGGCGAGATCGTGCAGGAACTGTTCGCCACCGCGAACGTCGGGGGGATGCCGGGGCGGCTGCTCACGGGCATGGAGCTGCCGGATGGATGGTCAGGCAAGAACTGGGCCTGCCATCAGCTCGCGCAGGCGGCCCGGGGCGACTTTCTCCTCTTCACCGATGCCGACACAGCGCACGAACCCGGCGCGGTCGCGGCCGCGGTGGCGCACGCGCGGGAGGTCCGCGCCGACCTGCTCACGGCATGGCCATTCCAGGTGATGGGCACGCTGAGCGAGCGGCTGGTCATCCCGGTGATCTACCTGGTCGGGTTCGTCTTTTGCGCGCACTGGCTCGTGGCGCTGTTGCAGCGTTTTCCCCGGCTCGCCCGGGCGCTGGGCACTCGTCTCACGAGGGCTCTCGGAGCGGCCAACGGCCAGTTCCTGCTGTTCACGCGCGCGGCCTACGACCGGATCGGCGGCCACGAATCGGTGCGCGCCGAGATCGCGGAGGATGTGGCGCTGGGCCGCGAGATCACGGCGCGGATGCCGGAGGGGATGCGCCTGTGCGTATGTGAGGCGCTGGAATTTTCGCGGGTACGGATGTACCGCTCCTTCGCCGAGGTATGGGCGGGGTTTGCGAAAAACCTGCGCGGGGTGTTTGGCCGGGAAGGGTGGCTGTTCTGGGTCTTCCTGCTCGGCCTGTGGGTCTTCCTGCTGGCCCCGACGGTGAAGTGGCTGTGGGTGCCGGCGGCGTGGCCGCAGGCGGTGGCGGTGCTGGGCCTGCGCGCGCTGGTGACGTGGCGCTTCCGCACGGGCTGGCTGGGCGTGCTGCTGCATCCGCTGGCCATCGCCCTGGTGATCGCCATCGCGCTGCGCAGCTGGTGGCTCACGCGCGGCCCGGGCGTTGAATGGAAGGGGCGAGTGTACCGAAAAGATCCGTGAGGGCCAGGGACCGGGAATGGTGCCTGATATGGGGGGCTGCCCCGTCAGAATGAGGCACCTTGGCAGGCCGTTTACTTCCTTCCCCCTCACCCTGACCCTCTCCCTTGGGGAGAGGGGACAGCCGGGTGGCCTGCATGGCAATTCGGTCACGCGTCCGGCAACTCCAGCACCGGGCTATCGCCAGCAGGCGGGCAATGAATCTCCCTCTCCTGGGGGAGAGGGCCGGGGCGAGGGGGAAGGCAACTTGCTTGCAATCGGTGCTCTGCCTCGCGAGGCGACTGGCAAACGGTCAACCACCTTCAGCGACATCATTCTTATATCATTATTGCGCCATGCGAGCTTTGCCTCGATGCGTGCTGCCGAGAAAAAAGGCCCGTGGCGTGAGCCACGGGCCTTGCGAGAAAAGCGATCGCCGACGGCTTACTGCCCGATCAACTCATCCTTCTTGGCGGTCCAGTAGATGGCGTTCTTCAGGATCTGCTGGTAGGCGGGGAGGCTGTGGGCGATGCCGTCGTGGCCGAGGGTGATGCCCACGATGCGGGTCTTCGGGTGCTGCACGATGAAGACCTGCGGGTAGGTCTTGTTCTTCGTGTCCGAGTGCGCGGTGGCGAGCACCTGGATGGGCGTGCCCTGCGCGTCGGGCTCGAAGTAATAGAGCTCGTCGCTGATGAGGAACTTGGCGGGCACACCCTTCATCACCGGGCTCGACGGCTCGGTGACGGTGACCTCGAACTCGCCGTACTTGTTGTGGCCGCGCGCGCCGCCGCCGGCGAGTTCGCGGTTGTAGCCGGCCCAGTCGGCCCAGTTGTACCAGAGGCCGGGGTGCAGCAGCACGAGGCCCTTGCCGGCATTCGCGTGGGCCTCGATGGCCGTACGGACGGCGGGATCGGGGAAGGCCTTGTTGGCGCTGATGAGCAGCACGTCGGCCTGCTTCACGGAGTCAACGCTCACATCCTGCGGCTCGAGGTAGTTCGCGGAGATCTTGCCGGTGCCGTTGAGCAGCGCAACGTCGGCGAGGTTGAACCAGCGGTTGTAGTCGTGCGAGGCGCCGCCACCAATCAGCAGCACCTTGAGGCCGTCGCCCCATTTGAGGACCGGGCGTTCGTCAGTGGTGGTCGTGGACGTGGTAGAGGCAGGCGCATTGCCGGCCGGAGCGCCGGTCTCCGCCGTGATCGCGAAGAAGACAGGCGCGAGCTGGTTGTCATAGCTCTCCAGCGTCATCGTCTCGATGACGGCGGGGTTGTTCACCGCCTTGGTGAACCAGCGCACCTGGCCCTGCTTCACAAACTGCGGCAGGCCCTTGGAGCCGGGCACGTCAATCTGGCCGACGTAGTCCGCGAACTCCTGGCCGTTGTGCAGCACGATCTCCTGCGTCGCGCCGCCGGCGAAGTGCAGCGTCACCTTGGCGGCGGGCACCTTGGTGTCGTTCACGTAGGGGAAGCCCCAGCCGGCGACGCCGCCGAGGAAGTGCAGCTTGCCGGCGGCGAGGCCGACCTTGACCTCGACCTGCTGCGGCAGCGTCTTGCGCGACCATGAGTCACGGGCACCGCCCTTGAGGACGATCACGTTGGCCACGGCCTTCAGCGGGCTGACGACGTCGAACGGGATGTCCTCGACGCGCTTCAGGTTATAACTGCGGAACTGGACAGTCTCGTCCAGGTTGTCGGCGCTCTGGAAGAGGCCGCGGCTGTTGTTCGCGGTGAAGGCGCGCGTGAGGTCGAGCGTCCGGAAGCGGCCCTCGTCGGCGCAGATGAAGGCGAGCAGGTCGCGCAGGCCCTCGCCCCCGAGCTGTTCAAAACCCTCGGGCATCAGCGAGCGGCCCGAACTGGCGCGCGACTTGATGTCGGCGGTACGGAGCGTGTAGTCGCCGGTGGCGTTGCGCAGCACGACTTCCTGCGCGTTCTCACGGTCGATGATGCCGTCGTAGGTCTGGTCGTCCTTGGTCTCGATGGTGGTCGAGATGAAGTTCGGCTCAACCTGGCGGTTCGGGTCCACGATGTGGACGAGCAGGTCCGCCGGGCCGTGCGCGCCCATGCCGGTGAGGTTCGGCGCGAGGTTACGGCCCTCGGTCTTGAAGGCGTGGCAGACGGCGCAGTTCGCGGTGAAGAGCTTGTGGCCGTTCTCCACGTTGCCTGGCTTCACGACTTCCGGCGTGAGTTTCGCGAGGAGGTCATCCTTCTGCTTGGCCTCGGGGCCCTTGAGTCCGTCGATGACGGCGTTGGCGCGCCTGGCAACCGCGAGGTCGGGATGCGTGCGGAGGCGGTGCTGGCGGGCCGGCCCGAGCTTCATCAGGTCCACCTGCTTGGATTCGAGGACATCGAGCAGCGCGTTGGCGCTTTCGGCGCGCTTCACGAGCTGGCCGAAGGCGGGTTCCACGAGTTCCGGCGGCAGCTTGGCGAAGGCGGCAACGAGCGCGGCGGCCGTGTCGTTACCGGCACCGAGCGCGTCGATCACGCGCTTCTGAAGCGCCACGCTGCTGTTGCCGCCGAGCAGGGCGGAAACGGCGGGAAGGATCGAGGCGTCGAGCTTGCGGACGCCGATGAGATTGACCGCGATCTGGCCGCGGACGTCATCGCTCAGCGAGGCGTCGGCCAACTGGGCCTCGGCCTTGGTGACGGCTGGCTTCACCTCGGCAGCGAGCTTGCCGTCGGTGTCCCACTTCGCCACGAGCGGCAGCACCGCACCGGCGGTGCGGTCGGAGGCGAGCAGGCCCTTCAGGCCGGCGGAGAGCGGGTCGCTCCAGGCCGGGGCGCTGCCCTTGAAGTTCGCGGTGAAGCTGTCGAGCGCGGCCTGCTTCAGGCCATCCGCCGCAGCGGGGGCGGCAGCGAGCAGCGCGACGAACTTCGCGGCCTTCGCGCTGTCGGCCTGGTTGGCTGCGAGACGGGCGAGGTGCGGGACGAAGCCGGCGAGGAAGGCGGGATCCTTGGCCTCCAGCGCGGCCTGCAGGTAGAGCAGCGGGTCCTTGGCGGCGGCCCCGACGGCGGCGGATTCAAACCACTGGTCCTTGAGCGTCGGCCACACGGCGACCACGGCATCGGCGGTCTCGCGGTTCGCCGGCAGGCTGCCGAGGGCCATGAGCGCGTCGATCTTGGCGCGGCCATCGGTGTCGTTCAGCAGGGCCTCGAGGGCCTGCCGGTTCGCGGCCGGAGCGTCGGTGCGCTCGGCGGAGAGGTGCGCGGCGTTCTTGCGGACGCCGCTGTCGGTGTCCTTGAGGGCCGCGAACAGCAGCGTGTCATCCAGCTTGCCGAGGTTGTTCAGCGCATAGAGCGACTGGATGCGGGAATACTTCGTCGGGCCGCCCTTCAGCTCCTGCGTGAGCGCGGAAACGGCGGCGGCGGGCTGCGTCTCGTTGAGCAGGCGGTTCGCCGTGGTGCGCACCCAGCCGTTCGGATGCTCCAGCATCTTCACGAGGCCGGCGGGGTCATTCGCATCGAGCTTGAAGGGCGGCAGCGCCTTTGCGTCCTTGTGCTGGATGCGCCAGAGCCGGGTGAAGTGGTGATCACGGTCAGGCCGGGTCGCGGCGTTGCGCGCACCGTGGGCCGGGCCGCGCGTGTCGTTGTGCGTGGCGATCTGGTTGTAGAAGTCCACCAGGTAGATCGCGCCATCGGGGCCGACGCGGCTGTGGATCGGGCGGAACCAGTAGTCGGTGCTCGCGAGAAACTCGGTCTGCTTGCGGCCGTCTTCCTTGCGGCCCTGGTAAGTCGCGCCTTTCGGGTCGAGAAACTCGTGGTGGTAGATCTGCCGGGTCGCCTCACCCATGAAGAACGAATACCGGTCATCCGGCTCCCACTTGCCCGGCCACGCGCCGCCGTCGTAGATGCACGCGCCCGCCGCGGCCGTCCACGCGCCGACCCAGTCGATCTGCACGTAGGGCTGCCGCTTCTCGTCGAAGGCGGGGTAGATTTTGTTTTCCTCGATGATGTTGAGGTAGGACTTCATGCCGCCGACCTGGCCGCGCGTAAGATACTTCTCGGGGATAACGACGTGGTTGATCGGCTCGCCGCAGGTGGCCGTGGTGAAGACGATTTCACCGTCGGGCGCGACTTCGCAGCCCCAGGTGTTGCAGTTCCCCGCCGCGACCTGCTCGATCATCGAGCCGTCGGGACGGAAGCGATAAACGCCCGAGGCGAAGTCGCCGAAGTCCTTCTTGCCGTCGCCGGATTTCAGATGGCCGCGCGTGTAGCCGACCGTGCCGTAAATCCAGCCGTCGGGGCCCCAGCGGAAATTGTTGATGACCGCGTGCGTGTCGAACGTGCCCCAGCCGGTGTAGAGCACCTCAATCTTGTCGGCCTTGCCGTCATGGTCGGTGTCGCGGATCCAGAGGATGTCGGGCGCCTGGGCGACGATCACGCCGTCCTTGTAGAACACGAGCGAGGTGGGGAGCTGCAGGCCGTCGGCGAAGACCGTCTTCTTGTCCATCACGCCGTCGCCGTCGGTATCCTCGAGGATGGAGACGCGGTCCTTGGGCTTGCGGGGCTGCTTGCCGCCGACCGGGAAGTTCACGGGGTCCTGCGCACGGTTCCAGTAGGCCTTGAAGTCATTTTTGTTCACGTCCAGGCCGCCGGGATATTCGGGCGTCTCAATGACCCAGAGGCGGCCCTGCGGATCCCAGTCGAGCGACATGATCTTCTCCGCGACGTGTTCGTCCGCGGCAATCGTGACCTTGAACTCGGGGTGCAACTGGAACGTCTTGACCGCCTCGCTCGCGGGCTTGGGTCCGCCGACGGGATAGGTCAGCGAGGCGAGTTCCTCCGGCTTGCAGAATTCATCCGTATTCGGGCGCTTGCCGGCCCAGGCGATGCCGCGCATGAGGATCGCGCGGTACGTGGGCGAGTTGAACACATCGAACTCGTGACCCGGGATGCTCACGAAGCAGCGGTAGGGCGCGGTGCCGCCATCCCACGTCTTCTCGTAGGTCCAGAGCTGCGGCCAGATGTTGAAGACGTCCACGAAGCTCTGCGCGAGGACATGCACGTCGGGCGACATGTCGAGCACGTTGTAGACCTCGTCCTTCCAGTCGAAGTTGGACACGCCCTTGGTGATCGGGTGTTCCTGATCGACGAAGTAAATGCCGACCTCGCCCTCGTGCCACTGCGTCTTCTTCTCGCCGTCCCAGCGCCACGAACCGCCCTGGACCTTCTTGGCCCAGTCGTTCTGGTCGCCCGCGACGACGCCGTCGTGGAGGACCACGAGGCCGCCGCCGCGCTGGAGGTACTTCTCAAAGCGCGCGCGGTCTTCGCCGACGATCTTCATGCCGTCCGCGGCGTAAATGATCACCACGTCGGTCGCGTCGAGCTGGGCGGCGGTGGGAAACTCCATCGAGCCGTCGGCCTTCATGCCCCGCTCGTTGAGCAGCTTCGTCCACTCGGCGAGGAAGCGCGGATGGTCGTGCTGGTTGGGGCCGTGGGTCTTGACGCCCGCGCGGATGAAGACCCGCAGCGGGTCGGCCGCCTGGAGGACGGTCGAGACAAACAGCGTCGCGAGACACGCGACGACGAGACGGAGACGATGGCTCATAATGATGGCAGGTGCGCTGACAGTATCCGACGGCAAGACAGCGTCCATGAGTTTGCGCGCCCGGGGCGTGAGCTATTTCACAGCCCCCGGGTCGGAAGCGGCTCGCGGACGCCATTCACGACGTTCCGTCGCAGGGAAAGCTTCATCAGCGTGCCGCGAAACCGCGCAATCACCATGCGCCGGAGGCACCCGGCGATGCGGGAGATGCACCTTGCTCAAAGTTCGTAAAGGCAGCGCTGTCCGGCTCCTCTCGTAGCAGCCGACGTGAGGAGGCTCTGATTTCCATCAGATGGAGCCTCGTCACCTCGGCTGCTACCTTTGTGCCACACCCGCGCCCCGCCATTGCCGTTCTGCCCCCGTCCGTTCATCCTGTCCGCCAATGCTTCCACGCGCCGTGCTTCGCCGATATCTGCCGCTGGCCGTGCTGGCCGCTGCGCTCCTGCTGGGCTCGTGCCGCACCGCGCGGAACGTGCCTCCATCGGCTTCGCACCCGGTCACGACGTCCGTGGCCCGGGTCTTCGCGACCAACAAGCTGACGGAGCTGGACGACGCCATCTTCGCCGCCATCGCGAGCAACAAGACTCCCGGCGGCGTGCTCTGGCTCGAACGCAACGGCACCGCCTACCACAAGGCCTACGGCGAGCGCGCCGTGGAACCCGAGCACGAGCCGATGACCGAGGACACCATCTTCGACGCCGCCTCGCTCACGAAGGTGATCGCCACCGCGCCCTCCGTGATGCTCCTGGCCGAGCGCGGCAAGCTGGACGTCGAGGCACCCGTCAGCCGCTACCTGCCGGACTTCGCGACCAACGGCAAGGCGACCATCACCCTGCGCCAGTTGCTCACGCACACCTCGGGGCTGCCCCCCGGCCTGTCGCGCGCCGACAACTGGCTGGGCTACGACGAGGCCATCCGCCGCGCCTGCGCCGAGCGGCTCGCCGACGCGCCCGGCACCAAGTTCCGCTATTCCGACATCAATTTCATCGTGCTCGGCGAAATCGTGCATCGGGTGAGCGGCCTCTATATCGACCAGTTCAGCGAACAGGAGATCTTCCAGCCGCTGGGCATGGTGGACACCGCCTTCCGCCCCTTCGATCCGGCGAACAACTGCCCGTGCTCCCAGGAGGACAACGAACGCATCGCGCCCACCGAGCGGGAGGGCGACGGCGTGCTGCGCGGCATGGTGCATGACCCAACCTCGCGCCGCATGGGCGGCATCGCAGGCCACGCGGGCCTCTTCACGACCGCCAAGGATCTCGCCCGCTATTCCCGCATGATGTTGAACCGGGGCGAACTTCGTGGCCGGCGCATCCTCCGCGCCGACACGGTGGAGCGGATGATCAGCGTGCAATCCCCGCCCGGCCTGCCACGCCGGGGTTTTGGCTGGGACATTGATTCACCCTATGCCGGCCCGCGTGGGGCGCATTTCCCGATTGGCAGCTACGGCCACACCGGCTGGACCGGCGGCAGCGTGTGGATCGACCCCTTCTCCGGCACGTTCGTAATCTTCCTGTCGAACCGTAATCATCCGACCGAAGAGGGCAACGTGATCAGCCTGCGCCGCCAAATTGGCACTCTCGCCGCCGAGGCGGTGACGGGGTTTGATTTTGTCCATGCACCGGGGGCTTTGCTGCCGGAACCGGCGGCGAAGCATTGAGTGCCGAGATGCTTGGCTCCTTTCCCTTCACTATGCACTCATGTCCATCTCAAGGTGGAAGTGCCTTCACATACTCGGAAGAACAGTCTGAAAATAATCTAGCAGGTATTGGGCGCCTGTTTCTTGCGGCTTGACTTCGTAAAGATTGGGATGGCATTCCGCGTACATTAGCCGTGGGTTGCCAATTTTCCCTTCACGAAACAGGCCCACTACGCTCCGGACAAGATTCGGATCGGCACGAAAACCGAAAATAATCTCGCGAAGCGCCTGCGGCGGAATTGAAACGAAATGGCGCTTATTTTCGAAGACCAATTGGCTCGAATGTTCAGGTAGTTTGTAGATGTAGCGAACCTCCTGTTCATAATGCCAGTCTTTTGCTTTTATGGACAAAGCATTGATTTCAGCTTGCTCGACTTGTCGACGGTATTCACTAAACGGGATAACCAATCCGCCATCGCTCTCCACTTCTTGGTCCGGATGATTCACGAGGTTGCCTCTCAAATCGAACATCTCTACCGAAGGGCTTTGGTAGAAGGCCAGAGGAAGTTTTGTTTTCGACCGATCTTCAGAATAAAGCACCTCAAAACCATTTGATTTCATTCCTTGGTTGAACCCCGATACGTCAGTATCAATACCAAGGACTATTCCTGCGTGTGCCTGCGTGTAGTGCCCCCACATTAGGACACTTTTTGGATTTTCGCTTAAGCAAAGCACTCTGAATCTTCTCCCAATCTCGTCACGAAACCGTTTATTGAGGTGTTCTCCAAAACCAGAAGCGTTCTCCGTGGGGATCTCCGCCATTGATCGCCCCATCACTAAGGAGTGGTCAATTCCCATGACCTGCTTGTGAAACGACTCTTGAGTCCTCGCGGCGTGATTATGGCGTATCTGGTTGAACCAAGGGCGAACTTCAAACGGATCATTGAAGGCGCACGGATTTGTGGCGCTTAAGCGCATCGTCTTTAGAACGAGAAGTGGAAGCGTTATGCCATCCTTGGTGGGCTCTGGTGACAGGTATTTATAGAGCAGTGCCATTGCTGTTCCTCATTCTTGATCCATGTATTTAATGCAATTCAAGGTTTTCGAACTGCTTTTTCAACCGTTCGGTCTTATCGGAATAATCTTCAGTATGAGCCTGGAGATGATCCGAATCGCCTTCTCCGTTAGAACTAGAATAGAGATCAAGAATCTTTCGATTCCTCGCTTCATTGGATTTCAGAATGGCGGGGAACTGTGTCTTGTCATTTCTGAAATACTCAGTTGTCCGTAATATCCCATCCCGGACTTCCTGAAAATGCTGCTCAAGATTGAATGTTTGGGAATCCAAAGCCAATACGTCTCCTTCAAACTTTAGCTCATAGCCGGTTACGCAAACCAAATGGTGAGGCCACTCAGGACGGAACTCAGCATGCAGCATATCGTGAAGCTTCTTTAGCCAAATGCGATTTGGACGCGCCGAAAGTCGAAACTGACATTGGCACCAAGTTGAGTCCACTTTCTCAGGATGCTCCAACTGGATGCAGGTCAGTTTCGACTTTACCCGGATGTACATGCCAAGATTGTAAGGCTTGAGCGGCAGTCCTTTTTGCGATTCAAACAACTGGCCACCAATATTTAAAGAGGCGTCGTCGAAATCGTATAGTGGATCATCCAGCATCATCATCCGGTAAATTCTGGCGTGATCAGTCTTGACGCCTTTTTCGATTAGGAAGTCCGCGATCTCGCGCCATGAGTAGCGCTTTCTTCGGAGCGCAGAAATCGTATCCCGATATGACTCCACTCCAAACTTGCTCGGCATTTCATTGGCCAAAGCCAACAAGGCATCAGGCTGCATGCACAACAGAATACAACAGTTGGCAACACTTGCAACACTGAACTCAAACCCAGGCCCGGCGATGCTCTGTGGAAATCTCTCTGGCAACGAGGGGGCTTCCCTTCGTGGCGTAGCAGCCGACGTGAGGAGGCTCCACCTTTGTTCCAAGTCAGAGCCTCCTCACGTCGGCTGCTACGAAATTGGAAAAAGGTCCTGCGCAACGACCCGGCCGCCGCAATTTCCAGCTAAGTCGGGGAAAATTTAGCGTCGTTTCGATTTCAGTGTGCGGAGCGCCTGATCTCCTCATTGGCCAGGGCGCGGTCGTAGAGGTGACAATCGGCGAAACGGGCGGCCAGGAGCTCATCCCCGGCGTAGTGGGGGGCGCCGCCCAACGCGCTGTCCTGGGCGCGGGGGTTACTGAATTCGGGCGCGGCGCGGGAGCCGTCCCCGCCCTGTAGGGGCGGCAGAGGCGTGCGGAGGCCGTAGGCATTCCTTCCATCGCCTGACGCTGCGCTTGGCGACGGGGACGGCGCAGCGCGCCCGTCCCTACCCCGTCGTCCGATTCTCATCGGGAAATGGTATCAGTGGTCCGCGATGCAGTAGAGGTGCCCGTCGGTGCGAAGGAAAATCTGGCCGTCGGAAATGGCGGGCGTCGCGTTGCTCGGCTCGCCCAGGTCGTTCATGGCCAACACTTCGAGCCTCTCCGGATCGGGCCGGAAAACGGTGGTCACGCCTCTCCGGCTCGTGACATACAGCCGCCCGGCGGCCAGCACGACCGAGCCCCAGCTCTCTCCGCCGTCGAGCCGCTCGGTCCACCGGATTTTTCCGGTCGAGCATTCCATGCATTGGGCGGTCCCGGGTCCGGCGTTGACGATGTAGAGGAATCCATCAACGGCCACACCCGAGCCGATCCGCTGGGGCTGTCGCCCCAGCCACAGCTGGTTGGAAGCGGTCACGTCGCCGGTTCCGCCCAGTTTGAAACCAATCGTGGGTCCGTTTCCCCAGCCCGTGAACGCGACGCCAATGTCGCCCGAGACCACGGGCGAAGCATAGATCAGATCCACTTTGGGTTCCGCCAATCCCCCGAGGAACCACAGCCTGGCGCCGGTCTTGGGATCGCAGGCGACCACCTGCGTGAGCATGCTGCAAAGGATCTGCTCCTGGCCGCCGACCTGGGCGACGATGGGCGTACACCACGAGCCCCAGTTTCCTTTGAGGAGGGTTTTCGGACCGCCGGGTTCGTCGTATTGCCAGAGCTGTTTGCCCGTCTTCAGGTCCAGCGCGGTCAGAAAGGCCCGTTCGCCCGGACCGAAGTTCAGGATGACCTTTCCCCGATGCAGGATCGGGGAGGAGCCATAGCCCCATTCGTTGCGCACTTCACCGAGGTCCTTTTTCCAAAGTTCCCTGCCGTCGAAGTCGTAGCAATAGACACCGGCCGAGCCGTGCCAGACCACCACGCGCCTGCCGTCGGCGACGGGAGTTGACCCGCAATAGGGATTCGACTGATGCGTTGGTTCAACGAGGGGAAACGCAGCGGTCCGCACCCAGAGCTGTCGGCCCGTCCGCCGGTCGAAGCAGTACAGGTTTCGCTTCCGGCCCGAGTCTTCCGCACAGGTGACGAAGACGCGCCCGTGCGAAACGATGGGGCTGCTGTTACCCGGACCCGGGAGGGTCGCCTGCCAGCGGACGTTATTCGTCGGTCCCCAATGGAGCGGCGCCTTGGGCTCCTGGGCGACACCGTTCCCGAGCGGCCCGCGGAACTGCGGCCAATCCCCTGCCCGCACGGTCAGGGACAACAGCAAGGCAAGCGCCGCAGCGGTCTGAAAAAAGAGTCGGCGATTCATGTTCAAGGCGAGGCGCCCGAATCTGCCGATCCGTCCCGCAATTGCGAGGCTAAGCGGGCCGAAGGAGACCGGAGACAGGAGGGACTGCGTCCGGAGTCAGGAGGAGGTGCGGGGGCGGAGCAACGCGGTCATCCGGCTCTCGGACGCGAAAACCCTCCGGGCGGCAGGGCTTTTGTCGCTTCTGGCAGGTGCGTACTCCAGGTGCCAATCCTCTGAGCAAGGGCCAGCATCGCCTGGTCGTTGAACCGTTCGATCCGACTTCAATCGTTTCCAGCGACATTGCCGTCCGTTTGCGCCCTTCCCCCTCACCCCGGCCCTCTCCCTTGGGGAGAGGGAGAATCGTCGCCAGTCCTCGGGCAAAACTCAGGCGCTGGACTGGCCGGAAGCACCGGCCAACAACCCGTGAAGCCGCCCGGCTGTTCCCTCTCCCCAAGGGTTAGGGTTAGGGTGAGGGGGAAGGGAGCTTGCGTCGCTCCGAGATCCCAACTCGCACAGCGGTTTCCCAATACGCCTTTTCTCGTGGCTATATCATTTATGGAACCGCTCTAAGACGCCCCCTTGGAGCGCTTCCCGTCCCCGACAAGGCGCGGAGGACAGCGTCAGGGTTCGGTGACGCGGAAGAACCGGCGGGGCGGCAACGGGGGCGGCGGCGGCAGGGTGAGCTGGAGGCCGGAGCCGTCCCCGATGACGTTCGTATAGGGGGTCCAGCCGCCGGCATTCAGGTCATCGGCATATTCGACCGTGTAGGCGCGCCCGGCGATGGTGTTGAAGCCGAACTGGAACTGGCCGGCGACGACGGCGGGCGGAAGGATCTGGACTGGTACGGGACCGGTCACCACGAGGGTCGCGCCGGAGAGGCCGTAGCTGAGGGTGAAGCCGGCCGGGAGGGTCACGCTGCTGAAGGTGCCAACCCGCCGGTTGGCCGTGAGGAACGGAAAGGTGGCGCCGACCGGAGGCGCGTAACCATCCTGGATGACCACCTCGAGCGCGCCGTCGAGCGTGGCCGTGCCGCCCGCCTGCACCCGGCCGAATTCCCCGGCCGCCGCGTTGGTGCCCACGACCGGCACGACCAGCCTCCCGGCGGCGGATTGCGTGAAGTGGAACGGGGCAAAGCGGCCGAGAGGGGCGGAGCCGACGGGGTTGCCGGCGGGGCGCGCGCCGGGCCGCGAATTCAGGGACTGGGGCGGGCCCGGAGGATCGCCCAGGGTGAGTTTGCCGGCGTTCGCCGCGTCGCCGCTCACCAGCAGTTCGCCCACCTGCCAGTCGTCTTCGTTGGTCACGGTGCCGCTGACAACAATCCGGCCGCTGCCGCGCAGCATTCCGCCGATGCTCGTCGTCTGCTCGAGATCGAGCGTGCCCGATTCGAGGCTGATTACCTCGGCCGTGCCCCCGGAACCATCCAGGGCGGCCAGGTCGAGGACGCCGAGCTCCGCGCGGATGAGGCCGAGGTTCCGCAGGGGAAACCCAATGCGGCTGGTGCTGTTGTCGGACTTGATGACCGCGCCGTCGGTCTCATTGGTGAAGACCGGGCGGACCCCGGTCGAGGCGTCGGTCAGGCCGGCGGGTGCGGCGAAGTTGAACGTGCCATGGTTGTCGATGACCATCCCGTCGCCGACGAGGATGGAACTCGTCTCGTTGCCCCCGGCATTGTGGACCAGCGTCACGGTGCCGCGGTTCACCAGCGGCCCGCCGGTGAGCGATTTGTAGTCGGGACCCTGGACGGTGAACGAGGCCCCTGCGTCCACGGCCACCGCGGCAGTCAGGCCGTTGGAAATCGCCAGCGAACCGCCCGTCCAGAGGAAATCGCCCCCGGCAATTTTCAATGCTCCGGTTCCCTGAATCGTGCCGGCGGACTGCTGGACCGTGCCGTTCTGAACGGTGATCCCGGCCCCGCCGGTCAGGTCAAAGATCGCACCGTTCAGGAGAATCGTGGAAGCCCGGGTTCGCAGACCGGCACCGGCGGATGGGACGGAGAAATGGCCGCCCCGGTACTGGACCTGGGCCGGCCCAATACCGCCGCTGAGAGTGTCTCCGAGGCTGCCGCCCCCATCGAAGATGAGAGTGCCCTGCCGCGCCACCACGTGGCCCGAGTCATTATAAAAGGGCACCTTGACGAAGAAGATGTCGTTCGTGCCGACGGACGAGATGAACTCGGCGCCGCCCTGGTTCAGGATGGAGGCGTGGTCGTAGCCGGGAGTTCCGGAGGAAAGCGGCTCAATGGCGGAGCCGACAAGGGCACTGAATTGGGAATTGTCAGTGTCGTTCACGATCTGAGCCCCGTAACCCATGCTCAGGTTTTGGCCGCCACCCAGGAGGAGGATGTTGTGATTGGTGAGGATGGTGCTGTAAAGGTTTGGTGCGGCGTTGCCGCGGCAGACGACGACGCCATCGTTCACGATGATCCCCGGGTTGTCCGGTCCCGGACCTTGGATCGTGCCGCCGTACCATGAGAGCGCACCCAGGGACTTCAGGGTCAGCGTGCCCTGTTCGTTCCAGCCGGCCCCGCCCTGGTCGTCGCCGAGCTGCAAATTGCCCGCGACCGTGACCGCGCCATCCGCCGAGTTGTTGGCGGAGCGCAGCAGGATGATCCCCGGCCCGGTCAGCTGCGCGCCGTCATGGAAGGCGGTGGTGGCATTGATGTCGATGGTGCCATTCGCATCCGTGTTGAAGGTGCCGCTGCAGCCCACCAGCGCGCTGGTGGTGATCTGGAGCGTCTTCCCGGCCTGCACCGAGACGGTACCGCCGGCCGTGGTGGTGAACCGGGCTTTCTCATTGCCGCCGCTGATCACTGAATTACCGGCAGTAAACAGTTTGCCGTTCACCAGCTGGCCTCCGTTCTGCGGCCCGAAATTCAGGGTGGCCTGGTCGGCCATTGTGAAGGTGCCGTTGTTCTGGAGCGTGACGGGGGCGCTGTACTGCAGCACAGCCCCGCCGGTGACGATCACCGTACCGTTGTTGGTCAGTGGGCAGGCCAGGAACGACTGGTTGAAGGAGGGCGGGAAAGGGTCCACGCGCATGAGCCCGCCGACCGTCACCGCACCGCCGCCGCCGGCGAGCGTGGAGACCTGCAGGTCGAACTCACCGGTCACCAGCAGGTCCTTCCCGACCCTCAGTTGGGCGCCTCCGCCGAGCGTGAGGGAATTCAGGCTCACCTTGGTATCGAGCATCACGGCCGAACTGCTGCCGAGGATGGTGACGTCGTCGCCATCCTGCGGCGGGCCGGCCGGATTCCAGTTCGCGGCGATGGACCATGAGCCCGGGAACGGGGCCGAGTCGCTCCACTGGTAGCTCTTGGCCCCCGCCTGGCCGAGGGTGAGCAGCAGGGCGAACAGGCACCCAACCCAGGTGGCGGCGCGGATCGTCGGGGAGGGGTGCATGTGCAGGGAAATCGCGGGGCGATCGTCTCGACGGCCGGCACCGGGCGCGGCACCGGCCAATGAGGCCGGTTCTAGGAGCGCCAAGGTGGATTGTCGAGGTGAAAGGGGGCGTTAACCGCGCTGGCGTGGCGGGAGGAAGTGGTGCGGAGTTTGGGACGGAGCATGGGTGGGCGGTCAAACATGAGCGCACAGTCCATCACCCCCTTGGCGAGCCGGTGACGACCGCGCGCCCCAGCCGGGCAGGCACCAAATCGGGTCTCATCACGGGGGGTGCGCGGCGGACACGTGGGGTGCCAACCACATGATGTCCTGGTTGTTAGGCTGGATGAGTGCGTTTTGGACCTTTCGCTTGCTCGTTAGGATGGTACGGGAATCCACCCAGCGGTGCGCCTCCACGTGACCGTCGGCAAAGGAGAGCGTGCCCACCCGGTTGTGCCGGCCC
>CAIXUG010000075.1 GCA_903922605.1 uncultured Verrucomicrobiota bacterium
TCAGCCGGGTGGGGAATCTTTGAGGTCCAACGGTTTCAACCGTTTTTCGGCGACGACGGCCCCGCCTATTCCCGACAAGCCGTTAAAACGGCTGGGCCGGAGGGCGGACCGGCCACCGGGCTGAAGCCCGGTGCTAATGGAATGGGTCCAAATTACCGGGGCCGGTCGCTTTCATCAGCTACAGAATTTATTAAACCGCTATAATGTGCTGCCGGCATCTTGCCGGCAGAGGGTGCGGGCGGACCAAGGCGTGTAAATTCTGCCGCAACAGGCTTCGGCAACCCCCTGCCGGCGGGACGCCAGCAGAACATTGTGCCCCGGCTTTCGTATCAGTCCCGGCGGTACAGCCGCCGTAATCCCGCCGCACTGGCCCGGCACACACCGCGCTCCGTGATAAAGCCCGTGATGAGCCGGGCCGGCGTCACATCAAAGGCGTCGTTCCGCGCCGGGGTGCCTTCCGGCGCGAGGCGGACTTCAGTAGGCCGGCCATTGGCCGCGAGCCCCGTAACGTGAGTGAGCTCGCGGGCGTTGCGCTGCTCGATGGGGATTTCCACCAGACCATCGCGGAGGGTCCAATCGATGGTCGTGCCCGGAAACGCGACATAAAAAGGGATACCGTGCGCGCGGGCGGCGAGTGCCTTGAGGTAGGTGCCGATCTTGTTCGCGGCGTCGCCCCGGGCCGTCACGCGGTCCGCGCCGACGATGACGAGGTCCACCAGCCCTCGCTGGATGAGGTGGCCGCACGAGCTGTCGGTCACCAGCGTGTGCGGCACGCCGCGTCCGCCGAGTTCCCAGGCCGTGAGCGCCGCGCCCTGGTTACGTGGCCTTGTTTCGCTGACCCAGACGTGAATGGGCAGGCCCGCCGCGTGTGCAAGGTACATCGGCGCGGTGGCCGTGCCCCAGTCGAGGGTGGCGATGCGTCCGGCGTTGCAGTGGGTCATCACCTGCAGCGGTTCGCCTAATTTTTTGCGCGCCAGCAGCTCGCGGAAAATCTTCAGGCCGTGTTCCCCGATGGCGCGGTTTGTCGCGACGTCCTCCTCCACCAGTTCGGCGGCGCGGGCATAGGCGGCAGATATCCGGTTTTCTCGGGGCAGCGGTTGCAGCAGGAACCGCATCTGGTCCAGCGCCCAGCGCAAGTTCACCGCCGTCGGCCGGGTGTGAATGAGTTGGTCATACGCGGCGGCGAGGGACGCGTCCGACGCATCCCGGCGCATTGCGAGCGCGACGCCATAGGCCGCCGTCACGCCGATCAGCGGCGCGCCACGCACTTCCATCGTGACGATGGCCCGGGCCGCATCGTCCACGGTCCGCAGACGGAGGGTCTTGACAACATGCGGCAGCCGCGTCTGGTCAAGGATGTGGACGGACCGGCCGTCCGCAGCGAGCCAGAGCGGTCGCTGGATGGAGGCGGAAGATTTCGCTGCCGATGGCATAGTGACGCGCCCGGATGGGGCGAGCCTTGCTCGGAAAATTCAAGGCTATTGCCGCGACAAACCGGCGTGCGGAGTGGTGAACCACCCAATCCCGATTCTCCTCGCCGCCACGACGGCTGCGCCAACCCAAAGGGATTTCATCCGCCTGCCCGGCGTTTGCGTTGGCCTTGGCGGAGGCGTTTCTCGTTGCCGTTGCCGGTTTCAGGGACAGCAGCACCGGACTGATCGGCCGGCATCGCGCAACGGGCCTCAAGGTCATGCCAGCCATGGGAAGTGGCCCGCGGTTTGGCCGGTTCCGAACCCTGATCGGGAAACGGGTTACCACCCTTGCCCCTACAATCCATGAGCTGGTGCCCGTCAGCGGTGGTGTCTGGGTGCGTGGCAGCGTGAACATCGAGCTGTCGAGGGGGCGCGGCGCTTGCCTCAGCGGCGCTGGCGGTGCCCTGGGTCGGCTTCTGGCAGGCCGTGTCGATCTCGGCGACCGGTGGCTCGACGCGACGGGCAAAACTGCGGAAGACTTTCTGAACGAGGTTCAGCACAGATTTGATTTTCATGCCGACGGCACGGGTGAGGTTCGAAACGCCGGGCAGCGATCGCCTCGGGCAACCCAAGCCGCAGGCAAGCGCCCCCCTCTCCATTCCGCCGGGATGCGTGGCTTGGCGGAGGCGCTATGACGGTGTCGGCTTTGGCCCATAACAGGATCAATGGCGCATCCGGGCAGTCGGATCGCGCGCTGCGTGCTGGATTCGAAGGCGGTTCGGTTGAGGAACCGCTCCCACGTCATCGGCGGCTGCGGGCATTCCTTAATCCAAAATGCGATCCGGCCCTCAATCCGGGCCGTTTCGGTTTTCCAGTCGGTTGACCAAATCGACCGGCGGCCCCTAACCTGCCGCATCCCATGAAAGTGTCCTTCCTGTTCCCCGCATTCCTCGCGGCGGCCTTCCTCGCCCACGCGCAGCAAACCTCACCCACCCGAACGACCTACGGCTCGGTCGAGCGCCTCTCACCGGAGCTCGATGCGCTGCTGGCACCCGCCGCCCAGATGGAAAAACTGGCGGAAGGCATGCACTGGTCCGAAGGCCCGACCTGGCTCAAGCGCGAGCGGGCGCTGGTCTTCTCGGATGTGCCGGAGAACAAGGTTTACCGCTGGTCCGACAAGGACGGCCTTTCGCTCTATCTGTCGCCCAGCGGCCACACCAGCCATGGCGAAGGCTTTGCCGAACCCGGCTCCAACGGCCTCATTACCGACCGCGCCGGACGGCTGATCCTCTGCCAGGATGGCGATCGCCGCATCTCGCGGCTGGTGAAGCGCGACGGCGTCACCGGGACCTATGAGCCACTGGTTACGCTCTTCGATGATCGCCACTTCAACTCTCCTAACGACGTCGTCTTCGATCATGCCGGGAACCTTTACTTCACCGACCCACCTTACGGTCTGACCGGACGTAACCAGAGCCCGCTGAAGGAACTGATGTTCAACGGCGTGTATCTGCTCCGCCCCGGGACTGCCGCCATCCTGCTCACCAGCAAGATGACCTTCCCCAACGGCATCGGCCTCTCACCCGATGAAAAGATCCTTTACGTCACGCAGTCCGATCCTGATGCCCCCGTCGTCATGGCCCATGACGTGAAGGCGGACGGCACCATCGACAACGGGCGGGTCTTCTTCGATGCCCGGTCGCTGATCCGGGCCGACCGCCCCGGCCTGCCCGATGGCATGAAGGTCGATATCCGCGGGAACCTCTGGTGCACCGGCCCCGGCGGGGTGCTCATCCTGAGCCCGACCGGCAAGCACCTCGGCACGCTGCGTACGGGGCAGCCCACCGGCAACTGCGCCTGGGGAGACGACGGCTCGACGCTCTACATCACGTCCAATCACGATCTGGTCCGCATCCATACCCTCAGCAAAGGGCTTGGATTCTGACGATTTCCGACGGTTAAGATGCACATCTGGCGTAGAAAGTGATCTGGCAGGCAAAAAACTCTTTGCAAAGCCGGCGGCTGTTTCCCATCTTCCGCCCCGCTTTAAGGTTCGGGGCGTAGCGTAGGCTGGCTAGCGCGCCTGGTTCGGGTCCAGGAGGTCGTGAGTTCAAATCTCACCGCCCCGACCATTTAAGCCCGTGGTGACGGAATCACTTTGTTCATGCGCACGTGGCGAAATTGGCAGACGCGCTACTTTGAGGTGGTAGTGCCGCAAGGCATGCAGGTTCAAGTCCTGCCGTGCGCACCAAAGAAAAAGGCCCCTTGGGTTCATCCCCAAGGGGCTTTTTGCTGCTACAGTTAACTCCCGTCGCAACCGCATCCGCCCAATGATCCGTCAGCGTCACAGCACGGGAGAACAGACTTGAAGCAACACCCCGGCCTGTTACCAACCCGTCGTTTGAAGTTTGCGTGAGTCAGTCCGCCCATTCCCGGACAATCCACTCCTGCCTGCTTTGCGCCCCGTGAAAATTCGCGCCCACGTTGTTTTGCCTCCCCTGCTGGCAGCCTTTGTTGGCGTAGGTTGCATCCCTTACCATTACACCCTGCGTCCCAGCGCGTCGGGTAAGGTCGTTGACGCCCGTACCGGCGCTCCCGTGACCGGCGCGTCCGTTTCGGTTGCACCAGCGGATGGCGACAATCCGGCCGGCAGGGCAATCACAGGCGCAGACGGTTCCTTCTTGGTCGCCCCACTCCGTCAGTGGGGAGCATATTTTTTCGTCACTGACTGCGCCCCGGCTCCTTTCACCCTGTCGGTTCAGCAGGCCGGCTATCGGCAGAAAACGATGCCATTTGACTATTATCCCCTGGGCCGGCCCACGGCCACCAATTTGGGAACACTCAGACTGGAGAGCACGACCGGAAGCGGAAAGCCAACCAGTCCATGACGCCTGTTCCCACGCGCATCCGTGAACTGGCAGTTTATAAAGATGCCCGGGTCACGGAGCTTTCATGATTGGGACAGGATTGCTCCGATGGCAGCTCGTCAGTCTCGTCCCGGCGAATGAGTCGCACTCGGCAAAACTCTCCCTCCTGCCACACTATTGTCCCGGAAGGGGGGGGACCGGGGTTCCCGGCCGCAAAGTGCCATTCACCGTACCCGGATGTGACGGCGCTGCTGGACCGGTAGGCGTCACGCCCGTGTCCAGGTTCTGCGCCGGCACGGCCCCCGCGCCTCCGCCCAGATAAACCCCGCGCCGCGACGGCAGTTGCCGCACCGCAGGAGCGTCGGCGGCAGCAGCGTCCAAGGCTACGGCGGCAGCCGGGGCGGTCGCCGCATTGTCAGCCGCCGAACCACCCCGACCGATGATGGTCGGGGCCGCAGCCGCGACCGGCTGGGCCGCCGGCTGTGGTGCATAACCGGGAGGAGGAGGCACCCCGCGCATCGGCCCGCCATTGGGCGCACCCGGGGCCATGACCGGCACCGCGTTGGCCTTCAACCCGTTATCCTTGAAGTTCAGCGTCACCTCCGTACCTGCATTGCGTACCCGGACGATCTGCTTGCGTGGATCAATCTCAAGTACCTGAAGTCCGTCGCTGTCGTAATTCTCTTCTACCGAGAGATATTCGGGTTGCTTGGCCCCGGTCTTGTTTACGACCAGATAGGCCCTTTTGGAACCATTGAGGAAACTCAGCCCGGTCAGGAAAAGATTGGGCGGCGGGGTGGCCGGAACAACCGGTGCGGGATCCGGCGGCACCGGTGGAGGCTTGATGCCGAACGCGTTACGGTTGGTGATGACGATGTAGCTGCTCGCCGGGGGTGCCGGGGTGGCGTCGTCTTCGGCAATGGCGGCGTGGCCCGCAAACCCCAGCAGGCCACAACCGATGGCTAGCACCCCTGTTCCACAGCGCATGATTGAACCGTAACTCATCCCTTTTGAAACACCACGCCGAAACTTTGGTTGCGCCGGTCTTGGGTCCCAGGTCCCGAGTCCAAAGTCCCGAGCCAGACTGGGCGTGACTGTCCCGCCAGTCAGGCGATGCCCCCGTCTGGTCGGATGTGGCCTCCTGCCACGCGGACGCCCTGGCGACGATGGGTGTCATCATTTTGGAATCGAACAGAACGGGAGCTTCGCGAGTCCAACGGGCATGAAACAATGGTGGTTGCGGTTGTGGACGTCGCTGCTGCTGTTGCTGGCGGCCACTCCGGTCGTTGCGCAGCCAGCCCGTATTCTGCTGATCCGGCATGGGGAGAAGCCCGAGAGCCATGATGACCCGCACCTCACCGCCACCGGCCGGGAGCGCGCCGAACGATGGGTGGGCTATTTCACCAACGCTCCGACGCGGACACCGGACGTCCTCTTTGCTCCGCGCCCGACGAAACAGCATCCGAGCGTGCGGCCGGTCGAAACCTTGGAACCGCTGGCCCAGGCCTTGCACCTCCAGATTGGCACCCCATTCGCCGCCGGCGACTATGCCCGGCTCGCCGAGCAGTTGCTCGCCGACCCGGCGCTGAAGGGCAAAACCGTCTTGGTCTGCTGGGTACATCAGTCGCTGCCCCAGTTTGCTGCCGCGCTCGGGATCCAGCCCGAACCGGCGCTGTGGAAGGACGACGACTACTCCGGAATCTATCTGATCACATTCGAGGGCGGGAAAGCGAAGCTGGCCGCGACCCATCCCAAGTAAGCAACCTCGGCGTCTTTTAGGGCGGAGAGGGCGTCTGCGGGTTTTCGCTGAGAGGCAGGTTTCTTGCCCGGGGTTCACGCCAACAGCCTCATCACCTAGGTGCCCATTGGGGTCTGGGCTGACCGAACCCGGGAAGCTACGAATTGCGCATTCGCCGTTCGCCGTCACGGATCTCCCGCTCCTCTCTTGGCTCAAAAAACTTCCCCGCGACATACAAATCCCCGGCTGGCAGTGTCTGTCGGGTAGAAGAATTGAGCCAAGACCACTCCAACCGTTCCTGGTGCGAACCGCTCTATGAGGCACAGGCCGCCGGCCTGATCCTCTATGGCCGTGCGCTCGGCTTGGGGCATGGCGAGGCGGAAGACGTCGTCCACGAGGTGTTCGCCGCGCTGCTGGAAATGGCCGGAGCCCCCGCCCAGCCCGACCGGTACCTGGTCCGGGCCTTTCGCAATCGCGCCCTCAACCGCCACCGCTCCCTTTGGCGACGGGTGGCCCGCGAATTTGAGTCGCGCCGCTGGTTTGAGCGTTCGTCCGACGAATCCCCCCGTGAACGCGAGGCGATGAGCTGCCTGCGCCAGCTGCCGCCGGAGCAGCGCGAGGTGATTGTCCTGAAAATCTGGCACCAGCACACCTTTGAGGAAATCGGGGGCCTGCTGGGCCTGTCACCCAATACGGCCGCCGGCCGTTACCGCTACGGTTTGCAAAAGATTCGCGCCTGCCTGCGCGAAACCATTGAGGCTGATACCTATGAATCCGAACGATCCGCTGCTGACGCTGCTGTCTTCCTGGACGCCGCGCCGCCCGTCTCCGGCGCTTAAGTCACGCCTATTCCCCGCCCCGCCGGCTCCTAATGCCCCGGCCAGCCCGACGTTCTGGCTGGCGTGGACGGCACCGGCCCTCGGCTGCCTGATGCTGCTGGCCACGTTGGGTGTGCATCCGGCGGGCCACGTCGAGGCTGCCGTCTGGCCGGGCTTTGGCTGGACCAACACCCCCCTTTACGCCGCCTATCGCCATGCTGCGGAACAGAGCGCGCAGAACGCGCTGACCTCCAGTTTTACGTGGACAAATCACGCCCTGGTTCCCTCCACTAACGCCTCCTTGGGCGGGGCCAACTGATCCCCCGCCCCATTTGTTTTTCCGTCCGCGACTATGTCCAAATCCAAGTCACTCCCCGGCAAAGGTGCCGCGAACGCGTCGAGACCGCCCGTTCCGGCTCCTGAGGCCGTCCAGCCCGAGCCCGCCAAGCCAGCCCCGCTGTTCCGGCGCGTCGATTGGCTGACGTTCCTGATCGCCACGCTGATCGTGCTCGCCGGCTATCTGTACACGATCGCCCCCGACCTCACGCTGGAAGACTCCGGTGAACTGGCTGTCGGCTCCATGTATGCCGGCGTGCCGCATCCTCCCGGCTATCCGGTGTGGACGATCTATACCTGGGCGTTCACCAAGCTGATCCCCTTCAGCAACATCGCCTTCCGGGTCGCGGTTTCCTCCGCCGTGGCGGCGGCCATTTCTGCCGGCCTGGTCGGGCTCCTGATCTCGCGGGGCAGCAGCATGATTTTGGAGAGCATCGACCTCTTCAAGTCGCTCGAACGCCGCTGGGAGAATCCCCTCTGCATGGTATCCGGGCTGGTGGGGGCCCTGCTGCTCGGTTTCAACGGCTACATCTGGAGCCAGGCCGTGATCGTCGAGGTGTACACGCTCGCCGTGCTCACCTTCATGGCCATGCTGACCTGCCTGCTGCGCTGGATGTACGCGCCGCACCAGCGCCGCTACCTGTATCTGGCCCTTTTCCTCTTCGGCCTCTGCTTCTGCAACCACCAGACGCTGATTGTGGCCGCCGTCGGCATCGAGGTGGCGGTCATCGCCGCCAGCCCGAAGCTGGGCCGCGACTTTTTCTTCGCCAACGCCCTCTTCTACGCGCTGGTCATCACCGGCCGCGCGTTTGGGTTCCTCGGCATCCTCGCCGACAATCCGGGCGTCTTCTTCATCTTCAACCTGATCGGCATCGGCTCGCTGGCGACGGCCTATGCGTTTTCTGGCGAGCTTTCCCGGCAGGCCCGGCTCTGGATCACTGGCATCGTCACCGGGCTGCTGCTGCTCCTGTATTTCAACTATCACTTCGCGGGCAATACCGCCGCCAGCCTGTCCGCCCAGGCCGGCCAGTTCGTGGCCCAGGGCAAATCGTCCGAGGCGGAGAAGCTCATCCGGGATCTGCAAGGCTATGAATCTACCGCCATCACCGGCCTGAAGCTGCTGGCCGTTGCGCTGATGGCGGCCATCGCGGGCCTGTTTGGCCTGTCGTACGGCACGGAAAAGCAGAAACGCCTCCTGGCCTACTGGTGGCCCGCCATCGCCTGCGGCCTGTGCTTCCTCGCCGGTGCCGCATTCTATTTCTACATGCCGCTCTCCTCGATGAGCAATCCGCCCATGAACTGGGGATACCCCCGCACCTGGAAGGGCTTCATCCACGCCTTTACCCGAGGCCAGTACGAGAAGACCAATCCGAGCATCGACATCATCACCCTGGGGAAGCAGATCGCGATGTATGCCCAGGGCTGCAAGGAGGAATTCAACTGGGCCAACCTGCTGGTCGGTCTCGTGCCCTTTGCCTTCCTCAACCGGATGAAGCGCCGCGAGCGCGGCTGGATCATCGGCCTCACCGGCATCTACGTCTGCCTCGCCCTCCTCCTGCTGGTCCTGTTGAACCCCGGCGTGGACCGGCAGAGCCGCGAGCTGGTGAAGGTGTTCTTCACCTCCTCGCACGTCGTCATCGCCCTCGCCATCGGCTACGGCATCTCGCTCATCGGGGCGCTGATCCTGACCCGTTTCGAGGAGGTCCGCTGGCCCCTCTTCATCGGTGGTTTTGCGGCGTTTGCCTTCAACCTGTATGAGCTGGGCACGGTCTGGGGGGATTCGCAGTTTACGATCCTGCGCGTGGCCGCCGCGATCAGCGTGCTGATCTCGGTCGGGTTTCTGATCTTCGTCTTCCTGCGGCAGCAGAAGTCCTTCTTCACGCCGTTCCTCGCCCTCTTTCTGCTCATTCCCACCGATGCCATCCTCTCCCACTGGGGCGACAACGAGCAGCGCCACCACTACTTCGGCTTCTGGTTTGGCCACGACATGTTTGAGCCAGGGGCTGACACCTCGGCGGCTCCCGCGCCCAAGGATAAGGACGGCAAACCGCTCTATCCCTCGATGGCCCGCGACGCCGTGCTTTATGGCGGCACCGATCCGGGGCGTTTCTGCCCGACTTACATGATCTTCTGCGAAAGCTTCATCCCCGCGAAAGACCGCCGGGACCCGAACTTCGACCGGCGCGACGTCGTGCTCATCACCCAGAACGCCCTCGCGGACGACACCTACCTCGACTATATCCGCGCGCACTACAACCGCAGCGCCCAGTCCGATCCGCCGTTCTTCTATGACATGCTGAACGACGCCAATTCGGTCGCCCGCGGGCGCACCAACATGCTCGCCAGCATGGCCGCACCGCTGGACCGCTTCTTCACCAAGCTGGGTGCCAACATCGAGAAGGAGCGCCGCGCCGGCAGCTCGTTCTTCCAGCCGTCCCAGATCACCGACCTGAAGGCGTTCCAGGCCCGGCTGCACGGCACGCCGATGGCGCCGTCCAAGCTGCCCGACCTCAACACGGCGCGGTTGAAAACGCCGCCCGACTCCGCGGCTCTTTCCTCCTACTTGCGGCAACAGCTCGGCGCCGCAGCGGATGGCGATGCCAAAACCCTGGCGGATGGACTGAACAAACTCATTGACGGCCCGTCGCTCTATGACGATCCGAAGCGCTTCAACGGCATTACGCTCAGCGACCGCATGCTCCGGTTTGCCGAGCAGAATCCGAACACCCCGAACCGTGTCCGCCTGAACCGCCTGCTGCTCGAGGAGGCCTATCCCGACCTGATCGCCCCCAGCGAGGGCGGTCTCTATCCGGACCGGGAAATCCAGACCGCCAGCCTGGACGATCTCAGCCGCAGTTTCACCGAATATAGCGCCGATGCCGCCCGGCGCTATTCTCAGGGCCAGCTGGAACCCGGCGAAATTGTCACCCCGCTGCAGGATGGCCGGGTGTCCGTCTCGGGACAGATTGCGGTCATGGCCATCAACGGCCTCCTGACCAAGGTCATGTTCGACAAGAACCCGGACCACGAGTTCTACATCGAGGAAAGCTTCCCGCTGAAATGGATGTACCCGCATCTCGTCCCCTACGGCATCATCATGAAGATCGAGCGTAATCCGGCCCCTGATCTCACGGCGGACCAGATTCGCCGCGATCACGAATTCTGGAGCCAGTATTCCGCCCGCCTCATTGGCAACTGGATCACCTACGACACCCCGATCAAGGACATCTGTGCCTTTGCCCTCCGCACCTATAAGCAACGTGAGCTGAAGGGCTTTACTGGCGACCCGAAGTTTGTCCGGGACGACAACGCCCAGAAGTCCTTCAGCAAGCTCCGCAACGCCCAGGGCAAGAGCATCTACGCCTGGCGCGCCCAGACGGCGACCAATCCGGTGCAGCAGCAGCTCTATCTCAAGGAGGCCGAGTTCGCCCTGAAGGAGGCTTTCGCCTTCTGCCCCTACAGCCCGGAAACCGTGTTCAATCTCGCCTCGCTGCTCGCTTCCACGGGCCGTCAGGAGGATGCCTATATGGTGGCCAGCACCTGCTACGATTTCGACACGGACAACGCCGGCGTCCACGATCTCGTGCGGCAGCTGGAACGCATGCGTGGCCCGGCCGGCCAGCCCACCGCCGCCGCCTCCACCTCCTCGGCGGCCATCCCGCCGGGGGCGCTTCAGTCGGCCGCCCTGCTGTATCAGGCCGGCCGCACCAACGAGGCCATCGCGGCGCTGGATTCGATGCTGACGAACAACGATGCCAACACGCTCCTCCAACTGGCCGAGGGCTACCGGGAGCTGGGCCGGGCCGACCGCATGGAGGCCGCCCTGCTCCGCCTGTCCCAGGTGATGCCCGATCATCCCGAGACGTGGCTGAACCTGGCCATGGTGCAGGCTTCGCTCGGCAAGATCACCGAGGCCAATGCCTCCCTGGAAAACTGCTTCCGCCTGAGCGACGCCCGGCTGGCCAAGAACCCGAAGGCGGAAAACATCCGCAAGGATTTCCAGACCAACTCCCGCTTCGACCAGGCCCGCGCCTGGTTCAAGGCGAAATGACAGTAATCAGTAAATCAGTGATCAGTGATTGGCGCAGGCTCGACCAACACTTCCGTCTTCGCACTGTTTACTGATTACTGACTCACTCCGCTTTCGCACTGGTGCCACCTCGTCCCGCCCCTTAAAACCGCCCCGTGTCACTGCTCGGTTACGCGCTCACCGCGCTGCTTGCCTACCTGTTCGGGTCGCTGCCGACCGGGTTTCTGGTCGCCAAGGCAAAAGGCGTGGATATCCGGACCGTCGGCTCCAAGAACATGGGGGCGACGAATGTCTTCCGCGTGCTCGGCAAGGGTCCGGGCATCCTTGTCCTGCTGGTGGATGCCTTGAAAGGTGCGCTCGCCGTGCTGTTGCTGCCGCATCTGTTTGCCCGGCTTGCCCCCCAGGCCGCCACCGTCGGCCTACCACTTACTGCGGCCCTCTGTGCCGTGCTCGGTCATAACTATACATGCTGGCTCGGGTTCAAGGGCGGCAAGGGCATTGCCACCTCGGCCGGGGTACTGGGGGCGTTGGTGCCGGGTGCGTTCCTCGTCACGATTTCCGTCTGGATCATCGTCTTCGCGGTCAGCCGGTACGTCTCCCTGGCCAGCGTCTGCGCCGCCGCTGCCCTGCCGGTGGCCACGGCGCTCCTGCGCCAGCCGGGGGCGTTTGTGGTGCTGACCCTCATCCTCGGACTGCTCGCCATCTGGAAGCACAGAGCAAACATCGAGCGTCTCCAGAACGGCACGGAGCATCGCTTCGGCAAAAAGAAGCCGGACGGACAATCCCCGCCCCAGGAGCCCCGGCCATGAATGTCGCCATCATCGGTGCCGGGGCCTGGGGCACGGCGCTCGGGCTCATCGCCCATCAGAACGGCCACCAGATCACCCTCTGGGGGCATAACGCCGCGCACCTCGCCGAGACCGCTTCGGCCCGGGTGAATGAGCGCTACCTGCCCGGCGTGCCGCTCCCTCCCGGCTTCCGTTACGAGGCGGACCTCACTGCCGCCGTGATCGGGGCCGAGGTCGTCGTCCTGGCCGTCCCCAGCAAGGCGTTCCGGGGCGTGACCACGCGGCTGGGCGGCTATCGCGGCCTGATCGTCAGCGTCACCAAGGGCATCGAGTTCAATACCGGGCTGACCATGTGCGGGGTACTGGAGCAGACCGTCCCTACGGCGCGTCTCGCCGCGCTGTCCGGACCATCCCTGGCCATCGAAGTGGCGCACGGCGTGCCCACTGCGGTCGTCGCCGCCAGCGACCAGCCCGAAAGCGCCCGGCTGGTGCAGACGCTTTTTCACCGGCCCACGTTCCGGGTCTATACGGGCAACGACCTCGTCGGCGTTGAGCTCGGCGGCGCGCTCAAGAACGTCATCGCCATCGCCGCCGGTGTCTGCGACGGCCTGGGCCTCGGCGACAATTCCAAGGCGGCCCTCATTACCCGGGGCATCGCCGAAATGTCGCGCCTCGGCGTGAGCTGCGGCGCGCGCGCGGAGACCTTTGCCGGCCTCGGCGGTCTCGGTGACCTGACCGTCACCTGCTTCAGCAAGCACAGCCGCAACCGGTCCTTCGGCGAACGCCTCGGCCGCGGCGGCCACGCCGACGAACTGCTCGCCGCTGCGACCACCGCCATCGAGGGCTTTCCGACCGCCCGCAGCGCCCACGAACTGGCCACTCGGCTGGGCGTCCCCTGTCCCATCATCTGCGAAGTCCACGCGATGCTTTACGCGGCGAAGGAACCCCGCCACGCCGTCGCCGACCTGCTCGGTCGCGATTCCAAGGCCGAAGACTGAGGGAAAGCGGCGATTTACGATTCACGATTTACGATTTACGATTTCGCGGGACTGGGCAGCCGGTTTTCAGTTTTCAGTGACCGCCCATCAGTCCGGGTGAACGCGGTTCGCCGGTCGCCGTCGTCATTCGCTGCTGGTCGTAAATCGTAAATCGTAAATCGTAAATCATGCCCTCCTCCGCCACCGTCCGCGTCCCCGCGACCACCGCCAATCTCGGCCCTGGGTTTGACACGCTGGGGCTCGCGCTCCGGCTTTACAACCACGCCACCGTCACCCGCTCGACGAAACGCGGCGTCCGCATCGTCTCTCCTATCGCCGAGGACGCCCGCGCCGGGGCGACCGCGATGCTCACCGAAGCGGCGAGGCTGTATTTCAAGCGCGCCCGGCAGGCTGCCTTCGGCTTCGATATCGCCCTGGCCGGTGATGTGCCCATCGCGCGCGGCCTGGGCTCCAGCGTGACGGCCCGGTTGGGCTGCGTCGGCGCGCTCAACGTGTTGGGTGGCGAGCCGCTCGACCGGCAGCAGCTCTTCCAGCTCGTCACGGAACTGGAGGGCCATCCCGACAACGCTGCCCCGGCCATCTTCGGCGGCTTTACCGCCGCGACCATGATCGGCCAGGAAGCGCGTGCCGTGCGTTTTGCGGTCTCGCCGAAAGCTACCTTTGTGACCCTCATTCCTGACTTCGAGGTCAGCACGCCGGAGGCACGGAAGCTCGTGCCGCAACAGTTCTCCAAGGCCGACACCGTCCACTGCCTCACCCGGGTCGCGGTCATCACCGCCGCGTTCGCCAGCGGCGACCTGACGGCGCTGCGCGGCTGCTTCGACGACCGGATCCACCAGCCCTATCGTGAGGCCCTCATCCCCCAACTCAGCCGCGTGATCCGCGCAGGCGAAAAGGCCGGCGCGATCGGCGGCTGGCTGAGCGGCAGCGGCAGCACCATCATGTGCCTCACCTTGGAAAACCCCGAAGCCGTCGCCCGCGCGATGCAGCGCGAACTGCCAAACTCCATCGTCCACCTGCTCAAGGCGGACCGGAACGGCTTCGGCGTCGCCTGAACCCCTTCGCGTTCGGCCGCGCTTGGTGCCACCCTATCCCGCCCCGGAGCGGGCTCGCTTTTCAGCGTTCTCAAAAACTGTTGGCCTCGAACCTGCTTAGCGGGTTTGCTCACACAGCCGTACAGATATGAGAAAATCCAAGCTATATCATTTCCTTCTTCTATGCACACTTTTGGTGGGTTTTAAAACCTTGTCAGCCGAGCAGGCCACCCTCGACGCCCTGGGTGTGTTGCCCGGAACCAGTCTCAGTTTTGCCTCCGGCATTTCGGACGACGGCGGCACGGTGGTAGGCGGGTCAACCACGAACCATTTTGGTATCCAAAGCCTGCGTTCTCACCCGGTGGGTCAGGCGTTCATCTGGGGTGCTGCGGGCGGCATGGTCCGCTTGGCGGCCCTGAATCAGGACCATGACTCGTCTTGGGCTGAAGGCATTTCCGCCGATGGCAAGATCGTGGTGGGGGCGGCCACCGATGCCGCCGGGCAATTCGTCCCGGTGCGGTGGGATCAGGGGCAACCGACGTCGCTCGCCCTGCCCTCGGGCGGCAGCGGAACCGCCGTCGTGATCTCGGCGGATGGCAGCACGATCGTCGGCATTGACGGTTTGAGCCACGTGCTGCGCTGGCGACACGGCCGCCCCGAGTCCCTGCTGGCTGCCCCCTTTCTAAACTACGCCGAATTCGCCATCTCCGCCTCCGGCAATGACGGGGTGGTCTGCCTCACGGCAAACGACAACCTGTTCCGCTGGAGTGACCCGCTCGGAGCGCTTCCCGCCCGCATCAGCCCGACGGCGTTGGACGGCCTGACGCACAACTTCCGGGCTGCCGCCATGACGGCGGATGGTCAGCGCTTCTTCGTTTCTACCAGCGGCGACTCCAGCCTTGCGCCCAATGGCGCGTACCAATGGACCGGCCTGAATGACGGCCAGCCCATTCCCACCTACCAGGCGGCGGCGGCCTACGGCTACATCCCTCGCCTGGCCACCAGCGCCTCCGGCAACCTGCTGGCAGCCACCGCCATCACCACGGCGGCGCTTCCCGACAACGGCGCCATCCTCATCACCCCCTTTGGCCCGCTGCCGTTTGCCCCGCTCCTGCAAGCTCAGGGCGCGGACACCTCCCGCTGGGCGGCGCTGACCAATATCACCGCCATGTCGGCGGATGGCCGTTGGCTGGCCGGTGCCGGCGGGCTCGCCGGAGCCGTGGGCGCACCAGGCCAGATCGTGGCGTTCCGCGCCAAGCTGGTGCTGCATGCCGAAGGCGAACCTGCGCTCAAGGTCAGCGCCACCACCGATGTTTTCAACCGGACAACGACCGATCTGCGCTGGCCAGCGAGCGACCTGCTCGTGACCGTGGAATCGGTGCCAGCGCTGCACCCCGCTCTCCCTTGGCAGCCGGAGGTCGGAACCCCGCGGATCGAGGGCAATGAAATCGTGCTCCGCCTTTACCAATCGAACGGCCCACGCTACTTCCGTCTGCGCCGCCTCGACTGAGCGCCCCGAGGACGAGTGGGTCGGTGATCAGTAGGTCAGTAACCAGTGATCCACTTCAACGTCCGCGCCTCTTTACTGATTACTGATCACTGTTTTACTGATTACTGGCTCACTCGCCTGCACCCCCGCTCCCTTTCACCCGCGCTCTGCGCTCCCCGCTCCGCGCTCAGGTGGCTTTCGGCTTCAGCTGCGGGAACAGAATCACATCCCGGATGCTCTCCTGGCCAAGGAGCATCATGCACAGGCGGTCGATGCCGATGCCGATGCCGCCCGCCGGAGGCATGCCGTGCTCGAGGGCCACGATGAAGTCTTCGTCGAGCTTCTGCTGCTCGCCGCCGGCTTGGTGCTCGAGCGTCTCGCGTTGGGCGATGGGATCATTCTGCTCGGTGTAGCCGGGCGAAATCTCCTGCCCATTGATGCAGCACTCGAAGACCTCGACCGTCGTCGGATCGTCCGGCGAAAGCTTGGCGAGTGGCACCAGTTCCTTCGGCAGATGCGTGACGAAGGTCGGCTGGATGAGCGTCGGCTCCACGAGCTTGCCGAACACCGCACCGGTGACCTCGAAATCCTCGTAGCCCGTCGCGGCGATATCGCCTGCGAGCTTCAGCTCATCGACCGCCCGGCGATGGCGCTCCTCGGGCGTGATGTCAAACCAGTCGGCCCCGGCCTTCTCGCGCACGAGATCCTTGTAGCGGGCACGACGCCACGGGGTGCCGAGGTCGATCACTTTTACCTCTGACAGCATGCGTAACGCTTCCCGAACAGGGCCGAGCTCAGAGCGGAGTTGGGAGATCACTTGATTCCACGGACTGATGTCCCTTCCAACGCCAGGCACCACAGCACCCTGCTCAACTTCGTCACGCGCAAAGGCATTATCGACTAAGTTGTACCGAACAATTTCTGCTGCTTTTGCGGCAATCTCATTTGATGGCTGCTGCCCAAGTCTTGCTAGCAATGCAGTTAATTCTTCACGCGCAGCATCGAGAGACTTTTTAAGGTTTGCTTGAAATGACGTGGGCTTCCCTGACTCAAATCCCTTCAGGACTGTTTCGTGAGTAGTAGATTCCACCTGATTCAGCGCACGTTTGATCGCGGCTTCCGTTTCGGCACGCCTTTCGTGTAGAATCACTAAAGTCCCGAGCACGTTCTGCGCGACCCGCTTCACCAGGTTCTCGACCGTCTCCATCATCGTCGCGTAGTCGCCGAAGGCCTCGTACGCCTCGAGCATCGTGAACTCCGGGTTGTGCTTCCGCGACAGGCCCTCGTTGCGGAAGTTGCGGCCGATCTCGAAGACCTTGTCCACACCGCCCACCAGCAGCCGCTTGAGGTACAGCTCCAACGCGATGCGCAGGTAAAATTCGCACCCGAGCGAGTTGTGGAAGGTCTTGAAGGGCTGCGCCGCCGCGCCGCCCGGAATGGCCTGCATCATCGGCGTCTCCACCTCCACGTAGCCCCGCTCGTGGAAGAACGCGCGGATCTCCTTGATGATCTGCGAGCGCTTCAGAAACGTCTGCTTCACCGCGTCATTGGCGATGAGGTCGAGGTAGCGCTGGCGGTAGCGCACCTCGGTGTCGGCGAGGCCGTCCCACTTGTCGGGCGGCGGCCGCAGCGCCTTGGCGAGCACGGTAAAGGACTCGGCCTTCACGCTGATCTCGCCGGCGCGCGTGCGGAACATTGTGCCCTTCACGCCGAGGAAATCCGCCAAATCAAGATGCTTGAAGATCTCGAACTGCTCGTCGCCGAGCGCCTGCTTCTGCGCGTACACTTGGATGCGCCCGCTCACGTCCTTGAGGTCGATGAACTGGCTCTTGCCCATGTCGCGGTGCGCGGAGATGCGTCCCGCGATGGCCACCGGCTGGAGCTCGGCGAACGCGCCCTGCTCGAATTTCGCGCGCGCCTCCCCACACCCGACATCGGGCGTGAACTTGTTCATGAAGGGGTTGATGCCCTTCGCTGCGAGGGCGGCGAGCTTCGTGCGGCGCTGTTCGATCAGTGAATTCGTGTCTTCCATGTGCGTGCTGGCGTATCCGGCCGGGCTCCCGACGCGGGACGCGCAGTGAAGCACAGTCAGCGGAACTACCGCAAGGCAGGGGACGATTTACGATTTACGAATTACGAGTGGCGGAGCGCTCGCCGCGTCCCCTGTTGCACTTCGCGCTGCGAGGACGCGATAGCGTCTTGGACTGCGCCAGTCCTCTGGCGCTTTCGACCGTCGGATGGATCGACGATAGGTTGAAGTATGACTGCCTCTGAACGGTTGCCCCGACCAAAGCGGTAGAGGACTACCGCACTCCAAGACGCTACCGCGCCACCCCACGCCGCCTGACTGATCCCTGTCTTACTCTTTACTGCTCACTGCTTCCCTCCGACCAGCGCTCCACAATGCACCAGCGTCGGCACGATCGCCCCGTCTGCCACGAGCCCCGCCTCGCGCAGCCACCCGCGGTATTCCGCCGCGCTGTAGGCCCGGCCCTCCGTGAGTGAGAACAGTGCCGCTGAATACAGCGCGATCGGCAACGGCCCGCCGAGATCGTCATGGAGAAACACATCGTGAATGACCAGCCGCCCGCCCGGCGTCAACGCGGCCGTGGCGCGCGCCACCAGCGTGCGGCACCCGGCCACTTCCCAGTCATGCAGGATGTTCGACAGCAGCACCACGTCGGCCGACGGCAGCGGGGCGGTGAACATGTCGCCCGGCGTGAGCGTGAGCCGGTCCGTCACGCCGGCGGCCGCGGCGAATTCGGCCGCGACCTTCAGCACCTCCGGACGGTCGAGCACCGTGGCGCGCAGACCCGGATTCGCCCGCAGCAGCGCGATCGCGTAGAGCCCCGTGCCGCCGCCCAAGTCGAGCAGGTGCTTCGCCCCCGGCAGTGGCAGGTTCCGCGCAAGCAGCGGCGCGACATTCTTCGCGCGACCCGCCAGCGCCAGCGTCAGCGAACGCGCACTTGCCTCCTTCTCCATCGCCGACTCGACGCCCTCGCGGAAGATGAACGCCGCTCCCACGTCCGGCTTTTCCGCGCCCGCCGGACGGCTGCTGCGCAGGCGCTCGGCCATCGCCACGACCCCGGGCGACTGTGCCGCGAGCCCGCCGTAATCGCCCACGTAGAAGGCCCCGCCCGGCACCAGATGCTCCCGCGCCAGCTCCGTGAGCGTGAGCCGGCCCGCCTCATCCAGAGCCAGCGTCCCCATCGCCCGGAGCGCCGTGAACAGCACATTCGCCGCCCGATCGCTCAACTCCAGCTCATCCCGCAAATCACCAAAAGTGCGCGGCCCGTCCGCCAGGCGCGCAAAGACATTGAAATGCGCCACCGCCGACACGAGCAGATCGGTCGCGTGCCCGCTCCGGAACAATTCGAACAACGGCGTGGGATCGGTGACGGGAGAGGCGGTGTGGTTCACGGACGTAAGCTGCCACAGCATCAGCTCCAATGAAAACCCCGAACAAGCAGGGGCGAAGACGGATTCTCAATTTGGAAAACAGGAACACAGGAAACAGAAAAGGGACCGGAGGAAAGAAGCAGGTTGAAAAACATCTCCGGTACTCGGTCAGGTTGCGGGACCATCGGGATACCCGCCCCGGATGGCCAAGTCGGGGAGAAACATCCTCGGCGAGGAAAGCCAAGCGCAGGGCTGCCAAAGCTCCGGTCCTTTTCTGCCGTTTCCTGTTTTCCTGCTTTCCAAATTAATCTCTTTCCCCTCATCCCGACCGGATAAACCCCGTCACCGCTCACTGCGCCGGCGAGCCGAGCGCGGCGAACTTCGCCAGCCGCGCAATGTGTCGCCCGCCCTCGAAGGGCGTCTCCAGCCACGCGCGCACGATCCCGTCAATGTCCGCCTCGGGCACGAGCCGGCCACCGAGGGAGAGCACGTTGCCGTCGTTGTGCCGGCGATTGAGCTGCGCGGCCTCGACCGTCCAGCACAGGCCGCAGCGCACCCCGCGGATCTTGTTCGCGGCCATCGCCTCGCCATTGCCGGAGCCGCCGAAGACGATCCCCCGCTCGCACTCGCCGCGCGCCACCGCCATGGCCGCCGGCACCACGAAATCCGGATAGTCGCACGGCACCTCCGAGAAGGTGCCGAAATCCACCGGCTCATGGCCGAGGGTCACCAGCAGCGCCTTCACGCGCTCTTTGAAAACGAATCCGGCATGATCGGTGCCCAAGGCGATCTTCATTGGCCCCAACCATGGGGAAGGGAAAAGGAAAAAGGAAAAAGGAAAAAGGCCCGGACGAAAACCGTCCCCGAACGAAATTATTTTTAACCGCTGATCTGCACTGATCCACACTGATCAAAATGATGACCGAAACCGGCTTATCAGTGCAGATGAGTGTCGATCAGCGGTTTTATTGTTCGCCTCCCCCTTCAAAATTCATCCTTCATAATTAAAACAGAAAACCAAGGAACGAAGCCCCACCCGAAGACGCTCCAATTCACGTCTCCGGGCAGCTCCATCCCTTGGTTAATCAGTCCCCGTGGGGGCCCACTACCGCTGCCGTTCAGGCGCGGGTGTACGTGACCTCAAGGGTCTTCTTACCGTCATGGGACATCTCGAAGACGTGCTTGTCGGCACCGAGGATGCGATACACCGACTCCACGTCCTTCTGGCCACCCGACATTGGACAGGTGGCATGGCCTTCCAGCGTGATGACCTTGTTGCCGCTGTCGCCCTTGCCTTCGCTCGTGAAGATCGAGGTCTGCGTGTCCGCGAGCCAGACCAGGTTGTAGGTCTGCTTCGTGTTGTCGTAGCCCAGCAGGGTCAGCCCCTTGAAGGGCTTGCCCATCATTTCGCCGGAGAAATCCTCCTGCAGGAAGCGGCCCTGAAGGATCCAGGTCGTCTTCGCTGTGCCCTGGCTGACGTGGGCTTCACCCGCGCCATCCTTCCAGCATTTCACCTCGGCCTTCCAGTTGCCGATCAACGGTTCGAGGGCCTTGTGGGCCGGCCCCGGCGTGCCGGCGGCCTCCATTTTCTTCATGGCCTCCTGACACTCGGCGTCCGAATGGCCGGCGGCATCGGCCTTGCCGGCGACCTGCGGCTGGTTCGGCTTCTGATTCTGGAGCTGCTGCTGCTGCTCGGACAGATTTTGCTTCTGCGGCTGGTTCTGGCCGCCCGCATTCGCCTTCGCGTTCACGTCACCCGGCTGGGAAGACGGCGTGCTGCTGTCTCCGTAGGGGGTGGACTTGGACTTATTGTCATTGTTTGTCGTCATAATGTGTTTCCTTTCGAAGTGGTTTCGTGTGTGCGCGTTCAGCGCGCGTTACCCAAAATCCCCCGACGCAAAGACATCGGGATCATGAACAACCTGCCACGCCCACCGTGAACGGCCATGGGGTGAAACCCCACCTTGCGTCCAGTCGCCCGCCCCCAATGCAGTCTTATCACCTGCCCATTGCCATTGGCCCGTGGCGCCCATCAAAAGAAACCATGCTTATCCGGTTTGCTGACAAAGGAGCGCCGAGCACCCGGTCGGCCCGTTGGAAGCCCCGTGTTTTCAGGCCGAGCAGGGGCTCGGCGCTCCGCGAGCGGCTGCTTTTGTCAACAAACCGGATAAGCATGAAAGAAACCAAGGAACGAAGCCCCATCCGGAAAACCATCCTGTTCGGACGCCTTCCTCGGTTGCTTCGTTCCTTGGTTGTTTTCTCGCCCGCTCAGGCGCGGGTGTAGGAGACCTCCAGGGTCTTCTTGCCGTCATGGGACATCTCGAAGACGTGCTTGTCGGCCCCGAGGATGCGATACACCGACTTCACGGCCTTCTGGCCGCCGGACATGGGACAGGTACACTCGCCTTCCAGCGTGATGACCTTGTTGCCGCTTTCGCCCTTGCCCTCGCTCGTGAACATCGACGTCTGGCTGTCCGCCAGCCACGCCATGTTGTAGGTCTGCTTCGTGTTGTCGAAGCCCAGCAGGGTCAGCCCCTTGAAGGGCTTGCCCATCATTTCGCCGGAGAAATCCTCCTGCAGGAAGCGGCCCTGGAGGATCCACATCGTCTTCGCGGTGCCCTGGCTCACGTGGGCTTCACCCGCGCCATCCTTCCAGCACTTCACCTCGGCCTTCCAGCTGCCGATCAACGGTTCCAGCGCCTTGTGGTGGGGACCCGGCGTGCCAGCGGCCTCCATTTTCTGCTTCATCTCCGCACAGGCGGCGGCGTCCGGCTTGCCGGCGTTCTGCGATTGGTTTCCGCCAAGCGCAATCGGCTTGATGGACGGTGCGTTGCTGGCCTTGGTGGCGGTCTTCTCGGTATTCGTCGTCATATCGTGATTTCTTTCGAAGTTATTGTGTGTGAGCGCGCCGAGCGCGTTGTGCCCAAGAACCCCGACGCAAACACATCGGGGTCGTCTGTAACTTGGCTCGCTCCCGGAGAATGACCATGGGGTGAACCCCCCCTTGCGCATCGTGCTGCCCGCATCGTGCCGGCAGGGGCCACACGTGGCCGACCGCGCGAAAACGCCCGTGGAGGATTGTTCAGCCCCAGGCTTCGCCGCTGCCAGCGGGACGCTGGCAGCACATTGAGCACATTTCTCAACTAGGCTGATCGTCCATAGAAGTTCCCACCATTCCGGCATGGACTATCAGTCATGCCGAAACGTGACACCGTCCTCGCCGCCCTCGGGCAAAATGTCCGCCAAAGACGAGAAACGAGGGGACTGACTCAGGAAAAGCTGGCCGAAAAGTCCGGACTCGATCCCGCCTACATCAGTGGCATTGAGCGTGGCTTGCGTAACCCTGGAATTCGCAACGTCGCTCGGCTCGCTAAAGCGTTGGGTTTCAGGACTTCCGAACTGTGCGAAGGGGTGGACGTCAGAACCACTCAAACAACCGGCATACCGCAACGGATGAGGAAGTCTGTCATCAACCCAAAAGCATCCCCAAAGGATGTCAACTAACCGGAGATGGGGGTGAGGAACCTCACTTTCCTCGGCCTTGCCGCGGCACGTAATTCTAACCATCAGGACTTTGAGGAAAAAACCCGGCGATGTTCCGCTAAAAATGCCGGTTCTGGAAAAACTGCCTCTTCAGGCAAGCACAATGCTTCGCCGGCATAGGCGCCGAAGTTCTCAGACATAGCACGCTGCGACAGTTCAGATTGAAGTCGCGGCGAAATCATAAGTCGCAACTGTTCGTCGAACGTGATGAGATATTGGTCGAACGCCGCATCATGAAGACGTGAAAGCGACAGACCGTTACGAACATTTAAGCGCTCCTTATCATGACTTCCCCATGGAAGAATGTGCGATGCCACCAATAGTGCGCGCACACTCAGTCCCGTCACTCCGCAGCGCCCGCCAAAGTTATTCAGCACGGCATTACGGAAATACTCTTGTCCACGCCGTAACTTGACGCTTCCGATCGTTTCCGTGGGTCCGGTCGGCGGTCGTCGATGGACGAGAAAGCCTTCTTGGGCTCGCACTTCCAGCTCACTCTCTTCATCGACTTCAAACAATTTGCGGAGTAATCCCTCACTGGCCGGGACAGCTTCATTTGGATCATTGTAAAATTCCGCCCATACGGTTCGATCAAGCTCGCTAGCTCCCTTCAGACCTTTTATTCCGCGCAATTTCAGCGCGGGATCGAGCGAAGCGAAATTGCTGAGTTTCATCGCGACACTACCCTCACTGCGTTCTAGTCTTCTCGCCAATTCAATGACGGCGGGGTTTCGCGCATGCAACTTCCCAAAAGTAAGTTGCTGGTAAAGATTTATTACGACCAGCAACTCATCGCGCGACCAATCCCGTCTTGGCATTTTAGTCGGCACCGATGGTTTGCCGGGAGCAGGAATTTCCACCTTCCCGACTACATTTTCATTCCGTCCGCCTGAAACCAATTTGCTTTCAACACGTCCATGCGCCCAACCCTCGCCTAGAGCAGCAACGTATTGAGGTATAGCATCCCCACGACGCCAACCAGCTGGCATAAAGACATCACCTTTATATCGCTTTTTAGCAACCTCCCAAGTGGCACCTGAAAACTTTTGAACGAGGCCTTCTTTGATCGCACGCCTCAAAGGGTAAATCTCGAATGGTTCGCCGTTTTTCGAAACCCATCCATGAGCGTTGTCAACTTCCTGAATCTTACCCGGATTCGCCCATCGCAGCTTTGGATCGTCGTTTTTACCCTCAATTAAGGGCGGTGGAATATTCTTTAGACCTGTAGGGATAGAAACGCCCCTGCTTCCAATGCTGATGAAGTTCGAGTCCATGAAAAGAGTCTAACTGTTGGAAACTAAGCGGCGATGAAAAACTCCTTGCCCAAACGGCAAAACCTGGCCAGGTAGTGTTGCCAGAATATGGCAAGCGAAGCTGAGCCTCTCCGCGTAGAACTGGACCCTGCGGCTGTCTTGGCCTTGGCCTTGTCACTACGGGATGCGTGCGAGCAGGCCGCTGCGAGAGAGCCACGATGGAACTTGAGCGAAAGCTACAATGGATTCGACCAGTTCATGCGTGAGCTGATGCGCGTGGCTAACCTGTTCGAGGGTTGGGCCTGCGACCACGTGGTGTTCGATGCGTTGGGCGAAGTCTGGCCGTATCTGATGGAAGACAAATTTGGTGACGCCTGCTTGAAGTGCGTCCTTCCTGACGCACTGGCCGGGTTCGATCACAACGACTGCCTAAGGGTCGCGCTTCGCCTTCGGCTACCACTTCAGGCAGACGGCGAGCTGCGTGCTCCCATAGATGTTCGCGCGCCAAATCCAGTCGCCAGCTCAGCATTCCGTGAGCTTCGCATCCAAACCATCCGCAACGAATTCGACGACAACAGCGTGGTTCCATTCACGGTCGATGATGACCCATTCGACGTAGAATTCGGGGCACCCTATTTTGCACTATATGGGGTAGGCGATGACGGCCTATCGGAGCACATCGCCGACCGCGATAGCTATGCAGAGGCTGTGAAGCTGGCCCACAAGCTCGCTCCCGGCATCGGGTTTCCAACCCAGCCATTCACTTTTTCGGCGCGAAGCGGTCGTGGGCCCACTGTTTGAACACACCCTGGGCCTTGCCGCCGTCGCCGGGGAAGCCACCGTGCTGGACCATCCACACCACCGCGTAGCCGTCGCCGGGGCGGATCTCCATGCCGGTCGCGTGCGCGCCGCCGTGGCCGAAGTTGTCGGTGCCGACCGAGAGGCCGAAGCCGTAGCTTTCGTTCACCGACGTGGGCGTCTGCCGCTTCGTGAGTTCGGCGAAGGCGGCCTTGCTCAGGTAGCGGCGGCCGTTGAGTTCGCCGCCGTTCAGCAGCATCTGGCAGAACTTCGCCGTGTCCGCCGCGGTGGAGAACAGTCCGCCGGCGGGCATCGGGTAGCGGTGCTTACGGTCGCTGAGCGGGTAGATGAGCTGGCTGATGGGGAATTCCCCGAGACCCGTCTGCGACGCGTCGGGCCGGTAGGATTTGGCGATTCGGCGGGCCTGCTTTTCCGTGGGCCAGAAGGTCGTGTCCTTCATGCCCAGCGGGCCGAGGAGGCGGCGCTGCAGGAACCGCTCGTAGGGCATCCCCGACACCACCTCGAGGATGCGGGCGGCGGTGTTGATGCCGGCATTGGAGTACTGGTAGCGGGTGCCGGGCTCCCACTGGAGCGGCGTCTTGGCGTAGCTGCGCACGGCGGCGGCGAGCGGCAGGCCGTCGAGCGTGGGCTTCTCAATGGCGGACTGGAAGGGCAGCCCGCTCATGTGGCTGAGCACGTCGCGGATGGTGATGGGCCGGGAGGGCGCGCGCAGCACCGGTTTGCCGCCTTCCGCGCCGGCGACCATGAGCTGGCCGCGAAATTCGGGGAGGTATTTCTCCACCGCGTCGTCGAGGGCGATCTTGCCCTCGTCCACGAGCATGAGCACGGCGGTGGCGGTCATGGCCTTGGTCTGCGAGGCGATCCAGAAGAGCGTGTCGGGGGTCATGGGCTTCTGCGCCGCGATATCGGCGAAGCCCACGCACTCGACATCGAGCACGCGCTCGGGATTGATGACGAGGGCGACGGCGCCGGCGAGTTCATGGCGATCCACAAACGGCTGGAGCAGCGGCGCGACCGTGGCGGACGGCTCGGCCCGGAGCGGTGAGACGACCGCAGCGGCCACGGCAACAAGGGCGAGCAGACGGCGAACGAGGTGCATGGGCGCTTTGGTAGCAGAACAGGCGGGAGGGTGCATTTACGATTTATGATTTGCGATTTGCGATTTACGATCGGTGATGGCTGCGAGCCGTAGGTTTCTCCCCAGCCGTAGGTTTCTCCCCTGCTGCCCGGCTGCCCGGCTCCCCGCTTCCCGGCTCGTCACTCGTCACTCGTCATTCTGACGGGAAGAAGTTGGAACAACAAAGGAACCAAGGAACAAAGCCGAAGCGAAAAAACTATCGTGCTGGCCGTCTTCCTTCGTTTCTTCGTTCCTTTGTTGTTCCAACCGCATGTCATTGTTCACTCTTCACCGGTCACATGGGCGACATTTTTACCAAGGCAAAGCGGAGCGACCTGATGTCGCGCATCCGCTCGCGGGGGAATGCCGCGACCGAGATGGCGTTGGTGCGCGTCTTCCGCGCGCACGGCATCACCGGATGGCGGCGTCACCTTGAAGTGCGCGTGCCGCTGGGCAAGCCAGCCCGCCCCGTGGCCCGCGCGGCCCGGCCCTTCAGGGTGAGGCCTGATTTCGTCTTTCCGAAACTGCGGCTGGCGCTGTTTGTGGATGGTTGCTTCTGGCACGGGTGTCCCCGGCACGGCACGAAACCCCGGGGCAACGCGGCCTTCTGGCGGAAGAAATTCGCGGCCAACCGCGCCCGCGACCTCCGCGTGACACGGATGCTCCGCCGCCACGGCTGGCGCGTCCTCCGAATCTGGGAACACGAGCTGAGATGGCCGAAGGCGAAGGCCAAGCGGCGTCCGGAAGGCACACCTATGCCCAAGGGTGAGGCGCGGCTGGTGGCCAAGTTGCGGAGGGCCAGGCTGGGCTGAGGGGAGTTACGAGTTACGAGTTATGAGTTGCGAATTGCGAATTCCGGAATTGCAGATCACTCGTCACTCGTCATTGGTTCCGCGCTCCCCGCTCCCCGTTCCGCGCTTTCCTACAGCCCCACCGCTTTCATCCCGATCCGCAGCCAGAAGGGGATCGTGATGAAACCGACGAGCGAGGTACCGATGACGATGCGGACGGCGGTGAGCGAGTCGCCGCCGTAATGGCGGGCGAGCACGATGGGGAACACGGCAGCGGGCATCGCGGCCTGCACCACCAGAACCTCCTTCAGCTCCTTGGAGACAGGAAGGAAGTACGCGATCAACAGCATGAAGGCCGGCAGGACCCCGAGCCGCACCACGCAGCTCCAGATGAGGGTGCGCAGGCCGAGTTCCTGCCGCAGCTCCCGTGAGGAATCGGCCAGCGTCGCACCGATGAGCACGATGCCGAGCGGGAAGCAGCACGCCCCCAGCATGTGGGCGGTGGTGAGCGTGAATTTCGGCAGCCATTCCCCCGCCCCGACCACATTGAGGGCGAGCGCCACGACCACGGCGATGATCGGCGCGTTGATCAGCCGGCCCCACTCGCGCCAGCCGCCGCGACCGAGGGCGATGAGGCAGAGCGTCCACATGGCGGTGTCCACGCCCAGATTGTGGACAAAGAGCACACCGGTGGTGTTGCCGGGGAAGAGCTGCTCGACCAGCGGCAGCGGCACGTAGCCGTAATTCTGAATGCCGGTGGTGGCGGCAAAGGTGCGCTGCACGGCGTCGCCCTTGAGCCCGGTACGGCGGCGCAGCAGCCAGCAGAGGCCGACCCCGAGCGCCACGCCACCAAACCCAAGGACAGGCGGCAGAAAAAGATTCTCCGGCCGGCGCAGAGCCGCATTGCCGAGCACCTTGTCGAGGATGAGCGCGGGCGTGAGGACGTTGACGACGACGCGCATGAGGCTGGCGTCGGCCTCCTCGGTGAGCCACTCGACCTTGCGCAGCACCACGCCGACCACCGCGAGGCAGAAGACGGGCAGGACCGCAGAAAGGACGGTGTAGAACTCGTTCACGCGAGCAGGTGCGCCACGATTTCCTCGAATTCGGCATGTTGCACCTGGCGCAGCCAGAGCACCTCGGGGTCCAGCGCGGGCTTGCGGGCGGCGGCTTCCACGAGATCCACAAAAGCGAACGGATCGAAGGCGCCGGGCCGGGTGATTTCCTTCGCGAGCGGCGCATGAACGGGCGCGGTCACCAGCGAGGGGATACGACGTCCCAACGAAAGATGGGCCGGATGCGCGACAAAGCGGCGGAACCAGTACTTGGCGTTCCAGTAATCCGGCTCGCGCCGGTGCAGAATGCCATGCAGCAGCGCCCCGTCCTGATCGGTCAGATCCTGGACGATGTCGTGGGCCTCATCATGGTGGTCGTGATATAGCAGGGCGGCGGCCCGGAGGCGGGCAATCCGGTCGGCGTCAGTGACACCGGCATTGGCAAAAACGAGGGCCAGCTTGGCTTCCAGCAGACCTGGCTCCAGGACACCGCGCCGCGGCCCTTGGCCGAGTTCCGGCGGCTCGGGGGTCGCGATGGCCTGCCAAAAGGCATTGTCGCTGGAGTTGACGGACGGAGCAGTCATGGCGTTAAAGCGGCCGGCAGAATCCGTCGCAAGCCAGCGCGAGTCAACGCAGCGCAGCCCCGAACGGAGGGAGATTCCCGGCGAGCCTCCGGATTTGACGGGCGGAGGCGGCCAGCACAGGATGACTTCATGCGTTGCCTCCCGGCCTTTCTGGTTATAAGTGCGCTGGCATCAGTGGCGCTCTTCGCGGATACGGCGGAGTTCAGACCGGTGGCCGACACGGCCATATTCCAACAGGAGGCGCCCAACAATTTTGGCCGGCAAAATTCCCTGCCGCTGGGGACGGTGGCCAACCAGACCGCTTCCGGCCGGCTGCTGCTCCGATTCGACCTGAGTTCCCTGCCCTTCAACGCGGTGATCACCAACGTTTCGCTGCGGATCACCGTGTTGAAGCAGGCGCAGACCCCCAAGGCGGAATCGGTGGAAGCCCATCAGCTCCTCCAGCCCTGGGGAGAAGGCACCAAGACCGGTCAGCTCGGCGCGCTGGCTTCCGCCGGTGAGGCCGATTGGACCGACCGGCTCAAAGGACAGGCCGCCTGGGCGGGCCCGGGCGGTCAGGCGGGAACGGACTTTGCAACCGCGGCCAGCTCCTCGGCCAATCTGAGCGTGCCAGCCAATTACACTTTCAATTCCACCGCGACGCTGGTGGCGGACGTGCAATCCTGGTTGCAGAATCCCACAAACAACTTCGGCTGGCTGCTGCTAAACGCCAATGAAAGCGTGAGGAGCAGTGCCAAACGGGTGGCTTCACGCGAAGCCGCGGTGACGCAACAGCCCCTGCTCACCGTCAGCTATTCGGTGCCGCCGCCCCCGCCTCCCGTGCCGCAGATCACCCATGTCGCGCTCAAATCGGGCCTGCTGGAACTCGGGTTTCACGCCGAGGCTGACTTCATCTACACCGTGAGTTTCCGCGAGGCCGTCAACGTGGGTGTCTGGCAGCCCCTGACCAACGTGGTCACCCGGTTCCAGCCGGCGGATGCGGTGGTCACCGACCCCGCCGACCAGACCGGCCGCTTCTATCAGGTGAGCATCACCGGACAGGCGGATTGACCAGGGAAAAACACAAAAGTTTGGCGACTTGGCAGGGAATCGGCTTTTCGCACCGGCCTCTTCGGCATACAACGCGCCTGTCCAATGAAGTTAGTCCTCAAACTGGCCCTTTATCTCGGCCTGCTGATCGTGGCGGTGGTGTTTTTCGGCAAGTTCCGGAACTCCTACCGTCAGGCACCCGTATTGAACCGGACCGAACTGAACGCCGCCGGTGGGGAGGCTCCCACCACGAATGAGGCCGTCGCAACCGAAGCAGCTGCTGCTGCGGCGGCGGTCACCGTCACCAATGAGCCGTCCGCAGTCACCAACGCCACCGAATTGGCGGGCGCGGTGACCAATCTGGTAACGACCAACGCCCTGGAAAAGGCGACGACCGCCGTCAAAAAGCCCAAAAATGCGAAACCGTCCGTGTCCGAAAAACCGGCTTCGGAGGACAAATCCTCGGCGTTCCTCTTTCTGGCCCTGTTCGTCGTGTGCCTGGTCCTGATCGCCGCACTAGCGGCCTGGGACTTCACGCAATATTTGGGCAGCCGGACCGAGCGGGCGATGATGGCTTCCGACTTCCAGCTGCCGACCGATCCCAACTACGAGGCGGCCGAGCAGGAATGGGCCAAGGGGAACCACCTGGATGCCATCAACCTCATGCGCGAATATCTCGCGCACAACCCGAACGAGCAGCATGCCGCCATCCGCATCGCCGAGATTTACGAGAAGGATCTGAACAACTATCTCGCCGCCGCCTTGGAACTGGAAGAAGTGCTCACCAAGAAGCTGCCCCGGGAAAAATGGGGGTGGACCGCGATCCATCTCGCCAACCTTTACTCCGGCAAGCTCAACCAGCCGCCTAAGGCGTTGGCTGTCCTGGAGCGGATCACCCGCGACTATCCCGATACTGCGGCGGCCAAGAAAGCCCGCCAACGCCTGGGACTGCCGGAGCCGGAAACGGTTCAGCCCCCGACGGAGCCGGCTGCGCCGGAAGCACCCGAAGACCAGTCTTCGGCCAACCTTCCCAAGGGTTTTCGCGCGAAGAAGTAAACGAAATCGCCTTCGATCCGGGGACCGTGAGCAGGATGCAGCGGGTTCAGCACCATCCCTTGCCCCACGTTGACTGGCGGTGAGAAAGCCGGGCAACGAGCCGGTTCAAACCAGCGACAAAGCAAAAGCCCCGGTGGAACTGCTCCAACCGGGGCTTTCGTTTGAATGGAGAATCCGCTTAAGCGGCGGCCGGCGAAGGCGAGCCAAATCCGGGCAGCTTAGGCGGCACCGGCTTGATGACTTCCGGCAGCGGCGTCGCGGCCTGCGCCCCGGTCGGGGGATCAATGTCCGAGGGCTTCACCGGCGGCGGCGTGAAGGTGCCGCTCTTGACGATGTCGGAGACCTGCTGGCCGTCCAGCGTCTCGTACTCGAGCAGCGCCTTGGCAATCAGCTCGAGCTTGTCGCGATGCGACTCGATCAGCGCCTTCGCGGTGTTGTAGCCCTCGTCAATGATGCGCTTGATTTCGGAGTCAATCGATTGGGCCGTGGTCTCGCTGTATTCCTTGGAGCGCATCATGTCGCGCCCGAGGAACACATACTCATTGGCCTCGCCGTAGAGCACCATGCCCAGCTTGTCGCTCATGCCGTAGTGCATGACCATCGCCTTGGCCATGGAGGTCGCCTGCTGGATGTCGCCCGAGGCGCCTGTTGAGATGTCATCGATGACGAGCTCTTCCGCGATGCGGCCGGCCATCGTCACGGCGATCAGATCCTGCAGCTCCTTCCGGCGGCGGCTCAGCAGATCGTCCTTGGGCAGCCACATGGTGGAGCCGAGGGCCTGGCCGCGGGGGATGATGGTGACCTTGTGCAGCGGGTGCGTGTGCGTGAGCAGCACGTTTACCAAGGCGTGGCCCGCCTCGTGCCAGGCTGTGCCGCGCTTTTCCTCGTCGGTCATGGCCATGCTGCGGCGTTCGCGGCCCCAGCGTACCTTGTCACGGGCCTCTTCGAGCTCAGCCTGGCCAATGGACTTGCGGTTGCCCCGGGCGGCGATGAGCGCGGCCTCGTTGAGCAGGTTGGCCAGCTCCGCGCCGGAAAATCCGGGCGTGCCCCGCGCGATGATCGCCAGGTCCACCGACCCGTCGAGCTTCACGTTCTTAGCATGCACCTTGAGGATCGCCTCGCGGCCGCGCACGTCGGGCAGGTTGACCGTCACCTGCCGGTCAAAGCGGCCGGGACGCAGCAGCGCGGGATCCAGCACGTCGGGCCGGTTCGTGGCCGCGATGATGATGATGCCCTCCTGCGTGTCGAAGCCGTCCATCTCGACGAGCAGCGCGTTGAGCGTCTGCTCGCGCTCGTCGTTGCCCCCGCCCAGGCCATGCCCGCGGCTGCGACCGACCGCGTCGATCTCGTCGATGAAGATGAGGCAGGGCACGGCTTTGCGGGCCTGTTCGAACATGTCGCGGACGCGGCTCGCGCCGACGCCGACGAACATCTCCACGAAGTCGGAACCGCTGATGCTGAAGAAGCTGGCATCGGCCTCGCCGGCGATGGCCTTCGCGAGCAGCGTCTTGCCGGTGCCCGGAGGCCCGACCATGAGCACGCCCTTGGGAATGCGCCCGCCGAGCTTCTGGAATTTCTTCGGGTCCTTGAGGAACTCGACCAGTTCGGCAACCTCCTCCTTGGCCTCCTCCACTCCGGCGACGTCCTTGAAGGTGGTCTTGTTCTTGTCCTTGGCGAGCAGGCGGGCCTTGGACTTGCCAAAGCTGAGCGCGCCCTTGCCGGCGGCCTTGATCTGCCGCACGAACACAAACCAGATGATTGCGCCCACCACGAAGAACGGCAGCAGGCCGATCAGGATCTGGAGGAAGATGTTGTTGTTGTCGACAGCCGTGAACGAGCCGGTTTCGAGCAACCGGTCCTCGGTCGCCTGGGTCAGCCGCGTCTCGATGTTAAAGGGCACCAGGTTGGTCTTGCCGCCCTCAAAGCTGTAGTACTTGCCGTGAACCACGCGCAGGTTTTGCGACTGGGAGCTGTAATTGATCTCGGCGGACTCGACGAGATTTGAGGCCACGAGCTCCAGCAGCGTCTTGTGCGTGATGTTGCGGGAGTGCTGCCCGCTGCTCTTCTGGAAGAAGAGCAGGAGCGGAATCATCGCGGCAATGACGATCCACACGATCCAAGTGCGCGCCTGGAAGTTGGGTCCGCTGCCGGAACTGCGATTGCTGTCGTTGTCTTCAGCCATATTGAAGTGCGCCGCAACCTAACAGCCGCCCGGGCCGGTGCAAGGCAGGTTTCGACCTGGTGGAATTTGAATCCCGAATTCCATCGCTCACGGGGAGTCCCGGATCCCGGGTCCAAAGTCCAAAGTCCCGGCGCAACCGCCCTGCCTCCTGCCGCTCCCCGCCCCATCTCCTGTCTCCTGTCTCCCTCTCACTTGCCCCGCACGATCGCCACCACCGCGCTTTCCGTCCGCAGATAACGCGCGGCCACCGCCTGCGTATCGGCCTGGGTGATCGCCTCGTAACGCGCGTCGTCGCGCTCCGAATGGTCAAAACCCAGCCCGTAAAGCTCGTCCAGCGCCGAGGCCAGGGCGAGACCGCCCAGATCCTGCCGGGCGATCTTCCGCTGCCCGATGACCTTCGCCTTGGCCCGGCCCAGCTCCTCCGCCGTAAGGCCGTGTTGACGCAACGCCTCGGCCTGTGCCCGCAGCTCGGTCTCGACCAGATCCACCTTGTCCGGGGCGGTGCCACAGTAAAACGCGAAGTAGCCGGGCGTCCGGCCCAGGAAGTTCGACGCGCCGACATAGTAGGCCAGCCCCAGCTCGTCCCGGATGCGGAGGAACAGGCGCGAGCCCATGTCGGAACAGGCCTCCTGGATCAGCTCCAGAGCATAGCGGTCGGCCCCGTCAAAGGAGGTGCCCGGAAACCCGAGCGCGATGACCGCCTGCTCCTTGTCCCGCTGCTCGTCGCTGCGGGGCGTCAGCGTGCGCGGCTGGACGGATTGAGTGCCGAGCAGCGTGCCCGGCTTCCAATCCTTGAATGCCGCCTCCACCGCCCCGCGTACCGCGTCGGCGTGGACATCCCCGAAGATGGCCAGCACGCCGTTGTTTGGCGTGGCCAGCGCGGCGTGATAATCCCGCAGGCACGCCGGATTCAGCCGGCGCACCGTTTCCTCCGTGCCCAGTCCGTCCAGCCCGTAGCCGTTCTCCCCGAACAGCCCGCGCCGCATCGCCCGGAAGGCGCATTGCAGCAACTGGTCACGCTGGCCCCGGATGCTCGCGAGCTGCACCTCCTGCTCCCGCGCGATGACCTCCGCGGGAAAGGCCGGCCGCAGCAACACATCGGTGAAGATCTGCAGGCCCGTCTCGAAATCCTCGCGCAACACCTCGGCGGTGAGGCCGAAGCTGTGGTTGCCCGCATAGGCATCCAGGCTGCCGCCGAGGCTCTCGATCTCGGTCGCAATCTGCTCGGCGGTGCGGGTCGCCGTCCCCTTCACCAGCGCCCGCGACAGCAGCGAGGTGATGCCGGAATTGGCGGTGGTCTCGGACAGCAGCCCGCCGTTGAAGGCCAGCCGGAACTCCACGAACGGCAGCCGGTGATCCTCCTTCACGAGCAGCCGCAGGCCGTTCGCGAGCGTGAATTTGCGGACCGGATGCTCGGTGTTCGACTCGACCGTCAGGCTCGCCTTCGGGGCCGTGCCCTCGGGGAGCAACGCGAAGATCGTCCGGCCATTCTCCAGCAGGTACGCGTTGGCCACCCGGCGCAGGTCTTCCGGGGTCAGCAGACGCACGGCGGCCAGATATCGCTCGCTGAAGCTCAGGTCGTGCGCCGCCATCCAGTTGCCGCCGAGATCCTGCGCCTGACCCTCCATCGTCTTGCGAGTGGCCAGCGTGCCGGCGGTGTACTGCTTCACGGCCTTGGCCAGCTCGGCGGAAGAGACCAGCTCCTCCTTCATGCGGTCGATTTCCGCGAGAATCGCATCCCGTGCCGCCGGAAACTTGTCGCCATCGCTCACGCCGCTCGCCCCGAAGAGGCCCGCCAGCCCCGGCGTGTAGGTCCAGGCACCGACCGAGTGGGCCAGCCCGGACTTCTCGCGGACGGCCTGGTACAGCCGGGAGCTGCGCCCGCTGCCCAACAGCGTCGCCAGCACATCGAGCGCTGGAATGTCCGCATGCCGCACGTCGGGAATATGCCAGGCGATGTGAAAATGCCCGAGCTCGACCGGGGCTTCCTCGACCACTTCCCGGGGCGAGGTCTGGCGCGGTTCGTTGGCCAGAACGGGCTGGGGCACCGGCCGGGCTTTGTTCTCGGCGTAGGCGGATTTGATCTGCGCGATGATCTCCTCGGCCACGAAGTCGCCCACGAGCACGAAGAAGGTGTTGTTGGGGGCGTACTTCTCCGCGTAATAGCCGGCGATCTGCTCCCGCGTGAGGCGGTTGAAAATGTCGATGTGCCCGATGATCGGGAAGCGGTACGGGCTCCGCGTGTAGGCCGTCTCAAAGAGCCGCATGCTCGCCCGGCGGCCCGGATCGTCCTTGCCCATGTCCATCTCCCGGCGGATCACATCCAGCTCCTTAACCAGCTCGTCCGCCGGCAGCATGGCGTGCTGCATGATGTCGCAGAGGATGTCCACCGCGACCGTGGCGCCGGTGTTGGGCACGTTGATGTGATACACCGTGCGGTCAAACGAGGTGTAGGCGTTCATGGAACCGCCGGCGGCCTGCACCGCCTGGTCGATCTCCGCGCCCGGCCGCGTGGCCGTGCCCTTGAAGAGCATGTGCTCCAGCACGTGCGACAGCCCGGCCCCGAGCCACGCCCCCTCGTCGATGCTGCCCGCCCGGCACCACGCCTGGGCGCTGACCACCGGCGCGCTGTGGTCCTCGCGCAGGATGAGCTGCAGCCCATTGTCGAGGGTGAGCAGCCGCACTCCGGGCGGAACCTGTGGAATCCCCGGAAGCGAAGCGGCGGCGGACTGGAAACTGGACGTGTTCAAGACGCCGCAAGGCTAGCCGTTGCCGGACAAAGCTCCAACAATCAAACAGCGAACAGTGAACAGCGCACGAGGGAAGAATATGAGCCTGTAAGCCAGTGGGAAAGTGAACGATGGGCAGCGGAGCATTCAGCGCGGAGCGGCGGGGGCGGGGCGATTGCCCCGAACCTTTGGACTTTGGACTTTGGACCCGGGACTCGGGACTCCCGGACAAAAACATTGTTACCCTTCCGGCATGAGCGGCATTTGTCTGTAGATGCAGGAATTGGACGACCATTCGTTGTTGCGTGAATACGTCGAGCGCGAATCCGGGGACGCCTTCGCGGCGCTCGTCGCGCGCCACCTCAACAAGGTCTATTCCATCGCCTTGCGCCGCACGCGCAATCCCCATCAGGCCGAGGAAATCACCCAGGCCGTGTTTGTCATTTTGGCCAGGAAAGCCCGGTGGTTGGGCAGTCAGGTCATCCTCTCGGGCTGGCTGTGCCGGACCGCGCAACTGACAGCGGTGACTTTCCTCCGCAGTGAGGTCCGCCGCGCGAGGCGGGAACAGGAGGCTCATATGCAAAATTCACCGGACGAGACAGGTTCCGAGGTCTGGCCGCAAATCGAGCCGCTGCTGGACGCGGCGATGGCCGGCCTGAGCGAAACCGACCATCACGCGCTGGTGCTGCGGTTTTTCGACGGGAAAAGCATGAAAGAAGTGGGCACGGCCCTCGGTGCGAGCGAGGACGCGGCCAAGATGCGGGTAAATCGAGCGGTCGAAAAGCTGCGCCGGTTCTTTTCCCGACGCGGCCTCGTGGTTCCCGCCGCGATTTTGACGACGGCGATTTCCGCGAACTCGGTTCAAGCCGCGCCGGCGACCCTGGCAAAAATGGCGGTCGCAGTTGCGTTGGCCCAAGGCGCGTCAGCTTCCACTTCAACCTTAACCCTCAGCCAAGGAGTCTTGAAAATTATGGCATGGACCAAAACAAAAATGGCCGTCGTGGCGGGAATCGCCGCGTTGCTCATGGTCGGAACCGCGACCGTCGCCGTCAAAAAGACGTCACCCCCGATTCGCATTACCCCTGACCCTGTGGCCGCCGGGTCTCCCCTGAGTCCGCCAAGTGGGGGGCTGTATGGCCCGCGTCCGGACGGTGTGGGGCCGGGTGGTTCGATATCGAGCCCCGATCCGAATGCCCGGTTTGCCGGGTCAACTCCCCAGCAGCGGGTCCAACAAGCCCGCCGGCATCTGCCCGAATCTCCGGATGATCTGCGGAAATGAGCCCCGGCTCCCGTTTCAACCATGAATAGGAAATCTTCCGGCTTCACGTTAACGGAGCTGCTCGTGGTGATCGCGATCATCGCCATCCTGGCCGCCCTGCTGCTGCCCGCGCTTACCCGCGCGAAAGTACAGGCCCGCAATTCGGTCTGCATAAACAACCTCCGGCAGCTCGGCGTCGCCGCGCGGCTTTATTCCATGGACAATGGGGGCCGGCTGCCCAGCGCGGAAATCCTGCCCTCGCAGCCGATCATTCCCGCCCGCCCCCTGCCCCGTATCTGCGACGTGCTGGCACCCTACATCGGCCGGGTTGCGGGCACCGATACCAACCGCGCGACCGTGTTCAAATGCCCCTCGGACAAAAAGGGCCTGTTCGCCGCGGAGGGCTCCAGCTATGAGTGGAACTCGGACCTCAATGGCCAGCGCATCGACGAAACCAGGACGACCAACATCATGTCCGTGATCGCGGATGACCACACCGGCCAGGTGGCCTCCAGCACGAACCTGGCGCTGACATTGCCGCCATCCACGACTCCCCTTCTGCTGGACTACGAGGATTTCCATCCGCGCCCGCCCAAGTCGGGCAAAAATGTGGTCTATATGGACAACCACGTCGCGCCTCTTGAGTTCTCACCCAACTGACTTCCTGGCTCCCTGGCTTCCTCGCGCACTGACTCACTGGTTCACTGATTACTGATTACTCGCTCACATGCCGGCTCTTCTCCGGCGTCCTCCGGAGCTGCTCGCAACTGTCCATTGCCAGCGAGTGCATCTGGAGGATTAGGCCGCGCAGGCGCTCGCCGAAGGGCGTGAGCGAATACTCCACTTGCCGGACCCGGCCGACCATCTGTTCCTGACGCACCACCGCCCCGTCGAGCACCAGTTCGCCGAGTTGCTCCGTCAGCACCTTCGCACTGACGCCCGGCAGGGCGCGGCGCAGCTCACCGTGCCGCTTCGGGGCGGCGAAAAGTTCACGCAGGATCAGCACCTTCCAGCGTCCGCCGATCACCGCCAATAGGCGTTCGACTTCACAGGCAACGGTCTTATGGTTCATCGGTCAGTGATTCATTCAGTCAGCCGGTCAATCGGTCAGCCGGACGGAACAGGCTGGGGCGGTTACCTCAGGGTGACCGCTTGCGCGCCTCACGGATGACCTAAAGTCACCCTGTTATGATTACAATTCGCAAATCCCAAGAACGGGGCCACGCCAACCATGGCTGGCTCGACAGCTACCACACCTTCAGCTTCGCGGATTACTACGATCCGAAGCACATGGGCTTCCGCAGCCTGCGGGTGATCAATGATGATGTCGTCGCCGGCGGCGGCGGCTTCGGCACCCATCCGCACCGGGACATGGAAATCATCACCTACGTGATCCGGGGCGCGCTGGAGCACGCCGATTCCATGGGCAACGGCAGCGTGATCCGGCCCGGCGACGTGCAATACATGGCCGCCGGAACGGGCGTGCAGCACAGCGAGTTCAACCACTCGTCCAGCGAAGAAGTCCGCCTGCTCCAGATCTGGATCCAGCCGGAACGCCGGGGTGCCAAACCCGGCTACGCCGAGAAACACCTCGCGGACGCCCCGCCAGGCTTCCTGCACCTGATCACGTCCAAGGCCGGTCGCGATGGTTCCATCGCCATCAACCAGGACGCCGACCTGTGGCTGGCCAAATTCATCGGCGGTGAGCGGGTCACGCACACTCTGGCCCCGGGTCGCAGCGCCTATCTGCAAGTCGCCGAAGGCGAAGTCACGCTCAACGGGCAACTGCTGCAGCAGGGCGACGGCGCGCAGGTGAACGGCGAAACCGCGCTGGAACTCACGGCGGCAGGCAAAGCTCAGGTGCTGCTTTTTGACTTGGGCTGAGCGCCCGAGTGGTTGGTTCTTGATCCGGTAGCGGGTGAACGGCATCCGCTGCCGGGTCTTTGATTGGTTCCGAGGTCGCGATAGCGTCTTGGACTGCGCCAGTCCTCTGGCGCTTTCGATCTCCGAATGGATTGATGATAGGCTGAAGTTTGACTGCCTCTTGCCGATGATCCTGACCAAAGCGGTAGAGGACTACCGCACTCCAAGACGCTACCGCGCCGACTCACGCCTCCCGACTGATCACTGTCACTCTGACTTACTGGCTCACCCGCCCTCCGCCTCCTGAATCCGCCCGCCGGGCCTCCTGGGGCGCATCTTTTCACCGTGGTTAGCTCTTCCAGCAAACCTGTTCGGGCCCGGCGAGAGCTGGCGCTGGCGGCCGAAAGAAAACCCGGTGGGGCGA
>CAIXUG010000076.1 GCA_903922605.1 uncultured Verrucomicrobiota bacterium
CCTCTCCCTCAGGGAGAGGGCCGGGGTGAGGGGGAAGGCAACTTGCGCCTTTCCGCATTCCCAATTCGCCAGGTGGTTTCCGTACGAGCTTTCTTTCATGGCTACCTCATTTCTGAAACCGCTCTAGTGTCCGGGGCCGATGAAGGCGGTCTTCACGGTCTCGATGTGTTTGTCATTGGCGTAAACGCCGATGGAAAGCGGGGTGGTGGCGCTGGGAAGCAGTTTCGGATCGATCTCCACCAGCACGGATGTCTGGGCGAGCTTGTCGCCCGGCACGATGAAGTCCTTGGCGCCGAGCATGACGACCCTGCCCTCGACGCCTTCCAGCCGAAACTGGATCGGCAGGGCCCCGTGGGTCTTGTTGATGATCTTGACCGTGTAGAGGTTGCTGATGCGGCCCTCGGCGGCCTGTTGGAAGAGCGCGCCGGGCGCCCGCAGGAAGATTGCCTGCACGTCCGCGCGCGTCAGCACGAGGAAGGCGAACAGGGTGACCAGGCCCGTGAGGATGACCGTGTAGAGCTTCATCCGGTTCGTGTAGCGCAGCGGTTGGCCGTGCTCAATGCCGTTGAGCGAGGCGTAGCGGATGAGGCCGCGCGGGCGGCCGATCTTGTCCATCACGCTGTCGCAGGCGTCGATGCAGGCCGTGCAGTTCACGCACTCCATCTGGACGCCATTGCGGATGTCGATGCCGGTCGGGCACACGCTCACGCACTGGTGGCAGTCCACGCAGTCGCCCTTGGACTCGGCGAGGCGCAGTTCGAGGCGCTGGTCGCGCTTCCACGGGGCGCGCTTCTCGCCGCGCTTGTGGTCGTAGGCGACGACCATCGTGTTCTCGTCGAGCAAGGCCGACTGGAACCGGCCATAGGGACAGATGAAGGTGCAGGCCTGCTCGCGGAAGCGCGCGAAAATCGCGTAGAACACCAGCGTGAACAGAACCATGAACCCGAGGCCCGCGAGGTGGTTCAGCGGGTTGTCGCGGATGATGTGCAGGAGCTGGTCGCTGCCGATGATGTAGCTGAGCAGCGTGTTGCCGATGATGAATGACAGCGCGAAGAACACCGCGTGCTTGAACAGCTTCCGCGCCGCCTTCTGAAGCGTCCACGGCGCGGCGGCGAGGGCGCGCTGCTGGTGTGCGTCGCCCTCGATGAGGTATTCCAACTTCCGGAAGACCATCTCCATCATGATGGTCTGCGGGCACGTCCAGCCGCACCACAGCCGGCCAAACGCGGAGGTGAACACCATGATGCCGGCGAAGAACGTCAGCATCGCCACCGCGAAGATGATGCCATCCTCCGGCCAGAAGATGTGGCCGAGGATGGCGAACCTCCGTTCCACCACGTTGAACATCAGGAGCGGGTTGCCGTTAATGCGCACAAACGGCCCCGTGAACATCGTCCCGATGAGCGCCCAGCTCATCCAAGTCCGCCAGCGGTACCACTGGCCGGCGGGCTGCTTCGCGTAGATCCAGCGGCGGCTGCCATCCTTGTCGGCCGTCGCCAGATGTTCGCGGAAGTCCCGCCAGTCCACCTCGCGGGAGGCGAGGTGCTGGGTCTCCGGATCGTGCTGTTCGACGGGCGCGCTCATTCGTAGATGATGGTCGAGACCGGGGCCTGATCCTCACGCATCTTGGGGTTCGGCGGATGGGTGCCCCGGAGGGTGTAGATGTAGCTGGCCACGCTGTGGATGTCGGAGGGCGTCAGCACGCCCTTCCAGGTCAGCATGCCCTTTTCGGGCACACCGTTGATGATGGTCTTGAGGTTGTCGCTGAACTTGTCGCCGTGGATCCAGTAGTCGTCGCACAGGTTCGGCCCGACCAGTCCGCCGCCATCCGGCCGGTGGCAGGGGGCGCAGTAGGTGCCAAAGATCTGGTGGCCCTTGGCGAGGATGACCTGGTCCTTGGAGGGCTCCAGCGTGGCGAGGGAGGCCTCGAACTGCGCCTGCGCGGCATCCTTGATGGCGTTGCCGAGGGCCATCTCCTTGTCGTAGGCGGCAACCTGGAGGTCGCCCTTGCCCAGGACATGGTAGTAACCCATGTAAAACACGGCAAAGAGCGTGCAGAGGTTGAAGAGCCACACCCACCAGCGGGGCAGGTTGTTGTCGAGTTCCTGGATGCCGTCGTACTCGTGGTCGAGCAGCAGCGGGTCTTTCTTCGGGTCTTTCGGGTCATTCATGGCGGGAATCTCCTTCCTGGGCGGGCGTTTCATCGTCGGCGAGCGGCAGGATCTCCATGGTGTTCATGAGGGACTTCCGCTGGGCGAAGGTCCAGATGAGGGCACCGGTGAAGAAGGCGAAGAAGATGCAGATCGAGATGACGCCGTAGAGGCCGACGCCACCCAGATCGCTGAGCACGTTTTTGATCATGGTCGGTTCAGGGTTTGGGGCTGGGGTTGGAGGGGAGTGCCGGGACCGCCACGGGGGCGGCGACCGCCGCCTTCGGCGCGGACTTGATGTCGGTGCCGAGGCGCTGCAGGTAGGCGATGAGGCCGATGATCTCGGAATCGGGCGGGGCGTTGCTGACCGAGCCGATGCGGAGGTTCGCGACCACCTTGGCCGCCTGGGCGGCGAGGTCGGCCTGCGCGGGACCGTTCTCAAAACCGGCCGGATAGGGCACGCCGACCTTGCGGAGCGCGGAGAGCCGGGCCGGCAGGTCGTTGGTCGCCAGGGTCTGGGTCAGCAGCCAGGGATACGCCGGCATGATGGAGCCGGGGGAGGTGGAGCGCGGGTTCTCCAGGTGCTTGAAATGCCAGGCGTCGGGATACTTGCCACCCACGCGGTGCAGGTCGGGCCCGGTGCGTTTGGAACCCCAGAGGAAGGGGTGGTCGAAGACGAACTCACCGGCCTTGGAATATTCGCCGTAGCGCTCGGTCTCGGAGCGGAGCGGCCGGATCATCTGCGAGTGGCAGCCCACGCACCCCTCGCGGATGTAGAGGTCGCGCCCGAGCACCTCCAGGGGTGTGTAGGGCTTCACGCTGGAGATGGTCGGGACGTTGTTCTTGATGAGGAACATCGGGACCATCTCGACCACACCGCCGATGGCGATCGCCACCACGGCGAGCACAGTGAGGAGGATCGGCTTGGATTCGAGCCAGCGGTGGCCCTTTTCCTTCGGGGCGCCGGCGTCATCGGAGATCGCGGCGGCCTGGGCTTCCGTATCGGGCTCGAACGAGCCGCCCTTGGCGGTGCGGTACAGGTTGTAGGCGCACATGATCGTGCCAAGGATGTAGAGCGAGCCGCCGATGGCGCGCAGGCGATAGAGCGGGACGATCTGGAGCACCGTCTCGAGGAAGTTCGGGTATTGGAGGAAGCCGTCCTTGGTGAACTGCTTCCACATCAGGCCCTGGGTCAGGCCGGAGCAGTACATCGGGATCACGTAGAACATGATGCCCAGCAGCCCGAGCCAGAAGTGCCAGTTGGCGAGCTTCACCGAGTACAGCTGCGTACGGTACAGGCGCGGGAAGAGGTAGTAAAGCACCGAGAACGTCAGGAAGCCGTTCCAGCCGAGCGCACCCGTATGGACGTGCGCGATGGTCCAGTCGGTGTAGTGCGAGAGCGAGTTCACCGACTTGATCGCGAGCATCGGGCCCTCGAGCGTGGCCATGCCGTAGGCCGTGACCGCCACCACCATGAACTTGAGCACGGGGTCCTGGCGGACCTTGTCCCAGGCGCCGCGCAGGGTGAGCAGGCCGTTCAGCATGCCGCCCCAGGAGGGCGCGATGAGCATGAGGCTGAACACCATGCCGAGCGACTGCGCCCAGTCAGGCAGGGCGGTGTAGAGCAGATGGTGCGGCCCGGCCCAGATGTAGATGAAGATCAGCGCCCAGAAGTGGATGATCGAGAGCCGGTAGCTGAACACCGGGCGGTTCGCGGCCTTGGGCAGGAAGTAGTACATCATGCCCAGGTAGGGCGTGGTGAGGAAGAACGCGACGGCGTTATGCCCGTACCACCACTGCACCAGCGCGTCCTGCACGCCGGCATACATGGAGTAGCTCTTGAACGGCCCGGCGGGCATCTCCATCGAGTTCACGATGTGCAGCACCGCGACGGTGAGCGCCGTGGCGATGTAGAACCAGATGGCGACGTACAGGTGCTTCTCCCGGCGGCGGATGATCGTGCCGAGCAGGTTCACCGTGAACGCCACCCAGATGAGCGCGATGGCAATGTCAATCGGCCACTCCAGCTCCGCATACTCCTTGCTGGTGGTGAGGCCGAGCGGAAGCGTGATGGCCGCCGAGACGATGATCGCGTTCCACCCCCAGAAATTGATCCAGCTCAGCCTGTCGCTGAACATGCGCGCCTTGCACAGCCGCTGCAGCGAATAGTAGATGCCCATGAACATGCCGTTGCCCACAAACGCGAAGATCACGGCGTTGGTGTGCAGCGGCCGCAGCCGTCCGAAGGACACGAACTGCAGGTTCAGGTTGGCGGCGGGCCAGAACAGCTGGACGGCGGCGAGCAGGCCGGCGCACATGCCGACCAGGCCCCAGATGATCGTGGCGATGGCAAAGGCCCGCACGATCCGGTTGTCGTATTTGAATGTTTCTATCTTCATCTTCAGTTCTCTTGGTTGGTCACGGGAAAGGGAGTTTTGGTGGCCGGGGCGGAGTCGTCCTCGGCCAGGATGCGCAGCGGCGGTGTGCCGGTATCCTCGAACTGGCCCGCCCGCACGGCCCAGATGAAGCCGCCCAGGAAGAGCGCCGCGACGACGAGGCTCGCTAGCATGAGGAAAAGGATGATATTCATGGTGTGGCGGGTTCGGGGTTGGGGACCGCGGCCGTCAGGCCGGTCCGGTGGGCCGCCCAGCGGGTTGCACCGCACGCAAACAGCACGACCGAGACGGAGCTGAGCGGCATCAGCACCGCGCAGACGATGGGCGACAGCAGGCCGGTGGCGGCGATGCCGATGCCCACGAGATTGTAGAGGCCGGAGAGGATGAAACCGGCGCGGATGATCCGCACCGCGAGGCGGGAAAATTCCAGCATCCGCGCGAGCTGCGGCAACTGGGCCGCATCGAGGATGACATCGCTCGCCGGCGAAAAGGCTCCCACCTGCTCGACCACGGCCACACCCACGTCGCTCTGCTTCAGCGCGCCGGCATCGTTCAGGCCATCACCCACCATCATCACCTTGCGACCGGCCTGCTGGAGGTCGCGGACGAAGCCGAGCTTGTCGAGCGGGCTCTGGTTGAACCGCAGCGTCGCGCGCTCGCCGAACAGCGTGCGGAAGCGCGCTTCTTCGCGGGCGTTGTCGCCGCTGAGCAGGGCGAGCTGGTAGCGGTCGCCGAGGTGGCGCACGAGTGCCTCCACCTCGGGGCGGAGCGGGCTGGTGAGCTGGAAGGAGCCCCGGAAACAGCCATCGAAGGCCACGCCCACCGAGTTGGCGGTCGGAACCACACCCGTTGGAATCTTCACGTCACAACGCGCCAGCCAGGCCAGCGAACCCAGCCGGACCTGGCGCCCGTCGGCCACACCGGTGAGGCCGCAGCCGTGGGTTTCGCAGAAGGCGGTCACCATTGAGGTCGTTGCCCCGGTGGCCAGCGCCTGCACCAGCCGCCGCGAGTGCGGATGCACCGAATGCCGGGCAATCGCGAGCACCAGTTCCTTATCCGCCGCGTCCAGCGGGACTCCGGTGAAGCTCACGCCTCTGGCGTCGTGGCCGGTGAGCGTGCCCGTCTTATCCAGCACGATGGTGTCCACCTCGGCCAGGCGTTCGAGCACGAGCGCGTGCTTGAGGAAGATGTGGGCGCGTCCGAAGACCCGCTGGGCCGTGCCCAGCGTGAGCGGGGCCGCCAGCGCCAGCGCGCAGGGGCAGGCGACGATGAGCACGGAAACGAACGCCTTCACGGCGATGGCCGGGTTCACCACCAGCCAGATCGCCCCCGCCGCCAGCGCCACACTCAGCACCACCCAGGTGAAACGGCGACTGTAGCGGTTGGTGATGGTGTCAAGCGAGGCCCCGCTGTCCTTACGGAAGATCTCGTTGCTCCAGAGCGAGGTCAGGTAGCTCTGCGAGACGGGCTTCACCGTGACGACCTCGACCAGGCCGCCGGTCTGCCGGCCGCCGGCGTAGAGGTGCGTGCCCGGTTCGCAGGTGACAGGCTCCGATTCGCCGGTGACGAAGCTGTAGTCGAGGCACGCGGTGCCCGCGACCAGCGTCGCGTCGGCGGGCAGCAGTTCGCCGCCCCGCAGGATGAGACGGTCGCCGACTTCCAGGCGCGAGATGGCGACCGTCTCCTCGCCGTCCGTCGTCCGACGAACCACGGAAAGCGGGAAGAAGCCCTTGTAATCGCGGTCAAACGCGAGGCGCTGGTGGGTCTTCTGCTGGAAGAGCCGTCCGCACAGCAGGAAGAAGATCAGCCCGGTCAGCGAATCGAGGTAGCCCTCGCCGTGCCGCCAGAGGATGTCGTAAACGCTCTGGCCATAGATGGCCGCGAGGCCGAGCGCGATCGGGATGTCCAGCGTCACCACGCGCTGCCCCAGGCTCAGCCAGGCGGTGCGCCAGTAATCCGCGGCGCTGTATCCCAGCGAGGGCAGCGCCATCGCGAGGCTCAGCCAGCCGAAGACCGTGCGGAACATCGGACCGCTGAAGCTGTCCAGGCCGAGATAGCCCGGGATGGCGAGCAGCATGATGTTGCCAAAGCAGAAGCCGGCGATTCCCAGCTGCAGTTGCTGCCGCTTCAGCGGCGAGGCGGCTTGGGGCCGGTCCAGTTCGCCGAACGAGAGCGCGGGCTCGTAGCCGATGGAGGTGAGCAGCGCGACCAGTTCGCTCAGTTTGATCTCGGCGGGGGCAAACGTGATGGCGGCTTCCCGCCGGCCGAAATCCACGGTCGAGCGGCCGATGCCCGGGTGCAGCCGGAAGAGATTTTCCAGCAGCCACACGCACGCGACGCAGTGGATCTGCGGCAGGTGCAGCGTGATCCTCGCCTGCCTTTCATTGGCAAAATCGAGCAGTTTCGCCTGCAACGCCGCATCATCCAGATAGCCCCAGCGCTTGTGACCGGCCCGGCCTCCAATGGTTTTTCCGGGGGTCTCACCGAGCTGATAATACTGGGCCAGGCCATTCTCCGTTAACAGGGCGTGAACGGTCTGGCAGCCCAGGCAGCAGAACGAATGGTCATGCGCGGCAAAGGCCTCGCGGGCGCACGGCTGGCCGCAGTGAAAACAGCGCGCATCTGCCACCGGGAGAATGTCCCTTCGGGCCTCCAGGTCGGTGCGGACACCGACAGGATCAAGTTGATTGATGCGTACCGTCATTGCGGCACGACGATTAGTGAGTCAGCGCCCTGTCGCTAACCACGCCTTGCACAGGAATAGGCCAATCCTGTCATTAGTTCGGGCCATGGTTTAAAAATTTCTGGCTAACACAGTCAGTTTTTTGAACCTTTTATGCGGGTTTTTGCCCTCTTGACTGTCGTTTGATTGCCCTTTGCTAATGAACACTTGCGCTCCCCCACTCGCTTGTGATTTTTTTCACGAGTGTTCGGCGCGTTGGTGTCCGGCAGCCTTCCGAAAGGTGCCGTCGGCCGCTAATCTCCGGAATTAGCCGCGAAAAAATAATTTTCCCGGCCAAAAAACGGATTGCGGGTCCCGCCTGGGCGGGTCACAAAGCCGCTGCCTGAACAAGCGAAGCTAATTTTTAGGGTCTGAGTGGATTAGAGTAACGAACAAGCCGGTGGGTGCGGATGTGCCGCGTCCCGCTGGCTGGATGACAAGAACCGAGCGATGTCCTTCCTTTTCCCAAAGTGGGTGAACACGCTGCCGCTGAAGGTGGCGGTGGGTGCCGTGCTGGTCGCAACTGCGGCCACTGCGGGCATCACCTATTACATGACGCCAAAGTGGACGCGCGTGGGCTACACGCCCAAGCAGCCGATCGCGTTTTCGCACAAGATCCACAATGAGCAGCTCGGCATCGACTGCCGTTACTGCCACTCGGCGGTGGAACGGTCCTGGTTCTCGAACATCCCGGCCAGCTCGACCTGCATGAACTGCCACAGCCTCGTCCTGAAGGACGACCCGAAGCTGGAGCTCGTGCGTAACTCCTACAAGACCGGCCAGCCCATTCCTTGGGTGCAGGTCCACAAGGTGCCGGACTACGTCTATTTCAACCACTCGGTCCATGTGAACCGCGGCATCAGTTGCGTCCACTGCCACGGCCAGATCAACCACATGGACGAGGTGCAGCACGCCAAGCCGCTGTCCATGGGCTTCTGCCTGGATTGCCACCGCGCCCCCGAGGAAAAGATTCGCCCCGTCGAGCTGGTCACCCAGCTCGATTGGAAAGGCGTCGTGGACGGCAAAAAGCTGGTGCATGACTGGAACGTGAAGCCCGGCCAGAGCTGCTCGACCTGCCACCGATGAAGACCATTCCCCCTGTTTGCCCCGAGCCGGAAGTCGGCCCGAAATACTGGCGTTCCCTCGACCAGCTCGCCGAACGTCCCGAATTCCGCCAGTGGCTCGACCAGGAGTTCCCCTCCGGTGCCAGCATCGCCCCCGAGGGCGAATCCCGCCGCAACTGGATGAAGCTGATGTCCGCCAGCTTCCTGCTGGCCGGCCTCGGTGGCTTCGCCGCCGGCTGCCGCCGCCCGGAATCCACGCTGACCCCCTTCGCCAAGCAGCCCGAGAATTACGTCCACGGCGGCTGGCAGTACTTCGCGACCAGCTTCCCGAGCCGCGGCAGCGCCCAGGCGCTCGTGGTGAAGTCGAGCGACGGCCGGCCGACCAAGATCGAGGGCAACCCGCTGCACCCCGACAGCAACGGATCGACCGACATCACCGCGCAGGGCACCCTGCTGAACCTCTACGATCCCGACCGCGCGTACCGTCACACCTTCCAGGGCAGCGACGTGAAGGCCGAGAAGGTCGTGGATTTCCTCTCCGCGACCGCCAAGAAGTTCGCCGCCAACGGCGGTGAAGGCCTCGCGATCCTCGCCGAGCGCAACTCCTCACCCTCCCGCGCGGCGTTGCAGGCCAAGTTTGCCGACAAGCTGCCGAAGGCGAAGTGGTTCCTGTACGAGCCGGTGGATTTCGCCATCGCCAGCCAGGCGGCCACCCTTGCGTTCGGCGCGAGCGTCACCCCGCACGTCCATTTTGAGAAGGCGAAGCGCATCCTGTCACTGGACTGCGATTTCCTGAGCACCGACGCCGACACGGCGCACCACATCCGTGGTTTCGCCAAGGGCCGCAAGCCCGGTGACGGCATGAGCCGCCTCTACATGGTGGAGTCGCTCCAGTCGCTGACCGGCGGCAGTGCCGATCACCGCCTGCGGGTGCGTCCGACCGATCTCGTCAAGGTGGCCGCCCACATCGGCAGCTTCCTGGCGGACGGTGAACTCGGCGTTTCGCTCAAGGCCCTCGCCAAGGGTTCGCCCGCCTCGGACAAATGGGCTTCGGAATGCGCCAAGGATCTCGCCGCGCACAAAGGCGAGGCCGTGGTGGTGGCGGGCTATGGCCAGCCGCTTGCGGTCCACCTGATCGCCAATGCGCTCAACTCCCTGCTTGGAGGGGTCGGACCGGTGGTCCAGCTGCTGCCGAACCCGGAAAAGAGCGACGGCGGCATCGCCGAGGCGGTCGCCGCCCTGAACGGCGGGCTCGACACGCTGCTCATCCTGGGTGGCAACCCGGCGTACAACGCCCCGGCCGATCTCGATTTCATCGCCGCCGCCAAGAAGGCCATGACGGTGGTCCGCCTCGGTTACTACGAGGACGAAACCGCGCTGCTTTCGACCTGGCACCTGGCCGGTGCGCACTTCCTCGAATCATGGGGCGATGCCCGCACGAGCGACGGCACGGTGGTGCCCGTCCAGCCGCTCATCGAGCCGTTGTTTGGCGGCCTGACCGAGCTGGAAGTGCTGGCCCGCCTGCTGGGTGAGGCCAAGGCCAGCCCCTACGAGATCGTCCGCGCGACCTTCACGGGCGACGACCAGGCCTGGAAGCAGTTCCTGCACGACGGTTATCTCAAGGACAGCGCCTACCAGCCCGTTTCGCCTTCGTTCGACGGCGGTGCGGTCGCGCAGGCGCTCGCCGGCTTCAAGCCGCTCGCTGCGTCCGGCTACGACGTCGTGCTCTATCGCGACGCCAAGGTGGATGACGGCCGCTACGCGAACAACGGCTGGCTGCAGGAAGTGCCGGACCCCGTGACCAAGCTGGTCTGGGGCAACGCGGTCATCGTTTCGCCCGCGACGGGCAAGAAGCTGGGCATCTCCGAGCAGACCGGTGACGGCCGCAAGGACACGAGCGATAACGCCCACGCGCACGACGGCCAGTTCAAGAACCAGGTGATCAAGGTCACGATCGGTGGCCGTTCGGTCGAGGGCATCGCCTGGGTTCAGCCCGGTTTTGCGGACAACACCGTCGGTCTCGCCCTCGGCTACGGTCGCAGCAAGGTCGGCCGCGTCGGCACGGGCTGCGGCTTTGACGCCTACGTCTTCTACGGCACCGCCGGCGGCCACATCGCGACCGGCGCGAAACTCGAGCCGGTCTTCAAGAAGGATTACCTGGCCACGACCCAGGAGCACGGCCTGATGGAAGGCCGCCCGGTCATTCGCGAGGCCAATCTCGACCAGTTCAAGACGAAGCCCGACTTCGTCAACTACATGGACCTGGATGCGCATCTGCCGCATTACGTCCCGTACAACGAAGACGGTTCGATCAAGAACATCTACACGCATCCCTACAAGAGCCACCCGGAGACGAAGTCCGAGGTTCACCAGTGGGGCATGACGGTGGATCTGGCCTCCTGCGTCGGCTGTGCGGCCTGCGTGATCGCCTGCCAGGCGGAGAACAACATCCCCATCGTCGGCAAGGACCAGGTCATGCGCGGCCGTGAGATGCACTGGATCCGCATCGACCGCTACTACAGCCACGACGAGGCGCTGGAAATCACCAAGGAACACGCCGCCGCCGACCCGCAGATGGCGGTGCAGCCGATGTTCTGCCAGCACTGCGAAAGCGCGCCGTGCGAGAGCGTCTGCCCGGTCAACGCCACCGTCCACGACGAGGAAGGCCTCAACGTGATGGCCTACAACCGCTGCATCGGCACACGGTACTGCGCCAACAACTGCCCGTTCAAGGTCCGGCGCTTCAACTTCTTTGACTTCAACAAGCGCGAGACCGACTACGCCAAGGTCCAGGGCCAGTTCTTCCTGAACACCGGCAATCTCTACAAGGGGCCCACGGCGGAGAACCGCAACGAGGCCCCGAACTGGGAAATCATCAAGCTGGTCAAGAATCCCGACGTCTCGGTCCGCATGCGCGGCGTCATGGAGAAGTGCACATTCTGCGTGCAGCGCATCGAGCAGGCAAAGATCGCCCAGAAGGGCATCGCCCGCGACAGCGCGAACGTGCGTGTGCCGGACGGCGGCATCAAGACCGCCTGCCAGCAGGCCTGCCCGGCCGAGGCGATCACCTTCGGCAACCTGCTCGATCCCGAGAGCGCGGTGTCGAAGCTGAAGAGGGATCCGCGCAACTACACGGTGCTCGGCTTCCTCGACATCAGGCCGCGCGTCACCTACCTGGCGCGCATCCGCAACCCGAACCCGGCCATGCCCGACGCGAAGACCACGCCGGATTCGATCCGCGACTACGAGAAGTTCCGCCACGAGAACCCCTTTACCGATGAATCCGGCCACGGCCACGAAGGCCAACACGCGGCGGTTCCCGTCGCGCCGAAAGGAGCAGCATAATGGGTAACGCCGCCTCCATACCCGCTTCCGCCGTCGCTGGCAAAAAGCACGACCACGATCACTCGGCCCCGCCGAAAATCGTGGCGGTGGACTGCCCCAAGGAGCTCGAGCGCGAACCGCTCGTCCTGAACGGGCGTTCCTTCCACTGGATCACCAACCGGATCGCCAACGTCTGCGAGGACGACATGCCGGCCTGGTGGTGGCCCGCGTTCATCATCAGCGCGGGCGTGATGGGGATGATGTTCTCCCTGCTGGCCTACCTCGTCTCCACGGGCGTGGGTGTGTGGGGTCTGAACAATCCCGCCGCCTGGGCGTGGGACATCACGAACTTCGTCTTCTGGATCGGCATCGGCCACGCCGGCACGCTGATCTCGGCGGTGCTCTTCCTGCTCCGGCAGAAGTGGCGGACGTCGATCAACCGCTCTGCGGAGGCCATGACCCTGTTCGCCGTGGCCTGCGCCGGCATCTTCCCGGTGTTCCACACCGGCCGGGTCTGGTTTGCGCTCACGCCGGGCTACCTGATCCCGATGCCGAACTTCAACTACATCTGGCCGCAGTTCCGCTCGCCGCTGCTGTGGGACGTGTTCGCGGTCTCGACCTACGGCACGGTCTCGTTGATCTTCTGGTATGTCGGCCTGATTCCCGACCTTGCGACCCTGCGCGACCGCGCCCGGAACAAGGTCCGCGGCTTCTTCTACGGCCTCTTCTCGCTCGGCTGGACCGGTTCGAACCGCCACTGGAGCAACTATGAGAAGGCCTACATGATCTTCGCCGGCATCAGCACGCCGCTGGTGCTCTCCGTGCACTCGATCGTGTCGTTCGACTTCGCCGTGTCCAACGTCCCCGGCTGGCACACGACCATCTTCCCGCCCTACTTCGTCGCCGGCGCGATCTTCTCCGGCTTCGGCATGGTGCTCACGCTCCTGGTGCCGATGCGCACGCTGTTCAAGCTGGAGGACATCGTCACCGTCCGGCACATCGAGCTGATGTGCAAGGTCATCCTCGCGACGGGTTCCATCGTTGGCTACGCCTACGGCATGGAGTTCTTCATCGCGTGGTACGGCGGCAGCCCCTACGAGCTGTACGCCTTCAAGAACCGCGCGTTCGGCCCCTACTGGTGGGCCTACTGGAGCATGATCACCTGCAACGTGATCAGCCCGCACTTCTTCTGGTTCAAGTGGTGCCGCTCCAACATGGTGTTCGTCTTCCTCGCCTCCATTGTCGTGAACATCGGCATGTGGTTCGAGCGGTTCGTCATCATTGTGACGTCGCTGCACCGCGACTACCTGCCCGCGAGCTGGGGCTACTTCACGCCGACCTGGGTGGATGTGTGCACCTTCATCGGCAGCTTCGGCCTCTTCATGACGCTGTTCCTGCTGTTCATCCGCTATCTGCCGGCCATTGCCATGTCGGAAGTGAAGGGCGTGACGCCGCAGGCGGATCCGCACCATCCGCTGGGTGGGGCGAAAGGAGGGCACCACTGATGAGCGCCACCGCCAAAACCTACGGGCTGCTGGCCCAGTTTGACACGGCTGCCGGAATTTTCGAGGCCGCCCTCAAGGTCCGCGACGCGGGCTACAAGAAATGGGACGTCTTCACGCCGTTCCCGATCCACGGGATGGACGAGGCCATGGGGCTGAAAAACTCCAAGGTCGGCTATTTCACCATCTGCGGCGGGGTCACCGGCTTCTTCACGGGCATGACCATGATCTGGTTCATGAACATGTTCGACTACGGCCTGGTGGTCGGCGGCAAGCCGCTGTTCACGCCGCTGTTCGCCTTCCCGGTGAGCTACGAGCTGACGATCCTGCTCAGCGCGTTTGCGACGCTCTTCGGCATGCTGGTGCTGAACCGGCTGCCCAAGCTCTACAACCCGCTCTTCAAGGTGGCGCGCTTCAAGGCGGCCACGGACGACAAGTTTTTCATCTGCATCGAGGCCGCCGATCCGAAGTTCGCCGAGGCCAAGGCGGTGCTCGAAAACGCCGGTGCCACGGCCATTGATATCGTGGAGGACTGAAATGCGCTACTTCCTCGCCCTCTTTGCCCTCGCCGTTCTCGGTGTGATCGGCGTGCTCGGTTTCCGTGGTGACACCTCCCGGCAGTCGCCCCGCATGGCCGAGATCTATCCCGACATGCTCACGCAGCCGAAGCTGCGGCCGCAGACCACGACCAAGTTCGCCGGTTTCGCCGATGGCGCCTCGTCCCGTCTGTATCCCGCCGGCACCGTCGCCCAGACGGTCGGCTTCCGGGACAACACGACCTACCGGGACGACCCCTACAACACCGGCAAGGTGGGCACGGGCACGAACTTCGTCGAGGTGAGCCCGGTGCCGGTCACTGCGGAGCTCGTCAAACGCGGCCAGGACCGGTTCAACATCTATTGCCAGCCCTGCCATGGTGCCCAGGCCGACGCCGTCGGCGGAATGGTCAAGAAAATGGGCGCGACCACGATCGCCAACCTGCAGGACGCCCGCATCGTCAAGATGCCCGACGGCGAAATCTTCAACACCATCAGCAACGGCAAGAACACGATGATGCCCTATGCCGGGAACGTTCCCGTGGCCGACCGCTGGGCCATCGTGGCCTACGTCCGCGCCCTCCAGCTCAGCCGGCTGGGCGCCAAGGACGACGTGCCCGCACCCGTGCTCGAAAAGCTGAAATAAGGCGATACCCATGAACTTCTCCCTGATTTTCAAACGCCTGCTCGCGCTGTTCGCGTGCGCCGGCCTGCTGACCTTCGCGTCAGCCCGCCTGCTCGCCGCCGAGGCGGAGCACGAGGCCCCCGCCGCCGGTGCCGCCGCCGAGGCGCACATGGAGGGCGCAGCCGTCCACCACACTGTCGTCAGCGCCGAGGCCAAGGATCCGACCTATCTCGACCAGTTCCTCTATAGCTACCTCACGGCATTCATGTTCTGCCTGAGCATCGTGATGGGCGGCATGTTCCTCGTGATCGTGCACTATCTGTTCGACGCCGGCTGGAGCGTGCCGCTCCGGCGCATCAACGAACAGATCGCCTGCCTGATCCCCTACCTGGGTGTGGCCGGCATACCGATTCTGATCTTTGGCACGGATGTTTATCCCTGGTGGACGATTGATCCGGCCACCGATCACGCGTTGAACGTGAAGAAGATCCTCTTCAACCCGGTTTCCTTCCGAGTGCTCTTGGTCCTGATTTTCGGCCTTTGGAGCTTCATGGCGCTGCGTTTCCGCAAATGGTCCATCGCCCAGGACAAGGATGGGGCGGCGATCTGGTCGCGGAAGTGCCGCTTCCAGGCGGCCTGGGGCATCTACGCCTTTGCCTTCTCGCTGACGGTTGCCGTGTTCCTGCTGATGAAGTCGCTGATGCACCAGTTCTTCAGCACGATGTACGGTGTCTATTACTTTGCCGGCAGCGTCTGGGTGACGCTGGCGACGGTGTACGGCATCATGCGCTTCCTCGAAAAGCGCGAGCTGCGGGGCGTGATCTTCAAGAACACGGTCCACTTTCTCGGCACGCTGTTCTTCGCCTTTACCGTATTCTACGCGTACATCCACTTCTCCCAGTACTTCCTGATCTGGAACGCGGCCATCCCGGAAGAAACCTTCTGGTACGTGAAGCGTGAGGCCGGCAGCTGGTGGGGCGTGGGCATGCTGATCCTGTTCGGGCATTTCTTCGTCCCGTTCCTGATTCTGCTCCGCATCGACACCAAGATGAACATGGTCACCATGGGACCCCTGATCGTGTGGGCCTGGCTGATGCACTACGCGGACATGACCTTCAACGTCATGCCGGTGCTCTACCCGAACGGTCTGCACCTCACGCTGTGGGATCCGATCTGCTGGTTTGGCCTCGCGGGGGTCTTGGCCTACATCTTCTGGAAGAACTACAAGAAGGCCGCGCCCTATCCGCTGAAGGATCCGCGCCTGAAGGAAGCCCTTAACCATCACGAAGTCCCGGCACCCGGTGCCGCCGCCGCCCATCACTGATTGCTGCCATGAGCGAATCCTCCTGCAGTTCCTGGAAAAAGACCGTCGCGACCGTGGTCGGCGTGGCCGGCACGCTGGCTGTCTTCGGTGTGCTCACGGTCTATCTTGTCCGCGCCAACAAGCCGGCCCCCGTCGGGGTCGCCCGGGGCGAGGAGCGCAAGAAGGTCTGGACCGAGCTTCAGAACGCCAATGCGGACATCCTGAACAACTACGGGGTGGTGCGGGCTGACAACGGCACCTACCGCCTGCCGGTTTCGAAGGCGATGGAAGTGCTGGTGACGGAATGGAAGGACGGCAACGCCGCCGGCCGCGCCAAGCTGCTGCAGCGCCTCGACGCATCGTTGAAGGCTCCGAGCTACGAATAAGTTCGCCGCCTGAGCATGAGCCAATCCTGCTGCAACACCTCCACCGAAGTTCCGGCCGAAGTTTCGGGCCGGGAGCCGGTACTTTTCCTGTTTGGCAGCGCCATCCTGTGGCTGCTGGCGGGGCTGGCCCTGTCGCTGCTCGCCTCTGCGAAGCTGAACCTGCCCGGCCTGCTGGCCGGCTGCGAATGGTTCACCTATGGCCGGGTGGAAGCCGCCGCGCGGACCGCGCTGGTGTTCGGCTTCGCCTCACAACTGGGTTTCGGCGTCGCCCTCTGGCTGCTGACGAAGACCGGTGCCGCCCGGCTGTCCGGCCCCGGAGTGGCCGTGATCGCGACCATTTTTTGGAACCTTGCCCTGACGCTGGGCGTGGTGGGCATCCTCGCTCTGGGCAGCAACGGTCTGCCCGGCTTGGAACTGCCCAAGCAGCTGGCCCCGACGCTCGGCCTCGCCATCGGCGTGCTGTCCCTCATCGGTTTTTCTACCTTCGCCAAGCGGGAGGCCGGCAGTTCCTCACCCACCCAATGGTATCTGATGGCCGCGCTGCTCGCGTTTCCGCTGCTGTATCTCACGGCGCAGGTGACGCTCCTGTTCTTCCCCTCGCGCGGTGTGGTGCAGGCCATTTCCGCCGGCTGGTTTGGTCAGGGCGTCCTGTTCCTCTGGCTCGCGCCGCTGGCGTTGGCCTCGCTCTACCATTTTATTCCTGCCTCCACCGGCGGTGCAGTGCGCTCACCGGCGCTGGCCCCGCTCGGTTTCTGGTCCTGGCTCATCTTCGCGAGCTGGACCGGGGCCGCGAGCCTGACGGGTGGTCCGGTGCCGGCCTGGGTCATCACCGTCAGCGTGGCTGCCAGCGTATTGCTGCTGATTCCGGTGACGCTCATCGCCGTGAACCTGACCATCTGCGGCCCGGCCAAGTGCACGACGACGAAATACTTCGCCCTGCTGGCGTTGGCCGCGTTCACGCTGGGTGGATTCGCCTTCGCGCTGACCTCGCCGCGCTGCGCCCAGGCGGTGCTGCACTTCACGCAGTTCAACGTCGCGCTGCGCGAGCTGTTCCTCTTTGGCTTTGTCGGCCCTGCACTCTTCGCCGCCTTCTACGCCATCGTTCCGCAACTGGCCGGTCGCGAATTTCCCTGCCGTCTCTCCCCGAAGGGGCACTTCGCCTTCACCGTGCTCGGCCTTGGCCTGCTGCTCCTCGCCTCGGGCGTGGGCGGCTGGAAGCAGGGCTGGCTGCTGGCCGATCCGAAGGCCGACTTCGCCGCCGTTTCCGCCGGGCTCAAGCCGTGGCTCTGGCTGCACACGCTGGCCCTGGCCATCTACGCCTTTGGCCAGCTGGCGGTCGTCGCCAATTCCGTGTGGTTGATTTTCGAATGCGTAAAGCCCCTGCGGCAGCCCGTGCTGGCGCTGTTCACCGAAACCCGGCCGGCCGTGGCCGGCAAATGAACCGATGAACTCCGGTCCGCTCCTCTATTTCGGTCTGGTGGCGACGCTCGCGGCGTCCTGGTTCGGCTTCGTCGTCGTGCCCCACCAGCAGCTCGGCGCACTCCAGCCCGAGACGGGTGCCAACGCCGCCGGTGTGGAAGTCACCTATCCGGCCGCCCGCAGCGGCGAGGCCGCGCAGGGCCGGGCCGTTTACCAGTCCCTCGGCTGCGTCTCCTGCCACAGCCAGCAGGTCCGCTCGGAAAACAATGGCAGCGACCTCGCCCGGGGTTGGGGCCATCGCCGGACCGTGGCGCGGGACTATCTTTTCGACCCGACGCCGCTGCTCGGTGTCAGCCGTCTCGGTCCCGATCTGGCCAACTACGGCGAACGCCTCGGCACGAATTCCTTTCCAATCACGCGTCTGTACCGTCCGAGCCTCGTCGTGACCAATTCGACCTGTGCGGCGGTTCCCTTCCTCTTTGAAGAGCGGCCCATCCGCCGCAGCGGTCCTTCCCCCGAAGCCCTCGCCTTGAAAGGTGAAGACGCTCCGGCCGCCGGCAAGGAAGTCGTTCCCACGCTGCGCGCCCATCAGCTCGCCGCCTACCTGCACAGCCTCGGCACCACCGCCGACCTGCCCGAAGCTCCGCTGCCGCCCGCCGAAGACGCCAACGCCCCGAAATGAGAGCCGAAGCGAACACAATTTTTTCTGTCCGGTCCCGCCGTGGGCAACGCGGTTTCGGGCTGGTGAATTCCTTCCTGCTGTCGGGCGCGGCGGTCCTGCTCGTCTGGGGCGGGCTCTACGTCGGCAAGTACGGCGGCCGTTTCGACGGTGACGAGTACAGCGAGATTCCGCATGGCCGGCCGGCCAAGGTCGTGGCCGGTTCGGAAGATCCTAACGCGAAGGTTCTCAAGCTGGGTGCGCGTGTTTTCCAAAACTGCGCCGCCTGCCATCAGGCCGATGGCAATGGTGACCCCAGCAAGAACGTCCCGCCGCTCGCGGGTTCCGACTGGGTGCTGACGGAATCCCCGAACCGCATCATCCGGATCGTGCTCAACGGTCTGGGCGGGCCGATCACCGTCAAGGGTACTCCTTTCAATGGCGGCGCGATGAATCCGTGGCGCAAGACGGCGGACAATCCGTCCGGCCTGACGGTCGAGGAAATCGCCGCCGTGCTCAGCTACGCCCGCAACACCTGGGGCAACAAGGCCGGCATCATTTCGGTCGATCAGGTCAGCGCCATTGCGAAGGAAACCGAGAAGCGCACCGACCCCTGGACGCCTGATGAGCTGCTGAAGGTTCCCCTGACCGGTGGCGCGACGGCTTCCGCCGCCCTGACGCCGGATCAGCTGAAGGCCGCCCTCAAGGCCATGCCGGCCGATGCGCTCGACGCCCTGCTCAAGGACGTGAAGAAGTAGGCGGATTGCAGGCTGCCGAAAGGATCAAGCAACGGAGCTGATCCGTTGCCAAGGGCAGGTAGCCGCCGGGCAGTAATCAGTGAGTCAGTGCTCAGTCCTGAGTCAGGGGTCATGACCATCGCCCCGGCCAATCGACCACTGCGTCTTCTCTGATTACTGGTTCACCGATCACTGATTACTAGTCGCCTAAACGCGGGCTTTTGGTGAAACTGGCGGCGCACCGGGCACCCAACCCAACATTGCCATGTCCTCGCTCAACCGCTTCTCCGTTGCGCCGCTTTACACCGTCACCCGCCGGCTGGCCGCCGTGGCCATGGGTAGCGAGGCCCCGGAGCTCGTGCTTACCGGAGCGCGCGTGCTCTCGACCTACACCGAGCGCATCCATGAGGGCAAAGAGGTCTGGTTGGCCGCAGGCCGCATCGCGGCGGTGAAACCGGCCGGCGAGTCCAAACGCCTGGGCCACACCGCACCCACCTACGACTGCGCCGGGGGCATCCTCGCACCGGGCCTGGTGGACCCGCACATCCACATCGAGTCCTCGATGATCACCGCGTGCGCCTACGCCGAGGCCGCGCTGCTGAACGGCACCACGACCATCTTCTGCGACTCGCACGAGATCGGGAACGTGTGCGATGTCGCCGGGGTCGAATGGATGCTCGAAGACGCCCGGCAGGCGCCACTGAACATCTTCCTCACGCTCCCGAGCACGATTCCCGCAACGAATGCCACGCTCGAAACTGCCGGCGGTGACTTCACCCCGGAAAAGGTGGCCGGCGTGTTTGACCGCTGGCCCGAGGCTGTGGCGCTCGGCGAGAAGATGGATTTCGTGCCCGTCGCGCTCGGCGATCCGCGCAGCCACGGCGTGATCGCCGAGGCGCTGAAGCGGGGCCGGCCGGTCTGCGGGCACATTTACGGGCGCGAGTTCGTCGCGGCCTGCGCCGCGAGCGGCGTGACCGACACGCACGAGTCCATCGACTGCGAGATCGCGAACGACTTCCTCGAGGCCGGCCTGTGGATCTTCCTCCGGGGCGGCAATCCCAAGACGCCATGGCATTCGCTGCCGCTCGCCATCAAGGCCGTCACCGAACTCGGCGCCAACCCGAAACGCGTGTGTGTCTGCACCGACGACCGCGATGCGGATGACCTCTTTCTCTTCGGGCAGGACTGGGTGGTGCGCGAGGCCGTGAAGGCGGGCCTGAAGCCGGTCACGGCTTGGAGCATGGGCTCGCTGCATCCCGCGACGCGTTACGCGATGGATGGCGAGATCGGCGCGCTCGGCCATTCGCGCCGGGCGGACATCGTGCTGCTCAACGACGTGCTGGAGCCGCAGTGCACCTGGTACGGCGGCGAACTGGTCGTCGAACATCGTCGGGTTACGCCGCGTCTCGAAGCCGCGCTGGCCAAGCCCTACCGCTATCCGGCGGCGGCCTACCGCACCGTCCATTTTGCGGACGATGTGAAGCTGTTGCCGGAACTGCCGAAGTCACCGTGCACGGCCAACCTCTTGCGCGTGGCGCTGCCCGGCATCATCACCTTCCACGACCGGGTGCCCTTCACTCCGGTGGCCGGTCCCACTGCTGATTCGGCCTGGGCAGCCACGCTGGCGGCGCAGGGCGATCTCTGCTTCCTCACCGTCATTGAGCGTCATGGCAAAAACGGCGGCGTGGGTTATGGCCTGCTGAAGGATTTCGGGCTGAAGTCCGGCGCGGTGGCGAGCACCGTGGGCCACGACGCGCACAATCTCGTCGTGGCCGGCACCAATGAGGCCGACATGCGGGTGGCGGTGGATGCCCTGAAAAAATCCCAGGGCGGCGTCTGTGTGGTGCGCGACGGAAAGATTCTTGCGCTGGTCGAGCTGCCGATTGCCGGCCTGCTCTCGGACCAGCGGGCCACCGTCGTCGCGCGGGAGTCGGAGAAGCTGAAACAGGTGTGGGTGGAGGCCGGCTGCGTGCTGCCGTACATGGGCTTCAACCTCCTGCCGCTCTCGGTCATCCCGGAAATCCGGCTGACGGACAAGGGCCTGGTCCTGGTGCCCTCGATGACCCTCGTGCCGCTGTTTGAGTGAAAAGGCAATCGATGCGCCAAACGCCAAATAAAAGCCAAATTTCAAAGCTCAAAGCTCAAAAAAGCTCCGGAACAAGTGGGGGACGTCGGCGTTTCTTTGGAGCTTTGAGCTTTGAGCTTGGCATTTCTCCCCGTTTTCACCCCGTCCGGCCGAACTTCTTCTCCAGCTCCCGCCAGTTCATCTCGATGAGCGTGGGACGGCCATGCGGACACGTGTAGGGCATGGTGCAACGGCGCAGGTCATTCACCAGGTTTTCCAGCTCGGGACCGCGCAACGGGTCGTTCGCCTTCACCGCGTGGCGGCAGACGGTCTTGGCGATGACATCCTCGCCGAGCCGGGCGCTGTTCACACCGGCCCCGGCGCTTTTGAGGGCATCAATCAGCTCGAAGGCGAACTGTTTCGGGTTCCCGGCCTTCACAAAGGGCGGCAGCGCATCCAGCAGGAAAGTGCGCTCGCCGAACTCGCTCAGGCCCACGCCGAGGCGCGTGAGCGTGTCCAGGTTCTGCCGCACGAAGTCGGCGTCACGCGGCGTCAGCTCGACCGTCTCGGGCAGCAGCAGGCGCTGGGAGGGGGCGAGCTGGGCGCTCTCGATGCGCGCGAGCATCTGTTCGAACAGGACGCGCTCGTGAGCCGCGTGCTGGTCGAGCAGCACGAGCCCCCGGTCGGACTCCAGCACCACGTACAGTCGGCCCACGACCCCCACGAGCCGCAAGGGCACGTGCAACAGTGGCACGGCGACTTGGGGGCGTGCCGGGGCGGCGAGGGCGGCGGGGCCGGCATCCGTCGGCGCCGCTGGCGTGAGGTGCCGTACGAAATCCGCCTCAACCAATGGGCCTTTGGCTGCTGCCGCCACCGGTGCCGGGGCGGCCGAGGGCCGGAGCGAAAGCGGCAGTGAGGTCTGCGACGCCGTGGCGACGGTCTGGGGCGGGGCCAGGCGGAAGTCCGCGCCCGCTCCGAGTTCGCCAGCCACCGTTGTGGGTGCGGATGCTGGCGTGGCAATCTTCACGGGCGCTGGGGCGTGGTCCGTCGGTGACGTGCTGCCATGGAAAGCCAGCAACGTATCCCGCACCGCCTTCCCCACAAGACGCCGCACGGCCTGTTCCTCGCGGAATTTCACCTCGCGCTTCTGCGGATGGACATTCACGTCGACGGCGGCGGGGTCGAGTTCTAGAAAGAGGCAGCAGACCGGGTAACGGCCCCGCATCAGCGCGGTATGGTAGCCCTCGAGCAGGGCGAAGTTCAGGCCGCGATTCTCCACCGGGCGCTGGTTGACGAACAGGTGCTGCTCGTCCCGCGTGCCGCGCGACACGCCGGGCGCCCCGATGAAGCCCCACAATCGGAATCGCGCGGTTCGCGGTTTCGGCAAGGAGTCACCGGCGGCGAGTGTGCGACCCAGGACCTCGGACTCGGGACCCGGGACTCCGTCGGGCGCCTCCTCGATCTCCGTGGCGAACTCGACGGGCAGCAGCGGCACATCCGCCCCATGCAACTGGCGTAGCCGTTCGCGCAGGGCGCCGAAGCGCTCGGCGGCGGTGGCCCACTTCACGGGCGGGAGCTGCCAGAGCATGCGCCCATCGCTGATGAACGTGAAACCGACCTGCGGGTACGCCAGGGCGACCAGCGTGAGGTAGTGGGCGATGTGGGCGCGCTCGGTCTCCTCGCTGCGGAGGAACTTGCGGCGCGCGGGCAGGTTGAAGAACAGCTGGCGAACCTCGACCGAGGTGCCGGTGGGAGACGCCGCCGCCTTCACCTCCAGGATCTTCCCGCCGTGAATCACGATCTGGTTGGCCTCCCCCGAGGTCTCTTCCCGTTCCCGGGTGGTCAGCGTGAAGCGGCTGACGCTGGCGATACTCGGGACGGCTTCGCCCCGGAAGCCCATGGTGGCAATGGCGGCCAGATCTTCGGCACGCCGGATCTTGGAGGTGGCGTGCCGTTCGAGGCAGAGCAGCGCGTCATCCCGGCTCATGCCCAGGCCGTCGTCGGTCACGCGGATCAGGCTGCGGCCGCCGGCACCGATCTCGACCGAGATGCGCGTGGCCTCGGCGTCGAGGGAATTCTCCACGAGCTCCTTCACCACGCTGGCGGGCCGCTCCACGACCTCACCCGCCGCGATCTGGTTCGCGACGTGTTCCGGGAGCAGGCGGATGCGGTTCACGGCGGAAAGCTCACGGCGGAAAGTTCAAAGTTCAAAGTTCAAAGTTGGCCAACGGTGTCGGATGCACCCCCGGCTTTGGAGGGCTGGGCCGCCGATAACGTGATTCCGAAACCGCCGCTCCAGCGTCTTTCCGTAACCAAGGGCGCTGGATAACCAATGCGTCCCACCGCTCCAGAATCGGGCTGGGAGTCCTTGGGAATTGCTTGCGGGCCAAGCGGAAGGACTTTTTCCAGTTGCGGTGAACGGTTTCCACACGTAGGTGCATCCGGTGAAAACGTTCAAAAAAATCTGCCGAAATATCTTGCCGAAGAGCCAAGCAATAAAGGATTTGTGTGTTGACAGCTCGCTTCAAGATTTCTACAAGAAGCGCGCATTTTAGCTCGAAAATAACCGGCGTGAGAGTGTAACCTGTTTTCCTCGTATGAATAAGCTTATCCGTGCTGCCGGCATGCTGTCCCTTGGGACGGCCAGCCTCGCCGTCCAAACCTTTGTCTGCGCTGCCGACGATGGCAAGTCGTGGAACATTTCGGCTGCGCTGAGGGGTTTCTATGACGACAACATCTACACCCGGCCCAACGGCCCGGGCAAGCTCGACAGCTTCGGCTTCGAGATAAGCCCGGGGATCAAGTACCGGATCGCCACCGACGACACCACGGTACGGTTCTCGTACACCTACTCGGCGAAATATTTTGATGGCCGGCCGCAAGGCACTGACAAGTGGGACCAGAGCCATATCATTGATGCCGCGCTGAAGCATTCGTTCAGCCCCCGCGTGTCGTTGGATCTGAATGATCGCTTTGCGGTCGCCCAAGAGCCTGAGCAGATTGGCCAGGGTGGCACCGAATTCCGGGCCAACGGCAACAACAAGAGCAATCGTGCGAGCATCGCCGGCACGATCGGGTTGACGTCGCAGTTCGGCCTTGTGATCGGCTATAGCAACAACTTCTACGATTACGAAGACCAGGCCTACGCGGTCTCGCTGAACCGCATGGAGCATAATCCGTCGGTTGACCTGACCTACCAGCTCAAGCCTGCCACGGTGCTGGTTGCCGGTTATGCCTACAGCATTGTCGATTTCGACACGGTGAGTCCGGACCGTGACAATCAGTCGCATTTTCTGCGGGTTGGCATCGACCAGAAATTTTCCCAGGAATTGACCGCCTCCGCCCGTGTTGGCGCCCAGATCGTCGATTATGCTTTCGCGGGCCAGAAAAACATCACGTCGCCCTATGCGGATCTGAGCCTTAAGTATGCGTTCACGCCGGATGCAAGCATGACGGTCGGGGTTTCCCACAAGCACAACGCGACGGACGTGATTCAAGCCGAGGATCAGGAAAGCACGGCCGTTTACGGTGTGTTTGCCTACAAGTTCACGGCCAACCTGAGCGCCAAGCTCATCGCCCAGTACCAGAATTCGGAGTTCAACTCCACGGAAGCGGATCTCAACGGCAAAACGGAGGATTATTACTCGTTCGGCTTCAACCTAGGGTACATGGTGACGACCAACATCTCCCTGGATGCCAGCTACTACTACGACAAGCTCGAAAGCGACAACTCGGTCGCTCTCCTCGCTCCGCGCAGTTTCTCGCGCAACCGGGTGTTCCTCGGGGTCCGTTTCTCGTACTGAGTTCAATTTCGATGTTATTCATGGAGGCTGGATAATATCCTAGCCTCCTTTTTTTATGGACTTACAAAAGACCCCGCCGTCAACGGAAGGGAAACTGCATTTTCTGGATTACTGGCGGATCATCCGTATCCGGAAAGTGATCATTCTGGCGGTTTTCCTGCTAGTCGTGATCACCACCACCGCGGTGACGTTCGTGCTGCCGCCCTCCTACTCCAGCACCGCGCGCATCCGCGTCGAGCGCGACGCGCCCGACATCACGCTGTTTGGCATGCCCTCCGCCTCGGCATCGTACGACCTGTACTACCTGATGACCGAGTTTGAGGTGCTGAAATCCCGCAAGATCCTCGACCCGGTCATCGAGCAGCTGAATCTCAACAAGAAATACGCCGACAAGTACAAGTCGACCCGGGAATATACCACGCAGGAGTCCTATGATATCCTGACCCGTGAGCTGGAGGTGAAGCAGTTCCGCAACACCAGCATCATCGAGATCACCGCCCTCAACGGCGAGAAGCAGCTGGCAGCGGACATCGCCAATGCGGTGGCCCGGGACTATGAAAAGTACCGTGACGAGCTCCGCACCGGCAAGGAGGACCGCGGCTACAAGGCCCTGACCAACCAGCTGGCCGGTCTGGACATAGAATTGAAAAAGAAGGGGGCCACGGTCGACAAGATGAAGATCGACGGGCAGATTCCTGACATCGTTGACAGCGGGCAGGAATTCCAGTCCCTGTCCACCGATGAGATCCGCCGGCTGGGCATGCTGAAGACGGACACGGAAGCCCGTCTGAGCCAGGAGGAAACGATCCTGACCAGCCTGAAGGCGGTCCAGGGCGATGCCCTGCGCAATGCCATCAACGTGGCCCATCCCACCCCCCAGCTCACGCAGCTGATGCAGGATCTCAGCCTCACCGAGGTGAAGAAGGCCTCGCTCCTGCCCGACTACGGACCCGCGCATCCCGAAGTCAAAAAGGTGAATGACGTGCTGGCCACGATCAACGCGCAGATCGAAGACGCGGTGGCGGGCATCATGACCACCATGGACATGCAGGTCCAGGCGGACCGCCAGATCCTGAAGAACGTCCAGGAAAAATTCACCTCCGCCAAGCAGGAGGACGCGCAGAAGCGCTCGGATTATGCGCCTTACCGGAATGAAAAGCGCGAGTTCGACACCATGCGCAAGATGTATGATTCACTCTATGCCCAGGTGACCCAGGAGGCTGTCAACAGCAGCATCTCCAAGAAGGCCAGTGTGGAATTCATCGACCCGGCGCTGCCCGGCATCCGCCCGGTCAAGCCGAGCAAGATCCTCAACATCAGCCTGGGCTGTGTGGCGGGTCTGCTGCTGGGTGTGGGTCTGGCGTTCTTCATCGAGTACCTCGACACGAGCGTCAAGACCATCGACGACGTCGAGCAGGCGCTGCAGGCGCCGGTTCTGGGTGTCATTCCCCAGAACGTCGGTGCGCTCATCCACGAGGGGCCCGAGAGTCCGCACGCCGAAGCCTATCGCGTGCTGCGGACCAACGTCCTGTTCTCTCGGAAGGATGCCAACCTCCGCACGCTGACCGTGGTCAGCGGTGGTGCCGGCGAAGGCAAATCCACCACGATCTTCAACCTCGCGACCATCTTCGCGCAGCAGGGCAGCCGCGTGCTGATCGTGGATTCCGACCTGCGCCGTCCCAGCCTGCACAAGCTGCTGAACGTCTCCAACAACCTGGGTCTGACCAACTACCTGCTGAAGCAGAACAAGCTGGAGGAGGTCGTGCAGACCACCCCGCAGCCGGGCATGGACTTCCTGCCCAGCGGCAAGCTGCCCAGCAGCTCGATGGGCATCCTCAATTCCGCGGCGATGCGGGCCTTCATCGAGGAGACCAAGAGCCGTTACGACTTCGTCTTCTTCGACTCCCCGCCGATCATGGGTGTCAGCGACGCTTCCATCTTGGCGAGCGAGGTCGACATGGCCATCCTCGTCGTGCAGTACCGCAAGTACCCGCAGCAGATGACGCTCCGTGCCAAGCAGATGGTGGAAAAGGTCGGGGGCAAGCTCCTGGGCGTCGTGTTGAACAACATCAACATCTCGCAGGACAGCTACTACTACTACTACAGCGGCTACTACTACGATTACTATTCGAAGAGCGATGACAGCAAGCCGGCTTCCGAGAAGGGGGCTTCCGGGTCCAAATCGGGATCGGGTAAGGCGGGCCTGGACATCAAGCAGAAGTACTGAGGCGGTTAATTGCGGTAGATTCGTCAAATGACAATGAATTGGTCCCTTGCCAAATGCCCGCGCGCCCTGTGGGCGCTGCTCAGCCTTGCCGCCGGCCTGCTTTTCAGCGGCTGTGACACCGGCCGAAATACTCCGGGTGGCCCCACGCCGCCGGCACCTCCGCAGGACATGCTCCGGGCCGGTGAACACATCAAGATTATCTATCAGGACATTCCCGACGCCCCGCCCACGACGGAACAGCAGATTCCTGAAAATGGAAAACTGATGCTGCCCAAAGGTGTCGAAGTCATGTTTGCCAACCGGCTGCAGACGGAGGTGGAACACGAGATTCAGGACATCTACGTCAATCAGAAGCACCTCTATCCGCGGATGACGGTCAACATCGAGCGGCAGGGGCTGGCCGTCTCGGTCGGTGGCGAAGTCCGCACGCCGGGCATGGTGATGCCTCTGGGCCAGATGACCGTCACCCGGGCCATCAACGCGGCCGGTGGGTTTAACGAATTTGCCGACCGCTCCGATGTCATTCTCACCCGGGCGATCACCAAGGAGCAGATCCATGTAAACGTAAAAAGGGCGGTCGACAATCCGGCCCTGGATCTGCCGGTTTATCCGGGCGATTCCATCCAGGTGAACCGCCGGATTCTCTGAGGCGGCGAACAAACGGCCGTCGGCCCAAAGGATCCAGATTTAGCCGGTGTCATGGGTCTGCTGATGGGGCAGACCGGTGCGCCGGCCTTTTCTTTTCTATGAGGAATGCGAGGCCATCCCCCGTCAGCCCATCGGCACCGTCTCTGCCGCATCGCCGGCATCAAAGCCTGCGGATGATCTGGTCGAGCGTCTGGCTCAGCGTTTCGTAATTGCACTCGCGCCGGGCCACGTCGGGAAGGCGGTGGCGGATTTCGCAGAGTTCCGGATGGTCATGAAGCTGGCGGATACGGTCGGCCAGCCGTGACGGATATCCCGGGTCCACCTCGCCGGAATAGCTGAGCAGCATCAGTTCCGGCAGCAGAATGGCCGCCTCACCCACCCGGCTGGCCAGAATGAAGCGCTCCGCCGCCATATACTCGGGGAGTTTTCCGGTGGTGCGGACCTGGCCGGGGATGTTGTTCGTCTGCGTGGACAGGGCGACATCCATCAGCCGGAGGTAAGTGGGTACCTGGGCGTACGGGATTCGCCCGCTAAAGACGAGGCGGTCCGCCACGCCGGCTTCCCGGGCTTTGGCCTCCAGCCACGCGCGCCCATTGCCATCGCCGATGACCAGTCCGGTCACGGGCAGGTCCTTCAGTCTGGTGAGCGCCTGCACAAGATCCCAGCCGTAGCAGAGATTGAGCCGCGGGCTGAACACCAGCGAGCCCATGACGCCCACAACAAACCGGTTTTCCAGGCCCAGCTGCTGGCGCAGCGCGGCGACCGATTCCGGCGTGGCCGACCCCTGTTCCGCGTAGCCGTCGCGAACCACCTGCACGCGGGGAAAGCCCTGGGTCAGCAGGTATTCGCGATGCCGGGTGCCGCGGACGACGATGGTGGCGGCGTGGGTCTGCGCCAGCTTTTCCATGAACCAGAGCAGAGGGAGCCGCCAGCCGGCGTTGATGCCGGACAGCTTCGCCATCCAATAGATGGCATCACCCGTATCCAGCAGATAGGGCAGGCCATGCCGGCGTTTCCACCAGACGGCCAGCAGCGCCCCGGGCAGGGCGGTGTTCAGGACATACACCAGATCGGGCTGCAGCCGTCCGAGTTCACGGTGCCAGTGCCAGAGCGAAACCAGACGGTTCCCCTCGCGGAAAAGGAAATGGACCGAAGCGGACAGCCGACACGCCAGTCCGCGGGCGCGGACTGCCTCAATGCTGCCGGAGCCGCCATTGACGAGGAAAACAACCTTGGTTGCGTTCACAGGAGGTGTTTTTCCCGGAACACCTGTTCGTAGACCGCCCAGGTCTCGGCGGCGCAGACCTTCCAGGTGTGCTGTTCGATGGTCTTGCGGGCGGCCACGCCGATCCGCCGGGCCGCTGCCGGATCACCGGCGAGCTGATGCAGTTGCACGCGCAGGGAGGCGGCATCGTGCGGTTCGCACAGCAGGCCGTTTTCGCCGTGCGTGACCAGCTCGGCGGCCCCGATGTTCCGGCCCAGAACGACCGCGATGCCGCTGGCCATGGCCTCGGTGGCCACCATGCCGAAAGGATCGTAATCGTTGGGATAGACGAAGACGTCGGCGGCGCGAAAGGCCTCCTCGGACTTGGGCTCGAAGCCGTGGAACGTGACCCGTTCGCTGACGCCCAGTTCCTCGGCCTGGGCCCGGAAACGCCTGAGGTCGGAACGGGTGACCACCAGCAGGTGCGCCTGCGGGAAGGCCGGGAGCTGTTCGATGACCTCCTCCAGCCCCTTCACCGCCTCGCCCATGAACAGCCAGGCCCAGCGGTCGAGCGGAATCCGGTATTTGGCCCGGAGCGCGGCCCATTCGGCGTCATCCTGCGGGGGGCGGAACTGTTCGGTGTTGGTTCCGTGGTAGATGGTGCTGACCGCCTTGTTCCACCCGTATTCCTGGCGCATCTCACTGGCGAGCGCGTTGGAAATGGCGATCAGCCGGCTGGCCCGGCGCTGGCGGTAAAAGGCCCGTTCAAAAGGTGTGACCAGCTTGATGACGAGGTGCGGACGGTGGTCCTGGGTGCGCAGCCGGCGGCCCCGGGCGGCGTTGCAGATGTGACCGGTGATGATGTCGGCGCTCCAGCCGGTCAGGCCCTGGGCGTGGATCAGGTCCGGCTGGTCGCGACGCAGCATCCTTTCCGCTGCGGGCAGGAAACTGAAGACGGTCGTGAGTATGTTGTACCGGATGGTGGGCACATGCCGCCAGGTGACCGGCAGGGATTCCGGCGGGCGGTACGTGTTGGAATAGATGACAAACTCCGCCCGTGAATGCAGATGCCGAACCAGTTCGACGCAGTAGCGTCCCTGGCCATAATTGGCATCGAAGTCATGCACCACGAGAGCGATTTTCATCCGGTAGCCGGGCGTCGGAAACGATCACAGCATTGATCGGCCCCGAAGCCTAGGAAGTTCCGAACCCGGGCGGCAAGCTCCACCCTGGGCCATGGCTTGACGGCTGCCACGCACAACCCGGAGGCTGGGGCGGAGATGGATGTTGCCCTGGTCGTCCACGACTTTGACCGCAATAACGGTCAGGGGCGTTATGTCATCGAGCTGACCCGGCGACTCCGCGACCGCTGCCGCTTCACCGTCTATTCCAACACCGCCGACCCGGGGGCCCTGGAAGGAATTGTCTGGGAGCACGTACCCGCCTGGCGACGGCGGCACATCACGGCCGTGTTCACTTTTCTGGCCGCCGTCGAGGCCCGGCTGATTGGCCGCCATCACAATCTCATCCACGCCCAGGGGCTTTCTTCCTGGCGGGCGGATGTGGCGACGGTACACATGATCAATGCCGCCCGGGTGCGCCGGCTGTCACCGGCCCGGCGGCGTGACCGGCTGTTTTCGCAGATTGTGACGCCATTCGAACGGGCGTTCTACCGCCGCCGGCGGCTGCGCCATGCCATCGTGATGGCGCGGACACTGGGGCGGGAACTGCAGGAGGAATACGGCTGGGACCGGGCTCTCAGTGTGATCCCGCACGGCACCGATGCCGAACAGTTCCGTCCGCCGACCGATGCAGCGGAACGTGCGGAATTGCGCGACCGTTTTCGGGTTCCCCAGGATCGCTGGGCCTGGTTGTTCGTGGGCGAGGCGGTCAAAGGGCTGGGACAGGTCATCCAACAGCTGCCGGCCTTTCCGCAGGCGCACCTGCTGGTGGTGTCGCGGTCGCAGCTGGCGCCGTTTCAGGAGCAGGCCCGGCGGCTGGGAGTGAATGCGCGGGTCACGTTTCACGGTTTCGAGCCCCGACCCGAGCTGGCCTATCGCGCGGCCGACGCCTTCATCTATCCCAGCGCCTACGACCCCTTTGGCATGGTGGCCACGGAAGCGATGGCCAGCGGCCTGCCGGTGGTGGTGGGCTGCGAAACCGGGGCCGCAGAACTGGTGACCGAAGGGATCGACGGCCTGCTCTGCGATCCGGCGCAGCCGGCCAGCCTGCCGGCGCAGCTCGCCCGGTTGGCTGCCGATCCGGCCGGTGCGGACAGGCTGGGGCAGGCGGCGCGGGCGACCATCCGGAGGCATAGCTGGGAAGCCTGCGCCGAGGCCACGCTGGCCGTTTATCGCAAGGTTGTGGAAACTCCACGCTTGTCCTAGAGGCTGCCGTCCAAAACTCTTCCCCCTTCGCATGAGTTCCGCCGCCTTGCCGCGAGTCCTGTTTGTGGTTGAAGGCCACACGGACATCCGTTTTGTGGCGGGTCTGGCGGGGGTCTGTGATCTCACGATGCTGGTGCCAGCGGCGACCTTCCGCGCGAGCGGCCTCGACAACCGCATGCGCGAGGCGGGGCTAAGGGTGCCGGTGCATGAGCTGCCCGGCGGTCGCATGGCCTTTCAATGGCGGTCTTTTCTCTGGCTCTGGCGGCATGCCCGGGAGTTCCAGGTGATCCTTTCGCAGGAACTGCTGCGCGGCACGCTGAGCGCCAATCTCGCCGGCTCCCTGCGCGGGGTGCCGGTGGTGGCCAGCGTGCTGGTGCCGGCGATCGAGTATTTCCGGTGCCGCCGGGAACGCCGCCAGATCGGACCGGTGAAAGCCTGGGCCGGCGAGACGCTGATGCGCTGGCTGATGACCGTGAACGGCCGGCTGGTGACCCGTTGCGTGGCGTGGGGGCCCTACCTGCAATCGGTCGCCGCGCGCTACTGCTCCCGGGTGCAGCCCGGCCATTATTACGGCGTCGATACCGGTTATTTCCGCCCGGCGGATGCGGCCGAGCGGTCGGAACTGCGCCGTCGGCACGGTCTGCCGGTAGAGCGTTTCCTGATTCTTTTCCCCAGCCGCGTCAGCCACGAGAAGGACCCGGAAACGGTGCTCCGGGCCACCGCCCAGCTGCGTGAGCGCGGCCTTGACGCGGTGGTGCTGAATCTCGGTGGCGGCTACGAGGATTTCCTGCGGCTGGCCGCCGAACTGAAGCTTCAAGGCGCCTCCGGGTGGGCCCTGGGCCGGCCGGCCATGCACCCCATGCGCGAGCTGGCGGACTACTTCCGGGCGGCGGACGTGATCTGCCAGGCCTCACTGGAGGAAGGGCTTTCGCTGGCCACGCTCGAAGGGCTGGCCTGCGGCGTGCCGGTGGTGGCCAGCTCGGTGGGCGGCATGGCCGTGCGCCTGCGGGATCACGCGCTCCTGACGGATCGCCGCGATGCCAAAATGATGGCCGATGCCTTTGAAAAAGTGGCGCGCGAGCCGGAAACGGCGCGGGTCCAGGCCATGCGCGGCCGTGAATGGGTGGCCGCCGAATGCCACCGGGAAACCGCCTTTGCCGACTGGCACCGGATCTTCGCGGAACTGGCCGCCGATCAGTCTTTTCGCCGGCGGTGAAGCGGCGCGAAGAGCCGGCGGTCGTTCGGGCTTTTGATCTCGCGCGGCGGCAGGGGCTTGGCTTCGGGCTGCTCGCGCTGGAACAGGAAGCGTTTCTTGGGGGCGGGCGGGCGGATGGCGCGGATCCGGCTGGTCACCTGCTGCACGGCCTCGGGCTTGCCATCATTGAAGAGCAGCCGGGTCTTCCGGGTCTGGATGAACGACACGAACATCGCGTTCGTTTTCACGTCTTCCGGCGCGAGCTTTTCCAGCTTGCGGTATTCGAGCGTGAGCCGGTCCAGGGCGCCGAGGAAGAACCAGAGCAGCGCGCCGTTGGGAATGGCGAGGAAGGGTGAGCCGGTGGGCATGATGCCGACGGCGATCATGAACATGGCACCCGCCGGCACGCCGACGATGGCCAGGGGCGTGTCGCGCAGCTCCTTCATGTTGCGGAAGGCGTCGAGCACGCCGGCGATCAGGAGCCAGAAAAAGACGGTGATGCCTAGGAAGCCCATCTCCACCCCGAGGCGTCCCAGATCACCGTCCACGGGTCGCCAGTCGAATTCGCGCGTCAGGTTCGACAGCACCGCCGGCAACCCGTGACCGCTGCGGCCGAGGCCGCCGCCGAAGGGCAGAGACATCAGGCTTTCAAACATCGGCAGCACGACGATGGAAAGGCGGCCGATGAAGCTTTGCGGGTCCATGAGCGTGCTGAAGCGTTCCAGCGAGTCGCCGTTTCCCGAGGATTGCTGGCTCGCCTTGAAGGCCAGCAGGATGAGTACGGGCACGAGGATGTACTGCAGCAGGTTCCGGCGGTACCAGGCCGTGAAGATGAGGCCGGTCGCCATCATGAACATGGACGTGCGGGAACCGCTCAGCACGATGCCGTAGGCCATGGGGGCCGCCAGGGCGAGCAGGATGATGCGTTCCTTCCAGGAGTTGCCCGCCACGGAAAAGCGCGAGATGGCGAACATGACGCAATAGGCCATCGTGCCACCGAAGGCCGCCGCCGTGACGAACGTGGAGAATACGCGCAGCTTCGCCTCACCCTTGGAGTTGGAATAGAAGGTGTTGAAAAACTTGGCCGCGAACTCCGCGTCCTCCGCCATCTTGGCCCGGATCTCCTCGGGCGACTGCCGCATGCCATACACGGCGGTGATCGCGGCGAGGATGATGATCAGCCAGAAATACAGCTCGACCTGGCGCACGCTGCGCACGAGGTGGTAGCCGAGCGCGAAGGTCAGCGGGATGAAGCACCAGGCGCGGAACGCCGAAAGGCCGGCCAGCAGCGGTACGCCAAAGGGCATGATCAGGTAGAAGCAGGCCACGCCGACGAACGCCTTGAGCGCGTTGCCCACGCGGCTGTTGGGAATCCACGGGTCCATGCGGGGCACCGAGGCCAGCGTGACGATCAGGGCCAGCATCAGCGGGATGTCGAAGGCGAACGTCGTCAGTGCGCCCCGGAAGCGGAGCTTCAGCCACCCGTGGAAGAACCCGATGATGATCGCGGAGATGAAGAGGAAGTTGCCGAGCTGGTTGTGCGCGAACAGCGCCCGGAACCGCGTGAACATGTTCCCGCCGGGATTGGCGGCGGCGGGCGGCGGTCGGGTGGCGGTGGCGGCGTTCATCGCGGGGCCCGGGCGGACAGGGCCCGTGCGTAGATTTCCTCCGTGCGCCGCGCGTGGGTGGCCGAGCCAAACAGGGAAATCGCGCGCCGGCGTCCGGCGGCACCAAACTGCATCAGGCGTTCGGGCGAAGCGAGGGCTTCCTGCAGGGCGGCGGCCAGGGCCGTGGTGTCACCCACCGGGACCAGCCAGCCGGTTTCGCCCGGGGCAATGATCTCGGCGGGGCCGACTGCGGCAAAGGCGACCACCGGCGTGCCCAGCGCCTGGGCCTCCGCCACCGTCAGGCCGAAATCTTCCTCCAGGGCCGGATGCGCCACCAGTGTGCTGGCCGCCAGGAAGCCGGCCAGATCGGCATCGGGCACGAACCCGGTGAAGGTCACGCGGTCGGCGATGCCCAGTTCCTTCGCCAGCGCGCGCAGCTCCTGCTGGTATTCGGTCTCCTGCCCGAAGAGCGAGCCGCCGATCACGATGCCGTGCGCGTGGGCAGACGGTTGCGCGTGAATCACCCCGGCCAGCGCCTTCAGGAAATGCAACTGGCCCTTGAAGCGTTGCAGGCGTGCCCCGACCGAAATCCAGCGCCGGTCGGCGGGGATCCCGTACCGCTGGGCGAGGGCTTCGCGCGGCGCGGCGGCGGCGAGCTGCTCCAGCCGGCCCGGATTCACCCCCGGCCAGATCATCGTCGAAGGCAGCCCCTGGGCGCGGAAATAGTCATCCGTGCGCGGGCAGTTGCTGAGCACGTGGGCGGTGGGGATGGCAAGGATCGCGCGCGTATGCCACGAGGGCTGTTCCACCGTGTGGGTGGTCCACACTTCGGGTATGCCCGCCAGCTTTGCGGGAATGCCCCCATACACGTGCGCCCGGAAACCGTTGCTGTGGATCAGGCGCAGGCCGTGCTCACGGATCAGGCGGCGGATCTTCCAGAGCGTGCCGGCGATCTTGTGCACCTCGCGCATCCGGTGCGTTTCCAGCACGTGTACCTCGACGTCCAGCTCGCGGAGAAAACCCTCGAGCGGACCGGGCCGCAACTGGATGACGTGCGGGCGGAAACGGCTGCGATCCAGCTCCCGCAGGCACTCGATCATGAGCGTCTCGGCACCGCCCTTCTCCCCCACACAGGAAATCCAGGCAAACGGTACGGGCGCGGGTGAGGTGGCAGGCGGCATGGCTTGGCCGGTCAGGACCGGAACCCGCGTAGTTTCGACGGTGCGGCGGGCCGAGGCAACAGGCTTCCAAGGCTGGCGGTGCAATTCGTCACAGGAGGATAACTCGGCATGTTGGGCTTGCCTCTGTAGCCCATGGCGCTTTCTGCTGGGGCCGGACGCAATCTTGCATGAGCTTCGCCGACCGCTTTCTCAAACCGGAATACTGGTTCCAACCGGGCCAGGTCTGGCGTCGGCTGCGCCGTCGCGGCGCCATGCCGACCGAGGCGGACGTGATGACTCCCTGGGGTCTGCCCATGCATGTGCGGCCCTTTGAAACGGTCGGACACGCCCTCTGGCACCTGGGCGTCCTGGATCTCGTGGCCTGCGAGGTCTGCTGGCGGCTGCTCGATCCTGGTGAGACAGCCGTGGATATCGGGGCCAACATCGGCGTGATGACGGGCCTGTTCGCCACGCGCTGCGGCCCGACCGGGGAAGTCTGGAGCTTCGAACCGCATCCCACGATACACGGCGAACTTGCGGCACACGTCGCGGCCTGGCAGCGCGCCGGCAAGCCGCTCGCGCCCGTGCGGCTGCGGAAGGAGGCGCTCAGCGATACGACGGGCGAGGCCAAGCTGTTCGAGCCGGTGGTGTTCGAGGGCAATCACGGCGCGGCGAGCCTGGAGGAATTTTCTTCCGAATCAGGCCGGACCAACACGACCGGAGGGAAACACTTCACGGTTCCGGTCGCGCCTTTCGACGGGATATTCCCCAAGGACCGCTCGGTAGGCCTGTTCAAGATCGATGTGGAGGGACATGAGCCCAAGGTGTTCGCCGGCGCGGCCGAGGCGCTGCGGGCCCGGCGCATCCGGGACATCGTCTTTGAGGAGCATCACGCCGCGCCCAGCCCGACGGTGAAGCTGCTCACCTACGCCGGCTACACGGTTTTCTTCCTGGGCCGCAATTTCTGGGGTCCACAGCTCACGGTGCCGGATGACCAGACGGCCCGGCCCGCCTGGCTGCCGCCCAATTTTCTGGCGACGCTGGAGCCTGAACGGGCGCTGTCACGGTGTCGCGACCGCGGCTGGCAGGTACTGCGCTAACGGCACGAAAAAAGCCGCTGCCCGAGTGTGCGCTGTTGGGAATTTGTCAGCCAACTGTTCACTCGAAAGGGGGTCCTGTTGGAGGTCGGAGGGATATGCTGGAAATGCCCGAACCCTCCCGAAAGCAGCTTAACTTCATTGACTCACAGCCGATACCGGCTTGTAGCGGCCAAAACCGCCCTTTACGCTTTGGTGACGCCGGAAAAACCAACCTTCCTGCAACCCTACCTCCATGAAAGGCATCGTTTTCAATCTGTTGGAAGAAGCCGTCATCCAGCAGTTCGGCGAAGAAACTTGGGAACGGTTGCTGGACGCGTCCAAACTGGACGGTGTGTACACGTCCATCGGCAGCTACCCGGATGAGCACCTGTTGCGGCTGGTGGAAGCCGCCTCGGCCGCGCTGAACCTGCCTCCGAATGCCGTCGTGCGCTGGTTCGGCGTGAGTGCATTGCCGCTCTTGGCCAGGAAATATCCCACCTTCTTCGAGAAGCATCAATCCACCCGCCCGTTCCTGCTCACGCTCAACGGCATCATCCATCCCGAAGTCCGGAAGCTCTATCCTGGCGCCGACGTGCCGGACTTTGAATTCGACATCTCGTCCCCGGACGTGCTCGTGATGGTTTACCGTTCCAAACGCCGGCTTTGCGCTTTCGCGGAGGGGCTGATTGAGGGCGCGGCGGTCCAGTTTGGCGAGACTGCGACCATCGGCCATCCGCAGTGTCTGCACCGGGGCGACTCCGCCTGTCGCCTGGAAATCCGGTTTTTTGGAAGGCCGCCCCAGCCATGAGCGACGCCGGGATGGCCGCCGAACTGGAGCGGTTGCGCCGTCGTCTGGAGCGGGAACGGTAGATCCGGCTGGAAGCCGAGCAGCTCGCGGAGCAGGGCACCCGGCAGCTCTACGAACGCCAGCAGCAGCTCGAACTCCTTCAGATCATCACGGTGGCGGCCAACGAGGCCGATTCCGTCGAGGCGGCCATGCAGGTCGCCCTCGATCAGATCTGCGGTTATACCCGCTGGCCGGTGGGGCACGCTTACGTGGTGAGCGAAGGACCCGCACCCGTCCTTCGGCCGACCCGCCTGTGGCATCTGGCTGATCCGGTGAAGTTTGACGCGTTCCGGCGGGTTACCGAGGCCATGTCTTTCACGCTGGGGGTGGGTCTTCCCGGCCGGGTCTGGGCTGCGGGCGGGCCGGTATGGGTCCCGGACATCATGGTGGACTCCAATTTCCCGCGCGCCAAGGCGGCCACGGCGATCCATGTGCGCGGGGGCTTCGCTTTCCCGGTGCTGGCCGGGGCCAAGGTGGTGGCGGTGCTGGAATTTTTCTCCCATGAACCGGCGGCGCAGGATGATGTCTGGCTGGCGGTGACCGCCCAGATCGGCACCCAGCTCGGGCGCATCTTTGAGCGCTGGCAGGCCCAGGCGGAACTGCGGGCCGCGAAGGATGCCGCCGAGGCCGCGAACCGCGCCAAGGGAGAATTTCTGGCGACCATGAGCCATGAGATCCGGACTCCCATGAACGGCGTGCTCGGCTTTACCCAGCTGCTGCTCGACACGCCGCTCAGCCCGGAGCAGCGGGAATTTGCGTCGACCATCCGAAGCTCGGGCCAGGCGCTGCTCGTCATCATCAACGACATTCTTGATTTCTCGAAAATCGACGCCAACAAGCTGGAACTGGAGCAGGTGCCTTTTGATCCGGTGCCCGCCGTCGAAGAGGTCATGGAACTGATGGCGGGCACTGCGGAGCAAAAGGGCCTGGAACTCGTTCTCCAGACAGACCCGCAAATGCCGCGCCGGGCGATGGGCGATCCGGGGCGCTTGCGTCAGATCCTCCTCAATCTCGTGGGGAACGCGGTGAAGTTCACCGAGCATGGCCACGTGCTGATTGACCTCCGACAGGAGCCAGATTCCCGCGGCCAGACCTGCCTGCTCAGGATCGCGGTCACGGACACCGGCATCGGCATCCCCCGGGAAAAACAGGGCCAGTTGTTTGAGAAATTCACACAGGCCGACGCGTCCACGACCCGCAAGTTTGGCGGTACCGGCCTTGGGCTGGCCATCTCCCGGCGGCTGGTCGAGCTGATGGGCGGGGCCATGGGCCTGCAGAGTGTGCCGCAGCGCGGTTCCACTTTTTGGTTCACCCTGCCGCTGCCGGCCGATCCGTCCCCGCTTCCGGTCCCGGCGGCCCTGGATGCCCTGCGCGGGATCCGGGTGCTGGTCGTGGATGATCTGGAGGTGAACCGGCGGGTGCTACGGGCGCAGTTGGACAATTGGAACGTAGAGCATGATTGCGCCGGCTCGGGTATGGAGGCCCTTGACAAACTGCGCGCCGCTGTCGCCGAGGGCCGTCCTTTCCGCGTGGCCTTGCTGGATCTCCTGATGCCGGAGATGGACGGCGTGACTTTGGGAAGGCGGATTCTGGTAGATCCGGAAATTCGGACGACCGCCATGGTCATGATAGCATCGGGCGGCCAGCGTGGTGACGCCCGGCGTTTTCTGGAGCTCGGCTTTGCGGCGTTCCTCCTCAAACCCCTCGTCCGACCGGCGCAACTGCTCGAGGCCCTCACCCGTGCGCTGGGTGGCGCCCCGCACAGCCTTCACCAGCCGTCCTCACCCGCCATTGCCGTTCCGGCCAGCCCACCGCCACCGGTGGAAGCGGCCTCCGCTGGAACCGTGATCCGAATCCTTCTGGCCGAGGACAACCAGGTCAATCAGCGGCTGGCAGTCCACATGCTCCGGAAATTCAACTGCCGGGTGGATGTGGCCGGCGACGGGCGCGAGGCGGTGGAACTGTTCCGTCAATTCCCTTACGACGGTGTGCTGATGGACTGCCAGATGCCGGAGATGGACGGTCTCAAGGCAGCGGGAGTCATCCGAGGTCTGGAAATTTCCGGCCGACGGGTGCCCATCATCGCGCTAACGGCGAATGCCATGCCGGGTGACCGCGAGCGGTGCCTTGCGGCCGGCATGGATGACTATGTCAGCAAACCCCTCCGGCTCGGCGACCTTCAGGCCGTTTTGTCCCGGTGGGTCAGGTTGTAGTCGAAGATTACACCGGCTGCTTCAGGCCACCGTGCTGAGCTGCTGCTCAAGTATCTCCGTGACTGTGCGGAACTTGGCCGCGTTTTCCGGCTTCAGCTTCATCAGCAGTTTGTGCGCCTCCAGGCAGCAGGTGGCCATCTCGGTCTTGGAATGCTGAGCGAGCTCGAGTTCCTGGCACTCGGCCAGCTTGTGCTCGGCAATGCAGTTTTCCAGCACGTCAACCAGAGGTAGCACGCCCAGATTGTCGAGCAGGTCGAGCACGCGGGCATTGGCGCCGACGATCGTGAAGTGCTGCCAGTCGTCTCCCGGGGTCGGCCCCATCTCGGTGGCCAGCCCGGCCAGCACGCCGGAAAAGGTGCTATCCATGAGCAGGCAGCCACTCAGGTCGAGGGCAAAGCGGGCGATCCCGTCACCATGCAGCCGCTGGATGAGCTGCTGAAAGTCACGGGCATTCTCCGCCGCCGCACGGCCGGCAATCTTGATGATCGCGGCGGGCGGCTCGACAAGAACCAGAATTTTACAGCCTGGTAGTGGCACAGCGGAATTAAGGTCGGCCCGGCGGCTCCAAGCGTCAAGCAGCCTCAGGGTGTGATGGCCAGCCGGCTTTCCGTCTCCTGATGCTGCATGAGCACCCCCTGCTCCTTGTAAGCACGGAGGACAAAATGCGTCGCCGTGGAAAGCACTCCCTGCAAGGTGGATAGCTTTTCCGAGACAAATGAGGCCACCGTGCGCAGGTTGGTCCCCTCGACCTCGACCAGCAGGTCGTAGCCGCCGGACATCAGGTGGCAGGAGCGCACCTCAGCATATTTGGCGATGCGCTCCGCGAGCTTGTCAAAGCCGCCGCCACGCTCGGGAGTAATACGGACCTCGATCAGGGCGCGGACCAGATCGCGGTCCAGCTTCTCCTCGTTGAGCACGGCCCGGTAGCCCAGCACGGTGCGATCCGCCTCGAACTGCTTTACGCGGTCGCGAACCTCGGCCTCGGTCAGGTTCAGCATCGCGCCCATCGTGGCGGGCGACATGGCGGCGTCTTCAGCGAGCAGTTTCAGCAGCGGATCCATGGCGGGATTGAACGGGGCGACGGGGCGGGTTGGAAGATTTTTATGGTGCCCACTCTCCGTCGGCCTCGCAGAGCGAGACAATGAGGTTAGCCGTGGGCCTCGGCCCACGGTCGTCGTCAGTCGCGCATTCCGTCGCGTAGCGACGGTTGAATCACACGTTCCGAAGGGCCAACGTTTCATGCGTGACGCCAGCGAGCATCTGTCCTGAACCGTGGGTCGAGACCCACGGTTACCGTCACCGGGTCGCTCCGCGACCCGAAAAAGTCCCACCGATAGGCCCGCCACGGCTCACTTCACACCTGCTGCCTGACACGGCTGCTCCACGGCCACGGAGTCGATTCATAGGGCGCACGCGGTCTCGGGGACTGCCTCTGGGGCGGTCGCGATCGGCGCATCCGGGCTGAATGGGACCAGCGGCATCGGCTCGTCGTGGTCGAGATACTCGGCGCAGATGCCGAAGAACTCGGCCCGTGCCGAGGCCCGGCGGATCCGGTTCAGGAACAAGGCGGATTCCGGGGCGCTGCGCCCGACCCCCATGCCGAGGAAGTTGAGGTACTTCTTCATCTTCTCGACCTGGAATTTTTCCTGCGATTCCGGCGGCTCGGTGGCCTCGTAGAGTTCGCCGATATAGGTCAGCACGTCGCGCCCGGTCGGCAGCCGTACCGGCTCGCCGCGCAGATGGCTTCGGATCTGGCCGTAGAGCCAGGGGTTGCGGATGCAGCCACGACCGATCATCAAGCCTTTCGCACCCGTGCTGGTCAGCACCTCCACCGCGCGCGCCGGCGAATGGATGTTGCCATTGGCCAGCACCGAGCAGGGCACCGCGGCCGCCGCCCGTGCGATGTAGTCGTAATGCACTTCCGTGCGGTACATCTCCTTCACGGTACGGCCGTGGACCGTGAGCAGATCGAGGGAGTGCCGCGCAAAGATCGCAAGAAACTCATCGAACACGCCGGGATCGTCGAAGCCGATGCGGGTCTTCACGGTGAACTTCACACCGCGTTCGCCGATGGCCTCGCGCATCGCGCCGAGAATGCCATCGACGCGCGCGGGTTCGCGCAAAAGTCCGCCGCCGGCGCACTTGCGATAGACCACCGGCGCGGGACAGCCGAGATTCAGGTCCACGGCGGCGACCGGATAGTGCTGCAGCTCCTTCGCCGCCCGTACAAGCGACGGGATATCATTGCCGATGAGCTGGGCGATGGCGGGCCGGCCGGTCGGGTTCTTGATCAGGCTTTCGAGGATCCACTTTTCGAGCCGGCTCGTGGGATGCACGCGGAAGTATTCCGTCCAGTACACGTCCGGCCCGCCGTAGCGCGCCATGAGCCGCCAGAAGGGCAGGTCGGTCACGTCCTGCATCGGCGCGAGCGCGAGCAGGGGTTCCGGGCGCGCCAGCAGGGCGGCGAATTGGGCGGGCTGGTCCATGTGGTCAGAAGGGCGAGTCGCCGTCGAATTCCTCCGGGAAGTCGTCGGACGACTGCGCTGCGGGCGGAGTGGGGGCGGGGCTGGGATAGGCGTTGAACACCGGCCGCAGGTTCCATTCGTCCACCAGCTCCTTGGGCAGCTCACCGAGGAAGCGCGAGGGCTGTTGCAGCGCGTTGCCGCCGCCCTGCATGAAGCGCAGCAGCGGATGGCACAGGTAGAGCTCGTTCCGCGCGCGCGTCACGGCCACGTAGAACAGGCGGCGCTCCTCCTCTTCGCCCTCGGTGGAATCCAGCGAACGGGCGCTCGGGAACAGCCCGTCGCAGAGCATGATCACGAACACCGTGCCGAACTCCAGACCCTTGGCCTGATGCACCGTGGAGAGCTTGAGGCGTTCCTCGTCCTCGTCGTCGCGCGTCTGGTTTTCCTCGGCCTCGACGTTGGTTTGGAGCGCGAGTTGCGAGAGGAACTCCGCCACGCTCGGAAACTGGTCGGCGTAGTTCGCTAGCTGCTCCAGATCGTCCAGCCGGTTGCGCGGGTTTTCATAGGTGGCTTTGAGGTAGTCCTCGTAGTCGGCCTCGACCACGAGCCGGATGAACCGTCCGGGCGCATTGCGGATGGCGTCGCCCTCGCACTGCGCAATCGTGGCGGTGAACTGCGCCCACGCCGCCGCAGTCTTGCCCGGCACAGCCTTCGCGATCGCGGTGAGCAATGGCGCGATCGGGACATACGGCGCCACCGGCACCGGCGTCCCATCGCCCCCATCATTGTCCGAAATCTCAACTACCGCGACGGGCGCCGCCTCCAAACCCGGGACTTCGGACCCGGGACCCGGGACCCGGGACCCGAGACGCGCGCTGAAAGCGGCGAACAGCTTGTCCGCGCCCTTGCCGCCGATGCCGGGCAGCATCCGCACGAGCCGTTTGAAGGCCAGCTCGTCCTGCGGGTTGGTCACGAGCTTGAGGTAGGCCGCGACATCCTTGATGTGCGCCTGCTCGAAGAAACGGATGCCGCTCGTGATCGTGAACGGGATATTGCGGCGCGTGAGTTCCAGCTGCAGTTCCAGCGCGTGGAAATGCGAGCGGTACAGCACGCACATGTCATCCAGCCGCTGGCCCTCGTCGCGCAGTTCGAGCACGCGCTGCGCGATGAACGCAGCCTGCTCGCCGCCTTCGCCACAGACGACCAGCACCGGGCGCGGACCGGAGGCGCGGGCAGCTTTCAGGGCTTTTGGAAACTGCCGCGTGTTCGCCGCGATGGCGGCGTTGGCCAGGGCGAGGATCTCCGGCGTGCTGCGGTAATTCGTCTCGATCTTGAAGACCTGCGCGCCGGGATACCGCTGCGGGAAATTGAGGATGTTGGCGAAGTTCGCCCCACGCCACGAGTAGATGCTCTGTGCGTCGTCGCCGACGGCCATGAGGTTGTGATGCCGGGCGGAAAGGGTGTCGAGCAGCTCAGCCTGCAGGATGTTCGTGTCCTGATATTCGTCCACGAGCACGAACTGGAAGCGCCGCTGGTACAGCTCGCCCACATCGGCGTTCTCCCGCATCACGCGGAGCCAGAGCACCAGCAGGTCGTCGAAATCCATCAGGCCGGCGGCGCGTTTGCGGGCCGCGTAGCGCTTCTGCACGTCGGCGATGACGTCGGTCAGCGGCAGGAAGCTCTCGTAGTCCGCTTCGAGCAGTTCCGGCAGCGTGCGTCCCGTGTTCAGCGCCATGGAAAAGATATCGCCGAGCACCTCCGGTTTGGGGAAGCGGGTCGCCTTCACGTCCACGCCCGCGTCGGTGATGCAGGTGGCCAGCAGGTCCTTGGCATCCTCGCGGTCCGCGATGGTGAAATCCTGCCGGTAGCCGAGCCGGTCGGCATGGCGGCGGAGGATGCGGTTGCCCACGCTGTGGAAGGTGCCGCCCCAGAGCCGCGACAGCTCACCGCCCAGCAGATCACCGACGCGCTGCATCATCTCCCGCGCCGACTTGTTGGTGAAGGTGAGGAGCAGGATGCGCTCGGCCGGAATGCCCTGCTCGATCAGCCAGGCCACCCGGTAGGTCAGGGTGCGCGTCTTGCCCGCGCCCGCGCCGGCCAGCACGAGGGCCGGTCCCGGGGCGGCGGTGACGGCGGCGAGCTGCTGGGGATTGAGTTCCCGCGCGTAATCAATCCGCAACGGGGCATCCGAGCGGAAGGGATTGAGCTGATAGTCACGCGGCACGACCGGGAAATAAGCCCCGGGGCGCGCCGAATGCCGAACAAAAAAGCCGGGCGTGTGGCCCGGCTGGTTTTTGTGGCGGCGCTTAGGCGGCGGCGCGGGTCGCCATCGCGAGGTGCTTTTCGAGGCGCTGGATGTTGGCCTCGATGGCCTCGATGTACTCGTTGCGGCCCTCAGGGGCGGGCCGGGCGAGATAATGGAAGAGACCCAGGAAATCGTTTTCAATTTTCGGCAGGACGTACTTCCGCCAGAAGGCGGGCGTTTTCTCCGTCAGATCCTGCACCGAGTTGAAGAGCATGGCCGGGCCGCCCTTGCCCGCGTTGAACTGGGCCGATTCGGAGAACTCCTCGAAGAGGATGGGCAGCTTTTCCACATAGTCACCCGCCGCCATCTGGCCGAGCAGGTCAGCGGTGCCGAGCGCAAAGCCGGCAATGCGTTCCTCCTCCGACTGGAAGGGGATGGCCGCCAGCTTGGCCCCCACGCCCGTGCAACGGATCATGTGCTGCACCGCATGGACCTGGCGCAGCGAGTAGCCGTGGTGCCAGAGGAGCCGTTCCGCAAAGTCGCAGGAGCGGTTGACATGGGTGGCGGTGTATTTTGCACCGGTGCCATCCCGGTCATCCCGGCGCTTCAGATAGCCGGAGTCATGCAGCAGGATCGCGAGCAGCCCCAGCTCGAACATCTCCTGGGAAAGGATCGGTTCCACCCCCGCCTCCATCCGGCCACGCAGCAGGGTCGAGAAGGCCAGGGTGCCCTGCAGAGTGTGCTCCAGATCGTGATAATGGGCGTCAATCCGCAGAAAATCGGGGTTGTCCCCCCGGAAATAGGCCTCCACCCAGCCAAAGGCCCGGGATACGAAGGTGGCGTCCCCATCCGGAAACATGCACCAGTAATCCTGGGCCACCCGGTGTTCAACCGAGCGCGGATCACGCGTGTTTACGGCAAGGAGCATGGGCAGGGAAAATATCAAATCTGAGCTCGTCTGCACGTCTTTTTGTGTCGCACAAGTTACGCCAAGTGCAGATTTGATAGAAATATCATGCCTCTTAGTACTGATTATTAGTGATACCAGCCGGTAGTGTCGCAGGCCTGCGTCAGGTGTTTTGAGTGGCCAGGGTGGCCAATTTGCGGGTCACCGCCCCGGAATCGATGGTTTTTCCGGCCAAATCCCAGCCGGCGGCGATACTTCCAGCCTTGCCGGCGACAAACAGGGCGGCGGCCGCGTTCAGCAGCACGGCGTCCCGCCGGGGTCCGCGATCTTCACCGGCCAGCAGGCGACGGATGATTTCCGCGTTGGCGGCGGCATTTCCCCCGGCCAGATCGGCCAAAGTTGCCGGGTGCAGGGGCAGCTCGGCGGCAAACCATTCCGACTGGTGGAAGGCCCGATCCTGATAAAATTCCCCGATCCAGTTGGCGCCCAAGGTGGAGAACTCGTCCAGCACCCCGTGGCCGGGAACGTCCCCGGCCACCACCATGGCGCGGCGGATGCCCAGCGCCTGCAACGTGCGGGCAAGCGGCTCGACCAGTTCGCGCCGGGAAGTACCCACGAGCTGCACGCTGGGCCGCACCGGGTTGAGCAGCGGCCCGAGGAAGTTGAAGAGGGTCCGCTGCCCGCGTTCGGCGCAGAGCCGGCGGGCCGGGCCGATGGCCTTGAACGACGGGTGAAATTTCGCAGCAAAGAGAAACGAGAAACCGTGGTCGCGCAGGGAGATGGCGACCTGGTCCGGCGTCTGCTCGATGGGAATACCCAGCGCCGCAAGGACATCCGCGCTGCCGGATTGCGAGGTGATGGCGCGGTTGCCATGCTTGGCCACCGTCACTCCGGCCGCAGCACAGACGAGCGCGACCGTGGTGGAGATGTTGAAGGTGTTCAGCCGGTCCCCGCCCGTCCCGCACACGTCGAGAATTTCCCGGGCGCGGGTCACGGCATCCAGCGGCACCGGCGTGGCGCGTTCGCGCAGCTCGTGGGCAAAGGTGGCGATCTCCTCCATGGTCTCGCCTTTTTGCGCGAGCGCAGCCAGGAAGTCGGCCTTTGGCTCCGGCGCCACGGCCTCGTCCGCCAATACCGTGACGGCCCGGGCGACCTGTTCCTGGGACAGGTGCTGACCGGCGCGGACATGGGCAATGAGTTCTGCGAGCACAGGTGGAGAATGAAATTCAAAGCTCAAAGCTCCAAGTTCCAAAGCGCCACCAACGATTCAAACGCGGAACTACACCAAGCCACGCGTTGGGGATTTTGAGCTTTGAGCTTTGAGCTTCTTTGGAATTTGGAATTCGGCCCTTGGAGCTTACAACCCTCGCGTGCCGTCCGCCGAAATCCTGTCCACGCACACGCCCGCCCTGTTCGCCGCTGCTGTCGAGCGGGCGGCCGTGCTCCTGCGGGCCGGCGGAATCGCCGCGCTGCCAACCGAGACGGTTTATGGCCTCGCCGGCAACGCCCTCGACGCCGCGATCGTCGCGAAGATTTACGCGGCGAAAGGGCGGCCCGCGCACAATCCCGTGATCGTCCACGTCGGTTCGCGGGCGATGGCCCGGGAATGCTCCTCGGCATGGCCCGCGCTGGCTGACCGGCTGGCCGATGCCTTCTGGCCGGGACCGCTCACGCTCATCGTGCCGCGTGCGTCGCACATTCCCGACATCGTCACCGCGGGCGGCCCGACCGTGGGTGTGCGTTGGCCCCTCCATCCGCTCATGCCGGCGGTCATCCGCGCCTGCGGCTTGCCGCTCGCCGCCCCCAGCGCCAATCTCTCCGACCAGCTTTCGCCGACCAACGCCGCGCATGTCGCCAAGCAGCTCGGCGACCGTATCCCGCTCATCGTGGATGGCGGCGACTCCAACGTCGGCATCGAAAGCACCGTGGTCGATGTGACCGGCGACGTGCCGCGCGTCCTCCGGCCCGGCATGATTTCCGCCGAAGCGATTGCCGCCGTCTGTGGGAACGTAGTCCCGGGTCCCGGGTCCGAGGTCCAAAGTCCCGGCGAAGGCGCGTTACGGAGTCCGGGGATGCTTGCGAAACACTATTCGCCCAAAGCCCGGCTTCTTATCTTAAACTGGCGCGACGAAGCCGACCTGCTCACCCAACTCAAGACTTTGGACCTTGGACCCGGGAGCCGGGACTCGCACCCCGGGACAACGCACGTGCTGGCTCACACGCACATTCCCTTGGGTGGTCGGTTCGCCCACGTCAGCGTGATCCCGCACGACGCCGAAGCCTTTGCCCGCGCCCTCTACGGCGAACTGCACCACTGCGACGACGCCGGCGCGAAACTGATCGTCGTGGAAGCCCCGCCCGAGACTCCCGAATGGGCCGGCATCACCGACCGCCTGCGCCGTGCGGCGGCGTAACGAGCAGATACCTACAAGAGTGCGCGATTTTCATAGCCCTTGCCCAATTCCTCAGAATGCCCAAACGCAGTATCAATCAGGTCGTGGAAGATTGGCTGTTCAACTCCAACTATCTGTTTCACTTGGAGTGGTCGTTCGAATCCCCTTCTGAAATCAATGACTCGTCACTGTTCGATTTGGTTTGTGAAGAGCCGGAAATGGCCTGGTCCATCACCCTGCAGATTTTGGAGCATCCCTTGACGCAGGAGCCGGAGTCCCTTCTCGCCGCCGGCCCAATGGAGAGCTTGTTGGGGAGGCATGGGCCGCATTTCATCGACCGAGTCGAGCGCGAAGCCAGGCTAAACCCCCGCTTCAATCACCTGCTCGGCGGCGTCTGGCGGCATGGGATGTCGAACGAGGTTTGGACCCGGGTTCAAAAGGTGCGTCGCGAGGTGTGGTGACACGGATTGCCGCCCGCCGACCTTGGACCTTGGACCCGAGACTCGGGACCTCGTAATCGCACTTCGAAATTCCCTGCGATGGCCGGATTAGCAACGTGACCGGCGGCGGAAAGCGGCAAAGCCGACCAGTCCCAGGGCCATGCAGGCGGCCCATTCCACGGGCTCGGGCACGGTAGTCGTGATGGATACCGCATCCAGGGCCAAATCCTTGCCGAACGTTCCCTGAAGGTCCGTAAAGCGCAGGGTGGTTTCCGAAGTGGTGGCCGTGAAAGTCAGCGTTGTGGGAGCCAGCCAGCCCAGCGTCCCTGCCGAATCGGTGGCTGCGGACAGAACCGAGTCCGAAGCGTCGAGAATTTCACCCTTCACATTCACCGTGCCGCCATTGTTTCCCGCTTTGCCGACGGAATAGGTCACGGAATAGGTCATGCCGACATCCGTGGCGAACGATTGGGATAACGTCCCGCCGTTGGGGGTGTTGCCCGCATTAGAGCATTTCCATAAATAATGTATCTATACAAAGCCTAAGGACTGTGGTGAGCTTGGGCATGCGAGCGATCCCGGTGGAGCTGCGGCGGCGGATACTGCGGCTGTACGAGCGTGGCAAAACCACGCGGGAGATAGCCG
>CAIXUG010000077.1 GCA_903922605.1 uncultured Verrucomicrobiota bacterium
CGCGCCGGGTCGGAGACCGGCGCTCCAGCCGCGCGACTGCGCCGGCGACTTCGGGCCATCCGCCGAGAACAGGCGGCTGCCATCTCACTCCCCCGCCTTGAAAGAAACCCAGGGCTGGCTGGGCCGGTCCTTCAGCAGGCCGCGTTGCCAGTCGTATTGCGGGTGTTCTCGCAGGAACTTTTCCGCCGAAAAGGCCATGCCGTCCGCCGAACCCCAGCGGCCCAGAAAGCTCATCCGCTTCGCCAGCGTGGCGTCCACCACCTTGCCGTCGAACGTGCCCGACGGCTCAAACGGTTCCGGGCCGCCGAAGCGCTCGTCATCCAGTTCGAAGTGGCCGCACAGGTTGCGGGAGCCGGCCTGGTGCTTTCGCAGATAGACATCGTAGTCGTCCGCGAGAAATTTCTCCGCCGCCATCGCCGTGATGCGGCCCTTGTTTTCGGTCATCAGCTGCTTCCAGCGGACCCGTCGGGCCGCCGCGGACCGGCGGATGTCGGTCTCGCTGCGTTCGGTTTCCAGACGCAGCAGCTTGCGGTCCTCCGCCACGTTGGAACCGGCAAAATAACCGTCCTTCGTGGTTTCCAGCGCGACGTATTTCAGCCCCAGTTCGAGCCGGGCGATCTCGCCGGTGTTCACGTCGCCGACCAGCCAGGCGTTGGCGTAACCGCCGTTGTTGCCCTGCCGCATAACGTCGCACCAGTCGGTGAGTGTGCGCGTGTCCTGCGTGGCGCGGCGGAAGCGGGCGAACTCCGGAATCCCGTTGGTATCGAAGCCGGAAAACTGTCCTATCGTGGTTTCGCAGCCGACCAGGCCGGCGTCAGTCACGAAGAAATCGGTGCCACTGTGGATGAAGCCCGGTTGGGTCTGCATCAGGATGTGCTGGCCCTTGGCCGGCACAAGGTCGAGCACCACGTTCGCAATCGCTTCGGTGTAATCGAACATCGTGTTGTGGCCCATCACGACCCCGTGATCGGCCGTCCACGAGCCGGTGGCGATGAAGGCGCTGCAACGATCCTTCGGTGGGGCCGGTTTTTCATCCGCGAGCCGCTTCTTTTCCAGCGGCCACCAGTAGCCCTCGAATTCCAACTGGGCGTTGTAGGCCATGATTTCATCGCGGGTGGTCGTGATGCCGGCGGCTTTCAGGCCGGCGACGATGCCGTCCAGTTCGGCGAGGTTTTCGGCGTCCACCTTGGGCGTCACAATTTCCGCCGCGCGGCCGACCAGCCACGGCCAAGTCATTCCACTCTGGTATTCCCAGACCGCGCGATGCACGCGCAACGCCTCGGCGATTTCCGGGGCGAGCAGGTAGCCGTGCTGGAAGCCTAACGCCGGAGCTTCGCCCTCGACGTGGAGGTAGATCCATCCGTTTCGTTCGAAGCGATGACTGCGGGCCAGCCATTGCCGCTGTTCGGGGGTAAGTTCAGCCGCCCGAATGCCGGAGCCGAAGGACAGCGTGAGGGCGATGGCCGTGAAGAGCTGTTTGAATCTCACCCCGGCACTTTGGAGAAATGATGCCACAATACAAGGCGGCGGAGCGCCGGTCTCCGACCCGGCGCGGATGAGATCAAAAAGGCAACCGCCGTGCCGGATCGGAGATCGGCGCTCCGAACGGAAGCCTCACTGCGCCGGCAGGAAATCCACCTTGGCACTGAGTTCGGGGGTGAGAAACCGGTCCGGCTTCAGGATCTGCACCTTCACTTGGAGGGTGCCTTTCTGGCGGCTCGCCTCGGGGGCGCGTTCGGCAACGACGCCGTCATAGACCTTTTCGGGATACGCCTCGGGGCTGACCTTGCACTTCTGGCCGAGGGAAATCTTGGCGAGATCGGATTCGTTGAGGTCGATCTCGACCTGCAGGTCATTCGGGTCGGCCACGGCGATCAGGGAGGTGCTGGGGCCGCGGGTGCCCCCGAAAGTCTGGGGCGTGACCAGCTCGTTCGGGTCCACCAGCTTTTCCAGAACCACCCCGTTCGCCGGCGACTTGATCACGCACCAGTCGAGATACGTCTCGATCAGCTTGCGCACACCGACGAGTTGCTTCACCTGCGCCTCGGCGGACTCCAGCTGCAGCTGCGCGTCGTCGAGCATCTTCTGCATCTCCACCTTGCTCGTCACGAGATCCTGCGCGCGCTTCAGGTCGGTATGGGCCCGCTTGACCCCCACTTGGGCCACGCCGATCTGGCCGTCGATGTCGGCGAGGCGGGCCTGGTACTCGGAATCATCCAGTAGCACGACGGTCTGGCCGTTCGTCACGCTGTCGCCCTTCTTCACGCCGATCCATTTCACCACGCCCATGAAGCGCGGGCTGAGCTCAATGCGCTCGCGGTTCACGATGTAGCCGCTGACGGTGAGGATCGAGCCCTCGACCCGGCCGCCGCTGCCGGAAGAGTAGGTGTTGGTGGACCCGGCCGCCGAAGCGGAGGCCTTCGTCGCCGCTTCCAGCAGCTTCTTGGAACCCTCGGCCGTCACCTTGTCCTTTTTGTCATGGCTGGAGGTCAGGCCGGCGCGGTTGTCATCCGAAGCCCGGGGAACGGCGAAGAAAGCCACCACCGCCGTGACGGCGAGCACCCCGCCGATGATGAACCAGATGGGTCCGCGCGAGCGCTGCTTGCGTTCCGAGGCGATGCGGAGCTGCTGGAGCTTGTCTTCGGTCATAGTGATTTGAGGGCGGAGATTACGGGCAGTTGCGCGGCACGCAACGCCGGGAGCAGGCTGCCGACGAAGCCGATGGCGGCCGAAAAGAGCACACCCAGCAGCATCAGGTCGGGCGTGACCCGGAACTGGAACACCGTCTCGGCAAACGACTGGAAATCCATCGTGCCAAAGTTGATCCCGCGCAGCAGCACGACGGCGTACACGCTCCACGCGAGGAGGCTGCCCAGCAGGCCGCCGAGCATGGCCAGGAACGTGCCCTCGATCAGGAAGCTCAGCACGATGGCAAAGCGCGAGAAGCCCAGCACCCGCAGTGTGCCGACCTCCCGCGTCCGCGCCGCCACGCTGGCGTACATGGTGTTCATCGCCGCGAAGACCGCCCCGATGGACATCGCGACGCCGAGAATACCGGCCAGGATCTTGATCGGCATCGCGGTCATGGTCTGCTTCGCGTAGTAGTCCACCTCGCGCTCGGCGCGGAGGGAGAGCCGCTTGTCGGCCTGGATGCGGGCGACGAGGTTCGTCAGGGCGGCCTCGTCACGCGGGCGCAGCAGGATGCTGGAATACATGTCGCGGTCGAAGATCGAGCGGCACTCGTCCGCATCCATCCAGGCTTCCGAATCAAAGGCGCTGCCAGCGGCGTCGAAATGGCCGACAACCGTGAGCCGGTCCGGTCCGGCCTTGATCGTGCCCCCCAGCTCAAAGCCGGCGAAGCGTGAGGCCAGCCGTTGCGCCACCACGACCTCGCGTTTGCCGGGAGTGAACCAGCGGCCTTCCTTCAATGTGACCTGCGGGCGCAGTTCCATGCCGCGCGGCGTCACGCCCCGGAGCAGGGTATTGGCCTCGCCCGCGGCGCCGCGCCGGGGCGCGCTGACGATCATCACCAGCTCGGCGGAGATGACCGGCTCGTTCTTCTCGTTGCGGGCGATCTCCTCGAAATACTGCAGTGTGCGGAACTGGTCGCGGGTCACGAGGCTGCCGGATTCCGCCTGCGAGCCCTTGCGGACCACGAGGATGTTGCGCGGGTCACCGGTGTTGCCACTGCTGCGCTCGATGCCGCGAGCCATGCCGCGCAGCAGCACAAACACCGTCACCACCGCGGCGATGCCGAGCACGGTGAAGGCCGTCGTGCGCCAGCGGACGAGCACGTTGCGGACGTTGTATCTGAGCGGGAGGGCCATGGATCATTCCGGAGCGACATCGGTCGGCAACGGGAACAGGCGCACGGGCCGCCGCAGGCCGGGCTGGAGAATGTTGACCGCGATTCCTTTTCCGCTGGCCGGGCCGGCGAAGCGCAAGTTTACCCGCACGCCGTCCATTCCATCATAGCGCTGCGGTCGTGCGTAAATCTCCAGGACGCTGGGGAATCCGGCGTTGTCACCGAGGGTGACCGCGGGCTGTTCCAGCGAGCCGGTTTCCACGAAGAACCAGATCTGCGTCCGCTCGGGGTTCTGCGTGCGGTATTCGACCCGCGCCGACTGCGTGGGCGCAACCGTGGCGCAGCCGGCAGACAGGAGCGCCCAGGATGCGAGAATCAGGGGAATGCTTTTCATGGGGTTGTTTCTCAAATAGGGCGACAAAAGGTGGGCGGTGATTGGAGCGGACACACTAATCCAAGGTCTTCAGGCCTTCCACGACGCTCGTCCGCGCGACGGCGAGCGAGGGGGCGATTGCCGAGACAATTCCCAGCAGCGCCGCCACGACCGCCCCCGTGGCCATGATCCGTGGGGTCACCTCGAAGTATATCAGGAACCCGTTGGTCATTTTCTGCAGGTCCATGAACGTCCAGAACGCCCATGCGCCGCCAATGCCCACCAGCGCACCGAGCGCGGCGAGTCCGAAGCTCTCGGCCAGGATGAAGCTGAACAGCTCCGTGCGCCGGAAGCCGAGCGCCTTGAGCACGGCGAGTTCCCGAAACCGCTCGCGGATGGCCATGCTCATGGTGCTGACCGTCACGAGCACGAGGGTGAACACGACCACCGCGCTGATCGAGCCGATGAGCAGCTTAACGTTGCCCAGCATGCTGATGAAGCCCATCTGGAAGGCCCGCTCCGTCTCGGCGCGAACCTCGGCCGAGGAGTTCTCAAAGGCCTTGTTCACCCGGGCGATGACGTCGTTGGCCACACCGGCCGAAGCGACGCGCAGGTACCACGTGCCCACGGTGCCGGGATCGCCCATCAGCTCGTCGAGCAGCTTGTGGTGAAAGAACACGCCGCGATCATCCACGGTGCCCTGAAACACGGCGGCGATCTTCAGGTCGAGATCCACCGGATAAAATGTGCCGGTGAAGCGCATCTTGTCGCCGATTTTCAGCCCGTAGCGCTTCATTGTATCCGCGCCGACGAAGCACGAGGTGCGGTCCTTGATGAAAGCCTCGTAGGTGCCCTCCGCAATGTGGCCCTCGACGATCAGGTCCTTGAAGCGCACGGGGTCCACCGCAAACTGCGCGAAACTGGTGACCGTCTCCTCGCGGAAGTTGCCACCGAAAAAGGTGAACGGCGACACCGCGACCACGCCCGGGATTTTCTCGATGATGGGGAGCTGCTTGGCCGGCAGCGGCTGCGCCAGCGACACCTTGTTCCGCGCAATGATGCGGAGCGATGCGGCCTCCGACTCGGGTGGCACGGTCAGTTCGCGCTGCAGGGTCAGCAGCGTCACCAGCAGCGCGCAGGATACGGCCACGCTGATGATGGTCAGCAGGGCGCGGCGTTGATTTCGCAACGCGCTGATCCCGATGAACGTAAGATAGGAAAGCCCAAAGCGACGTACGATCAGCCGCAGCAAGTAATCCAACCAGACAAGCGGGCTGAACCAGCGCAAGAGATGTAAAAAAGCCCGCTCATGAGCTAGTTTCGCTTTCTGAAGCTGGATGTAATCGGTGATGAAGCCCATGGCACTCTCATTTCGCGTCGTTCACCAATTCACCTTTTTCGAGATGCAGGCTTCGGCTGCCGTAAGCCGCCGACTTCGGATCGTGCGTCACCATCACCACGGTCTTGCCCGCTGTACGCGTGAGGGATTGCAGGATCTCCAGCACGTCGGCGGCGGATTTGGCGTCGAGGTTGCCGGTCGGTTCATCGGCCACGATCAGGGCGGGGTCGGTCACGAGCGCCCGCGCGATGGCGGCGCGCTGTTGCTGCCCACCTGACAGCTGGTCTGGCCGGTGATGCCCCCGGTCGGCCAAGCCGACAAGCTCGAGCGCCGTCTGCGTCTGCAGGCGGCGTTCCTTGCGGCTGAGGTTGGTCAGGAGCAGGGGTAGTTCGACGTTCTCGGCAGCGGTCAGCACCGGGATGAGGTTGAAGCTCTGGAAGACAAACCCCACGTTCTGGTTTCGCCAGTCGGCGAGCTGCGACTGGTTGAGTCGCGCGATGTCGATGCCCTGCACCTTCGCCGACCCGCTCGTGGGCTGGTCGATGCCCGCGATGATGTGCAACAGCGTGGACTTGCCGGAGCCGGACGGCCCCATTAGCACCACGAACTCGCCGGGCGCGATGTCGAGAGAGACGGAGTTCAGGGCGGTGACGTTGATGTCGCCCTGGCGGTAGATCTTCGAGAGGTCACGAACGACGACGATGGATACGGGAGGCGGCGCGGCCATGCTGCGACCGAGAATGGGCCTCACCTATCCCGGTAGCAATTGAGAACCCACGGCTGCCCGGGAGGGCGCGGTTCGACCCGCGCCGTAAATGCCTTCACGCCGGTGAAGCCCGGATTATCCCATGCCCGCGCCTCACATCGCGGATTTTCCACGTTCTCGGCGGAGAAAAATATAGGGCGCGGGTGGAACCGCGCCCTCCCGGGCTGGGGATGACCGTTTACCACGGTCATCCTCCAGCTTCTGGTAATTAGACCAACCCCGCCCTCACTTCCCCATCAGGTGCTCCAGCACGAGCTGGTCGAGATCCTGATAGTTGCGGTCGGCGATCAGGGCGTCGGCTTCCTTAGTCGGATAGAAGCGCGCCTTCTCGACGAGGCGCAGGAAAGTCTTCCGCGAGTTGTCGAGGTGCTTGAGGAAATGCTCTTCGCGCGTGGTACGGAACGGATGCACGTCGAAGGCGACATACTCGCCCTTGCGGCCGTAGCCATTGCGCTCGAGCGCGCGGACCTGGTTGAACGCGACGCGCAGGTTCGCGGAGCCGAAGGGCTTGTCCTGGTCGAACTTCAGCCCGTTCTGGTCGTTCAGGTGGAGCGACCAGAGCTTGCTGAAGGTCATCGCGAAATCGATCTCATCCGCCGGGTCCAGGCCCGCGAGGATCGAGTGCGCGGACTCGATGAGCGCGCCGACGCGCTTCGGATCGCGGGTGAGCTGCGCGATGGCGAGCGCGTGGCCGATGGTCGGGATGTACGCGTGGTCCATCGGCTCGTTCGGCTTTGGCTCGATGCACAGGCGGGCCTTCTTGTCGTGGGCCAGCATGGCGTCCAGGGCCTCGACGAGCAGTTCGGTGGAGCGGGCGCAGGACTTCGACTCGCGCAGGTAGGTGCCCTCGCGTGCCAGCCAGAGCACGATCAGGTCCGTGCCCAGCACATTGGCGATGTCGATCGTCTGCTTCGAGCGGTCGATGGCGTAGCGGCGCTGCTTCTTGTCGTTTGAGGTGTAGGCGCCGTCGATCGTCTGGGGTGCGAACCACAGGCGGGGCGCGACCATCTCGGCCACGATGCCCTCGCCATCGAGGCGCTTCTTCAGCTCCTTGGCCTCCTTGAGCACCTGCGCGGGGGACTTCGTGTCGATGTCGGGCACGGCGTCGTCGTCGTGGAACATCATCGCCTCGAAGCCCAGCTCCTTCAGCGCGGCCAGCTTCCAGTCAAACGACTTTGCGGGGCGGGTGGTCGGACCGTAGGGGTCGCCGCCTTCGCTGAAATTCCAGGGTCCGACGCAGAAACGATAAGTGGTGGGCTTGGCCATAGACGTAATTAAATAGAGTCGCGAAGCGTAATGAGAGGGACGAAGCGGGGGCAAGCGCAGCTTCACGCGGTAGGTTGGCGGATCAAGTGCCAAGCTGGCCTGCATTCCATCCCTGCCACAACGATCACTGATTACCGGTCCCTGATCCCTCGTCATTCGAAACTCGCACCTCGCAATTCGTCACTCCCCCCGCCCTTGTCCGCTTGTGAAGATCACTCCGGTTGCCTCACTCTTGGGCGCGCCATGAAGCCGTCCCAGTCCTCCGCCATCGCCCGGGCCTATGCCCTGGCCCATGAACGCTACACCGCGCTCGGCGTGGATGTGGACACCGCACTGAAGCTGCTCGGACGGATGCCCATCTCGCTCCAGTGCTGGCAGGGGGACGACGTGGGCGGCTTCGAGCATTCCGGCAGTGCGCTCGGCGGCGGCCTGGCCGTCACCGGCAACCACGCCGGCAAGGCCCGCACGCCGGAGGAACTGCGCGCCGACCTGGAAAAGGCGCTGTCACTCATCCCCGGCCAGCACCGGGTCAACCTGCACGCGATGTACGGCGAATTCGGCGGCCGGTCCGTGGACCGCGACACCATCGAGGCCGCTCATTTCCAAGGCTGGATCGACTGGGCCGCCTCGCATGGGTTGGGGCTCGACTTCAATCCCACCTGCTTTGCCCATCCGAAGGCCACCGACGGGTTCACGCTGTCGCACTGCGAGCGGGGCATCCGCTCCTTCTGGATCGAGCATTGCCGCCGCTCGCGCGAGATCGGTGCGGTCATGGGCAAGGCGCTGGGCACACCATGCGTGACCAATGTGTGGATCCCCGACGGGTTCAAAGACACGCCTGCTGATCGTTCCGCCCCCCGCGAGCGGCTGGTAGAATCGCTGGATGCCGTGTTCAAGAAGTCGCTGCCGCCCGAGCATCAGCTCGACGCGCTGGAGCCCAAGCTGTTCGGGATCGGCGCGGAGAGCTGCACCGTCGGTTCGTATGACTTTCTGCTCGGGTACGCGGTCACCCGGAGCAAGCTGCTATGCCTCGACGCCGGGCACTTCCATCCCACGGAAAGCGTCGCCGACAAGATTTCCAGCCTGCTGCTCTACCTGCCGGAACTCCTGCTGCACGTCAGCCGCGGTGTCCGCTGGGACAGCGACCACGTCGTCACCTTCAACGACGACTTGCTGGCCATCGCTCGCGAGGTCATCGCCACCGGACAGTCCGAGCGCGTCCACTTGGGGCTCGACTATTTCGACGCGAGCATCAACCGCATTGCGGCGTGGGTCATTGGCTCACGAAACCTCCTGCGCGCCCTGTTGGTGGCGTTGCTGGAACCGCCCGATATCCATGCCGCCGAGCTGGCCGACGACCCCACGGCCCGGCTCGCCTTGCAGGAGGAAAGCCGCTCGCTGCCCTTCGGGGCCATCTGGGATTTCTACTGCGAGAGCAAAGGCGTGCCGGTCGGAGAAGCGTGGCTGGAGGAAGTCCGGGCGCATGAGCAGAACGTGCTGAGCCAACGCGTCTAGCGGCTTCATCCTCAGTGACGGCCCCATTTACAGCCTTCCATTTAAGCGCAAGGAAGCATGCTCCATGAGCGCGGTGCTCCAGCTCACCTCCGTCACCAAATCCTTCGGCGCAGTGCGGGCGCTGAAGGGCGTGTCGTTTGAGCTGCGGGCGGGCGAGGTACATGCGCTGTTGGGCGAAAACGGGGCCGGCAAATCCACGCTCATCAAGATCATCACCGGCGCGCACCAGCCCGATGGCGGCACCCTTGAAATCGGCGGCCAGCAGGTGGCGCAGCTCACGCCGCAGGCCGCACACCGGCTCGGCATCGCATGCATTTACCAGCAGCCCGCGCTGTTTCCCGACCTTACAGTTTCGGAAAACATCGGCTTGCGGCTCGAATCCGTGTCGGTGCTGCGCCGCGTGAACTGGTCAGCCCGCCGGGAACGCGCCGCGCAACTATTGCAACGCCTCGGCGCTGACATCTCGCCCGACGCCGAAGCCGGCTCGCTGTCCATGCCCGAGCAGCAGCTCGTCGAGATCGCCTGCGCGCTCGGTGCCGGCGCCCGCATCGTCATCATGGACGAGCCGACGGCCTCGTTGACGCAGAAGGAGCAGCATCGGCTCTTCACCGTCGTGCGCGAATTGCGGGCCTCGGGCGTCGGCGTCATCTACATCTCGCACCGCCTCGAAGAGATCTTCGCGTTGGCCGATCGTGTGACGGTGTTGCGCGATGGCGAGAGTGTGGGCACGCGCAACATCGGTGCGGGACAGTCGGCGGTTGCGAGGTGCATGGCAAATGAGCGCCCCGAATCCCCTCACCCCGGCCCTCTCCCCGGGGGAGAGGGAGAAAGGCAGCCCGCAACTCGACCAGCCGTGCGCGTCCCTTTCGCCGAGCCGCTGACGACCATTCTCCCTCTCCCCTCGGGAGAGGGCCGGGGTGAGGGGGTTCGCGACTCACGACCTGCGGGCCCTCCGAATCCGTCCACACCCCCGATCACCGAATCCGAACTCATCCGGCTGATGGTGGGCCGCGAAGTCTCCTCCATTTATCCGGCTGCCGAAGGGGAACCGGGCGAGGTGGTCCTCGCGCTGAGCGATCTTGGCTGCACCGCCGGCGGCGTGCGTCACATCACTCTCGACGTCCGGGCCGGCGAAATCGTCGGCCTCGCCGGACTCGTGGGCGCGGGACGCACCGAACTCGCGCGCGTCCTTTTCGGACTGACGCCTGCTGACTCGGGTGAGATCCATCTCAATGGCCACAGCGTCTCCATCCGTTCGCCGCAGGAAGCGGTAGCGCACGGGATTGCCTACGTGCCGGAAGACCGCCGCCGCCATGGCGTGATTCTCGAAATGCCCATCGCCCACAACCTGACGATGGCGATTCACCCCCGCCTGTTTCCGGGCACCTGGTTGCGCTTTGGCGCGGAGCGGTCCCATGCTTTGGAATCCATGCGCGATCTGGCGGTGAAGGCGGCCGGACCGGACGCGCCCGGTGGTTCGCTCTCCGGCGGCAACCAGCAGAAGGTCGCGCTCGCCCGCTGGCTCGCGACGAAGCCGCGTGTGCTTATCCTCGACGAGCCGACGCAGGGCGTGGATGTCGGCGCGAAAAGCGAGATCCACAAGATCATCCGCCGACTCGCTCAGCAGGGCATGGCCGTACTGCTGATTTCCAGCGACCTTCCCGAGGTGCTCGGGATGAGCGACCGCATCGCGGTGATGCGCGGCGCCGAAATCGTCGCCATGATGCCACGCGGCACTGAAGCGCACGCGGTGATGGCCGCCGCACTGGGCCAGGGCAGGGGAGAATCATGAAGCGCCACTTCCGCGAATTCTCCGTCACCGGCGCGCTGCTGTTGCTGCTCGTGAGCCTGGCCATTTTCGCGCCGAACTTCTTCGAGCCCCAGCCTCTGTTGTCTCGGCTCACGGCGGCTGCGCCCAAGCTCGTCGTCGCGTGCGGGATCGCGCTGGTCATCCTCAGCCGGCAGATCGACATCTCGGTCGGATCGCTTTTCGCGGTGTGCAGCTTGAGCGCGGGACTGCTGGCGGCGGCGAAACTGTCGCTGCCGGTCGCGGTGCTCGCCTCGGTGGGGCTGGGCGCGGTCGGCGGGGCCCTCAATGGCGCTCTCGTCGCCGTTCTGCGGCTGCCTTCCATCGTGGTCACGCTGGCAACCATGGTGATGTGGCGGGAAGGGCTGCGGCTCGCGCAGCAGGGCGTGTTTGTAAACCTGCCCGACGGCGTGCAGTGGTTTGGCCTGCCGATGGCGGCGGGGCAGGGGATCGTGTGCGGACTCGCGCTGGTGGTGCTGCTGGCACTGGCGTATGCGCTCCGATTTCTCGCGGTCGGCCGGTTTGTTTACGCGGTCGGTTCCGATGCCGAGGCGGCGCGACTGGCAGGGATTCGGCCACGGCTGGTGACGTTTGGAGTGTTCATCCTGCTGGGCGCGCTCACCGGCCTCGCGGCGGTGATGAACCTCGTGCAGTCGCCGCAGGTGGACCCCAGCACCGGCCGGATGCTGGAGTTGGAGGCCATCGCCGCCGTCGTCGTCGGTGGCGTGGCGGTGTCGGGCGGGCGCGGCAATCTGTGGGGTGTGCTGGCCGGATTCCTCCTGCTCGCCTGCATCACGCCCGCGCTGACCTATCTCGACGTGAAGCCGTATTGGGACAAGGCCATTCAAGGCGCGGTCATCCTGCTCGCCGTGGTGGCGGATGGGGTGAGGCGACGGAAGTTGAACCGCTAATTAACGCTGATCTGCACTCATGAGCTTTCGCTTCCAAAAAACCGCTGTCCTTCGCCACGAAACCGTCCTGCTGCTTGTGCTGGTGCTGGAAGTCGTGTTCTTCCAGTTGGCGGGCCGGAACTTTGGGACGGTGGACAATGTGGCCAACATCGTCCGGCACTCAGTTGAGATTGGCCTGCTCGCACTGGTGATGATGCCGGTCATTCTCACAGGTGGCATCGATCTTTCGGTCGGCTCGTTGCTCGGGCTGTGTGCCGTGCTTTTCGGCAAGCTGTGGCGCGACGCCGGGCTGCCGTGGGAGCTGGCCGCGCTGGCGACGCTCGGACTTGGTGCGCTGGCGGGTGGATTTAATGCCGCCCTCATCACCGGCCTGCGTCTGCCACCGCTCATCGTGACCCTTGGCACCTACTCGCTCTTTCGAGGCCTCGCAGAGGCGATCACCCACGGCACGGATGCCTTCACCCGTTTTCCCGAGAGGTTCCTGTTTCTCGGGACGGGGCGGATTGCCGGTGTGCCGACGCAGGCGTGGATCTTCGTGGCGGTCGGGGTGGCGGTGTGGCTGCTGGTGCACCGGACGACCTTCGGCCGGTCCTGGCGGGCGATCGGTTTTTCGCCGGAAGGGGCGCGCTACGCGGGGCTGCCTGTGACTCGACGGCTGGTTCTGGCCTACATGCTGGCGGGGTTGATGGCGGCCCTGGCCGCCATCACCTACACGGCGCGGTTCGGCACGGCGAAGGCCGACGCGGGCACCGGTTATGAACTCGCCGCCATCACGGCTGTGGTGCTGGGTGGCACGAGCATTTTCGGTGGTGTCGGGTCGGTCCACGGGACGCTACTGGGCGTGGCCGCCATCGCCGTACTGACCAACGGTCTTTCTCGCGTCCCCGCCACGATGAGCAACGCCGCCGAGCTTTCCGGCCTGCTTACCGGGGCGCTGCTGATCGTGGCGCTCGCGGGCGGAGCGCTGCCAGGCAGGATTGGTGCGCGCCGGCGGAAGGAGCATCCTCCCGCCGTTGGAGCGCCGGTCTCCGACCCGGCGTGAACAGCGACCATCGGTACAGGGTTTCTGATCGCAAGCCGATCCACCTGCTTTCGGCATCACGATTGAAATTGGAATTAGGATCGCGATGGGAGATTGTGATGCGAACTTGGCGAACCGCGCCGGGTCGGAGACCGGCGCTCCGCACTTCCGGCGGTTTGCGCTTCGCCTTCCGTTTGGCCTCCGTTACATAAGCCGGCACACGCCTATGTTCCGTTTCCTCGCCCTCACTCTCGGCCTTGGGCTCGCTATGCTCACGGGCTGCAACAAGTCCGGCCCCGATTCCGCCGCCGCTCCTGCCGGAGGCTCGCCCGCTGGCAAGAGGCTCACCGTCGCCCTCATGCCGAAGTCGAAGGGCAACGCCTATTTCGTCTCCTGCAAGCAGGGCGCGGAACAGGCGGCCAAGGATCTCGGCGTCGAGCTGATCTTTGACGGCCCGGTCAACCCCGATCCCGCCAAGCAGAACGAGATCATCGAGAACTGGATCACCCTCGGCGTGGATGTCATCGCCGCCGCCTGTGAAAATAAGGACGGCATTTCCACCGCGCTGAAAAAGGCGCGGGACAAGGGGATCAAGGTCGTCACCTACGATTCCGACGCGAATCCCGACGCGCGCGATTTCTTCGTGAACCAGGCCACACCCGAAGGCATCGGCAACGCCCTCATGGATGAGGCCGCGCGCCTCTGCGGCAACGAGGGCGAGTTCGCGATCATCACCGCCTCCCTCACCGCGCAGAACATGATCGAGTGGCAGAAGTTCATCGAGGCCCGCCGCGTCGCGAAATATCCCGGCATGAAGATGGTCGCGCTGCGGCCCTGCGACGATCTCAAGGACAAGGCCCAGGCCGAGGCGACGACGCTCCTCAGCGCCTTTCCCAACCTGAAGCTGCTCATGAACATCTGCTCGCCCGCCGTGCCCGGTGCCGCCGAGGCGGTGAAGCAGGCCGGCAAGGCGGGGAAGGTGAAGGTCATCGGGCTCGGCCTCCCGAATGAAAACCGCCGCTACGTGAAGGACGGCACGACCGACACGGTGATTCTCTGGAAGACGGTGGATCTCGGCTACTTGACCGTGCAGTCGGCCGTGGCGCTGGCCAGGGGCGAGCTCAAGCCCGGCGCGACCAGCTTCCACGGGGGCAAACTCGGAGACTTCAAGATCGCGGGCGACAACATCCTGCTGGGCGAACCTTTCAAGTTCACCAAGGATAACATCGACCAGTTCGACTTCTGAACCGGCGGCTCGATCATGACTGTCGGACACTTTCTCAACGTCGATCTGGAGATCGAATCGAAGACCGATCTGGCATCCTTGGCCGCTGCATTGGAACCGGACGCATTCGCGCTTTACTGCGGCCCTGTGCCTGACGGACACCTGCTGAACCTTGAGCTGAACACCGAATCCGGTATCAAGGAGGGACCCGACGAGCGGATTCACGAGTTTTGCGGGCTAATTGAGGCGCTGTCGCCGGAAGGCCGGCAAGGCTGGCAGTCGGCTTTCCGCCGCACGTTTGATGTCGGTTTCGATGCCACTGCGGAACATATGGCCGCTCGCTTCAGCCTGCGAACCGACACGTTGGAACGCATCGCCCGACTGGGGGCCACACTCACAATCACGGTTTACAAGGCCGACCCCGAAGCGGGGCCGGTGCCTCGCCCCCATGATCCGTAAAGCCTTTGTCATGTCCGTGCACCTCGGCCAGGAAGCCGAGTACGTGCGGCGGCATCAGCCCATCTGGCCGGAGCTGGAAGCGGTTCTGCTGGCGCACGGCGTGGCGACCTACTCGATTTTCCTTCATCCGGAAACGCGTCAGCTTTTCGCCTATGCCGAGTTTTCCGACGAGGCCAAGTGGAACGCGGTCGCGCAGACCGAAGTCTGCCGGCGCTGGTGGGCGCACATGAGCGAGCTGATGCCATCCAACGCGGACAACAGCCCGGTGGCCCGGGAGCTTCCCGAGATATTTCACGTAGGGCTGGCGTGACCGTCGGTTGCATCCGATGCAGCGGGAGTTGGTTGTCGGCGACGCCCCGGTCGGCCTAACCTCGCTGCACACCTATGGCCACCATCGCAGTTCTCGGCACTTTCGACACCAAAGGCGAAGAGCACGGCTACGTCGCCGGACTCATCCGCGCGTGCGGCCACCGCACGCTGCTCGTCGATGTCGGCGCGCTTGAGGCGCCCCGAGTCCAGCCCGACGTGCCGCGGACCGAGATCGCTTCGGCGGCCGGTGCGGACCTGGCCGCCATCGTTGCCCGGCGCGACCGGGGCGAGGCCGTGGCCGCGATGACCAAGGGCGCGCCCATCGTGCTGGCCCGGCTCCAGCGCGAGGGGCGGATCGATGGCGTCATCTCGCTCGGCGGCGGCGGCGGCACGGCCATCTGCACCGCAGCCATGCGCGCGCTGCCGATCGGTTTCCCCAAGCTGATGGTCTCAACCCTCGCCAGCGGCAACACCGCCCACTACGTCGGCGTGAAGGACATCGTGATGATGCCGAGCGTCGTGGACGTCGCGGGCCTGAACCGCCTGTCGCGCAAGCTGCTGGCGCAGGCCGCCGGCGCCATCTGCGGCATGGTCGAGGCGCAGGTGCCGGCGGGCGCGGCGGACCGTCCGGTGATCGTGGCGTCGCAGTTCGGCAACACCACACCGTGCGTCACCCGGGCGCGCAGTCTGCTGGAAGCCGCCGGCTACGAGGTGATGATCTTCGCCGCCACCGGCAACGGCGGGCGCACCATGGAATCGCTCATCGAGGCGGGCATCCCAGCCGGCGTGCTCGACATCACCACCACCGAGTGGGCCGACGAGCTGGTGGGCGGCGTGCTCAATGCCGGACCGACCCGTTGCGAAGCCGCCGCCCGCCACGGTGTGCCGGCCATCCTTACGCCCGGCTGCCTGGACATGGTGAACTTCGGCGAGCCGGCCAGCGTGCCGGCAAAGTACGCGGGCCGCCGCTTCTACCACCACAACGCCCAGGTCACGCTTATGCGGACCACGCCCGAGGAATGCGCGCAGCTCGGCCGCATCCTGGCGGAGAAGTGCAACCTCTCGACCGGTCCGGTGACCGTGCTCCTTCCGCTGATGGGCATCAGTGTCATCAGTGCGCCCGGCCAGCCGTTTTATTGGCCCGAAGCCGACGCCGTCCTCTTCGGCGAATGGAAGCGCCACCTGCGCCCCGGCATCCCGGTCATCGAATACGATGGCAACATCAACGACCCCGCCTTCGCGGACCTCTGCGTGCAGGAGTTGCTGAAGAATATCGCGGCCGTTGCTAAGTGATAAACATCGAAGGAACCAAGGAACAAAGAGAGGCCGAAGAAGATATGTCATCGGCACCGATAAATGACGGAGGGCCACCGGGCGAAGGCAGACGGTCGGTTTCGCGCATTCTATTTATCACGCTTGAGGTGCAGTTGGGCTTGGGCTGGCTTGGTCTGGCGCTCGTCACATACGTTCTCCCGCGTTTCAGTGGTTTGTCCGAAGCGGTTGAGGCGGGTTGTGGGGTGGCTGTGATGGTTGCGTGGCCCATCCTATTCTTCGTTGCGCCTTTCTTTCTGCGCAAAATGAGACGGGTCGCTTTGGTCGGATGGTTCATGGCGTTCGTCATGGTATTGTGGGGATTGACCTTGCCGGCCATTGCGTGAGGGTTGTCGTACCCCTTTAGCTGGGAATTTATCATCACGGTCGTACCGAGATTGGCGTCGGAGTTCGTCCTGCCTGCCTGCCTTTTGCCCTTCGGAAGTAGGATGGGCGAGCGCCGTCCTACGTGGACGACGGGAGCCCCTAACCGGCGAGTTGGCTTCCAGCCCGGTTTTGGCTAAAACCCACCCGTGACCATCATCACCGATCCGCGTTGCTTGGAATATCGCGCGACTGGCCATCCCGAGAAACCGATCCGGGTGCAGCGCACGGTCGAGCTGCTCCAGTCGCAGAAAAGCCTCGAATTGAAATGGGCCGAGCCGGCAGCGGTGACAGACGCGCAGTTGCTCCGGGCACATTCGTCCGCGCATCTAGCCCTGCTGGCGTCGGGGGAAGATTTCGATGGTGACACGCCCTTTTTCCCGGGCATTGGCGACCATGCGCGGCGTGGGGTGGGCGGGGCGCTGAAGGCGCTCGAACTCGCCCGGGCCGGTGAACCAGCGTTCAGCCTGCTGCGTCCACCTGGCCATCATGCGACGCGGCATCATCCGATGGGTTTTTGCTACCTCGGCTCGATGGCGGTCGCGGCGTTGGAGGCGCAGGCGCAGGGCTTGCGCGTGGCGGTGTTCGACTTCGACGTGCATCACGGCAACGGCACGGAGGAAATCCTGGCCGGGGTCGAGGGGGGGGCCTTTGCGTCGGTGCATCAGTCGCCGTGCTATCCGGGCACGGGCTTGGCCGACGTCGGCGGCAACTGCTTCAACTACCCGGTCGCGCCCGGCACGACCCGCGAGGCCTGGCGCGCCACCTTCAGCCGCGCCTTGGAGCGGCTGCTCGCCACCAAACCCGACGTGCTCGGAATCTCGGCCGGCTTCGACGCCTACGTGAAGGACCCCCTCGCGAACGGCACGCTGGAGCGCGAAGATTTTCTCTGGCTGGGCCAGCAGGTCCGCGCGTCCGGCGTGCCGGCCTTTAGCATCCTTGAAGGCGGCTACTCGCTCGATCTCCCGGATCTCGTGCTGAATTACCTGCTCGGCCTCGCGGGCTGAAGTGAGGTCGTGCGCTAACCATGAACGGACCCGGTCGCCAAGGTCATTGCGACCTTGGCGGCGAAGGCTCATTCTCGGTCTCCATGCTCACGTTGGAACGTTTCACCATCGGCGTCGGAGATCGGTTTGCCCATCAGGCTCGCGCGCAGCTCCATGCCTTCCAGAAGCTCGCCGCCCAGGGTGTCGCGGCGGTGCCGGTCTGGAACAAGTCAAACCGCGAACACACCTTCATCGGCTCGGAGCCGCAGAGCGTCTTTGACGCCGCGCAGGCGGCAGTGAAGGCGCTGGGCTGGACCGGTGGCTGGCATGTCGATGCCGATCATATCCGCCTGGAGACGGTGGACCGTTTCTTGTCGTGCTCGGACTTCTTCACCATCGACGTCGCGGACAGCATCGGGAAACCCGCCGCGCCCGAGGCGTTGGCAGCCTTCATGGCGCGGCATCCGGAATTGGTCGGGACCATCGCCCTCGCGGGGAGCACCACGCCGTTTCAGACCACCGTTGAGGACATCCGGCGCATCGCGGGCAAGTACCTGCTGGCGGTGCAGGATGCCGGGAAGATCTACCGGCACATTGCGACCCAGAAGGGCGGGGAAGGGAACTTCATCGCGGAAGTCTCCATGGACGAGACGGATGCCCCACAAACACCGCCGGAGCTGCTGGTCATCCTCGCGCTGCTCGCCGACGAGGGCGTCCGCGCCCAGACGATCGCGCCGAAGTTCACCGGCCGCTTCAACAAGGGCGTGGATTACGTGGGCGACCTGGCGCAATTCGAGCGCGAATTCAACGACGACCTTGCCGTCATCGCGCATGCGGTGGCCCGCTACGGGTTGCCTGCGAACCTGAAGCTCAGCGTCCACAGTGGCAGCGACAAGTTCTCCCTCTATCCCATCATCCGCCGCGCGCTGGTGCGCACGGGGGCTGGCCTGCACCTCAAGACTGCGGGCACGACCTGGCTCGAGGAGCTCATTGGCCTCGCCGAGGCCGGTGGTGCGGGGCTCGCGCTCGCGCAGGAGATCTACGCCTACGCGCTCGAACATGTGGATGAACTCTGTGCGCCCTATGCCTCGGTCATCGATATTGACCGCGCGATACTGCCATACGCCGCAACCGTAAAAGGCTGGCGCGGGGAACAGTTCGCCAACGCGCTCCGGCACATTCCCGGGCATCCGGAATTCAACCCCAGCTTTCGTCAGCTCTTGCACGTCTCCTTCAAGCTCGCCGCGAAAAAGGGCGCAACCTATCTCGACCTGCTCCAGGCGAACGAGGCCATCGTTGCCAAGAACGTGACTGAGAATATTTACGACCGGCACCTCGTCCCCCTCTTTCTCGGTTGAGCTTCGGCTTCACCAAATAGGACGGGCGTCGGGATCGGGGACAGGACTTCGAGGACAGGACGAAGAAATCGAGGACACCTGCGGCTGTGTTTCGGTGTCCTTGGTTTCTTGGTTCCTTCGTTGTTCATCCCAACGACCAAACCAAAAGGCTATCCTTCGCGGCGACCGCGCGGATCATTTCTTCCGCCGGATGATCACGCCCTCGGCTTTGCCATCGAGCTGTTCCCGGACGTTGGCGGCGCGGTTCTCGAAAAAGCGCTTGAGCTGCCACACGGGATGGTTGGGGCCTTCCGGGTTGCCATCACGCGAACTCGCAGAGTACTTCGACGAGACGGCCGTTTCAAAGCGGCTGAGCCGGTTGGTGGACCATTCCGCCACCGCCGGGCGGATCAGCGGGGCCAGGGTGTCCACACGCTGTTTGAGGCGGTCGGGGACAAACTGGTTGGCCAGCAGCTGTTCCAGCGCCTGACGATACCGCGTCTTGAAGGTGGGTGCGGCGAAGAGGCGCTCCAAGAAGCGGTTCTGACCCAGCCACGGGTGCCAGATGCTGGCGTGCTCACGTTCGTCCGCCGTGCCGATATATCCGAATTCGCCCCAGGAATGATCGAGGTCCCACGGAATGAAGCCGAAGTGGTTGCTGCGCGGATCGAGGTAGACCAGGAAATTCTGGCCGTTGGACAGGATGCCGTCGTAGTTGGAGAGCAGCACCTCGCAGGCAAAATAACGCGCCACCTCGTCGAAATCGAAGTAGTCGCCCAGCTTGGCCGCAAACTCGTCATCCGAGGCATGCGTCACAAACTGGCTGAGCGCCATCAGCCGCGCTTCCTGCTCGTGGCTGAGCTTGGTCTTGGGATCGTACACCTCCTTATAGGCGGCCCAATTGGTGCCGAGGTCGGCAAAGAGTTCGTAGGTCACGGGCTTGAACAGCCCGACTCCTTTGGTGCCAAACTGTGCCTTGGCCCAGGTATCGTCCGGATTTTCGGCCATCACATAGAGGCCGACGAGCCGGTGATCTGTCTTGCCCGTGATGGTGAGGAACAGGCGGGCGAAGGCCGTATGGGATGCAGGAATGCCGGCCTCGCGGAAGAATTCGTAGCCCAGCGTGTCGCCGAGGCAGGAGTAATCCGCGGCCAGATTGCCGAGGTTGATGGTGGAGACGCCGCCCAGCCTCTGGCCTTTCACCTCATGGTTCAGGTCCAGCTTGAAAGGCCGCTTGTAGGTGCCCATCGAACCCAGGAACGTGCCGTTACCCTTGTAGCGGATGCCAACGTTCGTGAAGGTCACACCGCCGAATTCCACGTCGCCCCTGGACCATGGGTAATCCAACCCAAGCACGCCCGCGAGACCGGCCCGGGGCGCCTGGGGATTGCGCAGCAGCGGTCGGCCATCCTCCTGCATGAAGCCGGGCAGCGGCGGGACGTGGTTCGGACCCAGCGCCTTCCACTGCTGCTCCGTGAAGCGCAGGTGGATGTTCCAGAGATTGGTGGTGCGGTACAGTTCGGCCGCCGAGGTGACCTGGTGGGCATCCGGCTCGAAGCCGTGGTAGGACGGCACCGGTGGCGGAGCATTGAGTGCAGCCTCCGGAAAGCTGGCACCCTGATGCTCCATCATCTTGCCGAAAAACCAGGCCTGAAAATTCGGGGAACGCCAGGCAAGGATCGCCGCCACAATCAGCGTGACGAGCAGCAGGAAAAGGCTGCTGATGGCCACGAAGAAAATGGCCAACCAACGCTTCCAGCCGGACTTCGGCAGGAGAGACCAGGGGGAACGCACGTCGAGTTGTTACGGCAGGGTAACGTCAGACTCAAGTGGACGTTCTGACGAAAATTCCACCGACCGCAGAAGGCAAACGGCTCATATGGTGGCTTGGAAAGGCCATGCTACCAGCGGGAGTGTAACCGCCGCTAAAACGATGTTTACAAAAATGTCGAGATAGTAAAACTGCTGATTTAGGTGTGCCTCTCAAAGCCCATCGGGGTGCCATGGTTAAAAAATTGGAGGAATCGGAATGATTTCGCGGTTTCGTAATACAATCCTTAATCATAAGTGGTGATTGTTGTATTGTTGTTAGTCCGATTCCCTAGTGACGCAGTTTGATCCCATATGGTTGCCGGACCCCGAGCCTTGCCCTCGATACAGCCATTGCAGCCCGTTGCACCGATGCCTTTGGCATTTCTGCTGACCGGGACTGCTTTTGACCTGTCGGGATGCAGATTCCAGATCCGGGGAACGGTTGCCCGTGGGACTTCTAACCCTCTCCCTCGTTCTGCCAACCCTGACGAATCCGGGACGATGTTGCGGTCGCCCCGAAATTCAGATTCAGATGGCTGGATGCCTTGCCCAACCAACCATGAACCCTCACCCCGATGCACTGACCAGTGCCGCCTATTCCCCCCTACTCACGGTCGACCTCGAAGATTCGGCTCCAGGTTTCCGGCTTTGGGCTGAGGGAGGGGTGTTACCGCTCTTTTCCGAGACGACCGGCCTTTTTCCCAAGACCATTTCAGGCTGGGAAGCCGGGGAGGGAAACCATGGGGCCTTCAGCCGGCCAGGGCCGGTGGATGATGACGGGGCCGGATGCGATTTTGCCCGCAGCATCATCAACTCGCTGGATGCGGTCATCTACACGATGGACCGGGATCTGTGCCTCACGAGCATCAACAGCGGTTGGCAGAAGATGCCCCCGGAGCATGGCGGGCTGAAGCTGGATCAGGCCCCGGAGGCGGGCCGGTCCTTTCTGGACTACGTGGCCGACCCATCCCGGCGGGCCGAGGTGCGCGAAATTCTCGCCAGCGTGCTGGCTACCGGCCATTCCCGGGAATTTCAGGCGTCCTCGCCGGATCACCGCCACTGGGCGATACGCATTTCACCGTGGGTCAAACACGAGGAAATCGTCGGCCTGGTTTACGCGGTCACCGATCAGACTTCCTACCGGGAGCTGCAGAACCAGCTGTTTCAGGCGCAGAAGATGGAGACCATCGGTACCCTGGCGGCGGGGGTGGCGCACGATTTCAACAACCTGATCCAGGCGGTGCGGGGCAACGTGGACCTGCTCCGGCTCGAACCGCAGATGCCCCGGGATCTGCTCCCGCACTTGCAGCAAATTGAGCAGGCGGCACGGCGGGCGGCCGACATCACGCGCCAGCTGCTGTCGTTCAGCCATGCCAGCAGTGAGAGCATCACGGTTTTCGACTTCAACGAGCTGGTGCAGGAGGCCACGCAGCTCACCCGGCGTACCCTGCACCGCGAGACCGAGGTGCGGCTCCAGCTCGCCGATCAGCCGCTGACCGTGCGGATGGACGCCACCCGTGCCCACCAGCTGCTGCTGAACCTGTGCGTCAATGCGCAGGATGCCATGCCGGGAGGCGGTCACCTCACGATCACCAACACCCCGGCCGAGCTTACCCCTGAGCAATCCCTGCGAATCGGCCGGCCTGTGGGCACGCCGTTCCTGCGTTGCAGCGTGGAGGATACCGGTGTGGGCATTCCGCCCGAGATGCAGCGGCGTATTTTCGACGCCTTCTTTACTACCAAAGGTGCTGGCAAGGGGACCGGCCTAGGACTTTCCATCGTGCACTGTGTCGTGACCCAGGCCGGTGGTTTTATCGAGATGACCAGCACCGTGGGCGAAGGCACCACGTTTCACATCTACCTTCCCATCGAGTCGTCCGAGAGGACGGCACCGGAAACCATGACCACGCATGAGCGTCCCCAAGGGTCAGGACGCCTGCTGGTGGTCGATGATGAGGAACTCATCCGGCAGTTCAACGAGCGGGTGCTGGAAGCGTCCGGCTTCGAGGTGGTACTCGCCTGTAATGGCGAGGAAGCCCTGATGAAGCTGTTGCAGGATACGGAGCAGACCATTGACGTGCTTCTGACGGATTATCACATGCCGCGCGTTAACGGTATCGATTTAATTCAGCGGGCCAAGACCATTCGCCCAGATTTGCACTGTGTGCTCGTGACGGGTTATATGGAAGATGCCAAACGGCAACGGGTTGAGCATGTTTTCAAGGCTCGGATCCTACAAAAGCCTTACAGCATCAATGAAGCGGTCAGCCTGATTTCGGAATTGATTGATCCTAATTCTGTCAAAGTGATCTCCGCGAGATGATCCCAGAGTAAGGATAGTCCTTAAGCGTGCTGGCAGTCTGCCGATATACGGAGCGCCGGTTACGCTTCTATGACTGAATTTGCCGACGATCCGATCACCGCCCTTGTCCGGCTTACGGAGAAGGTGGCTCTGGAATTGGTCTATTCTGAGGCGGGCAAGGATGTCGGGCTGCTGCCCCTCAACTGCCTTTTGGGAGAGATTGAGGAGCAAGTGAGCCTGCTGGTCTTGCCGGATGAGGTGAAGCAGGCGGTCAAGGCCGCCCGTGGCTGGATTGATGAGGTGTTCGAATCCACCGGGGTCTTTGAACAGCCGGTTTTGGATCGGCTTTCACAATGGTCACAGTGGATGCTGGAAGTGCTGCCGGTGGCCCAATCCGGACAGCCGTTGCCGCCGGCTGACTTTCTGGCCCCGACCGCGTCGGTTCCGGCTGCTGCCGCCAGTCATGCGGAAAAAATAGGTGCGGATCCGGATGAACCCATCCTGCTGAACCTCGAGGGAGACGGGGAACTTCTGCGCGAGTTCATCAACGAATCCTATGAGCATCTGCAAAACATCGAGGGCGGTGTCCTGGTGCTGGAGGAAAATCCTACCGACGCGGAAACGCTGAATTCCATCTTCCGCGCGTTCCACACGTTCAAGGGCGGTTCCGGGTTTCTAAACCTGAAGCCGGTCAACCATCTCGCCCACGAGCTCGAATCGCTGCTCGACCTCGCCCGGCAGCACAAGCTCACGATCACCTCGGAGATCATCGATCTCATCCTCGCGGGGCGCGATTCGCTGAAGCTGTTCGTCACGGAGATCGAGTTTCAACTGACCGAGCAAAAGCCCCGGGCTCCCATCAGCTTTCCCATCCAGCACCTGATTTCGCGGGTGTTGACGGTCACCACGGGCAGCCAGGCTCCCACAACCAGACCGGCCCGTGCGGCCGCTGCCTCGGCTCCAGTCGCGCCGCTATCGCTGGCGGAAGAGCCAGAAGCCCAGGTCAAACTGGCCATCGTGCCGGAAGCGAACACGCCACCTGTGCCCGAGGCTCAGGTGCTGAAGAGCACCGCCGGCGCGCTATCAGTCAAGGTGGACACCTCCAAGCTCGACAGCCTGGTCGATCTCGTTGGTGAGATGGTCATTGCCCAGTCGTTGGTCGCGCAGGATCCCTACCTGAAGCGGGACCAGAACCAGCAGCTCACGCGCAATCTCGCCCAGCTTGGCCGCATTACCAAGGACCTGCAGCGGGCGGCCATGTCGCTGCGCATGGTGCCGATCAAGTCCACCTTCCAGAAAATGACGCGCTTGGTGCGCGACCTGTCATCCCAGGAGTCCAAGCAGGTCCAGCTCGTGCTCAGCGGTGAGGATACCGAGCTGGATCGCACCATCGTCGAGGAGATCAGCGACCCGCTCGTCCACATGGTCCGCAACTCCGTGGATCATGGCGTTGAGCGTCCGGACGTCCGTTTGGCACGGGGAAAATCCGCCCACGGCACCATCCACCTGCGGGCCTGCCATCAGGGCGGCAGCATCGTCATCCAGATCGAGGATGATGGCGGCGGCCTGAACAAGGAGCGCATCCTGGCCAAGGCCATCCAGCAGGGACTGATTCCGGCCGACGCCCAGCTGCCCGAGGGCGAAATCTACAAGCTCATCTTCCAGCCCGGGTTCTCCACCGCCGAAAAGGTCACGAGCATCTCGGGTCGTGGGGTTGGCATGGATGTGGTCCGCCGCAACATCGACAAGCTGCGCGGGCGCATCGAGATCACCTCCACCTTGGGGGTGGGTTCTTGCTTCACCATCTATCTGCCACTGACGCTGGCGATCATTGATGGCCTGCTGATCAGCGTCGGGCGTGAGCGGTACATCCTGCCCACGCTTTCGGTCCGAGAATCGTTCCGGCCCACCCCACAGATGCTCAGCAGCCTGAACGAAAGCTCCGAGATGGTGCTCGTGCGCGGGAAGCTGATTCCGCTGCTCCGTCTGGCTGACCATTTCGAGGTGCCCGATGCGGTCCGCAACCCCATGGAAGGCCTGGTGGTGGTCGTCGAATCCAACGGCCAGGCGCGCTGCCTGCTTGTGGATCATCTGCTGGGCAAGCAGGAAGTGGTCATCAAGAGCCTCGGCGAGACCTTCAAGCACGCCCGTTCACTGGCCGGGGCCGCGATCCTCGGCGATGGCAAGGTGGGGCTCATCCTGAACGTCGATTCGCTTGTCCGCCTGCAACCCGACCGGCTCCCGCTCGCCGCATGACCTTGCTAAAGTTTCCCCGCCGGTTTCCGACAAATGAAGGTGTGACTGTGTGGTCCCCCTTCATCTGAAGCCACATCCAGCCGATTTTTCCTATGCTCGCAGATCAGATTGAAACCCGCGCCGATGCGGTTCGCACCGTTGGTGGCAAGTACCTCACGTTTGTCCTGGGACGTGCCTCCTACGGCATCGACGTGCTGAAAATCCGTGAGATCATCCGGCTCGTCGAGTTCACGACGGTGCCGCAGATGCCGGATTTCGTGAAGGGTGTCATCAACCTCCGCGGCAAGATCATTCCCGTGGTGGATCTCCGTCTGAAGTTCCGCCTCAGCAGCGCCGAATCCACTGAACGCACCTGCATCGTCGTGGTGCAGGTGGACGTCTCCAATGGCGTCAAGACCCTCATGGGCCTTGTGGTGGACAGCGTCGAGGAGGTGCTTAACATCGGCCAAAACGACATCGAGGCCCCGCCTGATTTCGGCACCAAGCTCGACACCTCCTACATTCTCGGCATGGCCAAGATCAAAGGCGTCGTGAAGACCCTGCTCGACATCAACCGCGTCATGACCGCCGAATCGCTGCTCGCGATCGACCAGTCACTGGCCCGGGTCTGAGTTGGCGAAGACCCGAAAGTAGGACGGGGCGTCCCGCCCGTCTTCCAATCTCTCTTCCCCTTGGGGCAGCCGCGGGCGTAAATTCGGGGTATCAGGTCAGCGCGTCAGCTTTTTGCTGCGGTGCTGCTGCACCGCGTTGGTCGGGCGTCCGCTACGAGAAGACCCAGATGGAAAACAGGCGAGCCTCCCCGTCCTGTTTTGGAAGGGTTAAACGCCGGGCCGCGCTGCTCGGTATTTTTGGGCACTTCGTTCCTTGGTTCCTTCGTTGTTCATCTCCCCGTCTTGTCGGCCTTTTGCCTTTTGCCTTTTACCTTTTGCCCTTTGAACCTCCGGCGTGCCGCCGCTGCTCGAACTTCGCAACCTCCGGGTGGATTTCCGAATCCAGGACGCCTGGGTGCGGGCGGTGGATGGCGTGTCGCTCACGATCAATGCCGGTGAAACGCTCTGCCTCGTGGGTGAGAGCGGGTGTGGGAAGAGTGTCACTGCGCTGAGCCTTTCGCGCCTGCTCCCCACGCCGCCTGCCCGCTACGCTGGCGGTGAAGTCCTCGTCGAGGGCCGGGATGTGCTGAAGCTGTCCAACACGGAACTCCGATCCATCCGGGGTGGGGTGGTGGGTTATGTGTTTCAGGAACCGGGCGCATCGTTAAATCCGGTCTTCCGCGTGGGCAGCCAGATCAAAGAAGCGCTAAAAACCCATCGGCCCGAACGCGCCACCGACACCGAGGTTGTGCGCCTGCTCAAGCTCGTCGGCATCCCGGCGCCCGAGAGCCGGGTGCGTGACTATCCCCACCAGCTCAGCGGCGGCATGCAGCAGCGCGTGATGATCGCCATGGCGCTCGCCACCGAGCCGAAGCTGCTCGTCGCCGACGAGCCGACCACCGCGCTCGACGTGACCATCCAGGCGCAGATCCTTGAGCTGCTGCTCGACCTCAAGCGCCGGCTGGGCATGGCCATCCTGCTCATCACCCACAACCTCGGCATCGTGGGCGACCTCGCCGACCGCGTGGCCGTGATGTACGCTGGCCAGGTGGTCGAACTGGCACCCGCCCGCGAGCTGCTGCGCCGTCCGCTGCATCCCTACACCCGGGCCCTGATGCGGAGTGTCCCCGAACTGGGCCACGCCGTCGCCCGCCTCACCGCGATTCCTGGCACGGTGCCCGGCCTGGGCAATTGGCCGGCCGGCTGCCGTTTCGCGCCGCGCTGCCACATCGCCCGGCCCGAATGCGCGGAGGAGTTGCCGGACCTAGTCGAGGTGGAACCGGACCGCTGGGTGCGGTGCCCATTTTGGAAAGGAGGCCAATAATTTATGACGAATCCATTCAGGAAGCTGACTCATGAGGAGAAGATTCGTGAACGCATGCGTGGCTTCACCAGACAAGCGCCCCCTAATCCTTGGCGAGTTGTCAGTCACGCTGTCGGTGGATTGACTGAGATAGGCTACGACAGGGGCACCGATTTGCTCCTGGCCGTGTCAGAGAGCGGGCGTGGTCTGTTTGACTGCCGCATTGGGCAAAGAATTGCCCGGAATTCGACAGCCGCGGCGGAAGGAAGTTGGTACCAACCAATAAAGCTCCTGGCCGAAGGCATTGATGTCATCGCGAAGCACACCATCAGCCTGGCTGGGCTGCATGGGGGCGGATTGCCTTTGTTCGCGGAAGATGGATGGAGCTTGCAGCCGGTGGCACCCGATTGGCCGCGCGCGAAGATCATCCTCTGTCCCTCCTTTCGATCTGCCCTTTCTGAGCAGCATGGCGGAGGATGTGTCTGTGTTGGAGAAGATTACGAATTTCGAGCCTATGGATTCTCGGAGACAGGCTTGAGTTTTGTGATCGCGACGAGCAGCACGCTGAAGATTTTCACCCGTTCTGAGGGATGAGCCTTCTCGAAATCCAAAATCTCTCCGTCCATTTTCCGATAAAGCAGGACGTGTTCGCTTATCGCGCATGAGAATCATCAAGCAAAGCTACCTTCGCGCGCAGGCGGCGAAGTATCCGAAGGCCACCCGCTATCTGGCCGATTGGGTTCGGGTGGTCGCGTCAGCGGAGTGGAAAAACTTCGCGGAACTGCGACGTAGCTATCCGTCTGCTGACTTGGTGCCGGTGGCCAGTGGTCGTCCGGTCGTTGTGTTCAACGTCTGCGGCAACAGCTACCGCCTCATCGCCGCCGTGCATTTCAACCGTCGCCGGGTTTACACGCTCCGGTTTCTAACCCATGCTGACTACAGCAAGAACGCTTGGAAGCACCAGCTATGAAGGCCACCACCAAGAGCCAGCTTACTTTCGCCGCCCTGCCCAGGGACTACGCCGGCCTTTGTGCTGTGTTGTTGCCGCGTCCGGTCCGCGACCGCGTGGACTACGCGAATGTTTCCGAGGTCACCGACGCCATGGCCGTGCACGAGGGTGCCTTTACCGCCGACCAGGAAGACTACTTCGAGCTGCTTTGCCAATTATTGGAAGAATATGACGCCCAGCATACCCGCTGGCCGGCGCGTACACCGCTCGCCTCCCTCAAGCACCTGCTGGCGGAACAAGAAATGGAATCGCCCGGACTGGCGAAGCTGCTGGGCGTGGTTCCCAGGACTGCGGCCGCAATTCTAACCGGTGAGCGTTCCTTGACCGTGGAACAGATCCGCAAGCTGGCCGGCCACTTTGCCGTCAGCCCGGCCCTGTTCATCGGCTGATCCGTTGTCACCTCGCTTGCCTCTTCTCGAAGTCCAAAACCTCTCCGTCCACTTCCCGGTGCAGCCGGGCATGTTTGCGCGTGCAGCAGGATTCGTGAAGGCGGTTGAGGATGTGAGTCTCACCGTCGCGGCGGGCGAAGCGGTGGGGTTGGTGGGGGAGAGCGGCTGCGGCAAGACCACGCTGGGCCGGGCCGTCCTGCGGCTGATTGAGCCGACCGGTGGGACCGTGCGCTTCGACGACGAAGACATCACCCGGCTGTCGGCCAAGGAACTCCGCGCACGACGGCGGCAGTTTCAGATGATTTTCCAAGACCCGTTCAGCTCGCTGAATCCGCGCCTCACGGTCGGCCAGAGCATCGGCGAAGCGCTGGATATCCACCGACTGACGCCGAACCCGGCGGCGCGGACAGTCCGCATCGGTGAACTCCTTCGAAGCGTCGGGCTCGTCCCGGAGCACGCGGAGCGGTATCCGCACGAGTTCAGCGGCGGGCAGCGGCAGCGCATCGGCATCGCCCGCGCGCTGGCGGTCCAGCCCCGGCTCATCGTGTGCGACGAGCCGGTGAGCGCCCTTGACGTGAGCGTGCAGGCGCAGGTCATCAACCTGCTGCAGGATCTCCAGCGCGATCACGGGCTGGCCTACCTCTTCATCTCGCACGATCTCGCCGTGGTGGAACACCTCTGTCAGCGCGTGGTGGTGATGTACCTCGGCCGCGTGGTCGAAGTGGGCGAGACGCGCGCGGTCTGCCGGGCGCCGAAGCATCCCTACACCCAGGCGCTGCTCTCCGCCGTGCCGGTCATGGACCCGGATTCCAAACGCCAGCGCATTGTTCTGGGCGGTGATGTGCCCTCGCCGATCAATCCACCGAGCGGCTGTCCGTTTCATCCGCGCTGTCCGGTGGCCGAGGCGCGCTGTCGGATCGAACTGCCAGCGCTGCGGGAAGTGACGCCCGGGCGGTTTGCAGCGTGCCATCTGGCGTGAGCCGGTGGTGGAGCAGGGGAGAAAGGGAGCAGGGGCGCAGGGAGGGCAATCGCGAACGGCGAGTGCTGCTTCAAATCATAAATCGTAAATCATCAATCATAAATGGAATCAGACCCCACGCTCATCCGGCGGCCAGATGAACTTGTGCATCTGCAACTGGAAGCGCACCGGCAGCCGGTCGGCGATGATCGCGTTCACCAGTTCCTGTCGTGCGATCGGAGTCTGACCTGCAGGCACCGCCTTCAGTGACTTGTCCTGCTGATGCGGCAGCAGCGGGGCGACCCACGAGAAGAGCAGGGGACATACCTCCGCCAGCCGGTGCTCAGCGAGAATGCCTTTGGCCCACGCGTAATCCTCGTGGGTACCCAGGACGAACTTCACCTCATCGGTCGGCCGCAGGTGCGGGAGATTTTCCCAGCGGTTGCGGGCCACTTCGCCGCTGCTGGGGGCCTTGAGATCCATGATGCGTCGGATGCGCGGGTCGAGCACCGAGATGTCATGTGCGCCGCTGGTTTCGACCAGCACGGTGAAGCCGTCGTCGCAGAAGAGCTTCATCAGCGCGGCTGCGGCCGGTTGCAGCAGGGGCTCGCCCCCGGTGAACTCGATCAGTGGCAGGCGATGCCCTGCCACCTGCGCATCGAAACTGGCGGCCAGCTTCGCCACCTCGGCCCGGATTTCCTCAAAGGACCGGCGCTTGCCCTCGGTGAAGGCGTACGCCGTGTCGCAGTAGGAGCAGCGCAAGTTGCAGGCGGTCAGCCGCACGAAAATGCATGGCAGGCCGGCAAAGGTGCTTTCCCCCTGCAGGCTGAGATAGATTTCGTTGACGACGATCGACGCGGACACGCCCCGAACCTAGGCCGGGAACCAGCAACGGCTCAAACTTGTTTGGCAATTTGCAATGATCCTACCAGAACTTTAATGCCGAAGAAAATGCAGACAGCGTTAAATGCCGCCACGGATTCGTCCATTTGAAACACGAACCGCAAAGGAGTCGCATCACCGCTTTCCGATGATTGCGGAATGGATTTTAGCGTTAAAACAGCATCAAGAAAGATTTCTGTGCCATTTGGGCTGGCTGACTTGGCGGTTGAGAGGAACGAGTGATTGCGGAGGCGGCGCGGGAATGATTTCAAGAAGATCAAAACATGCAGCCGTAAACGGGAGGCGCCATGGGTCTTGGTTGGTTGTTAAATTTTAAATCGTCTTTTAAATATGCCACTTAAAAAAATACGCTACAAACTGGTAATAAACATGTTATGAATAAAATTAAGACTTTCGATTCGGCTAAAAAATCTGTCTTAAAATAAAAACCGCTTGATGAAGCGCTGCTCTTGATCTAAGACCTTCCAAGTCGAGAGGGCTTAATTTATGGAAGAGCATCTGCAAAAAACTTTAGAGCAGGCGAAACGCAAGTTAGCCGAGCAAGAGGCCGCCATTGTCGGCACTAAGAAATTCATCAACCAGCTTTGCGAGTTTGGTGGAATTCCGTCGATGTTCCAGAACACAGACGAGGTCCCATCTTCTAATGCCGGACTTGGTGCTATTCGGAGCGATTCCTTCTACGGAAAATCCGTGACCACTGCGACCCGTGAGTATTTGGAGATGCGGCGCGGTTCTGGCCTAGGAGCAGCCAATCACTCTGAAGTTATCGAGGCCCTTAAGACTGGCGGTTTTGATTTCTCTACCATTAGCACCGACGAAACTGTGGCTCAAAGGGGTGTCGCCATCACCCTTGCCAAGAACTCATCGATATTTCACAAGCTTCCTAATGGAAACTGGGGGCTTTTATCTTGGTATCCCGAAGCGAAGGAGAAAAAGGAGAAGCGAGCTGCAGCCTCGCCTTCTACAGCAGACGCATCATTGAAGACGGGCGATGTTTCCGAAGAATCCGAAACAAAAACGCCGGAATAAAAATTCCGGCGTTCCACGATTTCTGCACGGTCAGTGCGACCTGATTGTGCAGTGACGTGCGAGCGGAGTTACCCGCCCTGGTAGCACAAGGAAGGTAACAAAGACCCGCTCGGCGTCAACGCAACAGTCGCGTTGTTTCCCATCAAAGCTTGTGAAAACTTGCTTCAAATGCGGAGCGCCGATTCGTTTCGTCGCGTGGATCACTGATCGCGTGACAAAACGGCGGAGGCGACCGCCGCCGGGCTGTAAGGCTTGGCCAATCCATCCAGATGGCTCCTGCAGCCAACGCTGGTTCCGCTTCTAAGCGGTCAAGCCGCATTGTCTTCGGGCAATGCGGCCCTTTTCCGTTATGCAAGCCGTCTTCGCCGGCTCAAACCTGTTTGACGGGCGATTCCTTTGCCAGCCAGCGCCAGACCCGCAGCGCTTCAGTGCTGCCCCAGGCCTGCGCATCGCAGCCGCGATGGGTGTGCGGGGCATCTCCGTCGAGAATCTCCGGCAGATGTCCCAGGCAGCCCTCGCCGAGCAGCCGGTCGATGCTGCCGAGATAGGCGCGGGCCGCCGTCAGCGCTTGGGCGTCGCCGGGATGGGCCTTCACGAGGGCCTCGCAGAAGGCGGGGAAGGTCCAGGTCCACGCGGTGCCATTGTGATAGGCGGGTTTGCGCCGGGTGTCCTCGTCGCCCTCGTAACGAGGCCAGTAAGGATGGTCCGGATCGTTGAGCAGGCCGCCCTGGTTCCCGTAAATCGCCAGCGGCGGAATGATGGGCAGCGGCGCGAGCGAGCGTAGCGCCCCAGGGATCACCAGGTGGCGTGCGGCCGCGTCGACCATGCGGCGGGCGCGGTCGGCGAACTTCGGATGCTGATCCACGCCGAGGGCCACGAGGAGCAGGCAATTGCTCCGCAGCGCGTTGCTCGGCGGCGCGGTTCGCGCCGGTGTGTCGCGGTCGGCGAGCAGCACGTCGGCATACCAGCCGCATTCTTCCAGCCAGAAATAGTCGTGGAGCGAGCGTTCCGCACGCCGGGCCAGGTCTGACCAGCTTTCGCCGCGCCCTTCCCACGGTTCCACTCCGAGCCGCCCTAGCAGGCGGAGGAGGCGCACCCAGAGCGCCTGGATTTCCACCGGATACCCTTCGCGCGGCGTGCCGGCGGGATGGTTCGTGTCCATCCAGGTGAAATGGCTCGGGCTCCAGACCAGACCTGACGCCGCATCCACCCGGATGCCGTTCGGCGTGCCTTTCAGGTAGCCGCACGCAATCGAGCGCAGCACATCGCGCAGAGGACGGCCGGCCGTGTCCACGGGTGTGGCAAAGAGAGCAGGTGAATAAGCGAGTGAGCCAGCCGGTGAGATCTGGCTCACTGGCTGACTGGCTGACTGGCTCATCAGGGCTTCTGCCAGCTCCTCGGCCACGACACCGAACCACAACGGCGCGTCCGTCGTGTCGCGGTTCGAGGCGTCCGCGCCGTTGATGCTGTTGGGCAGCGTGCCGTCCTTTTCAAAGCGGCCAAAGGTGATCAGCAGGTCGCGGACTTCCTCAAACATGCCGGCAGCGATGAGCCCGCGCGCGCAGATCAGCGAATCGCGGCCCCAGTCGAGGAACCACGGATAGCCGGCGATGACGGACCGGGTGTCGTCGCGCTTCACCACATAGGCCTGGGTGGCTAGGACCAGGGCGCGTCCGAAGGTGTCGTTGGACGGCAGCGCGGCCCGTCCGGTCGCGTGTTGCTGGAGCGCCGCGCGGATGGCGACGAAACGGCCGGACTTGTCCGTGCCGGCCTGCTCCGCTTCCGCACTGGCAACGAGGGTGACGCCGGCATTTTTTGCCAAGGGCACTTCAAACCAACCGGGGCTATAGGCATCTCCCGCACCTTCCTGGCCGCGCCCCGCCTCGACCGGATGCGGGAGGTTCATGGCCCACTCGGCCTGATGGTGGTAGTGGCCGGCATCCACCCAGACCCGGAGCTGGCGGTCACTGGCCGGAGTGAACTCGAACCCGTTGAACGAATGCTGCCCGTCGCAGATGGGCTTCGTGCAGATCTGCCGGCAATGCGAGCTGAAGTGGTATTCCGTGCCGCTGTTACGCTTGGTTTCCCAGTGGAAATTGCGGTCCTCAATGTCCACGCGGGCGATCAGCGAGACCTTGGCCTCTTCCGGCAGGGGACGGCCAAGACGGGCATCGATGCGGGAGCGACTGGGCCGGCTGAACTGCAGCACCACCGTGTTCTGGTCGGGCAGCAGATCGGCGACCAGATGGATCTCCACACTGCGGCCATCGCCGGCATTGGCCACGAAGCGCCAGTGCGCGGGTGGGCCGGCCTCGAAATCGATGAGGTTGTCGAAGTTCAGCGGCGAGACGAAGCCATCCGCATTCACCCACACGCGGATGCGTTTCGCGAAGATGTGCCGGTCCACCGGTATGGACCCGTTGAGGTTCGCGCCGAGCAGGCAGTCGTATTTTGATGTGATGCGGCCCAGGTCCACGTGCAGCCGGGCCATCGCGCCTCGGCCGTTCGTGAGCAGGACCAGGTGCGGTGCCGGTTGGGGGCCGGCGGTGGCCGCCGCCGGATGCGGGGCGAGGAAACGCAGGGCTCCGACCAGCCGCCTTTCACCGGCGCCGTAACGTTCCAGTTCGAGTTTGGCGTCGGTGGCGGCGAGCGGGTGACGAGGCTGGAGACAGGCGATGAATCCGTCCTGGACCGCCACGGCTTCGACGTTCTCCGTGAATTTTCCCGCCCCTGTGAGCCGCGCGTGAAACGGCACCGTGTCACGGACGAGCAGCCAGTGACCGGGCGGCACCAGGGTGATGCGGCTGCGGTCCTCTGGGCTCCACGTGATCACCGGACGGTAGCCCTCGGCGGCCCCCAGAGTGCTCGCGAGAAAGCCGGCCGGATCGCGGTCCACTACGGCTGCCAGCGCCTTCCAGTCACCGGTCGGGTGGCTGCTGGAGCCCAGATGAGCGGCCGCCATGCCCCAGTCGGCAAGTGTGCGGAGGCGGCGGTAGGTTTCGCCGGAAATTCCGCGCGGTTGGGGTTGCGGTGCGAGGCAGTGGACCGCTCCGGCCGCCAGTTCGAGTTCCACCCAAGCGTCGGTCGCGGTGCCCGTGACGAGACGGATCAGAGCCGCGGGATTGAGCAGGTCGTGGCCCGTGCCACAGAAATCGGACCACAGCTTGGTTTCCAACCGGCAGGCCTTCGCCTGCTCGCAGTCGGTGTTCACCAGCACCAGCACCGAGTCGCTCCCCTCGGCGGAATCCCGGCGCAACACGTAAACGGGCGCGCTGTCCGGGCTGAGTCGGGTGAGTTTGGCCCCGTCGAAAAAACAGGGATGGTCGGCCAGCAGGCGGTTCACCGCGCCAAGTTCCTTCAGCAGGTTGTCCGCCGAACCCCACGCGAGACCCCGGCTGCTATGGACATTGACCTGCTCCGTCGCCAGCCACTCGACGCCGTTGGTGAAGCCGAAGCCGCCGGCCACCGATGTGAGGGCGGACAGCAGGTTGCGATGCAGCGACCACAGGCGTCCCGGCGGACGGGCCGCCAGGCGCGCATTGTCGTGGGTCTCGCTATAGTGGATGAGCGTGCCGGCGCTCTGGCTCGTGACGAGCGCGTGGTCGAGGTACCACTGAACGCCCTGACCGCCGAAGTTCTGGAACAGTTCGCTGTAGGCCCACTGCATCCCGCCCTCGCCGAGCAGGTCGTTGGTCGCGTCCCAGGAGCCGCCGAGCCCTTCGAGCAGAAACACCGTGTCGGGAAACTCCTGCCGCACGCGGGCGGTGATGAACTGCCAGACCGGCAGCGGGATCTTGTAGCCCGCATCGCAGCGGAAGGCATCCACCCCGCGGCGGCACCAGGTGAGGAACGCCTCGGCGAACTGTTCCCAGAGCGCCACGTGGCGCTGGTCGAGTTCCACGAGATCCTCCCAGACCGTGCCCCACGCGCCCGGACTTTCGAAGGTGCCGTCACCGTGCCGCACGAACCATTCAGGATGCTGCTCGTAGAGCGTGCTGCCCCAGCCGGTGTGATTGATGACCAGATCCAGCATCAGCTTTGCCCCGGCGGCATGTGTCGCATACGCCAGCTCGCAAAACTGCTCCACGCCCGTGCTCTTCTTGTCAAAATCGACGAGCGCGGGATCGATCGCTGTCAGATCCTGCAGCGCGTAGGGCGAACCGAAACGGCCGAAGCGTGCAAACGTGGTCGGGACGGGGCTTACCGGAAGCAGGTGCAGGATGCGGCAGCCCAGCGTGCCCGTGATGTGCGGAAGCTCCTGGATGAGGTCGCGCAGCTTCCCGCCGGGCGGGATGACGGTGTAACCGTCCTGGTCGAGTGGAGCCATCCGCGCGTCGAGGGCGGCATCCACCGTCACGCGCTTCGTCTTGTTCGGCCCGAACTGGCGGGGAAAGGCGCAATAGATGGTGTTGCCGGTGCGCGTCCAGGCCGGATGCACGCTCACGCCGAAATCCGCTCCGTCCGGCCAATGCTGGTAGCCGCGCTCATCGAGCGCGTAGGCCTTGGCCTTGAAATAACCGACCTCGGCCAGCGGCAGGGTGAGGGTAAACTCGCCCTTGCCGGCGTCCGTCATGACCAGGTCACGCCAGGAGGCCCCGGCCAGCGGCAACCTTTCAAAATGGGCCCGGACGATCTCGTCGCGAAGCATCCCGGCGCGGCCAACGTTGGTACGGAGTTTGGTCTTCCACCCCGGGGGCACACCCCGCAGGGTAAAGGTGAGGCAGTCGCCCACGTGGCGCACAAGGCGCGTGGCGGGCGCGGGGGACATGATGAGTTCGGGCATCGGAGTCGCGCGGCGACGGTGAAAGTGTGTCGCGCCGACCGGCGCCAGTGCAAGCGGGCGGTTCCGAGTCCTAAGTCCCGAGTCCCGGGTCCAAGGTCCCAAGTCTTGAGTTCCGAGTAGCGGGTCTAGGGTTCGACGTCTGGCGTCTGGCGTTTTGGACTTGGGACCCGGGACCCGGGACCCGGGACTCAAGCCCCTTCAACCCATAAAAGGCTTCATCTCGTCGAGCATCTTGGGCACGCGCACCGCCGGGTCTTCTGGCAGTTCGTATTCCAGCGCCACGAAGCCCTGGTAGTTGGCGTCGCGCAGGATCTTGAAGGTCCGCGCCGTGTCCCCGGGCCCCTTTTGTTTCTCGCCGCGCGCCTGGATGTAGCCCTTGAACTGCACGTTCACGGCCCACGGTGCGATCTTCGCGAGATCGGCATAGGGGTCGTCGGTGTGGAAGTTGCCGGTATCGAGGTTGATCCCGATCCACGGTGACTTCACCGCCTTGAGGATGTCCACGAGGTCATTGGCCTCCGCCACGATGCCGCCGTGGTTCTCGATCCCGAGGAAGACGCCAGCCTTGCCTGCGGCCTCACCACATTCCTCGAGCGCGGCGATGCAGTTCGTCTTCGCCTCCTCCTTGGCCATACCTTTCGGGGCGGTGCCGGCAAACACGCGGATGTGTGGGGCGCCGAGGATGGTGGACTTGCGGACCCATTCCTTCACATGCGCGATCTCCTTGTCCCGCGCCTCGCCGGCCGCCAGGCAGAAATTGTTGCCCACGGCGGTGCCGCTCACCGTCACGCCGCGCAGGTGGGCGTGGCGATGGACCTGGGCGAGATAGTCATCGCTGACGTTCGGCGGGAAGTAATAGCTCGTCAGTTCTGCGCCCTCACAGCCGTGTTCCGCGCAGTAGTCGACGAACTTGAACATGTCCATGCCGCCGCGTAAGCCATCCTTGCTGCGCGGGCCGTCGTCACGGAACGAATAGGCGGCGAGCGAGAGCCGCAGACGCGATTTGCCGGCCCGGACAAACGGCTCGGCGGCATGAGCGAAGGGGAGAGCGGCGGCGGTGGCCGCGAGGCCGCCAAGGAACGAGCGACGGGAAATCATGGGCGGAGTCTGAGGCCGACATCGGTTTTTCTCAATACTCATGCTGGAATTTCGATTCACGCGAGGGGGAGCCTTTCGGCGACACCAGACGCATGCAATGGCTCATGGTTACCGGCTCGTTTCTGCTTCAGCTCGCGGCGCTCATTTTGGTGGCGGATTTTGCCGGCGGTTTCGTCCACTGGCTGGAGGATGCCTACGGGCATCCCGACACACCGGTGATCGGCCGGCTCGTCATCCGCCCCAACATTGTCCACCACCACCACCCGCGCCGCTTCCTGCACTACGGCTGGTTGCGCAGTTCGTGGGATCTGCTGTGCGTGGCCGTGCTGATGGTGCTGGTGGCCGGCTGGCTCGGCTGTCTGACGTGGCGCGTGTGGGTGTTCGCGGGCCTGACGGCGAACATGAACCAGTTCCACAAATGGGGCCATGGCAGCCGCCGGGAAAATGGCCCGTTCATCTCCCGGCTGCAGGACCTGCGGCTGATCCAGACTGCCCGGCATCATGCCAAGCACCACACGGACCCGAAAAATGTCTCCTACTGCGTGGTGACAAACGTGCTGAACCCGTTCTTGGACCGGCTGCGGTTCTGGGACACGCTTGAGCACGTCATCTGGAAGCTCACCGGCCTGCGCCGTCGTGCGGACACGTCCGTCAACGGGCAGGGACCGGCTCCCGAATGGCTGCGCGCTGAAATCACGAACTGAACCCATGAAATCCAACCGCAACTATCCGTTGCTCCTCGCCAGCCAGTTCCTCGGGGCCTTCGGCGACAACGCCATTCTGGCGGTGATCGTCGGCCAGCTGACACTGATGCAGAAGGCCGGGCAAATCTCCCAGGAGGAGCTGCGCCAGAGGGGTACGATCTACACGAGCATCCTCTTCATCCCCTATGTGCTGCTCGCCCCGCTCGCCGGATTTCTCAATGACAGGCACGCCAAGACCGCGTGGCTGCGCGGCGGCAACCTGCTGAAACTGCTCGGCACCGCCGTCTGTGCCCTGAGCATCTGGTATGGCTACACGTGGCAGGGCATTGGCTACTTCATCGTGGGCATCGGCTCCACCATGTACGGCCCGGCGAAATACGGCATTCTCCCAGAGATCCTGCCGCGCGAAAAACTGGTGAAGGCCAACGGCATGGTCGAGCTGCTGACCCTGCTGGCGATCCTCTTCGGGGCCATCGGCGGCTCCGTCATCGTGGACCGCCTGCCGGTGTCGGCCTGCTACGGCGTGCTGCTCGGCATCTTCGCCTCCTCCCTGGCGTTGAACCTCTTCATGACGCGCACCCCATCGAATCCCAACGTTCATCTGGCCGCGAGCGTGGGTGAATTCTTCCGGCATTTTGGCGGCCTCCTGCGTGCCCCGCGCCTGGGCAAGGTGCTCGTCGGCACCGCGCTCTTCTGGGTCTGCGGCGCGGCCATGAAGATCAACTTCCAGCCCTGGGGACTCGATGTGCTCAAGCTGCCCGACAACACGCAGATCGCCCTGCTCGGTCTCTGGCTCAGCGTCGGCGTGATGATTGGCAGCATTTCCGCCGGGAGGTTCTACCGGGTCAGCGACCTGCGGCACTCGCGGTGGTTTGGCTTCGCGCTGGCGGCCATGCTTCTCGTGGTCTTTGCGGTGGCACCGCTCGGTCTGGGTGAAATGGGCCGTCACGTCATCGAGTCGGCAAAGCCGGATGGCACGAAGTCGGTGACCTTGGTGGTGTTGCCCGTCGTGATGCTGCTGCTGGCGGCGACGGGTGTGGTGGCGGGACTGTTCCTTATTCCGCTCAATGCCGCGCTGCAGGCCGAGTCGGACCCGTCGAAGCTGGGCAAGACCATCGCGGTGCAGAACTTCACCGACAATTGCGGGATGATCCTCGCCGGCCTGCTGGTGTTTGCCTGTGTGCAGCTGCACCTCTCGGCCTCGCAGGTCTTCCTGGCCCTGGCGGGTTTGGTGATCGTCGTCGTCGCCTGGCTGCGGATCCCAAAATCGGAGGCGTAAATGGAGACGACGGCCCAACCTGAAAGGAACGTCCCGCCATCGCCGGCGGGGTTGCCAGAGGTGGCGTCCGCCCGGCGTTTGCGTCCCGCGACGGTGGCGCTGCTGGTGGTCGGCGCGGTGGCGTCTTTCCAGCTCGCGTTCCAGTTTACGCCGCTGTGCTGGCTGGTGCTGGCGTATCTCGGTTGCCTCTACGAGCTGCGCCGGGTGGCTACGGCACGCCAGGCGTTCTATGGCGGTATGGTGGTGGGACTGGGCGTGTTTGTGCCGCAGATGGGGTTCATGTGGACCATCTTCGGCCCGGCGGCCATTCCGCTGTGGCTGATTCTGGCCTTCTTCCACGGTGTGTTCCTCCTTCTGCTGCACCGTGTGGAAGTCCGGCTGGGTGCGTGCTGGGCGATGTGGCTCGCGCCGGTGCTTTGGTGCGGGATCGAATACTTCCGCAGCGAGGTTTGGTGGCTGCGGTTCACGTGGTTCACAGCGGGAACCGTCTTCGATCCGCCGGTTGGAATGGCGCTGTGCGTGGGCGTTTACGGCGCAGGATTGATCGCCTTCCAATGCGCGATTTTCCTGCGGCGCCTGGTGTCCCGTACTTTTTCCAAGGCCGATGGGATGCTGCTGGCCGCATGGGCATTGCTGATCATCGTGCTCCCTGCTTTCGCTGTCGCTTCTAATGCTCGTCAGCGCAGCCTGCATGTTGCCGGCGTTCAGTTGGAATTTCCCGGTGTGCCGGAAGTCGTCACCGCGCTCGACCGCGTCGCCAAGGCGCATCCCGAAGCCGAGTTGCTGATGCTCAGCGAATATACCTTCGACGGACCAGTGCCCGATGCGGTGAAGATCTGGTGCAAACGGAACGACAAGTGGCTCGTGGCGGGCGGTAAGGACGTCCTCCAGCCGGGGGGAAGTCCGGGCAAACCGTTGTTGGGGCCGCCCACTGCTGGCGTGGCCACGGAGCGCTATTACAACACCGCCTTCGTGATCAGTACCAGCGGCGAGGTTGTGTTCACGCAGGCGAAGTCGCGGCCCATCCAGTTCTTCAAGGACGGCGAGCCGGCGCGCGAACAGCGGGTTTGGGACTCGCCGTGGGGCAAGCTCGGTATCGCCATCTGCTACGATGTCAGTTACCGCCGCGTGATGGACGAGCTCATACGCCAAGGTGCGGGGGCGTTGCTTATCCCGACGATGGATGTCGAGCCATGGGGCGAACATGAGCACCGGCTCAACGCCCGCATGGCCAGGATCCGTGCCGCCGAATATGGCGTGCCCATCTTCCGCGTCGCCAGTTCCGGCATCTCCCAACTGATCAACACCCTGGGTGATGAGCAGTCGACCACCTCCTATCCCGGCCCGGGCGAAATCATCTCGGGCGAGCTGCGCCTGCGAGTGCGGGGAGGCACCGTGCCACTGGATCGCTGGTTGGCCCCGTTCTGCACGGTCGTAACCGGCGGTGTGCTGACGGCCTTGATTGTGTTCGCCTGGCGGGATCGCGCTTCGTGGAAGGAGTCGACGTGAGCGCGCCAGCGTCTTGGAGTGCGGCAGCCCTCTGCCGCTTTGTGGGGCGTACAGAAACGGTCAGCGTGCTCCAGCCCTTTGGCAATCCATCCGGCTGTCGAAAGCGCGAGAGGGCTCGCGCAGTCCAAGACGCTCCGCGACTTCGCCTGCTGCCTTCCTTCGGCGACGACGCTTTGGTTCTCTTCCGACGCGTCTGCGTGATCGGTAATCTTCCATGAAATCGTTCTTCCTCGAACTCGTCCGGTTCTGCTTCCGCTTCCGGGCGTACAACACCGAGGTGCTCACCACTCCGGGGCCGGTGCTGCTGCTGCCGAACCACACTTCGTGGCTCGACTGGCTTTTTCTCTACGTCGTGCTGGATGACGACTGGAAATTCGTCACCTCCAGCACCACGGCGCAGGCGAGCTGGCTGCACCGGAAGATCATGGTGAATGAGCGCACCTTCCCGGTGGACACGACCTCGCCCTACGCGGTGAAGCGCATGGCCGAGTATCTGGCCACGGGCGGGCGTTTGGTACTCTTCGCCGAGGGCCGCATCTCGATCACCGGCTCGCTGATGAAGCTCTTTGATGGCACCGGCTTCCTCGTCCACAAGACCCACGCCAAGGTCATCACCGCGTATCTGCGGGGCGCGAACCGCGTCCATTGGGTGCGGCACAAGGGCTGGACGAAATGGTTTCCCACCGTGACCGCGCATTTCAGCCAGGTGCTCGAAGCCCCCGCGCTGCCGGAGGGGACCTCGAACACCATCGCACGGCAGAAGCGCACCACCTGGCTGCGTGACGTGATGGTGCGGCAGCAGTTCGATACGGAGACGGAGTTTGGACAACGCACCGTGCTGGGCGCCATCGCGGAGACGGCGGGGAACATCCCGGGCAAAATCGTGCTCGAAGATTTCACGGGGGCGGAGGTCACGTATCGCAAGCTGATGGTCGGGACCGAAGTGCTGGCGCAGGCGTTGACGCCGCCCGTGCTCGGGCCCGCCACCCGGGTCGGGGTGCTGCTGCCCAATATCAACGGGACACCCATCATCCTGCTCGCTCTGTGGTCGCTGGGCCGGGTGCCGGCGCTCCTGAACTTCTCGACCGGCGCACCAGTGATGCTCCAGTGCGCGCAACTGGCCGGGTTGAAACAGATCATCACGTCACGGCAGTTCGTCACGAAGGCGAAGCTGGACATGAGCACCTTTGCACCGGCCGGCATCGAGCTGATTTTTCTGGAGGATGTGCGGGCGGGCATCACCGCGATGTCCAAATTCGCCGCGCTGCTGCATCACACCTTAAACTGTGGCGCCGGCCTGCGCGACGTGACCCCGCAAGCGGGGAGCGGGGAGCGCGGAGCGGGGAGCGGCGAGGCCATTCCTTCCGATCCAGCGGTGATCCTGTTCACCTCCGGTTCGGAGGGCGTGCCCAAGGGAGTCGAGCTTACCCATGCCAACCTGCTCGCCAACATCCGCCAGGTGGACGTGACGATGGACCTTACGGATGAGGAGCGGTTTTTCAACGCGATGCCGCTGTTCCACAGCTTCGGCCTCACGGCCTGCACGCTCTATCCGCTGGTGCGCGGGCTATACGTGTTCCTGTACCCGTCGCCCTTGCATTACCGCATGGTGCCGGCGGCAGTTTACGATCGCGCGTGTACCATCATGGTCGGCACGAACACCTTCCTGAACGGTTACGCGCGCAAGGCGCATCCCTACGATTTCAGCACGGTGAAGTACCTCGTGGCGGGCGCCGAGAAGGTGCAGGAGGCCACCGCGAACATCTGGGCGCGCAAGTTCGGTGTGCGCCTGCTCGAGGGCTACGGCGCGACCGAGTGCAGCCCGGCGGTGTGCCTGAACTCGCGTGTGGACGTGAAGTTCGGCTCGGTCGGCCGCTTCATGCCGGGCATGGAGTGGCGGCTGGAACCGGTCGAGGGCGTTGCCGAGGGCGGTCGGCTCTTCGTGCACGGGCCGAACATCATGAAGGGCTACCTCAACCCCGAGCCCAACGCGGCATTCCTCGCGCTCGGCGGCTGGTACGACACCGGCGACATGGTGCGCGTGGACGACGAGGGCTTCGTCTTCATTCTCGGCCGGCTGAAGCGCTTCGCGAAGGTCAGCGGTGAGATGGTGAGCCTGACGGCGGTGGAGGATGCGCTGGCAGGTGCGTTCCCGCAGTTCGGCCTGCGCTGCGAGATCGCGGTGGTCGCGGTCCACGACGAGGACAAGGGCGAGAAGCTCATCGCCATCACCAACGAACCCAAGCTCACGCTCGACGACCTGCGCCAGGTCATCCGCGCCAAGGGTCTTACCAACCTCTGCACACCACGTGAAATCCGCGCCGTGCATGAGATCCCGAAACTCGGCACCGGCAAGGTGAACCACCGGGCGCTGATGGAGCAGCTCCAGGCGGAGAGCAAACCCGCTGCATGACCGACCTCCGTGAATTCATCCGTATCCTGATGCTGTGCGTGGTTGCCTCGGTCGCCTACGGGATTGTTCACGACCAGGTCACGGCTCATCTCTGCGTTGAGTATTTCACGGTCGCCCACCCACCGGTCTTCGCAACGACCTCGCCTTTGTTGCAGGGCTTGGGCTGGGGTGTCATCGCGACGTGGTGGGTTGGAGCCTATTTGGGCGTCGCGCTCGCACTATCGGCGCGCGTCGGCAGTTGGTGGAAGGTCAAGGCCAGCGAACTCGTGCGGCCAGTTCTTCGCCTGATGGCCGTTACGGCACTGACTGCCACGGCCTGCGGATTGACCGGCTATCTGCTGTTCAAGGCGCACCGCATTGGTATTGCCGGCTGGGAAGATGCAATCCCGCGCGAGAAGCACGCCGCGTTCTCGGCGGACATCTGGTCCCATCTGGCCAGCTACGCGATGGGTTTTGCGGGAGGTCTGTTCTTGTGCGTCCAAACCCTGTGGCGTCGTTGGCGTCTCTCCCGGGAAGGCTCCAAGTGCTGAAAAAAAAGAGAATCAGAAGTATGGCAATTCTCGGCGGCGCATTCGTCCTGGCCCTCGTGGGGCTGCGTCTGGTCTTCTTCCATGGTCCCTACCAATCCCCCCACTCGCTGCCCGAGGCCAAGCTGCTCGACCTTCACTGCCATACAGCAGGCATCGGCGCGGGCGGCAGTGGCTGCTTTGTGTCGCGTGAGCTGGAGCAGAGCTACAAGTTTGGCATTTATCTCAAGGCCTTCGGCGTGACGCGGGAGGAGCTGGCCCGTGAAGGCGATGCGTTGATCATGCGACGCATTTCCGAGCAGCTGTCGGGCAGCGCCAAGGTTGGTCAGGCCATCGTGCTTGCGCTGGATGGCGTGGTGAACGAGGCGGGTGAATTGGACCGGACGAATACGCAGGCTTACGTGCCGAACGAGTTCGTGGCCACCGAGACCGCGAAGTTCACCAACCTCCTCTGGGGCGCGAGCATCAACCCCTACCGCAAGGATGCCCTCGCGCGGCTCGACTGGGCCGCCGCGCACGGCGCGAAGCTGGTGAAATGGATTCCCAGCACCATGCACATCGACCCGGCGGACGAACGGATCACGCCGTTCTACCGCCGCATGGTGGAGCTGAAGCTGCCATTGCTCTGCCATGCGGGGCAGGAGCGCGGTTTCGTGGGGGCACAGGATGAACTGGCCGATCCGGTGCGGCTGGAGCTTCCCTTGAAGCTCGGTGTCACGGTCATCGCCGCGCACATCGCGTCCACCGGGAAAGACGACGGCGAACGCGACACCGACCGGCTCGCCCGCATGATGGCCGCGCACACCAACCTCTATTCGGAGATCTCGTCGCTCACCCAGGCGAACAAGCCCGGCTACCTGCGCGAGGCGCTGACCCGACCGGAGTTTCGCGGGCGGCTGCTCTATGGCACCGATTTCCCGCTCATCAACACGGCGCTCGTTTCGCCCTGGTTTTACCCGTTGAACCTGACCCGGACGCAGATGGCGAAAATTGCCGCCATTAAAAACCCCTGGGACCGCGATGTGGCGCTGAAGCAGGCGCTGGGCGTGCCGCCGGAGATCTTTGCCCGCGCGGATTCACTGTTTCGCGCCAAGCCATGAGGGGTGACATGGAACTTCGCCGACACGGCGACGCGACCTTGCCGGCGCTGATTTATCTGCCGGGCCTGCATGGGGACTGGACACTGATCAGTTCGTTTCGCCAGGCGGTCGAAGGCCGCGTCCACTTTGTCGAGCTGGCGTATCCCCGCGCCGTGACGCCCAGCCTCGCGGATCTTGCGCGCGCGATCCTCACCGGCTTGCAGGCGCAGGGCATCACCACGGGCTGGCTGCTGGCGGAGTCGTTTGGCTCACAGGTGGCGTGGGCCATGCTTCAGGAAATCCAATCGCCAGGCCTCCATGGAGCGGTGCAGTTCACGCCTGCCGGGCTGATCCTGGCGGGAGGGTTTGTGCGGCACCCGGTCATCCCTGGGGTCAGGTTGGCGAAGGTATTTTGCGCGGAAACGCCGCCCTGGTTTTTGCGGCTGTTTCTCTGGGTCTATCCCAAGTACGCACGCTTCCGTCACCGGCGGGCACCGGAGACGCTGCGCGACATTGCGGAGTTTGTGGTGCGCCGCCAGACGCCCGGCGATCGCGAGGCGATGGCCCACCGCCTGAACCTCATTGCCGCCGCCGACTTTCGCGCCCTGGCCCGCACCACCCGGGTGCCGGTGTATTCCCTGACCGGCTTTTGGGACCCGATCGTGTTTTGGTGGCCGGTACGTGCGTGGCTGCGCCACGAGTGCCCTGCCTTGCGGGGCGACCGTTTGCTCTTCTGGGCCGATCACACCGTGCTCGCCACCCAGCCCGACGCCTCCGCCCAACAGGTGCTTGCCTGGATGGGGCCTCACTGACGGGCAACGACCCGCCTGCCCACCCACTGACCTACTGGCTCACGCCACCGTCAGCGGGCCGTCGAAGACCGTCAGACTAACGACTTCGGTGCGTGCCACATGGGGACCGTGCCGTTCGCCCTTGGGGGCGAAGAAACAGGTGCCGGCGCCGTAGGTGACACCTTCCTCCTCCCATTCCCCGCTGAGGACATAAGCCGTTTCGTTGGCTTGCGGATGGATATGCGCCGGCACGGTCACGCCCGCCGTGAACTTCCGGAGCACGGTGACACCGCCGGTGGCCGGGTTGCGATGGAGCAGCTTCAGTTCGACGCCGGGGTAGGGACCGGGCTGCCACGGTTTGTCGGCGGCGAGGGTGACGTGTTGGAACATCGGCTTAGAATACAGGAGATGGGAGTTGGGAGATAGAAGATGGCGCTGTGCCCAATCTTCTGTTGGCTCCTTTCAAAACTTCGTATCCTTGGGCCGTGCTCTTGTTCCGCGAAAAGATTCCGGCCGACTGGCTGCCGAAGGTGAAGGCGAACCTGCCCTCGGTGCTGGTCGATCACGCCCACCTGGAGCGCAAGGCGGCGACGACCGCGCTGAATCTGGAGAAGTTCCGCCAACTTTTTGACCGGGTGCATGAGCTGAACGCCATCGCCATTGAGGAACTCCAGCATTTCGAGCTGGTGCTTCAACTGCTCAAGGCGCGCGGCATCCCGTTCTCAGAACCCCGGCCCAGTGCGTGGATCAAGGGGCTGATGAAGTCGGTGCGCGGCGGCATCCATGGCCAAGTCATCGACCATCTCATCTGTTGCGCGCTGATCGAGGGGCGGAGCTGTGAGAAATTCCAGATCTTGGGCGAGGCGCTACGCGACGATGAGCCGGAATTGGCGACGTTTTATCGCAGCCTGGTGGAGTCCGAGGGCAACCACTACGCCACCTACCTAATCATGGCCCGGCACATTGATCTGGCCGAAACGGACCGCCGGCTGGATTGGTATCTGGACCTCGACGCGGAACTCATGCGGCAACCGAACCCGGAGCCGATTCTGCATTAAGTTGGGAGTGACGGATTTCGAATTTCGAGTGGCGAATCGCGAGCAAGGCGAGTGACCAAGAGCCCGTCCGGCATTCAGCATCCAGGATCTGGCATCCCGGCCGTAACCTCACCAGAGGAAGGACTTGGTCTCGGCGAGTTCCGTGTCGCCGTCGAGCAGGGTCAGGCGCCAGGCCTGGACTTCACCGGAGTCCTTGTAGGTCTGGCCATCGAGCGTCAGGCCGGTCCAGCCGCCGTGGAAGTGGCCGAGCTTCGCCGGGGATTCCAGCACGATGGGCTGCGTGAGCGGCCGGTTCGCCGTGCGAAGCTGGATGCGGAGCTTCAGGTGAGACGTGTCACTGACGTGGGCCTTCCACTGGACGTCGTAGCGCAGGCCCGAAATCCGGTCCGGATGCTTTCGGAGTTCGGCCTGATAGGCGTCCCGCTCGAAGAGGCTGGGGGAGAGCGAGTGCCGGCCCTTCTGATCGAGCAGGTGTGGCAGGACCTTGAGAATCTTCCCATCGGCAGCGAGTGCCGCCGAACCGATCAGCCAGAAAGCCAACAGAAGGAGCGGGCGGAACATGCGTTTAGAAATCGCGGACCGGGCGGGGCAGGACCGCCGGTTGCGCCTGCATGATCAGTTCCGGGCGCTTTGGTTGGGGAGCCGGAACGAAAAGTGGCTGCTGGGAAAAGGTGGAAACCGGAGCCGGAGCGAACACTGCGGGGCGGGAAGAGGCAAAGCTACCCAGCACGCCCGCCACACTGGAGACCGCATTGGGATCACGACCCAGGATGTTACGCAGATCGTCCTCATGGGTATTTCGCTGCCCCAATGGTTCGGTGACGCTGGAGAACGCGGAAGGGCCTGAGGGGCCAGTGACGGCGTTCGGCAGAGAAAAAATCTGGCCGATATGGGCAGCGGAACGGGCGGCGATGGCAGCCTGCGAATCGGCTGCGTCCTTGTCCGCGTCCCTGTCCTTGTCGCCCTGGCGAGCTGAGCCGAACGCGCTGTCGGATTTCTTGCTCGCCTTCGCGCGCGCAAAGGGATCGCTGAAGAAGGCTCGCGAAGCCTCCTTGTCCGAACCACCCTTTTCTGAGCCGCTGCGTGAGGAGCCGGAAGACAGCAGTTTATCGTCCGGGAACTGGTCCGGTGTCGCCGAAGGGTCATCCGCGTTGTCCTGATCCTTCTTCCGACGGATTTCCTTCAGCTTGTCCTGTTTGCCGTCGGAATCCTTGCTCAAAAAGCGTTTTTCGAGCGCCGTCCGGCGGCTGTTTACGACCTCTTCAAAGGGGTCCTCCTCCTTTTCCTGGCCCGCCTCAGACTGCTTGTTGCTGCCATTGATGAGCCAGTTCCTCTTTTCGTCCCACTTCTGCAGCAGCTTGGCCCGGGTCTTGGAGTCGATCACCATCGGGTTCTGCTGCGGAGTGTAGGAAGGCGGCAGGCCCACCGAAGACGAGGAACTTTTGGACGCATTGCGGTCGAAAATCTTGTATTCGTTATCCACGTCCTTGCCCCGGACGGGGGCCAGCGACGAGGCGGTCTTGCCGGGTGGCTGACTGAAATCGGCCTGTTCCGACGCCGTCACCGTGAACGCCATGAGCCCGGCCGCCAGCGCGAGCGTCGCGCGGCCCGTGCGGGTCAGGTGGTTCAGCGGCCAATGCATGCTTAGTCCGTAGCTGAGTCAGACCACGGCGTCAAAGCCCCATTCAACCCAATTTTGCCCGCAACATCCGGGCGACCTCCAGAAAGGCCTGGGCCGGGGCGCTGTCCGGGGCCGAGACTACGATCGGCACGCCCCGGTCGCCGCCTTCGCGGATGGCCGTGAACAGGGGGATTTCCCCCAGAAAAGGCACGCCCTTGCGCGCCGCCTCGGCCTTGCCGCCACCGTGGCCGAAGATTTCCAGCCGCGAGCCGTCCGGGGCCGTGAAATAGCTCATGTTCTCCACGAGGCCGAGGATGGGCACGTTCACCTTCTCGAACATGGCCACGCCCTTGCGCACGACGCCGAGGGACGCCTCCTGCGGAGTGGTGACGATCACGCCGCCATCCAGCGGCACGATCTGGCAGAGGGAAAGCTGCGCATCGCCGGTCCCGGGCGGCAGGTCCACCAGCAGGTAGTCCAGCGTGCCCCAGTCCACCTGGTGGATGAACTGCTGGATGGTCTTCTGGATCATGGGCCCGCGCCAGATGACCGGCTGGTCGTCCGTGATGAGGAAGCCCATGCTCATGAGCTTCACGCCGTGGGCGACCGGCGGGATCAGCTTCTCGTCCTCCGTGAGGCCGGGACGCTGGTTGAGCCCCATCATCAGTGGAATGCTGGGGCCGTAGATGTCGCAGTCCAGTAGGCCGACCTTGGCTCCCAGGAGTTGCAGCGCGCAGGCGAGGTTCACGGAGCAGGTGGATTTGCCGACGCCGCCCTTGCCGGAAGCGACCGCGACAATGCGGGCGAGCCCGGGAATCTTGGTTTTGGCCCCGAGCGTTGGCGCGGCAGCCGCAACTTGCTGGGGCGTGGGTACCCGCAACTGGATATGCGCATCGGTCAGGCCTTCGATGCGGTCGCGCAGGGCGAGCCGGGCGGCATCGGCGATCTGCTCGCCGAGTTCCTGGTTCGGCGTGGTCAGCTCGATGAGCACGCCCACGGCCATGCCGTCGATCTGGATGTCCTTCACCAACCCGAACGACACGATGTCGCGGCTGTAGCCGGGATATTTGACGGTCTTGAGGACGGCGAGGACGGTTTCTTGAGTCATGGATGGTATGGCGGCAGACGAACGGCAGGCAGGCTAGAAGGCTCCGGCGTCCATCGCAACCAACGGGTGCGATGGATTCGTCCGTCTCAGGGAGGAGCCATCGGTCAACAGTCTTGCCTCGGGATTCCGTCGCCGTAGGGTCGGCGCGCGTGTCCCCCTTTGGTGCCAACCTGATCCGGATCATGGTCTGGGTCGTGACCATCCTGCTGGCCGGCCGGCTGCGGGCGGAGGTGGCAACCGTGGCGGCGGATGACTATTTGATCCGCAACTTCACGGCCGATGACGGGCTGCGGAGCGACACGCTCTACGCGCTCGCTCAGGACCGGGACGGCTACCTCTGGGGCGCCAGCGCCGTAGGTCTGGTGCGGTTTGACGGGGTGCGGTTCACCGTTTTTGACCGGGATAACACGCCCGGCTTCACGACCCGGGCCGTGTACTCGGTCTCGCCGGATGCGGGCAGGGGGCTGTGGCTCACGGATGCGCATAATCGGCTCTTCCACTGGCGGGACGGCCAGCTCCATCCGGTGCCTCTGCAAATGGCTCCGGACGCCCCTTCGGAGACGGTGCTGCTCACCTTTCCGGATGCGCAGGGCAACCTCTGGATCTGGAGCCGGGAAGGGCACAGGTATCTCTGGCGGGTGGGCCTGGCCAATCCGGAACCCGTCGGACTCGCCGGTTCGCAGGCCTTGCCCTGGCCTGGGAACGGCTCCGAATGGCACCAGTTGGGCGGGTCCGTTCCGGGCACCCTGCAATACGGGCTGCTCGCCGGCGGGCATTTCGTCGCCCGGGCCGATCCGGAAGGGGCGCGCGAATTTCGCAATCCGCGATGCTTCCCGCGGGTCGCGGGCGGCCAGTGGATGCTGGAGGATACCGGGGCCGAACTGAAGCTGCGGGCGTTGTCGGCGGCGGGCACGATCTCGGCGGCACGGACCCTGCCGCGCCTCCTCGGCGCGCCTCCCAACGCCTACCTGGAGGACCGGGAGGGCAATCTTTGGATCGCCCTGCCCGAAGCCGGTCTGGCACTCCTCCGTCCGGATGGGGCATTGCGCAGGTTCACGCGGCCGGACGGCTTGCTTTCGGAGCGTATTCGCGGACTCCTCCTCGACCGCGAGGGGAACGTGTGGGTGGCCACCGATGGCGGCGGGCTTGCCCGGTTCACCCGCCGCCGCTTCCGGACGCTGGGGCGTGCGGAGGGCCTGCCCAGCGAGATCATCTACTCCGTGATCGCGGCACCGGCTTCCAGTGGCGGCGGGCTGTGGGTCGCGACTCACGGCGGTGGCGTCCAGCGCTTCCGTGATGGACGGTTTGAGCGTCAACCCGGCTTTGATTCCTATCCCTGGGCACTGCATCTCGCTCCCGACGGGGCGCTCTGGGTCGGGGACCTGATGAATGGTCTCGGCACGCTCCGCAACGGATCGTTGACGCCATTGGTGGCCTGGCGCCAGTCGGACGCCATCTGCGACGATCCTTCCGGAGGCGGCTGGGCCGGGGGCCAGGGACTCTTCCGTTGGCACGCGGGCAGCGCCAGCCTGGTTACGAACTGGCTGGGCGGGGGCAACATCACCTCGCTGGCCTGTGCCCGCGACGGCACGCTCCATTTGGGGACGACCGATGACGGACTCTGGATCCGGCGCGCAGGCGCCTTCGAGCGGCTGCCTCTCCCCGGGTGCCCGGCCGATGTCGAAATCAGCGCCCTGTACTTTGATTCCCAGGCTGTGCTCTGGGTCGGAACCGCCGGCCACGGCCTGTTCCGGTTCCGTCAGGGACAGTTCAAAGCGATTACAGTAAAGGATGGGCTCGCAGACCGCTCCGTGCTGGGCATCGCCGAAGATGGGATCGGCAGCTTCTGGTTCACTTCGCTGGCGGGCATTTTCCGCATCAGCCGGCAGGATCTGGACAATTTTTGCGAGGGACGGACCTCCCGGGTCACCTCATACCGTTTCGGCCAGGAAGACGGCCTGGCCGGGTTGCAATGCACGGGTTGGTCGCAACCCAAGATCGCCCGGACGGACGATGGCCGGATGTGGTTCGCGACCATGCGGGGGCTGGCGGTGGCTGACCCGGCCGCCATGTCTGTGAATCCGGCGCCGCCGCCGGTGGTGATCGAGCAGATCAGCGCCGATGGCCGTGTGCTGCAGGCCACCGGCAGTCCGGCGGCGTACCGTGTCGCCGCCGGCACGCGGCGGACCGAGGTGCAGTTCACCGCGCTCAGCCTCACGGCTCCGGGCCGGGTGCTGTTTCGCCACCGCTTCGTGGGCCGCGACGCCGAATGGACCGAAGCCTCGCCGGAGCGCCGTTTCGTGTTCGGCTCCCTGCCCCCCGGTCCCTACCGGCTTCAGGTAAGCGCCTGCAACAACGACGGGGTGTGGAATGAGGAGGGGGCGACGCTCGAATTTTCCGTGCTGCCGTTCTTCTGGCAGACGCTCTGGTTTCGTGCGGCCACGGGGGCTGCGGCCCTGGTCCTGGCGGTCTGGGGCATCCGCTGGGTGTCCCTCCGCAAAGTTCGCCGCCGGCTGGCCGAACTGGAACGGCAGCAGGCGGTGGACCGCGAGCGCGCCCGCATCGCCCGCGACATGCATGACGACGTCGGCTCCGCGCTGACCCAGCTGACGCTGATCAGCTCGCCGATGGACCCCACCGGCGCGGCCACCGAATCTGCGCAGAACCGCCTCGCCCAGGTCACCGAGCTGTCCTGTGAAATCGTGGGCAAGCTGGACGAACTGGTCTGGACCGTGAACCCGCGCCACGACACCACCACCGGTCTCGTGGACTATCTCAGCCGGCATGCCGAGGAGTTGCTGCGGCCCGGCGGCGTGCAGGTTCGCTGCGACTTCGCGCCGGGCCTGGCCGAAGTGCCGTTCCCGGCGGATCGGCGCCACCAGGTGTTTCTCGCGTTCAAGGAGGCGATCAACAATGTCGTCAAACACGCTCAGGCCACCGAAGTGTGGTTGCGGGTCCGGGTGGAGGCGGACGTCCTTCATTTCACCGTGGAGGACAACGGGCGGGGCTTTAATCCGGGGCCGTGCGCGACGGATGGCGACGGGCTCGCAAACATGAAGGAACGCCTGAGATCCGTCGGTGGAACGTGTGTGTTCGGCCGGACCGCGACCGGTGGAAACCGGGTCGAATTCCGGCTGCCCATGGCTGAGCCTTTCGCGCGGTTGGGCAATTGATCCATCCCCCGTTCATCCGATACCCATGCCCTTCGCCGCCGGCCAAACTTCACCGACCTGATGTCCGCCAAAGCCCCACCACCGATCCGGGTCGCCGTCGTGGAAGATGACGACCGGCTGCGCGCCGGCTTCGTGTCGCGCCTGGAGCGCGCCGAGGGCTTCCGCTGCGTGGCCGCGTTTGCCAATACGGAACAGGCGCTGGCCCAGCTCGCCGAAGCCGCGCCCGAAGTGGTGCTCATGGACATCAACCTGCCGGGCAAATCGGGCATCGACTGTGTCCGCGAGCTCAAGCTGAAGCACCCGGCCATCCAATTTCTCATGCTCACGGTTTATGAGGATGTGGACCTGATCTTCCGTTCGCTGCAGGCCGGGGCCACGGGCTACCTGCTCAAGCGGTCCGTGCCCGGGGAACTGCTCGACGCCATCCGGGACCTGCATGCCGGCGGAGCGCCGATGACCAGCCTGATCGCGCGCAAGGTGGTGGAATCCTTCGCCAGCAAAGCCCGGAGCGGCAGTCCGACACCCACCAGCCTCACCCCGCGCGAGCGGGAGATCGTGGAGGCCCTCGCCCAGGGCTGCCCCTACAAGGAAATTGCCGACCGTTGCGGCATCAGTCTTTCCACGGTTCGTACTCACCTCCAGCACATCTACGAAAAGCTGCAGGTGAACAACCGCACCGAGGCGGTGGTGAAATTTCTGGGGCGGTAAGGCAGTTTCAAAATTGAAATGGATCGGGACGCCTGCCATCGGATGAACATCCGATACCGCTCGGCCGGGAGAATGTCATGGTGGTGGGCGAATCCCGCCGGCTGTGACCGGCTGATTTTTAACCATCCTAACGTTACAAGTCCCACCCTTATGAAACCGTTTCTCACAAATCCCCTGATCGTGCTGGCGGCCCTTGCGGCGCTGGCCGCACCGGCGTTGGCCGACTATTCCAACGACTTCACCTCCGGCAGCGATGCCGACTTCACCCACTATTCCCCATTGCAAGGGTTCGGGGCGGGCAGCGTGTATACGTTCCCCGCAGGCGGATACGGCATCAGCGCACCCGCTTCACCGGCTCCAGGCGCACTCGGACCGGCCCGGGCGGGCTCCTTTCTCAGCGGGCAGAGCTACGCGGATTTCAACGTCACCTATGATATTCTCAGCTATTCGACCGCGAATGCGCAGTTCATGGGCGTCTTCGGCCGGGTGAGCACGCCGGGTCTGGGCACGCTCAACGGGTATGCCATGGGGCTCGACACCACCACGGGACAGCTTTTCATCAGCCGGGTGCAGGGTGAGCAGTCGCTCGGACCGATCGGAGCCTCGGCGGTTTCGGCCGCGCTGACGCTGAACCCGGCCGACGCCTACTCGCTCTCCTTCTCGGCGGTGGGTTCCGCCTTCACCGGCTCGCTCCGGGACAAATCGACGGGCACTCTCCTGGCGAGTGTCTCGGGTGCCGACAGCACCTATGCGAGCGGCGAACTCGGTTTCGGGGTGGCCGCCCAGACCCTGACGGCCGGGGCGTCCGCCGAGGCCGTTTTTGACAACCTGTCGGTTACCGCGGTGCCTGAGCCGGCCGGCTGGGCATTCACCGCTGCCGGCGGTCTCGTGGCGTTTGCCTGGCTACGTCGCCGGTCGAAGTAAGTCGGAGCAGGAAAAAGGCTGGCCGCATCCGGCGGCCAGCCTGTTCGGGACCTTGAGGAGGCTCAGGCAGTCTCTCAGTGCGCGGCCTTGCCGGAGACATCTGCGGCGTGCTGGGAGAAGGATTTGCCACGCCCCGTCGGCGCAATGACGGAGTCGATGACCCCGCGCTCGAACTCGTCCCACATCGGCGACATGCCGCGCAGCTTGGTCGCGATCTTCGCGAAGGTCTCGACCGTGTAGTCCACGTCCTCCTCGGTGTTCGCCATGCCGAGGGTCATGATGATGTTGCCCTGCGCGAGCGCGTGGTCGAGGCCGATGGCGCTGAGCACATGCGAAACCTTCAGCGACTTGCTCACGCAGCTCGAACCGCTGGCGACCGCGATGCCGTTCATGTCGCAGAGCAGGAGCTGTCCCTCGCCCTCGATGAACTCGGTCGAGAGGTTCAGGTTGGTCGAGATGCGCTTCGGGCCTGGCTCGGCGCCGTTGAGCTTGATGTACGTGATCTGCGACTTAAGGCCGTCCCACAGGCGCTTTTGCAGGTGGGCGGTGTGGGCGATGCGCTTCGGCAGTTCCGTCAGCGCGATCTCGGCCGCCACGCCGCCGCCCACGATCGCGGGCACATTCTCCGTGCCGGCGCGCCGGCCGCCCTCCTGCACGCCACCGTGCATCATCGAGACGATGCGCGCCTTCTTGTTGCGGTAGAGCACGCCGACGCCCTTCGGCCCGTAAAAACGGTGGGGCGAGAAGCTTACGAGCGCCGCGCCGAATTCCTTCACGTCGATCGGCAGCCAACCGGCGCTGGCCTCGCAATCCACGTAGAGCGGCACGCCCTTCTCGCCGCAGATCTTCCCAACCTCGCGCATCGGCTGGATGGTACCAATGTCGTGGTTCACATGGTGGACGGCGACGAGCACGGTCTGGGGCGTGATGGCCGCGCGGAGTTCCTCCAGGTTGAGAACGCCTTCCTTGTCCACGCTCACGCGGGTGCAGGTCCAGCCCTGCTTCTCGAGGAACTCGACCGAGTTGATCACGCTCGGGTGCTCGGTGGCGGAGATGACGAGGTGCTTGCCCTTGCGCTCGTTGGCGTAGGCGACGCCCTTGATCGCGAGGTTGGCGGACTCGGTGCCGTCGGAGGTGAAGAAGATCTCCTCCTCGCTGTCGGCGTTGATGAGGGTGGCCATCTGCTGGCGGGCCTTCTTGAGCGCATCGCGCACGCGCAGGCCGTGCTGGTGCAGTGAAGACGGATTGCCGAAGGCCTCGGTGAAGTACGGCTTCATCGCGTCGAAGACTTCGGGCAGCACGGGCGTGCTGGACTGGTGGTCGAGAAAAACGTGGCGCATAAGATTCAGGGAAAACTAGCCTGCCAAAGCCGGATCGCCAAAGCGGGCGACATATCGGGGCAGCATTTCAGACAATCGGGAGTTTGCAAAATTTTCGGCGTAAACCTCACCGCCGCGACAGCTGTCCTGCTGCTTGTATTTCATGCGGTCGTGGTGATGACCGAGCTCGTGCATGAAGACGTGCAGCAGCAGGAAAGCCCTGGCCTGCGCCTTGGTGAAAAAACACAGCCAGGAGTCGCGTTCCTGGGTTGCTTTGACCTGAAGCAGGCCGAGCACCTCGCGGTGCGCGGCGTAATAGGAATTCTCAAACCTGGCCCACAGATCGCCCTGCCATGCATGGATGACGATCGCACCGGTCTGCTCGCGGTGAAAATGCTCGTATAATCCGTCCAGGTGTTCATGGGGATCTCCACCACCGAGGACAATCCGTTCCAAACCGACCGACAGTTCCGCCCAATCGGGGATCAGGTCCGTGAATTCACCGAGGTCGCGTTTGGTGATGACGTGCCGGAAGCCCTTCCTTGGACTTTCCCGGTCGAGCACATAGCCAAGCCGCGCCGTGAACTGATGGCGGTTTTTCCGCTGCACCTTTCCGTTACGGACCTTGGTGGCTGTGCGTCGATTGAACCCGATGGCGTGCATGAGTAAGAGTCAGTCGGCGGAAAGCTCGGCCTCCAGATCGCGGGAACCGTGAATGATCCGGTATACAAACAGGTCGTCTGGCCGAACGGAGTAAAAGATCAGGTAATTTTCAAAGCCACGAACGCCCCAGGAGCGCAGGTCCGGCTTTTGGTATTCCGGGCGCATCCGGCGGAGATGCGGGTGGATGGAGAGCTGATCAAAACTGTAATAGACCGAACGCAGAAACCGCTCCGCCTGGGCGATATGCTGACGACGCAGGAAACGCGCGATGTCCTGAAGGTCACAGTAAAGCTCTTCGCCGTGGACGACCGGCAGTTTCATCCCAGGCTGGCAAGAATCCGCTCGATGTCTTTTGGGTCCGCCGGACGGAATTTTGCCGTGTCCACCTCGTCCAGCTTGCTCTGGATACGGGCGTTGTTTTTTGAAGCCGCCTCCCCGGTTTCAACCGACTCCAGCACCCAGGAATACACCTTGGCCTTGTCCGGCTCGGGCAGCCGGGCGATGGCGCTCTTAATTTCCGCGACCGTCGTCATGGTGGGAGTCTGGCGGCTGGCAGGCCGGCTACCAGCCGCAAATGAGGGGCTCAGGCGGCGACCGGTTCGGCCTTGCTCGCCTTGGCGGCGGCCTCGGGATGGCGCTTCACGTAGTCTTCGAGCGCGGCCTTCAGGGCCTCCTCGGCGAGCACGGAGCAGTGGATCTTCACCGGTGGCAGGCCGCCGAGGGCGTCCACGACCTCCTGGTTCGAGAAGTCCATCGCCTCGGCGATGGTACGGCCCTTGATGAGCTCGGTTGCCATGCTGGAGCTGGCGATCGCCGAGCCGCAGCCGAAGGTCTTGAAGCGGGCGTCCTCGATCTTCCCATCCTTGATCTTGATCGAGATCTTCATGATGTCGCCGCAGGCGGCGGCCCCGACCTCGCCGACGCCGTCGGCGTCCTTGATGTCACCCATGTTGCGCGGGTTCATGAAGTGTTCCATGACCGTCGGGTTGTAGAGAGTGTAGGTATCGCTCATAGGTCTAAATCAGTTCGGAGTTTCAGTTTCAAAGTTCAGGAGACCGCAGCCACGGCGGGCAGTGCCTTGTCGGTGGTCTGCGGACGGAAAACAATGGGGGTACGGGCGTTGGCCTGGGCCCGCTTCACGAGTCCGGCGGGAATATGCCGGGTGGCAAGCTGCGCCAGCGTCGTGCCGGCGAAAACTTCCTTCACCTTGTCCTGCGCCTCGGCAAAGAGACTGCACAGGGCACAGCCGCCGGCGTGTTCGCAGCCGGCTTCCTCATCGAGGCAGCGGGTGAGCGCCACCGGACCCTCAACGGCCTCAATGACCGTCAGCACGGTGATTTCCTCAGGCCGGCGCAGAAGAACGAAACCACCGCCGGAACCGCGGGTGGACTTCACCAGCCCGGCGCGGGCGAGGCTCTGAAAGATCTTTCCGAGAAAACTGACCGGCACGTCTTCCTCGTGAGCAACGACGTCCAGCAGCGCCACCTCACCCACCGGACGGCGGGCGAGGGCGAGCAGACCCAGCATCGCATATTCGCTGGCGCGGGTGACTTGCATGTTCGTGTCGTCTTTAAAGCGGACTGAAATAGTCCGGTTACCGGAGGCAACCTAATCGGACGGGGTCGGGTGTCAAACGGAGATACGCTCCGGTTCAGCTGTTAAACAGCTCCGGGGCCACCGACTTGGCCAGTGCCTGCGAACGGGCGAGAATCTCCTCGCCGGAATCGCACGCCATGGCGCTGGTGGCGAGCGCCTGCGCCTCGGCCAGCTTCAGCCGGCGCAGCAGAAACTTGGCTGCTGGCACCACCGCCGGCGTCGCGCTGAGTTCATCGACACCCAGTCCGACGAGCAGGGGAATCACCGCCGAATCACCAGCCATTTCGCCGCAGACGCCGACCCAGCAGCCGGCGGCATGGCCGGCCTCGATCGTGAGCTGGATGAGCCGCAACACCGCCGGATGCGTCGGGGTGTGAAGATGCGCGACCCGGGCATTCAGGCGGTCCACGGCGAGCGCGTACTGGGTGAGGTCGTTCGTGCCGAGGCTGAAGAAGTTGACGTGCGGTGCCAGCGCGCGGGCGATCAGCGCGGCCGAGGGCACCTCGATCATCATCCCGACCTCCATCTTCTCGTCGAAGGGCACGCCCTCCTGGCGCAGTTCCGTGCGGCACTCCCCGAGCATCCGGTTCGCCGCCAGCAGCTCCTCCAGGCAGGAGATCATCGGGTACATCAGCTTCACGTTGCCGTAAGCGCTGGCGCGAAGGATGGCCCGCAACTGTGGCTTGAAGATGGCCGGATCGGCCAGGCTGATCCGGATGGCCCGCCAGCCGAGGAAAGGATTCGACTCGTGATGCTGGCCGGCGAAGAGCTTGTCCCCGCCGAGGTCGAGCGTGCGGATCACCACCGGCGCCGGGGCGAAGGCGGCCGCGACCTCGCGATAGACGGCGAACTGCTGCTCCTCATCGGGTGAGGCGGTGGGATTGAGGAAAAGAAACTCGGTGCGGAAGAGGCCTACGCCCTCGGCGCCCGATTCCTTCACGGCGGGAATGTCGGAAGGCCCCTCGATGTTCGCTGCAAGCACGAGTCGCGTGCCGTTCATCGTGATGGCCGGCTGCTCCCGCAGGTCGGCAAGCCGATGTTCCAGGGCGGCGCGGCGTTCGCGGATCTGCCCGTATTGGAAGAGCGTCGCGTCGGTCGGGTTGACCGTCAGCACGCCACCGTGCCCGTCGATCAACGCGTATTCGCCGGTGTGGACCCGCCGGGCCACGTCGCCCAGGCCGACCACGGCCGGGATGCGGAGCTTGCGCGCCATGATGGCCGTGTGGCTGGTCTTGCCGCCGGCGTCGGTGGCAAAGCCGAGCACCTTGCTGCGGTCCAGCAGCGCAGTCGTGCTCGGTGAAAGGTCGGGTGCCACGATCAGCACGGGCTCCGTCAGCCGCGAAAGGTCCGCCTCGCTGACCACGCCGAGCAGGTTGCCCAGCACCCGGTTGGCGACATCGTGAACGTCCGCCGCGCGCTCGCGGAGGTAATCGTCGTCCATCGCCGCCAGCGCGGCGGCGTACTTCGAGGTGATGTCCCGGAACGCCGTTTCGGCGTTGGTTCCGCTGCGGATGGCGCTGTTAACCTTATCCAGCAGCGTGGGGTCTTCGAGGACGAGTAGATGGGCGTCGAAGATGCCCGCTTCGTGCGCGCCCATCGCGGTTTTCACCCGGTGCTGGACCTCGGCAATCTGGCGGCGGGTCTCGACCAGCGCCTGCTGAAAGCGCGCCAGCTCAGCGACCGTCTCCGCCTCGGTCAGCCGGTGATCGGGGATGTCGTGGTTGGTCTGCCCGAGCCGCAGGATTTTCGCGTGCGCGACGCCTCCGGCCACGGGGATGCCCCGGTAAACTCGTTCACCCGCTGGCTCGCGCTCAGGCACGTGGGAGGAGAATTAGGTGGAAATGGTTGGCAGGCAAACCGCTTTCTGGCCCGGCTCGCGGATATGACCGCCCATCACGCCGCCAGTTTCAGAAAGTTGGACAGGATGGTCCGGCCGTTTTCTGTCAGGATGCTCTCCGGGTGGAATTGCACCCCCCAGATCGGCAGCGTCCGGTGGCGCAGCCCCATGACCTCGTCCTCGGTCGTCCAGGCCGTGACCTCCAATTCGGACGGAATCGTGTCCTTTTTCGCCACCAGCGAATGGTAGCGGGTCGCGTTGAAAGGATTCGGCATTCCGGCGAAGAGATCCTTGCCGTTGTGATAGATCGGGGAGGTCTTGCCATGCATCATGCGGTGATTGACCACCACCGACGCGCCGAAGACGTGCGCAATGCACTGGTGCCCGAGACAGACCCCAAGCACCGGTGTGCGGCGGTCGGCGAAGGCGCGGAGCAGCTCGTTCGACAGCCCCGCCTCCTTGGGCGAGCACGGACCGGGCGAGATCAATACCCGTTCCGGCTGGAGTGCCAGCGCCGCCTCGACGGTGATCTGGTCGTTGCGATGCACCTGCATGTCCACGCCCATCTCGCCGAGATACTGCACGAGATTGTAGGTGAACGAATCGTAGTTATCGATGACCAGCAGCATTGCGGGCGTATCCTAGAGGCGAACGGGCCGGAAGGGAAGCGCGGGGCGTTTGAAGTGCGGAGCGGGGAGCGAACGGCGAGCGCCCGTGAAGTGGGATATGGAACCTGGGAAGTTGGACCGGAGGCCCTGGACTTGTAATTCGCAACTCGTGACTCGAAATTCGCCCGAATGGCGACCACCCCGAAACGTAAGCCGCCCACCAAGCCCGCCTCGCCGACCCTCGAACCCCGGTTCCGCGTGGTCGTGGGCAAGGATGTGGCGCTGGGGCCGGGGAAGATCGAGCTGCTTGGCCACATTGCGACCACCGGCTCGATCGCCCGCGCGGCGGCGGCGATGGACATGTCCTACATGCGCGCTTGGATCCTGGTGCAGACCATGAACCGATGCTTCCGTGAACCGCTGGTCAGCGCGTCGCGCGGTGGCAAAGCCAGCGGTGGTGCGACTTTGACGCCGACCGGCAAACGCGCCCTGGAACTGTACCAGCAGATCGAGGCGGCCAGCCGCCTTGCCGTAGAACCATTCTGGCTGGAAATTCTCCCTCTGTTGCCAAAGTAGGACGGGTGCCCGTCCCCGATCCCCCTGTCCTCGCAGAGGTTGCTCCTTCGCTTAGCTGACCATTGGTGCCAGACGAGGTGCCCGGAAACTCGTCGGCAACCGGGCTTTCAAGATCCGTTCGTCGCGGTCGTAGCGAACATCGTAGTGTTGGTCGTTCAACAGGGCGAACGCCGGGCGCAGGTTCGACAGATTACAGTCCCGGACGATGACGTCCGCGCGCGCGCTGATGGCCGCCACGAGGAAGGGCAGCCAATCGGCGGCGATTGCAGAAAGTTGGTGAATCTCCATGGGGCAACGCTAGGGGAGCTATTGGAGGACACCCATGGGGTGAAACCCGAATTGAGTGACCATTGGCGAGTAAAGGTGACGAAGAGCTGCCTCCGGCCTCTGCGAAAGTGAGCAGGATGTGTCAGGCAAGCCCAACAGCGTCGGGCTCCAGGAGCCTCGCCTGCCGACCGACATATTTGACAGGGTATATCTAATGAGATGCGATTGCCGCCACATGAGTTTCCTTCCGGTGGGCAAGGCAGGGTGGCGCTCGCTGGCGTTGGCGCTCGGGGTGATCGCGGTTGCGGCCCTCAGCTGGTCGGCTGCGGCGGTGGATGCCACCCCGTCTGCCACGGGAACCATCACGGTGGCCGCCGCCGCAGATCTGATCTTTGCCTTCGATGAGCTGAACGCCAAATTCCAGGCCGCCCATCCCGGGACGACGGTGAAGGTGACCACCGGTGCTTCCGGCAATCTCTTCGCGCAGATCAAGCAGGGCGCGCCGTTCGACGTGTTTCTGTCCGCCGACATGAATTTTCCGCGCGAACTGGTGAAGGCCGGTGCGGCGGACGAACGCAGCCTCGCCACTTACGCCATCGGCCATCTGGTACTGTGGACGACGAAGACGAACCTGCCGGTACGGCAGGGCCTGGCCGTGCTGACCAACGCGGCCATCGGTCGGATCGCCCTCGCCAATCCCGCCACCGCGCCCTATGGCCGGGCGGCCAGGGCGGCGCTCACCAACGCCGGGCTCTGGGACCTCGTGCAACCGAAGCTCGTGCTCGGCGACAACATCGCGCAGGCCGCGCAGTTCGTGCAGACGGGCAACGCGGACGTCGGGTTGGTGAGCCTTTCGCTGGTGTCCGCACCCAAGCTGGCGGGCGTCGGCGTCTGGTGGCCGGTGCCCGAGGAGGCGTACCCGCGCCTGGAACAGGGCGCGATCCTGACCGCACGTGGCGCCACCAACGACCTGGCCCGCGCCTACCTGACCTTCCTTGGCTCGGATATCGCCCGCGTCGTGCTCGATCGCTTCGGCTTCCGCCGCCCCCCACTGACCCACTGACCCGCTGGCTCACTGGCTCACTCACCCTCCAGCCTCGCCAGCGCCGTCGCCCCCGGGTTAGCGTCGGCCCCATGCCGCCTACCACAGAACTCTCGCAGCGGGTTTCGCGCATCGTCGGGGCCACGCCGGTGCTGGACATCCATACGCACCTGTATGATCCGGCCTTCGGCTCACTGCTGCTCTGGGGCATCGATGACCTGCTGGTGTACCACTACCTCGTGAGCGAGTCGTTCCGTCAGATGGATGTGCCTTACGACCGCTTCTGGGCCGCCTCCAAAACCGAGCAGGCTGATTTCATCTGGGACGCACTCTTTGTCCTGCACTCGCCTGTGTCCGAGGCCTGTCGGGGCGTATTGACCATCTTGCATTCGCTCGGGCTGTCGCCGCGACAGAACGATCTGAAGGCCTTGCGAAAGTGGTTTGGGGAACAGCGTCCGGCCGACTACGTCGAACGCGTGCTGGCCGCCGCGAATGTCTCGGGCATCGGCATGACCAACTCGCCGTTCGATGACGAGGAACGCCCCTTCTGGGAACACAACACGCCGCGCGATTCGCGCTTTTTCGCCGCGCTTCGTATCGATCCGCTGCTTGTCGCCTGGAAGCAGACCGTGCCGCTGCTCCGGGGCTGGGGTTACGACGTGACCGCCGAACTGACCCAGCGCACCGCCGACGAGGTGCGGCGTTTTCTGGCCGACTGGACGCGCCGGATCGGGGCGCGCTACTGCATGGTTTCGCTGCCGCCGCACTTTGCGTATCCGGCCGACACGGAGACCGCGTGGCTCATCGAGCACGCGGTTCTGCCGCACTGCCGCGACCACGGGCAGCCCTTCGCCCTCATGATGGGCGTGAAGCGCGCCGTGAATCCCGCGCTCCGCATGGCCGGCGATGGTGTGGGCCGCAGCGACCTGACCGCGCTGCAAAGCCTGTGTGCCGCGCACCCCCAGAACCGCTTTCTGGTGACGTGCCTCGCCCGCGAGAACCAGCACGAGCTGGTCGTGCTCGCGCGCAAGTTCCGCAACCTGCATCCCTTCGGCTGCTGGTGGTTCACCAACACGCCGCAGCTGGTCGCGGAGATCACCACGATGCGACTTGAACTCCTCGGCACGAGCTTCACGCCCCAGCACAGCGACGCCCGCGTGCTCGACCAGCTCGGGTACAAGTGGTCGCACACGCGTACGATCCTGGCCGACTGTCTGGCGGAGAAATACGCCACCCTCGAAGCCGCCGGCTGGCCAATCACCGACGCCGACATCCAGCACGACGCCACCGAGCTCCTCGGCGGCGCGTTCACACGCTTCTGCAATGGGTGACGAGTGACGAAGGGCGAGTGAGCTGAGAGGACGCCTTGCCTCTTCAGCCTCTGAGACTTGGCTAGAGAGCCTTCGCCACGTCCTTGGCGAAGTAGGTCAGGATCAGGTCGGCACCGGCGCGTTTGATCGCCAGCAGAGACTCGTCGCGGGTTTTTACAAGATCGAGCCAGCCCTTCTCCGCCGCCGCGTGCAACTGCGCGTATTCGCCGCTCACCTGATAGGCCGCCAGCGGCAGGGACGTCGAGTCGCGCAGTTCGCGGATGATGTCCAGATACGGGCCGGCCGGCTTCACCATGAGGGCGTCCGCGCCCTCGGCCTCGTCGAGCAGGGCGTCGGCGATGGCCTCGCGGCGGTTCGCCGGGTTGAGCTGGTAGGTGCGCTTGTCGAGCGATTTGGTGCCCGCCGCGCTGGCGCTGCCCACGGCCTCGCGGAATGGTCCGTAATAGGCCGAGGCAAACTTGGCCGAGTAGGCCAGGATGCCGGTGTGACATTGCTCGGCGGCATCGAGCGCGGCGCGGATGGCGGCGACGCGGCCGTCCATCATGTCGCTCGGCGCCACGAAGTCCGCGCCGGCACCGGCGTGCAGCACCGACATCTGGGCGAGCACATGGAGGGTGGCGTCATTGTCCACGTCGCCCCCGTCGGGGGTGAGGATGCCGTCGTGGCCATGAGTGGTGTAAGGGTCGAGGGCGATGTCGGTGAAAATCACCAACCCGGGTACAGTGGCCTTCACTGCGCGCACGGCGCGGAGGACGAGGCAATCGGGATTCAGCGCCTCGGTGCCATTGTGATTTTTCAATGCCGCCGGAGTCACCGGAAACAGCGCGATGCCGCGCACCCCGAGCGACTGGAGTTCGCGGCATTCGGCCACGAGATCCGTCAGGTTCAGACGGAAGACGCCCGGCATGGAGCCGATCGGCTCGGGCGCGCCCTCGCCGTCTTTGACGAAGAGGGGAGCGATCAGGTCGGCCGCCACGAGCCGCGTCTCCTGCACGAGTTCGCGGATGGCGGCGGTGCGGCGCAGGCGGCGCAGACGTACGACGGGCAGCGGAACGGTTTGCACGGCGTGCAAGCTAGCGGGTGCAGGGCGATGAGGCGAGTTTCGGTTCTTCAACGTGCCGCCGGCATCTTGCCGGCAGGGGCCACCCGAGGCCGAGGGTGCGGGGGCCGCCGTGGGAGGCCGCGTGGCCTTTGGATGCGTCGCCGCCAGCGGGACGCTGGCAGCACATTGTTGCGATAGTGCTGAAGGAATTTCAGGACTTGGGAATGACGTTCAGCCAGTAGTAGCCCACGGGATGCAGCAACGGTCGCCCATTGGCGCTCCGGACGCCGGGCAGCTTCAGCTCGTGAACGTGGCCGGGCACAAGGTCGGTATGGATCAACACGTGCAGGCCGTCGGATGAAACATCAATCGACTTGATGGCCGGCTTGGTCTGGTCCACCTCGGGAGAGCCATATTCGGCGCGGTAAACATAGGTGAAGGTCTCGTAGGCGTACGATTCAAGCTTGGCCGCCGTAAGCGTATCCACCGGCTCCGTGAAGGTGAGCATGAAGCCGTCTCGCTGGACCCGCATGTGCTGGATCTCGAACGGCGTCTTGCCGCTCCATTCCAGCCGTTGCAGCGCGAAGGGCTGACCGCCGCGCGCGCCCCAACCGCGGTCCGTGCCACCCACGAAGAGCACGCCTTCGGGGCACATTTCCAAGCTGAGCGAACCTGAGGCAAGCCCCTCGCGGAACGGGAAGCACGCGCCCTGATACACGCCGTCGATCTCCTCCAGATCGGCCCGCATCACCGTGCTCCAGGTCTGGTCACCGACGAAGAGCTGGTTGGTGAACGGACCGAATTTTCCGGCCGTGAAGTCATTCTGTATGCCGCTCGCGCTCTGGCCCATTTTCTGGTAGGGAAACGCGATCACGGGCGGCACAAATTCGGGCATCTTTTTCCATTCGGTGGCGATGCGGCTGTTGCTCAGCGGATCGGCCGGACGCGCGCCGAGGTTGGGGGCCAGCGAATACCATTTGTTGCCCTGCGGATTGCCCATGAAGCCGCCGGGTTTGAGGTGTTTCAACCAACAGGTGCCATTCCATGGCCCCTGGTTATCCGTGTAGAACATCTCGCCGACCGAGTTGGTGGCCACGCCGCCGGGCGAACGCAGGCCGCTGCACGTCGGGATGACCTCGCCCTTGGGCGTGACCCGCAGGCACCAACCCCGGAACTCCGTCTCACTCGTGAACGATCCGGTCAGGCACAGGGTGACCCAGATGTTGCCCTCGCGGTCGGGCTTCGAGCCGAAGGCGTATTCGTGATAGTCGCCGGTGATACCCCAGCCGTCGGCCACGGTTTCAAACACGTCCGCACGGTCGTCACCATCCGTATCGCGCAGCCGCGACACCTCGCCGCGCTGGGTGACGTAAAACCAGCCATCGCCAAGCGTGGAAAGTCCGAGCACCTCGTGCAGGCCCGAGGCGTAGCGGGTGAATTTCACCGTGGCCGGCTTCGGCTCCTTCCCAAACGCCCCGTCCACGAAATAGATCTCCCCGAGCCGGGTGGAAACGGCGAGGCGCTGCTGGCCGAATCGTTGAATGGCCCCGGCCTCCAGAGTCACGCCTTCCGGAATCGGCACGGTGACGAGCGGGTAATACTCCGCCTCCTCGTCCGCCTTGCCGGCGGCAAATAGCGAGGCGGTGGTCAGCGTCAGGCCCAAGGCCGTCGCGAGCGGGGAAAACAGGGAAAACAGTCGTTTCATAGTCGTATCCTTTGCCGCCTCACCACGTCATTTCCTCGACGAATTGCCCGGTGGCTTCCACCGGCACTCGGAGTTCCTTTTGAGCGATCACCGGTTGGCCGCCACCCCGGAACCGGAGCTTCAGCCTGCCATCCACCGTGTAAGTGCCGTCCGGATTGGCCTGAATCTCACCTGCGGCCGCGCGGAACCAGAGGTGCCCTGCCGGCGGGGTGCCACTGAGGCGGAAAGTGCGCACGAGCGTCACATCCACGTCCGCCACCTTGGGCACGATGGAGTCTTCCACCAGGAGCCCACCCATACCGTAGCGGAAGGCAGGACGGCGTTTGTCATCCAGCGTGTAGCCATGGAACTGCCAGCCCGGGGAGCGTCCCTTCACAGCGGTCGGCCAGGCGGCATCGGCCCGGTCGAGCACCGCAAACGCCGGCCCTTCCGGCAGCCGCACGATATGGTCGCCCAGCGGAGGTTCGTAGCCGACTCCACGGTCCGTGCTGTGCCGCGAGGCGTCGATGAACGCGCCCTGCCAGATCATGGCGAGCCGGACCTGGTTGGCGTCAAAGGCGAGGCTCGCGTGTTCGGGGTAGCCGACGCCGATGGCGCGCGAACCGGCCCCTTCGATGAAGTTGCGGTAGATCACCGCCTCTTTATCCACCAGGAGTTCCTTGGTGGCCCGGACCAGGCCCAGCGGCACCTCGGCCATGGCCCCGTCCGCCAACCATGCCCAGATGGCGCGGATCTGCACGTCGGTGTCACCCGCGAGGATGCTTGTGTTCACGGCCTTGCCCTCCGGCCAGAAGCTGGGCATGCGCGTGCCCGGTCGCAGGGCCGCCGGGTCGGGCAGATAGCGGCGGAACCAGTCCCATTTCAGCCGTTCGTGCATCCGGTCGAGGCCAAGCGCGGGAATGCCCAGCGAGGCGAAGTTGCCGAAGGTGTGGCAGGCGATGCAGCTCAGGCCGTCACGACCGACCAGCTTGTGTCCGAACTTCGCGTCCCGCTCCGTGAGGGCAGGGGCGGGAGCTGCGCCCGGTTGTGAGTCTGCCTGATCGAAGGCGTCTGCCAGCGCGCCGACGTTGGCCGGGCCGAACACAGGCATTCGGGTGGCCATATACGGGCGGACTTTCACGCCTTCGCCCAGCACGCGGGCGGACCACGTCGGCTGCAGCTTGGCCCCGACCGCGTTCAGGTGAGGGGGCAGGCGGCCTTCCTCACCGAGATCCGCCTCGCCGACGATATGGAACCACGCATCACGGCCGGTTGCGGCCGGGCCGCCGATGCCGTCCCGCGAATGGCAGGCGAAGCAGCTCAGGCGGGTCATGGTGGTCGCGATCTGCCGGGCGGGCATCAACGGCGTGCCCAGCAAGGCGGCTTTGGTCACGGTACGGCGCAGGGCGGCGCGTTGGGCCGCGTTCAGGCTGTATTTGGGCGCCCCGGCGGGGACCGCGTCGGCCAGACAGCCAGCAGTGAGGCGGGAGGCCAGTTCCGAGAGCGGTTTGGCCGGCTTGGCGGCCATCTCGGACACCTGGTGGCAGGCGACGCAGTTGAGCTTGGAAAACCATTCACGACCTTTCGCCGCCTTGGCCGCATCGACGGCAAATGCCGCATATCCCAGCGGGCGCATGGGCACGCCGATCCGCTTGAGCGCGGAGGCCGGAATCGGCTGCCGGGTAAAGCCGGGACCGGCCCAGCGCACCTTGAACTCGAACCCGGCACCGTTCTGGTAGAAGCGCACCTCCAGGCCGTGCAGCCCCTTGGTGAGCTTGATCTTGCCCTGCTTTTCCACGGGGGCGTGGTCGCCGTCGTTGTCCACGATGCGCTTGCCGTCCACGTCGAGCACCGTGCCGTCGTCCGACTCGGTCGAGAAGGTGTATTCACCGTCGGCCGGCGCCTCGATCAGGCCCGTGAAACGCAGGCCGAAGCTCTCTTTGCGCTGGGCCAGCGTCGCGGTCAGTTCCGGGGTGTCGCCGGAGGCCTTGGGCTTCAGTTTGTCGAAATCGGCGCAGCCGCCGAACGACGATTCGTAATACTCCCACTTGAGGCCGGCGATGGTGGCGCCCGTCTGCTGGGTACCCTGGAGTTCCGGCACCTGGGCCCGGAGCAGGTAGGTCGCCAGCGCCTGGGCGTCGCCCGCGTTCAGATTGAGCGAAGGCATCCGGCCGCCCGGGTGCAGCTTCACCGGATCCTGCAGGAACCGGGCGAGCTCGGTGACGAAATACTTATGTGCCAGATCGCCGAGCGGGATGGCTTCGCTGACCGCACGTTCGAAGACGGCGGGCGTCACGCCTTCCGGTCGGACCTCCGGTGCGTGACACGCCACGCACCCGATGGAATGGAACAGCTCACGACCCTGCTGGATGCGGGCCGGGTCCGCCGAGGAACCTTCGGCCTCACCCGCCGGCTGCTGGGAGATCAGGAAGTGAACGAGGGTGTCGGCGGCATCCGCGCGCTCCGCCGCCGGAATGCCGGCGAACAGGTCGGGCATGGCCGATCCGGGCTTGGTGGCCTCGTGATTCAGGAGCCAGGAACCCAGCCATTGTGGCGTCAGGCGCAGGCCGGCGGCGCCCAGCAATGGGGCCGAGCGGGAGGCGAGGCGTTTGGCGATTTCCGGCGAGGCCGAGTGGCAGGCGATGCAGTTCAGATCGCCGAGCAGCATCTCGCCTTCATCCACGCCGGGCGGAAGCACGAGCGGCCCGGCGAAACCATCGCCGCGCACCGGGTTGCCGAGCGCGAGCGCCAGCAGGCCGAGGCCCGCAAACCATAGCCGAAAGGGGAACATGACCCGCGTCGGACGTGCCGGTCGGCCGGCAAATTCAGCGGATGCATCGGGCCGGACCCGACGTGGCTGGCGGTAAAATACGGAGGGAGTCACGCGCCGATATTTGCCCGCCCGAATGGGTGCTGGCCAACCAGAACCGGTAAAAATCTGAGGGGGGAAGTAATCAGTGATCAGTAAGACAGTCATCAGTGAGCGGAGGGGTTTGGTTCACTGATCACTGCTTCACTGATTACTGATTACTGACCCCACCCAGCGACTTCCGCACGAGTTCGCGCGCCTCCTCGACCAGGGCGCGGTCATGCCGCAGGTCGCCGAAGCGAAAATCGGGCACGCCGCTCTGTTCCCGGCCGATCAGTTCACCGGGACCGCGCAGGCGCAGGTCGGCTTCGGCGAGGGCAAAGCCGTCGGTGGTCTCGGCCAGCACCTTCAGGCGTTGCTTCGATGCGTCAGTCTTCTGCTCGGCGACCAGAATGCAGTGTGATTCGTGGGCTCCCCGGCCAATGCGTCCGCGCAACTGGTGGAGCTGGGCGAGACCAAACTGGTCTGCATCCTCAATGAGCATCACGGTGGCATTGGGCACATCCACGCCGACTTCGATCACGCTGGTCGCGACCAGCGCCTTTACCGTGCCGTTGCGGAAGGCGGTCATTACCGACTCCTTCTCCTCCGATCGCAGCTGCCCGTGCAGCAGGCCGACACGGTGCGGTGCCAGTTCCTTCTGCACCCGGGCAAATTCCTTGGTGACGGCTTTCACCTCATCGTGGTCGGACTCGCTCACGCGCGGATAAACGACGTAGGCCTGCCGGCCTTTTTCCAGTTCGGTTCGGACAAAGGACCAGACTTTGGGCAGCGCCGCCGCGTCGCGCACATGCGTGCGGATGCGCGCCCGACCGGCGGGCAGCTGGTCCAGCACGCTCACATCCAGATCCCCGTAAAGCGTAAGCCCGAGCGTGCGCGGGATGGGAGTGGCGGTCATCACGAGCAGGTGAGGGAACCGCCCGCCATCGCGGCCCTTGCGTAGGAGCTGTTCACGCTGGGCCACCCCGAACTTGTGCTGCTCGTCGATGATGACCAGCCCCAGCCGGTCGAGCGTGACCGAATCCTCCAGCAGCGCGTGGGTGCCAACGACCAGGCGGGGAAGTTCCGGGTCCCGGGTCCTGAGTCCCGAGTCAGAAGACTTAGGTCCGATGTCACCGAAGCGCAGTCCGACCTGGGACTCGGGACCTTGGACCCGGGACGTTTTCTTGCTCCCCGTCCTCAGTTCGACCGTGATGCCCAGTGGCTCCAGCCAGCGGGTGAAGTTCCGGTGCAACTGCTCGGCCAGGATCTCGGTCGGGGCCATTAGCGCGACGTTGCAGCCGCTTTCCAGGGCCATCAGCGCGGTCCCCGCGGCCACGACGGTCTTGCCGGAGCCGACGTCCCCTTGCAGCAGCCGGCGCATGGGCACCGGGCCGCCCATGTCGGCGCGCAATTCGCGCAATACCCGCACCTGCGCGTCGGTGAGCTTGAAACCCAGCGCGGTGAGGAAGGGCTTCATCAGCCGGTTGTCCCCGGAACAGGGAAACGCGCGGGCATTGCGTTCGAGCTTCTGCCGCCGTCGCTGGATTTCCAGCTGGAGCGCCACAAACTCATCCAACGCCAGCCGCTGCCGGGCGCGGTCGGCATCGGCAAGTTCGTTGGGGAAATGCAGGGACCGGATGGCCTCCGAGCGCCCCGGCAGCGGGCGGGCTTCCAGTTCGAGCTGCTCGCGGTCGGCATCGACGGCGGCCCGCGTGCGCACGGCAGTGAGATCCATTTCCGGGTGCGGCTCCTGTACCATGTCCGCGAATTCCTGGACGGCCCGCCACACGATGCTGCGGACTGCACGCTGCGGCAGCCCCTCCGTGAGCGGGTAGATGGGCACGACGCGGTTGATGTGGACGGTCACGTCATCACCGTTCTCGACCTTCTCCGTCTCGGGATGGTCCATTGTGCGCGGCTTCAGCAGGTTCGGTTTGCCGAAGACCATCACCTCGTCGCCGACGGCGAAGAGGCGTTCAAGGAAGGGCAGGTTCCACCAGCGGCAGTGCAGCCGCGCCGAGCCATCCTCCAGCACGAACTCGTACACCGAGCGCGCCCCGCCGCGAAACCGCTTCACGCCCGACGCCACGATCTTGCCGAAGACGGTCGCGCTCTTCCCCAGCTCCAGCTCGCGGATGGTGATGAACTTCCGACGGTCCTCGTAGCGGCGCGGCGCATGCAGCAGCAGGTCGCCGACCGTACGGACACCGAGCCGGGCGAACATCTCCGTCCGCTCAATGCCCACGCCGTAAATGATGCCCACGGGCGAGGCAAGCGACCGCGCCGCCGGTTTTACGGCGGGAGAGGATGGGAGCGATTCACGGACCGGCGGCACGTCCGCAGCGTGCCATGGAGTCGCGGGTGAGTGAAAGTGTCCGGGGTGGAAATATCCAGATGGGACTCCCTCATTCAGGGCTCTCACTCGACCTTGACGTCCCGCGTCCCTCCGCGTGTCCTCTGCGGGTGCAATTCCCGAAACGTCTCGTGCCTGCCTTGGCCGGTCTGATTTTCGCCACCGCCACAGTTTTTGCCGGCCCCCTTGAAGACTATGTCAATGCGCCCGACGCGTCTTTCAACTGGAAGCGCAACGAGCAGAAGGCCCTGCCGCACGCGACGATGACGCACCTCGAACTGGTGTCCCAGACGTGGCACGGCCAGTTCTGGAGTCATCACATGCTGGTGGTGCGGCCCGAGAAGCTCACGCATCCCGAGATTGCCTTGCTGTTTGTCACCGGCGGCGGTTACGGCGCGCCCGATGACAAGGAGGCCGAACGCTTCAATCTTATCGCCCAGCGCGCGGGGGCCATCGCGGCGATCATCACCAAGACGCCCAACCAGCCCCTCTACGACGGACGGACCGAGGACGCCCTGATCGCCTACACCTTCGTCCAGTTCCTCAAGACCGGCGACAAGACCTGGCCGCTGCTCTTCCCGATGGTGAAGAGCGCCGTCCGTGGCATGGACACCGTCCAGCAGTTCGCACAGAAGGAATGGGGGCAGGACGTGAAGCAGTTCGTCATCTCCGGCGCGAGCAAGCGAGGCTGGACCACCTGGCTCACCGGCGCGACCGACACGCGGGTCAAGGCCATCGCCCCGATGGTCATCGACATGCTCAACATGAAGAAGCAGCTCGACTGGACCGGCAAGATGTACGGCCGCCAGAGCGAAGAGATCAACGACTACACCGAGGTGCACCTCGACACCCGCGACGACGAGCCGATGCGGCAGCTTCGCTCCTGGGTTGATCCTTACGCCTATCGCGCCCGGTACACCATGCCCAAGCTGCTGCTGCTCGGCAGCAACGACCCCTATTGGGTCGTCGATTCCCTGCGCAACTACTGGGATGATCTGCCCGCCCAGAAGGTGGTCTTCCAGACGCCCAATGCAGGGCACGACCTCGGTGGCGGCAAGGATGCCATCGTCACTTTGGCGAACTGGTTCGCGCAGGTCGCCAACAACGATCCATTGCCGGACGTCGGCTGGAAGCTGCGGGACGGAGCCAATGGCCCGGCGGGCATCGACGTGACGGTGAACCGTCCGGCCAAGGCGATCCGCCTATGGACGGCCCACTCGAAGGACCGCGACTTCCGCGACGACAAGTGGACCAGCCGGGAACTGCCCCTGGGTGCCGACCACCAATCCGCCCACGCCGACGTGGAGAAGCCGGCCGCCGGGTTCGACGCCTTCTTCGCCGAGATCGAGCTGCCCACACCGCAAGGCGACACCTACAAGCTCTCCACCCAGGCTCAGGTGGTTCCAGATTTCGTGAACAAAAACCCCTGAGAGTGGCGAGTCACGAGTTGCGAATTTCGAATTGGGGACGGGGAGTCCGTTTGATGTGGCGCGTGGTGGGGAAAACCAGAAGCCGGCACCATGGGCGCGGTAGCGTCTTGCACTGCGGCATTCCTCTGCCGCTTTCGACAGCCGGATGGCTCGACGATGGGCTGAGGCATGACTGCCTCTTGCCGGTAGCCCCGATCAAAGCGGTAGAGGACTACTGCACTCCAAGACCTCGCGGACTTTGCGGCGGGCTTTGAGTCCTGTGGCCGACTGCGATACAGCTGAGCAGGTAATCCGCGCACGCCCGGCTATGCGCGCCGGCCGTGCTGGCAGGACGTCCACGTTTCTCACTTCGGGTAATCGCGCCAGAGCCAGCGGAGGGAGTCGGGCAGGATCGCGCCGCCGTGGTTGCCGCTGTGCCGGCCGCCGCCGAGGACGTATTTGTAGTCGTAATCCTTGTTCTCCAGGGCGGAGGCCATGTTCAGGTTACCTTCCACCCAGTCCCAACCAGGCCGTCGGCTGCGGTTGTCATTTTCACCGTCCTGCAGGAAAATCCGGATCGGCTTCGGTTCGGCGGCGCGGATGATCTCGGGGTACTTGTTGCCGCCCCGGATGTTGGTGAAACTGCCCACGTGGGTGAGCACCTTGCGGAACTGGTCGGGCCGTTCCCAAGCGACCGTCCAAGCGCAGATGCCGCCGCTGCTGATGCCGGCGATCGCATGGCCGTCGGGATCGTCGGTGATGTTGTAGAGCTTCTTCACCTCCGGGAGGATTTCGTTGATCAGGAAGTCGGAATAGGCGGCCCCGAGCGAGTCATACTCGAAGCTGCGGTTCTGCGGCTCCGGCTGCCAGCCCCGGGGTGAGTTCGCGGGGAACTCGGCCTGCTTGAAGCCCGGGTCGATGAATACCGCGATGGTCACGGGCATTTCCTTCGCCGCGATCAGGTTGTCGAAGACGACCGGCGCCCGGAAGTCACCGTCCTCTTTGAGATAGGTGTGGCCGTCCTGGAAGACCATGAGCGCCGCTGGCTTGGCCGGGTCGTACTGCGCCGGCACGTAGATCGACCAGTGGCGGATGGTGTTCGTGAACACCTTGCTGTCCTTCCAGACATAGTCGGTGACCTTGCCATGAGGCACGCCATCCTTGCGCTGGGAATCCGGGCCGAGCGGGTATTTCACCTCCGGCTTGGGAAACTTGGTTTCGGCGCGCCGGACGTTGTTGGTTTTTGGCGGCGTGTTGGTCGCGGCCGGATTGGCGGTCTGGGCCATGGCCGAGGCCATCAGCAAAGCCATGGCCATCAACCGGATCAGGAGTGTCTTCATGCGCAAGCTGGTACGGGAACGGGTTTTCGGACGCAACCGAGAAGCGGCAGCTTCAAGGAAGTCATCGGAGACCGGTGAACAGTGTCCCATGGGCAAGTAATTCAGTGATCAGTAAACAGTGAGTCAGTTCCCAGCGGGTGGAAGCGTGGGGTAACTGATTACTGTTTACTGATCACTGACTCACCAGCTTCCCACCCTCACGAAAACCGGTCGTTCGTCCACGGATCGGCAGTGTTCGAGTAGCCGCGCACTTCCCAGAAGCCGAGAATGTCGCGGTCCATGAAGGTGATCTCGCGGATCCATTTGGCGCCTTTCCAGGCGTAGCGCTTGGGCACGATCACGCGGGCGGGTCCGCCATGTTCGCGGGGCAGGGGTGCGCCATTCCACGAGTGGGCGATGAGCACGTCATCATCCATGAGCACATCGAGCGGGTTGTTGGTGGAATAGCCGTCGTAGCTCTTGAAGAAGACGTGCGTGGCCTTGGCCTTGGGCTTCACCAGTTCGGCCAGTGTGAAGAAGGAGACGCCTTCCCAGGCCATGTCGAACTGGCTCCAAGTCGTCACACAGTGAAAATCGCTTACGTCCTTGAACTGCGGCAGCGCGAGGAAGTCCGCCCATTTGAGCACCACGGGATTCTCCACGTGCCCGCCAATCTTCAGTTCCCAGCGTTCGGGAGGCAGCTCGGGTTTGACGCCGAGGTCGAGCACGGGGAAATTGGTGACCTGCCGCTGCCCGGGAGGCAGGCGGTCTTCGGAGCGGACCGACGGCTTTTCCGTGCCGGCCATCTTGCGGGCCCAACGTTCCTTGGCCGCGATGTAGGCTTCCTTCATCGGCGGAAGTGTGCGGTCGGCCCGAGGGAACGCAAGTGGACGGAGAATTAGACTTGCAGCCGATTCCACCGAACGGTAAATACCTCGCTCCTTTACGAAGTAAGGCTAAAAATTTATGGCACGCATCTGTGAGATTTCCGGGAAACGCCCCATCAAGGGCAACCATATTTGGCGTTCCGGTAAGGCGAAGAAAAAGGGCGGCATCGGTATGCACGTGACGGCGATCACGAAGCGCCGCTTTTTCCCGAACCTGCAAAAGGTGCGGGTGCTCCTGCCGAACGGTCAGGTGAAGCGCATCCGGGTCGCGGTCAAGGCCATGAAGAAGGGCCTGATCACGAAGGCTCCGCCCCGCAATTGGAAGAAGCCCGTGGCCAAGGCCGCCTAAGTAAGCGCTCCCGATCCCTGCTTCAGCGAAAAGGCACAGTCCTCTGGGACTGTGCCTTTCTGCTTTGAGGCGAGGAGTAAACAGTAATCAGTGGGCAGACACGCGAGCCGCTGCGCAAAGCCCCAGACCCCAAACGCCAGACCCGAGACCCCAGCTTCCCCAGCCCCAAGATTTCCGGCCACCTGACCTCGGACCTTGGACCCGGAACCCGAGACCGGGCACCTCACCTTCCCCGCCGGTCGTGCATCAGGGCGCGTTTCATCTCCCGTTCCGAGTCGCGCTTCTTCATGTCCTCGCGCTTGTCGTAATCGGCCTTGCCCTGGCCGACCACGAGCTGGAGTTTGACCTTGCCATTCTTCCAGTAAAACGAAAGGGGGACGATGGTGTTGCCCTTGACCTTCCCGAGTTCGGCCAGCTTGCGGATTTCGGTGCGGTTTAGCAGCAGTTTCCGGGGGGCCTTGGGCGCGTGGTTGGAGAGGTTCCCGTGGGAATACTCGTCAATGTAGGAGTTGTAGAGCCACACCTCATCACGCTCAACCTTGGCAAAGGCGTCGGCGATCTGCCCCTTGCCCGCCCGCAGCGATTTCACCTCCGTGCCGTGCAGGACGATTCCCGCCTCGAAGGTCTCGAGGATGAAGTAGTCCCGCCGGGCCTTGGAATTGGTGAGGATATCGACCATGAAACAAAAACAGCCGGAGAGCGCGCTCTCCGGCCGTGGTAAACGAGCGGCTTGGGATCAGGCGGCGCGTTTGGCGCGGCGCTTGACGGGCGCAGGGGGCTGGACGGCGTCGTTGGGAGATTCCCAGCCGATCTTTTCCTCGATGAGCTCCAGCAGGGCGACGTCAGCGGCCCCCATGCCCGGGGTCACCTCGACGAGCGGGCGGCTGAGGCCGCCACCACCGCTGTTCAGCTGGCGGACGCGACGGGAAACAAGGTTTACCAGCACGTGCGCGTTGCCCACCTTTTCGAGGGCCCGCTTTGTAAGTTCGATGTTCATCAGGACAGAAATTGTTACCGCGAAAGAATCTGTAAGTTAGCGCCGGGGTGGTCCGGGGCAACACAAAATTCCATGGAGCGCAGCATGGCGTGCCGGCACCGGTTCGCCTACCGTTGGGCCGTGCTTTCCACGTTACGCTTCTTTGGCATCGTGAATGCCGCGATCTGGCTGGGTGCGGCCGTGTTCCTGACCTTTGTGGCCGGACCGGCCATCTTTTCCCCGGCCATGCTCGAAGTGCTGCCGCGCTACCATGCCGGCCGGGTCGCGCAGATCCTGCTCGGACGCTACTTCATCCTTCAGCACATCTGCGGGGCCGTTGCCGTGCTGCATCTGGTGGCGGAATGGCTGTACGCCGGGCGCAACCCGCGCCGTTTCGGCCTGTGGCTGCTGGTTGTCCTGGTCGGGCTGGGACTGCTGGGCGGCTTCTGGCTGCAACCGAAGATGAAGGACCTCCACACGGTCAAATACGCCGCCAACGCCACGCCGGTGCAGCGGGAGGCCGCTGGAAAGTCGTTCGGCCTCTGGCACGGCATCTCACAGACAATGAATCTGCTGATGCTGGGCGGGGTGCTGGTGTATTTCTGGCGCACGGTGAATGCGTCCGTGCCCACCCGGATCGGGCGCAATGCCCGACTGCCCAACTGAGGTGGCAGTGCCGTTTCAGGCAGTCGTCGGATCCGCCTTTTTGCGGGTGCGGGGTTTGGCCACGCGGGGGGCATCGCTCCACAGGCCTTCGAGGTCGTAACGCTCCCGCACATCCGTCTTCATCAGATGGACGATGACGTCGAAGAAGTCGGCCACAATCCAGTTGGTCTGGGCGCTGCCCTCGGTGACGTGCGGCTTGATGCCGTGCTCCTCCTGGAGCTGGTCAAAAATCTCGGATTCGATGGCGCGCAGGTGCGGTTCGCTGGTGCCGGTCGCGATCACGAAGAAGTCCGTCACGCTCGACAGCTTGCGCACGTCGAGCACGACCACGTTCTCCGCCTTCCTGTTCTCGGCCAGTTCCCGGCACAACTGCGCCATCTTTTTCGAATCCATCGGACGGGCAGCCTGCCTGAACTCCGGCGGAATTCAAAGCGCTTTGTCCCGGACGAAGGAAAGGAGGGGGATTTGCCAGGATGAACCGGATTTACAGGATTTGAAATGGGACACTCCGACCCTGAATCCTGTCAAAACGCTCCTTGCGGGTCGGCGGGCGGGCGGTTTGCCCGTCCACCCTGCTTTGTCATTCAGGGCGAGATGGAAGCGGAGACATCGGCCACCGGCGGTGATTTGATTTTGGGTGGTGCATGGACGACCACCGTACCGGCGATAAAATCATGCACCGAGCGCCGTTCCTTATTGGTCAGCAAGATGATCAGTTCGCTCCAAACCCAGGCCGTGGAGATCATCACCAGAGGATGATACCAAACGGGTGCCAGTCCCTTCAGCGTGGTCGTGCGCTCCACCCCGAGGGCCAGATATTCGGCATCAGACAAGTGGAACAATGGCACGACCAGGGCGATGGATTCCAACAAGCTGAGAATGAATGTGGGCAAATGTCGGAGCAATGCCTCGCGATAGCCAACCGGTGATCCATCCAGTTTGCGAATCCGAATCCCTAAAATGAGCTTGCCCGGCGTGCCCCCAAATCGCCGGACCAGATAGACCGAAAAAAACAGGCTGAAAAGGGAGCTGAAGACCAGGATATACGCCAAGAACAGGCGGTAATGGGTGATTCCCCAGATCGAGAATTTGAGGAGGGGAATCAAAAAAATAAAATCCAGCAGCATGGAACCAGACCGGGCCCAGAAACCGGCGTACCGCAGATGAGGAATTGTCATGATTTAATTGCCGTCTCTCGATCAAATTATCTGGCCGCAATTTGATGAAATCACCTGGGCTTTTACAAGGCTGACGATGTCTCGGCCAAATCCGGTCCACTCTTTCGAAATCCTCCCCCTCGTCCCCCTCATAATCCTTCTCTTAATCGTAATCTTAATCACGCCACTGCGGGAGCGACGATTAAGAGTAAGCTGGGATTAGGACCGGAAAGCCGTCATTCCGCCCGCCATTCCAGGGTCAACCTCAAAGCTTGGGACAAGCTGGGAATTTGACAGGATGAACCGGATTTACAGGATTTGAGATGGGGCTGCTCCGCCCCCTCACTCCGCCCACGACTGCAAAGTCGACATGATAGCCGCCGTCCGGTTTTCCACGCCCAATTTCTGGAAGATGTGCTCCAGGTGCTTCTTCACCGTGGCCGGGGCCATGCCGAGAATGGTGGCAATGTCCGGGTTGCTCTTGCCCTCGATGAGCCAGAAGAGAACTTCCGCCTCGCGGGCGGTGACCCCCAGCCGCTCCAGTTCGTCGGGACGCTGCGGGCGGGTGGGCCGGACGGCCATCCCCGTCTGGTGACGCCGGTCCAGCCGGGCACGGATGGAAGAAAGCAGATCCTCCACCTTCACCGGCTTGGTGAGGTAGTCGTCCGCCCCCTGGTTCATGCCGGAACGGACATCGCCCCGTTCGCTGCGAGCGGTGAGGAAGACAAACGGGATTGGCGCGGTCGTCGGCTGGTTCCGTAGCCGGGCCAGCACCCCGAAGCCGTCCAGCCCCGGCATCATCAGGTCGCACAGGATCAGGTCGGGAAGCTCGGCCAGCGCCACCGCCACGCCCTCTTCGCCACCGGGCGCGCCGAGCGCCTGGAAACCTTCGGCGCGGAGGATGGTGACGAGGTTCCGCAGCATCTGCGGCTCGTCCTCGATGACCAGGATGCGGGCGGAGGGTTCGGGGGAGGCGGTCGGATTCATGCGGAAGAGGGGGCAAAGAGGGGCACCCGCACGATGGCGGTCGTGCCGGTGCCTTCGTGGCTGTCGAGTTCGATGGTGCCGCGGTGGAGATCGAGGCAGTGGCGGATGACGACCAGGCCGAGGCCGGTGCCGGGCAGGTGGCGGACGTTGCTCCCGCGCTGGAAGGCCGTGAACAGCCGGGCGCGATCCGCTTCCGGGATGCCCACGCCGTGGTCGCGCACGGTGAACACGGCGTCGTTGCCGTCGCGGTCCACCCCGAATTCCACCGGGCTGCCCGGGCGCGAATACTTCACGGCGTTTGAGAGAAGGTTTGAGCAGATGTGCCGCAGCAGATCCATATCGCCGTTCCTGACCGTGGGCAGCTCACCCAAGGTCAGACGGATCGGGCAGCGGTGGTCGGTGGCCAGCGTCAGCTCCTGTGTCCAGCGGCGGCAGGCCTCATCGAGATCAAATGGGGCGGTGCGGAACTCGAGCCGGCCGGCCTCCATCTTGCCGAACAGCAGCACCTCCTCCATCAGCGAGGCCATGCGCCAGGCATGGCTCTGGATTGCCCGCAGATGTTCGGTGCGTTCCGCTGCGGAGAGCCGTTCCTGGTAGCGCTCCAGGATTTCGGCGGACGAGTGGATGATGCCGATGGGTGTGCGAAATTCGTGCGACACCAGGGAGACGAAGGAGCTCTTGAGCCGGCTCAGCTCCCGCTCGCGGGCCAGCGAGCGCAGCAATTCCTCCTCCGCCAGCTTGCGCTCGTTGATGCTCAGGGCCAGCGCGAGGATGCACTTCTCGCCCTTCAGCTCGATCAGCTCCGCCGAGATGAGCATGGTGCCTAACGTGCCGTCGCGGGCGCGCAAACCCGATTCGAACGAGTGTACAAACCCCTGCGCCCGTAGGAGGCGGAAAAATTCCGTGCGGTCGGCCAGATTGGGCCAGACACCGAGCTCCGACGTGGTCCGGCCGATCACCTCGGCGCGCGTGTAGCCCGATTCCTTGAGGAAGGACTCGTTGACCTCGATGAGACGCTCGTCGGCGACCCGCACCAGTGACACGTTGGCCGGGATGGCGCGGAATGCCTTGCTGAAACGCTCCTCCGATTCCCGCAGCCGCTGAGTGCTGGCCTGGAGCTCCGCCTCGGCGCGCTTGCGCTCAATGGCCAGTGCCGTCTGCCCGGCGACGAAACCGATCAACCGCTTGTCCTCCTCGCCGTAGGCCGTCTCGTCATGCTGGTCCTGCACCGCCATCACGCCGAAGGTGCGGCCGTCCACCGTAAGCGGGACGCCCAGCCATACCGCTGCCGGACGTCCGATGGGGAGGCATTCGCCGGTCGCTATCAGCTCCTGCATTTCCTTCTGCGCCACCAGGATTGGGCGGCCGATGCGGATCACGTACTCGGTCATGCCCCGTGCGGCCCGGCGCGGCGGCGGGGCCGGATCGTGGTCATCGCGGTAATAGGGGAAGCTGACCGTTTCGGCGACCGGATCATAGAGCGCCAGATAGAAGCTGCGCGCCCGCATCAGCGTGCCAATGATCTCATGGATGCGCCGGTACAGGCTGGGCAGATCGGCGACGGCATGGACCGCCTCCGAGATTTCCAGGAGGGCCTTCTGCACGCGTTCGGCGCGCACGCGTTCGGCAATCTCCCGCTTGAGCTGTTCGTTGGCCCCGACCAGCTCCACCGTGCGTTCGGCGATGCGGCGTTCGAGGTCGGTGTTCAGCTGCTGCAGCTGCCGCTCGGCGCGTGCCCGCACGAGCTTGTTGGCGCAGATGGAGGCGATCGCCCGGAGAATGACCAGGTGTTCCTCGGTAAAGAAACCAGGTGCCGAATGCTCGGAATCAATGACGCCCAGGACCTGGCCTTCGGACACAATGGGCACCGCCATTTCCGAGCGTCGTGGTATGTCGTCAACAATGTAGCGGGCATCCAGCCGCGCATCGGCCACCAGCTCTGCCGCACCATTGGCTGCGGCGGCCCCGACGATGCCCTGGCCCAGCGGGATTTCGATGGGCGAAAGGATTTCCCGCTCGCGCGGATTTTTTGGTCCGTAGGCGGCCTTTTGCACCAGAACTCCACGGGCCGCATCCAGCAGGTAGATGACGCAGTCCTCGAAGCCGAGCCGGGCGATGCAAAGACGGGTGATGTCCCAGAGGATGTCCTCTTCGGTGTGGAGCGCGGAAAGCGTGGTGGCGAACTCGTTGATCGTGCGGGTGGCCGCCTCACTGCGACGCAGTCGTTCCGTCGCGTCCCTTTGGGCCGTGATGTCGCGGATGTTCACGACCACGCCGTTCACGGACGGATCATGCAGCAGGGCGGTGCCGGTGGCTTCCAGCCAGATCACGCGGCCGTCGGGGCGCACGGCACGGTAAGCCGGGATATGGATGGGCATGCCCGGATTCTGCAGGCCGCGGATATGGGCTTCCCGGATGATGTGCGCATCCTCCGGATGAACGATCTCCAACCCGATCCGGCGGAGCGCCTCTTCGGGCGTGAAACCAAACACCCGCTCGGTCGAGGGACTTCCGTAGAGAAACTTCCCCTCCGCATCGAGGACGATCACGACATCCGGCGCGTGCTCGATGAGCGCGCGGAAACGGCTGTCGCCCGCCCCGAAGCCGGAATTCGGGTCTCCGCCCGCCGTTGTTGTGGTTGGTTCGTTCACTGCGTCCTAGGTCGTAGGAGTAAACTCCTAACCGACGCCCGCAGAGGCGTCGATACGCCTGTTGCCGTATGGGGCCGGTGCCGCGGAACAAAGCCGCGAGGGGTTTCCAATTCTGATTGACTCATTTACTTTGCAGTGCAAAGTGAATGCATGAACGAGGCGGCCGCCAAGGAACAGCTCCAGACCATTCGCACCCTCATGGAACGGGTCGCGCTCTACCGGCGCGCCCTCGCGCCGATGATGCTGGCGGCCGGCACGCTGGGCCTGGTCGCGGCGGCCGTCGGATGGTTTGCCCCGCTGGAAACGGCCACGGGCTTTTTTGCGCTCTGGCTGCTCACCGCGGCCGTCGTGATCGTCACCTGCTTCCTGCTCATCCGCCGGCAGGCCATCGTGGATGCCGAGCCGTTCTGGACCCCGCCCACCCGGCGGGTCGCGTTGGCGGCGCTCCCGGCCGCCTTCGTCGCCGCCATGGTGACGCTCTTCAAAGGGGAATCGGAGACCTGGATTGCGGGCGGCCTGCTCTGCGTCTGGCTGGTGTGCCACGGTCTGGCACTGCATGCGGCCGGCTTTTTCATGCCCCGGGGGATCCGCTGGTTTGGGTGGGGATTTGTCCTTTTCGGAATCGGACTGGCGATGGCCATCAAGGTTTTTCCGGTTTATCAGCCGTCGTTTCACAAGGCCCACCTGGTCATGGGCATGACCTTCGGTCTGGGGCATCTCGCCTATGGGCTTTATCTGCGCGCAACCGGGAGGGAATCCGCCGCGTGAACCCAGAGCCGTTTCTCCAGCTCGACCGGGTCATCCACGAAAAGGGACGGCTTGCGCTCATGTCGTTGCTGGCGGCGACCGACGAGCTGTCGTTCACCGACCTGCGCGACACCCTCGGCATGTCCGACGGCAATCTCATGTCGCACGTCCGGACGCTGCAGGAGGCCGGCTACGTCGCGGTCACCAAGTCCTTCCGCGAAAGCCGACCGCTGACGACCTGTTCTCTGACGAAGAGTGGCCGGGCCGCCTTCGTCACCTACATCGGTCTGCTGGAGCAGATCGTCGCGCAAACCAAGAATCGTTGAACCAAACTTTGAACGACCAACCAAACGCATGGTCATTCACTTTGCAGTGCAAAGTGAAGTAAGTTTCGAATTTCGAACTGCGAACCGAAAGCCGCGAACTGCGAGTCCCGAACCGAAAACTGAAAACGTTCTCCCACCATGAACTCATTCCGCATCCTCCGCGCCGAACATCTCGGCATGTGCTTCGGCGTTCGTGACGCCATTGCGCTGGCCCGCTCCGAATCCGCCCGTCGTCCGCTGACGATACTGGGCGATCTCGTTCATAACGAAACTGTGCTCGCTGAGCTCCGCGCGCGGGGCATCCGGCTGGAACGCCAGCTGGATGCCGTGAACACGGCGGCGGTGATGATCACGGCGCATGGCGCGAGTGACCGTACGCTTGCTGATGTGAGGGGCAGGGGACATGCGGTGATTGAGGCGACCTGTCCGCTGGTGCATCACGCGCACCGCTCCTTGGCGGCTCTCGTGCGCGATGGCTGCCATCCGGTGGTGATCGGCCAGCGCGGCCACGTCGAGGTGCGCGGCCTGACGGAGGATCATCCTGGCTGCGATGTGGTGCTGAGCGAGGCCGACATCGCTCAGCTCACGCCGCGGGCGCGCTTTGGCGTGGTGGCGCAGACGACTCAGCCCATCGCGCGGGTGCGCGAACTCGTCGCCAGCCTTCGCCGCCATTTTCCAGAGGCAGAGATTGTCTTCCGTGACACCGTCTGCCAGCCCACCAAGCAGCGACAGCAGGCCGCCGAAGAGCTGGCCCGGCAGTGCGACGTGGTCCTCGTGATCGGTGGCGCGCAGAGCAACAACACCCGCGAACTCGTCGCCACCTGCGGCCGCCACTGCGCCCGCGTGCAACATATCCAGACGGCCGCCGATCTCCGCGCCGACTGGTTTCATGACGCTGCCACCGTCGGCCTGACCGCCGGCACCTCCACCCCGGACACCCTGATCGATACCGTCGAGGCCGCCTTGAACCGCCTGGCTTCCGCTGCTTCTGGCTCCTCCGCCACCCCCACCCTCATGGCTGCCTAAACTCCATAAGGTGCAGGTTCAATACATGGGTGACAGGTATGGGTCAGAACATGGGTGACGCCGTGGCGAAGGCGATTCGCGGTCGCGAATCTGCCCGATGCCCTGGCAGGAGACCCGCGCAATGGACCAACGGACCGAGTTTGTGATGA
>CAIXUG010000078.1 GCA_903922605.1 uncultured Verrucomicrobiota bacterium
CTGATGGGCAAACGCGGCGGCGGGTTTCACTCGCCCGAGATGTTCGCGCTTATCACGCATCCGCGGATGCTGGCCGCGGTTGGCTCGCTGCTCGGCTCGGACGAGATCGTGGCGTCAGCCTACCGCATCCGCCCGAAGCTGCCGAACTTCGGCCGCGGCGTCGTGCCATGGCACCAGGACAGCGGCTACCTCTCGGAGCACTGCGACGAGAACCTAATCATCACCTGCTGGGTGCCGTTCGTGGACGCGACGAAGGCGAACGGCTGCATGGAAATCCTCCCACGCACGCACCGCGGCCAGGTCGCGACGCACCACACGGGCGGCAACGCGGACTTCCTCGTGATCAAGGACGAGAACCTGCCCGCCGATCCGCGCCACGCGATCACGTCGGCGTGTCCGCGCGGCGGCGTGGTGTTCATGACGAACCGCACGCCGCACTGCTCGACGCCGAACATCTCCGACCACATCCGCTGGAGCGTGGACCTGCGCTTCAAGGCGGCCGATGTGCCGAACAACGTGGGCCTCGAGCCCGCGACGCTCGATGCGGACGGCAAAGCCGACGCGGCGTTTTACGAGGAGGTCAACGTGGCGTGTTACCCGCCCGACGCCGATTTCCTCGTGCAGAGCCGGGTCCACCCGGAAAAAATCATCGACTACCGCGAGTATGTCCGGCTGCGGGATATCTACGACCGCACGCAGCCCAGCTTTGCCGAGGTGCGGGCCTGGCCGGCGCTGCAAACGAGATGATTTTCCTCTATCAGATAATCTGTGGGATTATCGGATTGTTTTCGCTTCTCTGCGCCATACCCGGGATCGTCCTTGCAATCCGGAAGAGAAAATGGACGGAGGCAGAGGCGGTGATCCTAAAAACCAACGCGAAGCATTCTCGAGACAGACATAATCAACCGGTTATCGACTATCGCATCGACTATGCATTCAAGGTAAAGGGAATGCGATATGTTGGCAGCGACACTATCCGATTAGAACCGCGGGCTGATTACGAAGCAGAAAGGAAGGTGGACGAGCTGCGAAAGGAGTATGCAGAGGGCACCTTCCTCAAGGTCTACTATGATTCTTCGGTTCCTCAGCTAAGTTCCGCGCGGACGGGAAATGGAGAGCTGTATAAGCTCATTTTCATGGGAACGGTATGCCTATTCGTGGCGATCGTGCTTCACTATCTGAACTGAGCTGGACCCCGAAAACTGGACAGGTCGGATCGTTAACCCACAATCAGAACGATCCCCATGTCCCAGAAAAAACGACGTCAGCATAGTGCAGAGTTAAAAGCCCGTATTGGTTTGGAGGCCCTCAAGGGCATCGAGCCAGTCACCGCCATCGCGGCGAAGTACCAGGTGCACCCGGTGCAGGTGAGCCAATGGAAGAAGGAGCTTTTGGAACGCCTTCCGGAGGTCTTCGCGCGGAAGGCCGACCCGGGCATCGCCGAAGCGGCGGACCGGGAGGCAAGGCTCTACCAAAAAATCGGTCAGCTCGAAGTAGAGCTCGACTGGTTGAAAAAAAAATCTGCGGAGCTCAACGGCTGAGCGGCGGAAGATGATCGACCGCAACCATCCCCGCATCTCGACCGCGCGGCAGTGCCGGCTCCTGGCTCTGCCGCGCGCGAGCTACTACCATCGGCCACGACCGAAGCGGCCGGAAGATCTGGCGCTGATGCGCCAGATCGACGAGGCCTACATGGCCAGCCCGTTTTTCGGGTCGCGGCAGATGACCGAGTGGCTGCGCCGGCAGGGCTACCCGGTCAATCGCAAGCGGGTGCGTCGTTTGATGCACCTGATGGGCCTGGAAGCGATCTATCAGAAGCCAAATCTGTCGCGGCCGAACGCCGAGCACCGCATCTATCCGTATCTGCTTCGCCGGTTGAAGGTCACCCGCCCCAATCAGGTGTGGGCGATGGACATCACCTATGTGCCCATCGAGGGCGGCTTCATCTACCTGTGCGCGGTGCTGGACTGGTACAGCCGCGCAGTCCTCGCCTGGGAGCTGTCGAACACGCTTGATGCCCGCTTCTGCGTGCAGGCGGTCCAACGGGCGATCGCCCTCCATGGGCCACCCGAGATCTTCAACACCGACCAGGGCTGCCAGTTCACCTCGGCGGAATTTACCCAGCCGTTGCTCGCTCTGGGCGTGAAACTCTCGATGGACGGCAAGGGCCGGTGCCTGGACAACGTCTTCGTCGAGCGACTCTGGCGGTCGGTAAAATACGAGGAGATCTTCCTCCGGGAATACCGCTCGATGGTCGTCGCCTATGCCCGGCTTGAGGCCTACTTCGAGTTCTACAACGAGCGGCGTCCGCACAGCTCCCTCGACGGCGCCACGCCGGGAGAAATCCATCGCGACCACCTCCATATCGCAGTCCATGCTTGAAACCCATCCGCCCACTGACCAACTCGGTTCAGAGCGGGGGAGGAGCTTCGCCCCTCCCCCTGCACCCCCTCCCTTAAATCTAACTTAATTTACCCGATCCGCTGTCCAACGGACGGGGTCCACCTCAGGATGGCCAGGGCATCGGCGCCCGTCACGTTCGACGAGCCCCAGAAGTTGGTGAAATCCTTGGCGAAGCCGCCGATCGAGACCACGCCGCCCTTGTTGAAGTAGTACTCGAGCGAGAGGTCGAAGTTGTCCGCCTGCTCCGCCTTCAGCGTCGGATTCGAGACCTTGATGGTCTGGCCCGTGAGCGTGATGTCGGGCAGCGAAACGTTGGGCACGATGTTGCCGAGGTCCGGGCGGCCAACCGCGCGGTTGTACGCGGCGCGCAGCAGCAGGTTGTCCCGGATGTTGTAGGTTACGTTCACGCTGGGATAGGTGTCGGAGTAATCCTCCGACGCGGTGGCGCCGCGGCGGGTGTAGGTGGTGGTGCTGCCGGTTTTCACCGCGAGCGGGCCCTGCCCCTCGTCCTTCGTCTGCTCAAACCGCACGCCATAAACAACGCGCAGCTTGTCGTTGAGCGCCTTCGTGTCGCCCATGATGTACGCGGCGTTGATCTGCTCCGTGAAGAACAGCGAACCCTGGACCTCGGCCTGCTGGTTGGCCGCGGTCGAAACCGTGAACAGCGCCGGGTTGTTCACGTACAGCGACCAGAGCTTCGAGGCGCTGGGCCACGTCACCGCATACGGGATGTAGGGCGGGGCGACGTTGTACACGCTGTCGGACAGGTCGTAGGTGTTGACCGCGCCGGCGGCCGCGAGGGCGCCGGTGACCCCGTAGGTGACCTTGTAACTCTCGACGTCCCGCTGCTCGAACTGCGACTGGACGCCGATCTTGACGGTGGTCGGGAGCGTGAAGTCGAAGGTGCGCTTCAGGCTCATCTGCTGCGTGGCAAAGGAATCCGTGGCGTCCACCGGGTTGTTCTGGACCGTGGTGATCTTGTAGTTGGGGTTCCGCACGTCGAAGACATTGCCGAGCGTGTTGTTGCCGAGCGCGTCGTTGACGGTGATGGTCTGCGGGGCGACCCCGTTGTAATTGCCGTAGTTCACGGTGGCGCCGCTGATCGCGTAGGTGACCGCGGAGAAATACCCGTTCTGGTAATCGTGATAGTGGGCGGCGGCGTGGGAGTAGTTCACGCCCGCGTCGAAGGTCCAGGTCGAGCCCGTGTGGGTGAACTCCGAACCGAGGTTGTAGGTGGCGCCGAACTTGTTGCGGAAGCTGGAGCCGAAGTTGAGAGTGCGCTTGCCGAGCGCGCCGGTGGTGGAGGTGGGCGTGTAGGCCAGCGGC
>CAIXUG010000079.1 GCA_903922605.1 uncultured Verrucomicrobiota bacterium
AGACCTTCCTCCGTGGGGCGGAGGCCCGCACCCGTGAAACCCTCCTCGCCGCCATCGCCGCCGCCCTCCAGACCATCACCGCCCGGGACGCCCTCAACTGGTTCGCCTCCTGTGGCTACAACATTATTTAAAATGCTCTAGGCCGGCCGCACTTGCCTCCGACGGGGATCACTGATAATGGGGACCGGTGTCCTTCCTTAAGCTGCCCGCGCTCCTCTGGGCCTTCCTCTTCACGGCAGCCTTGGCTGAGGCCGCTCCTGTCACCCTGCGGCAGGTTCCCGCGCCGTTTCCTGGCCTGGGCGGAGCCACGTTTGCCTGGGGTGATTACGACAACGACGGCTTCCTGGATCTGGTCATTGCCGGCCAGGTCCTTACCGCCGGTGGACAGAGCATGGGGACGCAGCTCTATCACAACAACCGGAACGGAACCTTCACGGCGGTTCCGGATATCCGGCTGCGGGGCTATCGCAGCGCCGACATCGCCTGGGGTGATTTCGACAATGACGGCTTTCTCGATCTCGCAATCACCGGCATCTCGGATACGGGCGGTCTCTGCACCATCTACCGGAATCTCGGAGGGACCAACCTGGTCGAATTCAAGACCGTGCCCGGCACCGTTGACGGCCAGCTTGCCTGGGGTGACTTTGACAATGACGGGCGGCTGGATCTTGCCATCACCGGCGCGGGGAGTTTCCGGGGCTACACCCAGGTTTACCGGAATGTGAACGGCACCGACTTCGTGCTCGCGGGGCCGATCCTGGCCCAGACCTATTACGGGACCATAGGATGGGCCGATTTCAATGGCGACGGCTTCATGGATCTGCTGGTGACGGGGATTGAGAACACCGCGCCGCCCTATGGCGCCACCGCCTACCAGAGTGATGGCGCAGGGCATTTCACCCCGACCTGGTTTTTCCCTTTCGCCGACCTCATAGCGCGCTGGATCGACTGGGACAACGACGGCTCGCCCGACATCGCGGCCGGCAAATGGAGCGACCAGTCCACCCACCTGTTTCACAACAACGGGGCGGGCCTTTTTGAAGACGGACCGACGCTGCCCATCGGCCAGACCACGATCGTCGCCGATCTCAATGCCGATGGCTGGTCAGACCTCCTGCTGGACAACCGGGTTTTCGAAAACTCCGGGACGGGTCAGTGGACCGAAGCAAAGACCATCCTCCCGCCTCATGTGTCCCTCGGAGCGAAACCGCCGGCCGCCGTCGCCGATTACGACAACGACGGGCTCCTGGATGTCGTGGTCGGCGGTGATGACGCCGCCGGCAATTTCTACAGCCGCCTCTATCATAATGAGACGGCCGCCACAAACCTCCCGCCGGCCGCGCCAACGGCGCCCGGGTCGGTCGCCAGCCGGACGGCGGTCCGGCTCTTTTGGGCGGCCGCGACCGACGACCACCAGCTGGGCGGACTGAGCTACAATGTGCGGGTCGGTTCCTTTCCCGGTGGCGGGGACATCGTCAATCCGATGGCGGCCGCCGATGGCCGTCGCCGCCTTCCTGCCGCGGGTAACGCGTCGGAAAACCTTTTCCTTCGCCTCACCGGCCTTCAGGCGGGCAGAACCTACTACTGGAGCGTCCAGGCCATCGACAACGGCTACCTCGGATCACCCTTTGCCGCAGAGCAGTCCTTCCTCGCGGCGGACCCGCCCGAACTCAGCGGATTTTCGGACCTGATCCTGCCGGAGGACACGGAATCGAAGGCCATTCCTTTCGTGATCAGCGACCCGGATTTTTCGGCCGATGATCTCACGGTCACGGTCACATCCTCCAATCCGCACCTGCTGCCCGACTCCCGGCTGCAACTCAGTGGCACCGGCGCGAACCGGACCCTCACCGTGTTTCCCAGCCCGGGCGAGATTGGCGGCGCGAGCATCTCCGTCCAGCTCCGGGCTCCCGATGGCGGCACGGTCTCGGCTGAGTTCCAACTGACGGTCATCCCGGTGAATCATCCGCCGCTCTTCACGCCCGGCCCCGACCAGTCCACCGGTGAAAATGTCGGACCCAGCCTTGTGACCGGCTGGGCGACCTCCATCAGTGCCGGACCGGCATACGAGTGGCTGCAGACGGTCCACTTCGAAGTCACCAACGACAATCCATCCTTGTTCAGCACTCAGCCGTCGATCTCCCCCGACGGCACCCTGACATACGAGTCGGCCACCAATGCCTGGGGAGAAGCCAGGGTCACGGTGACCCTCCATGATGACGGCGGGATCGCCGGTGGCGGGAGCGATGTCTCGGCACCCCAGACGTTTCACGTGACCATCGTCCCGATCTACCGGCCTCCGGTGCCGTACATTTCCGCCTCGGGGCTGGCGACGCTGGCCGACCGCGCCGACCACTATGCAATTACCGATTGCGCCGGCGTGGCCCGGCTGCTGTTCGACGCGTCGGGGACCACGAACCCGCTGCAACGCGCGCTCACCTATTCCTGGCGGCTGGATGGAGTGGCGGCCGATGACGGAACGATTCTCAAGGCCACCTTCATGCCGGGCACCCATACGATCACGTTGGACGTCCAGGACGGCGTCACCACCAGCGAGACGACCCTCCAGCTCAGGGTCCTTTCCGCCCCGTCAGGCATCCGGCTCCTGGCCGACTATCTGACCGCCAACGCCGGGCCGCACGACGTCGGGCCGCTGCGCGAGCAACTGGCGCAGGCTGCCGGGGCCTATGATCTGGGTGACTGCGCGGAAATGATCCGCACCCTGCAAGGCTTCCAGGCCGGTGTCGCCGCGCTCTTCACGGCGGCTGATCCGGTCGCCCAGGTCAGCACCGCTTCGGCGCAGGCGATCATGGACGCCACCGCCGGACGCTCCTTCGCTTCGTCGGGCAACCTGACCCTCATTTTCGTCCCCGCCTTGGCGGACAATGCCGGGAGCGTGCGCCTGCGCTTCCCCGGAACGTCCGACGCCGCCCCGGGGGTCGAGGTCTCGGCCGACCTGTCTCATTGGTCTGCGCTGGGCAAGGCCTCCCGGCAGGCCGATGGCTTTTACGAGTTTGATGATCCGGACGCCGGCGCCGCCGACCACCGATTCTACCGCGTCAGCACAGCGCCCTAGAGCTGTTCCAAAATAATGTAGCCGGATAAGCCGCATCTCCCTGGTTGGAAAAGCATGGCGGCGTCCGAGAGTGTCGCATCTACCGATATAACGCCTCCGTCGTTTCCAAGCGTGTTGCAGTATGTTGACTCCCTTCCCCCTCACCCCGGCCCTCTCCCTTGGGGAGAGGGAGAATTGCCGCCTGTTTTCCTGCGAAACCTGACGCTGGGTTTGCCGGCAACACGTTCCGAAAGCCGGTCCAGCCGCCCGGCTTTCCCCTCGCCCTGAGGGAGAGGGTCAGGGTGAGGGGGAAGGCAACCTGCGCACATCGGGGCCTCCCACCTCCCAGCGCGGTTTCCAAGCGGGCCACTTTCCCTTCGGCCCCATATTTTATGAAACTGCTCTACGCTCGACGCCGTGCCCCACCACTTCGCTTCGGGACTGGACACCTGGAATCAAGGTGTAAGCGCACTTCGGCAGATCATCGTGTGGCAATTCCCGTGCCCATCCTTCACTGCTTCGCCTGGTGAGTGACAATCGGCACGTAACCGGTCTCCAAGCCCTTGGGCGGGGTCACCAGCAGGGCGGGGTCGAGGCGCACGAGGGTTCCGCGCGTGGGCGGGGCCATGTAGTCACGGTCGAGGGGCCAGCTCGCGTGGAGCTTTTCCACCAGGGCCTGGAGTTTGGCCTTCTTCTCCGCGCTCCAGTCGTATTGCTGGAAGGAGGGCTGATCGACAAAGCGATACCAGGAATAGGTCACCACGGAGCCATCCGTAAGCCGGGCCGTGAAGGGGCCCAGCTTGGGGCCGGGTCGGCTCCAAGCGCCGAACGTCGGTGAGGTGTAGGCGGCTCCCGGCTCGCCCAGCTTGAACTCCTGCTTCAGCAGTCCGGTTTCGGCCGGCACGTCTGCGGCTGCCACCGCCACGCGTTCCTCGCCCACGTGCCGGTAATACTGGGGGAAGAAGCCGTTGGGGCTGACGTCGCTCTTGTTCCATTGCAGGCCCCAGACGTTGCCCTCAAAGATCTTCGTGTCGAAGACCCGTTCCACGCCGGCCATTTTCTTGCCGGCCTGATCGTAGCGCGTGGTGTGCGTGTTCAGCTTGGGCTTCCAGGCGCCCTTCCCGTCGAATTGTCCGGAGCAGGCCGGGCCGCCATCCCGCCACGCCTTGAAGGCGTCGTAGAGCGCCGCCTTCGAGTAGTAGGTGACATCCTGGACCAGAAAGGACCGCCCCTCGGCATCCACGGGGAACCGCAGTTTCGGCAGCTTCGAATAGTTCGTGCCCTGGGCGTCCGCGCTATCGAAACGCGGCACCGTGTTGATCTCCATCGCCCCGCCGCCCATGGTGCCGGGACGCGCATCGAGCCCGCGGCCGAAGAGATAGGGATTTTTGAATAGCCGGCCGATTTTGCTCCACGTTTCCGGGATGTAGTAGGCGATCGGGCCCTTGAAATTGGCCGCGCTCAGGAAGCAGGTCCAGCTCTGGTCGCCCGTGGGCATGTCGCCGAGGGACGCATCGGTGAAGGGCAGCGCCATCCACGTGTAGCCGAGGAATTCACCGTCCGGATTGCCCGCGAAGGGCAGTGCATCCGGCGGGATCAGCAGCCGGTTGCTCAGTTGGGCGATGCCCAGGCGATGGTCCGGCAAAGCCTCGTTCGAATAGAAGAAGGACCAGCCCGGCGAACCGACCTCGTAGTCGTAACACTGCGGCGTCGCGTTCAGGCTGAACTTCGGCGGCCCGTAGCGGAAATGGTTGCCCGCCCAGTAGCCCAGCCCGCCCTCCACGGTCTGGAAGACGCTGCTCCACGTGGGGCCGCGTTCCTTCCAGGTGCGGGCCAGGGTGCCCTCCGGCGCGAGCGGCTGGTCCTTGTCATCCGAGTTGTCGGGAATGATCCAGGAGCCAGGCAGGCCGATCTGGAAATCCGCCAGCGGCTGGTCCACCAGCCGCCAGACGGCGGCATAAAACCCCATGCCGGCCGTGTAGTTCGATTGCGGCGGAAGCGGCTCGTGCCCAAAGCCGATGTACCCGTGCAGCCCCTCCGAGTGCAGCGTGACCTTGCCGGGCGCGCTTTGCGCCAAGCCGGTCCCAGCCACGAGGGCGAGGCAGGCGACGGAGATGATGACACGCTTCATTGGATTTTGGGACGGTGCATTGAATCGGCGGCGGCTCGATTCCACGCAACTGGCTTCGCCCTGGCGAGCTCTCTCTGCGCGTGTTGGAAGAGTGGCTGAGCATGGCCGCAAGTCTCCGTCCATGTTCGCAGTCCACCACCCCGACAGCGCTACGCTGGTCTGGGGCGGAAATAATCGACGGAGCGGCAGCTCCGCCCCACCATCCGGGTGGGGCAACGCTGCCGCGTTGCCCTGATCCCGCCGCACCGCGAGCGCAGCGACGCAGGGTGGCCCGATGAAGCCACAAGTGTCGCGCACTCGGTGAGGACACGCAGCGCCCCATCCGCTACTTTCAAATGTCCTCTACAAGCTATTGAAACGGCGCGCATCTATCCCTAGTCTTTGGAGATCATGACCCTCGCTAGCCGCACATGCGGCCGTAAGGAGTTCGGGAAACCACTATCTGACTGCGCATGGCTTACTTCACTCTGGAACACACCCGCCGCAGTCGCCAGTCCATCATCCCCAAAGCCTTTACGAGCGAGCTTTCCGAAAAAGATCAAAGTAGGAACCGGTGCCGAATAAAGCTATGAAAATGGAGTTGCGGCGACGGGCAGTCGACAAGATCTACAAGCGTCGGGACAAGATCGAAATGCCCGATTTTCAGCGAGAAGAGGTCTGGACAGCGCAAAAGAAGGAGATGCTCGTCGATTCAATTCTCCGCGGCTGGCATTTACCAAAATTCTATTTCAAGAAGAGCGCCGACGGTTCGTACGAATGCGTGGACGGCCAACAACGCCTTAACGCCATCTTCGATTTCTACGACGATAAGTTTGAGCTTCGAGAAGACGCCGCGAAGGCGTTTGGCGGCGCGAAATATTCTGACCTTCCAGACGATGTGTCGGACAAGTTTGACGATTTTGAAGTGGAGATTGAGGAGATTGAGGATGCCTCGGATGAGGATCTTGAGGAGCTTTTCCGACGCCTCCAACTCGGAACGCCACTAAACACGGCTGAGAAGCTGAATGCCGTAATGGGGGAGTTCCGCGATTTTTGTCACGACTGCGCCAAGAAGGATTTTCTGCGGGAGAAGCTCCCAATAAAGAACACGCGTTTCTCCCATTTCGAGATTGTCGCTCGTTGGTGCTTCATCGAATCGCGCGGCATTCAGCCTCAGATGCGGCTAAAGCAGCTCGAACAATTCTTCCGAGACAACAAGCGCTTCAGTGCGAAATCGGATGTGGGCAAAACGATCGAAGCGTCTCTTCGTTTCCTCAACGAGGCCTTTGCCAAAGAGGCTTCATTTATTGGAAATCGAGCAAACACGCTCTCCGTCTGCATGCTGTCGGCCAAGGTGGTAAAGGCGGGGCTCCAGAGCCACGAAAACGCCAAACTCTTCGCCAAATTCCTTGAGGCATTTTTTGCATCGCTGTCGGCCGAAGTGCAAAAAGGTGTGAAGGCGGGGGACCGAGAGTTATTGGCCTACCAGCAATCAATCTCCGCGGGATCTACCGGGGGAGACTCAATTAAGCGCCGCATTGATATCCTCTCACGCCGTCTCGCACTCCAATTCCCAAATTTTGCACCAATCGTTGGTGGATCGCATGCGGCTGTCGGGGGCATGGCAAATCCCTTAACCGCAGCAGCCGACGAAATCCGCAGCGTCATATACAAAGTGAATAAGGCATATTCCACCAAGCATGGTGAAGACCTCTTCAAAATGACCAACGAGAGTACAAACGCTCTCACTTTGTTGGATAAGCCCGTCACCGACAAACAGAAGTATGGGATCCTAATTGATTCCTTGTATTTCCTTATCTATGAAGGCTCTGGAGCGTGCAAGCGACTAGGGGAACCGCCGCCCGATTTCGCGATGGACGTGAAATTCCTCAGGACGGCGATTCGCCACGACGTCGATCACGGGGACGCGAAAGAGGTTGCTAAGAAGATGAAGCGGGCGGGAGAAACCTTCCGGAAATATTCAACGAAGCGAACTCCAGATGAATGCGGCGAAGAGGATCTTGTTGCGCTGCAGAGTAAATTACTCGCCGGATGTTCGGAGATGTTGAAAAGCCTCAAGTAAAAGTCGCTATCCCTGGTGAGTAAGCACACCTCGCGCGTCCAATTGTTTTGGAACTGCTGCAACATCCTGAGGGATGGCGGCCTCGAATCTGGCGATAACGTTGAGCAGTCGCACTGCTTCCGGAGGCATCAGGAGGGCGTTCGCGCCCTTCCCCCTCACCCTGACCCTCTCCCTTGGGGAGAGGGGACAGACGGGCGGCCTTTCCGGTGATTGGACGCGCGTCCGCCAACTCCAGCGCCTGCCTTCGCCGACTGGCAGATGACCATTCCCCCTCTCCCAGCGGGAGAGGGGAAGGGAGAACGACTGCCCGACTGCGTGCGTATCCTGATGCTCGAAGCCAACCACGATGAAAAGATGCGCCCAGCGCAAGAATAGCATTCCTGCCGGATGCCATCCGTGAAGTCCGAGAAATCCGTGGTTCAGAGTCCGCCCGGTGGGGGAGTCTTC
>CAIXUG010000080.1 GCA_903922605.1 uncultured Verrucomicrobiota bacterium
CTTCGGCGCGCCGCCTCACGGAGTCCAAGTGTCACCCATGCGGTGAGCACAAAGTGTCACCCATGCGGTGATCGAGCGCCGGACGCTCGCCCCACCACGCGCCCGGAATCCGCGCTGACCACGGTGTCAAGATGCGCCCGGCCTCCTGTCTCCTCCAAAACACCCGTTGACTTCCCACCAACTGCCATACAATCGTTTCAAACGAACGTATGAGCGAACCGAAAGATACCCGGTCGCGCATTCTCGATGTGGCGGAACTGCTGTTCAGCGAGAACGGGGTGGATCGCGTCTCCATCCGGGACATCACGACGAAGGCCCGGGTGAACCTCGCCGCCATCAACTACCATTTCGGCAGCAAGGAAGACCTGATCGCCGCCGTGTTCGAGCGGCGCATCGTGCCCATGAACGAGGCCCGGCTGGCCGCTCTGGATGCGGTCGAACGCGTCTCGCCAACGGGCCCCCGGCTGGAAGACATCCTGGAGTCGTTCATCCGTCCGACGATCCAGCATTCCGGCGGCACCACTGCCGGTGGGAAGGCCTTTTCCAGGCTCTTTGGCCGCTGCCTTTCCGAGCCCAGTCCCGAGATTGAGGCCCTGCTGAAGCGCCAGTTTGAGCCGCTGTCGGAACGGCTTAACGCGGCCCTCATCAAGGCGTTGCCAAAGCTGTCACGCTCGGACATTTTCTGGCGTCTGAAATTCACTTTCGGAGCGCTGCACCACTGGCACCTGACTAAAGACCGGTTCCGGCCGGCCTGGCTGGCCAAAACGGAGGACGAGGAGCAGATCAAAAAATTGATCGCCTTCTCCGCCGCCGGATTCCGCGCCGCCTGAGCCTGAGACCGACCACCCGCAACCCGATGACGATGAAAGCACCCGTTTCCGAGACGCCACCCCTGCTCCTCACGCTGTCCCTCGCCGCCCTGCTGGCCGGGTGCAGCAAGGAGGCGCCGAAGGCCCCCGCACCCCCGCCCGCCGAGGTCTCCGTCGTGACCGTCGCCGCCGAGAGCGTGGACCGCACCACCGAGCTGCCGGGCCGGATCAACCCGGTGCGCGAAGCCCAGGTGCGGGCGCGCGCCACGGGCATCCTGCTGAAGCGCTCTTTCACCGAGGGCGCGGACGTCAAGGAGGGCCAGGTGCTCTTCGAGATCGATCCCCTGCCCCTGCAGGCGACCCTGAGCAGTTCGCAAGCCTCGCTGGCCAAAATGGAAGCTTCGCTGAAGGAATCGAAGGCCCGCGCCGCCCGCTACGAGGAACTGGTCAAGATCAACGCCATCAGCCGCCAGGTGTACGATGAGGCGGTGGCCACGCTCGGGCAGAACGAGGCCGACCTGCTTGCCGCCAAGGCCGCCCTGCAAACGTCGCAACTGAATCTCGGCTACGCCCAGGTCACCGCGCCGATTTCCGGGCGCATCGGCCGCGCGCTGGTCACCGAGGGCGCCCTCGTGAGCGCCACCGACGCGACGCAGCTCGCGGTGATCCGCCAGCTCGATCCGGTGTATTTTGATTTCACCCAGTCGAGCACGGAGGTCCTGCGGTTGCGCCGCGCGCTGGAGAGCGGCTCCTTGCAGGGGGCCACCACCAACCGCGCCAGCGTCACCCTCACGCTCGAGGACGGCACCCCCTATCCCCACGCCGGCAAGTTGCTCTTCTCCGACATCGCGGTCGATCCGACCACCGGCATGATCACCCTCCGCGCCGAGGTGCCAAACCCGGAAAACCTCCTGATGCCCGGCATGTACGCCCGGGCGCAGATCGTCGAGGGCGTGACCACCAATGCCCTGACCATCCCGCAGCGCACCATTGCCCGGGGCTCGGCCGGCGCCTCCACCGTGCTCGTCGTCAATGACCAGAACGCGGTCGAGATCCGCAGCATCACGATCGACCGCACCGTCGGGTCAAAGGTGGTCGTCGCCAGCGGACTGAAGGCCGGTGAAAAAGTCATTGTCGAAGGATCACAGAAGGTCCGCCCAGGCGCGGCCGTCAAGCCCGTGCCCTTCATGGCGCCGGCCTCCACCAACGCCCCCGCCGCCGCTGGCGCAGCCCACTCCAACTGAGCAGCACATGGCACGTTTTTTCATCGACCGCCCGATCTTCGCGTGGGTGGTGTCCATCCTGATCATGGTGCTGGGCGGGCTGGCGATCACACAGCTCCCAGTCGCCCAGTATCCCAGCGTCGCGCCGCCCTCGATCTCCGTGACGGCCAACTACGCCGGCGCCTCCGCCGAGTCGCTGCAGGAGACGGTCACCTCTGTCATCGAACAGCAGCTCAACGGCATCGACAACCTGCTCTACATGTCGTCGAGCAGCGACGCCTCCGGGCTCTCGACGGTGACGCTCTACTTCCTCCCGGGCACCAATCCCGACACCGCCCAGGTGCAGGTGCAGAACAAGGTGCAGCTCGCCACCCCCAGCCTGCCGCAGACCGTGCAGCAGCAGGGTGTGGTCGTCGCAAAGGCCACGCGGAACTTCATGATGTTCTTCACGCTATCCACGACCAACGACAGCCTGGATGAGATCGCGCTGGGCAACTACATCGCCTCCAGCGTCCTCGATCCCATCCGCCGCGTCTCCGGCGTGGGCGAGGCGAACATGTTCGGCTCCCAGTACGCCATGCGCGTCTGGGTTGATCCGGGCAAGCTCATCAGCTTCGGGCTCACCACGGCGGATGTGACCGCCGCCATCCGCGATCAGAACCAGCAGGTGCCAGTCGGCCAGGTCGGCGCGAATCCGGCCGTGCCCGGGCAGCAGCTTAACGTGATCATGCAGGGCCGCAGCACACTGCGCACGGTGGCGGAATTCGAGAACATCCTGCTGCACACCAATCCCGACGGCTCACGCGTGCACCTGAAGGACGTGGCCAACGTCTCCCTTGCCGCGGAAAACTACGGCACGAAAGCCCGGGTCAACGGCCACCTCTCGGCCGCCGTCGCCATCAAGCTGTCGCCCTCGGCCAACGCGTTGAACACAGCGGAGGCCGTCCGCAAGAAGGTCATCACGCTGTCCAAGTTCTTCCCGCCAGGCGTGCGCGTGGACTACCCGCTGGACACCTCGACTTTCGTGAAGATCTCCATCGAGGAGGTGCTCAAGACGCTGGTCGAGGCGATCGTGCTGGTGTTCCTCGTGATGTACCTGTTCCTCCAGAACCTCCGCGCGACGCTCATCCCCACGATCGTCGTGCCGGTGGCCCTGCTGGGCACCTTCGGCGCGATGCTCGCCGCCGGCTTCTCGATCAACGTGCTCACCATGTTCGGCATGGTCCTGGCCATCGGCATTCTCGTGGATGACGCCATTGTCGTCGTCGAAAACGTGGAGCGCATCATGGCCGAAGAAGGCCTGTCCCCGCTCGACGCCACGCGCAAAGCGATGGATCAGATCACCGGCGCGCTCATCGGCATCTCGCTGGTGCTCGTCGCGGTGTTCATCCCCATGGCCTTCTTCAGCGGCTCGGTTGGCACAATCTACCGGCAGTTCTCGCTGGCGCTGGTGTCGTCGATGCTCTTCTCGGTGTTCCTCGCGATGTCGCTGACGCCCGCGCTGTGCGCCACCCTGCTGAAGCCGGTCACCAAGGGCCACAACCACGAAAAGCGCGGCTTCTTCGGCTGGTTCAACCGCACCTTCGCCAAGGCCACCACCCGCTACCAGACCTCGATTGGCGGCATCCTGAAGCACAGCTGGATTCCAATGGTCCTGTTTGTGGTGATCGTTTTCCTCGTCAGCCTGTTCTACGTGAAGATGCCGTCCTCCTTCCTCCCGGCGGAGGATCAGGGCTACTTCATCACCAACATCCAGCTCCCCGTCGGCGCGACCCAGGAGCGCACGGACGAGGTGCTGCGGCAGGTGGAGGAATATTTCCTGAAGCAGCCGGAGATCGAGAGCTTCATCACGGTTGCGGGCTTCAGCTTCAACGGACGCGGCCAGAACTCCGCGCTCTCCTTCGGCCGCCTCAAGGACTGGAGCAAGCGCAAGGGCGCCGACCATACCGTGCAGGCGGTGATCGCCCGGGCCTACGGGAAATTCTCCTCGGTCAAGGACGCCATCATCTTCCCGCTGAATCCCCCGGCCATCGCCGAGCTCGGCAACTCGACGGGCTTCGACCTGCAGCTGCAGGACCTCGCCGGCCTCGGCCATGAGGCGCTCGTGTCGGCCCGCGACCAGCTCATGGGCCTCGCCGCGAAAGACGCGCTCGTCACCGGGGTGCGCATGCAGGGCCTCGACGACGCGGCCCAGCTCAAGATCAACGTGGACGAGGACAAGGCCAGCGCGCTTGGCGTCAGCCTCGGCGACATCAATGAGACTCTCCAGACCTGCTTCGGCTCGGCCTACGTGAACAACTTCATCAACGGCAACCGCGTGCAGCGCGTGATCGTCCAGCTCGACGCGCCTTTCCGCATGTCGCCGGACGACGTGAAGAACGTCTACGTCCGCAACCACGTGGGCACGATGGTACCACTCGCCGCCTTCACGACGGTGAAGTGGATCTTCGGATCGCCGCAGCTCCAGAACTACAACGGCTTTCCCGCCTACGAGATCGTCGGCGGCGCCGCTCCTGGCAAAAGCACCGGTGACGCCATGAACGAGATGGAGGATCTCATCGGCAAGCTGCCGGCAGGCATCGGCTTCGAGTGGACCGGCCAGTCCTACGAGGAGCGCCTCTCCGGCTCGCAGGCCCCGATGCTCTATGGGCTGTCCCTGCTGGTGGTCTTCCTCTGCCTCGCCGCGCTCTACGAGAGCTGGTCGATCCCGCTCTCGGTGATCCTCGTGGTGCCGCTCGGCGTCCTCGGCGCGCTGCTCGCCGCGACCCTGCGCGGCCTGCCCAACGACGTTTACTTCAAGGTCGGCCTGCTCACGACCGTCGGTCTCGCCACCAAGAACGCCATCCTGATCATCGAGTACGCCAAGGATCTCCAGGCCGATGGCAAGGGCCTCATCGAGGCCACGCTCGAAGCCGTCCACCTACGGTTGCGGCCGATCCTCATGACCTCCTTCGCGTTCATCCTCGGCGTGATGCCGTTGGTGATCAGCACCGGCGCCGGCTCCGCCAGCCGCAACGCCATCGGCACGGGTGTCGCCGGTGGCATGTTTGCGGCGACGGCCATCGGCATCTTTTTGATCCCGGTCTTTTACGTCGTCGTCCGCCGTATCTTCAAGGGCGGTGCCAAAGCGGTTCCCGCTCCCGTCACGGAAGGCAGCAAGCCTCAGACTGTATGATGAAGCATTCCCTTTTCATTCTCGGCCTGGGCGCGGTGGTGGCCGGTTGCACCCTGGCGCCGAAATACGAGGGCCCGGCGGCTCCCGTCGCCGGCGCGTGGGCCAACGGTTCCCTGACCAACAACTCGACCAACCGCACCGCCGACCTCGACTGGCGCGAGTTCTTTGACGACCCGCGTCTGCGGCAGCTCATCACCGTCGCGCTCACGAACAACCGCGACCTGCGCATCGCCGCGCTGCGGGTCGAGCAGGCGCGCGCCCAGTATCGCATCCGCCGGTCGGACCTCTTTCCCAGCATCCAGGGCGACGCCAGCCTGCTGCGCCAGAAGGCGTCCGGGACGGTTACCGCGTTCGACGGCGGTACCACCACCTCGGTGTACAGCGTCGATGTCGGCGCTTCCTACGAGGTCGATCTTTTCGGCCGCATCCGCAGCCTCAAGGCCTCGGCCTTGGAAGCCTATCTTTCCACGGAAGAGGCCCGCCGCAGCGTGCAGATCGCCCTCATCTCCGAGGTGGCGACCGAATACCTGACCCAGCTCCGGCTGCGCGAGGCCAAGGCCGTCGCGGCGCAGACGCTCGAGGCGGTCCAGAACTCCTATGCGCTGATCAAGCGCAGCTTCGAACTCGGTGCGGCCTCGGAGCTGGACCTGCGGACCGCCGAGGGCCAGATCCAGACCGTGCGCGTCAGCTCGGCTGATTTCCTCCGCCAGCTCGCCGAATCGGAGAACGCCCTGGTGGTGCTCCTCGGCCAGCCACTGCCCGGTGACCTACCTTCCGGCCAGCCCTTCCAGCAACAGCGCCTGCTCACCGACCTGCCTGCCGGGATTCCCTCCGAAGTCCTGCAGCGCCGCCCCGACATCCTCGCCGCCGAGCACACCCTGAAAGCCGCCAACGCCGACATCGGCGCGGCCCGGGCGGACTTTTTCCCTCGGATTGTGCTGACCGGTTCCTACGGCACCGCCAGCGCGAAGCTCACCGACCTCTTCGCCGGGCCCTCGGAGACGTGGAGCTTCTCCCCCCAGATCACAGTCCCCATCTTCAATTACGGGGCCAACTTCGCCAAGCTCGACACCGCGAAGATCAGCCGCAGCATCGAGGTGGCCACCTACGAGAAGTCCATCCAGACCGCCTTCCGCGAAGTGGCCGACGCATTGGCGGCCCGCTCCATCCTGGACGACAAGCTCAAGGCACAGGAACTTCTCCTGGCCGCCCTGCAAAAACGCTTCGACCTCACCAGCGCTCGCTACAAGCAGGGCGTGGACAATTATCTGGACGTCCTCCTGGCCCAGCAGGACCTCTACTCCGCCCAACAGAACCTCCTGCAATTCCAGGCCGCCCGCCTGCTGAACGCCGTCGTCCTCTACCGGTCGCTGGGTGGCGGTTGGAAATCCTGATGGGGGGCGTACCTGCTCTCCGTCTTCACCAGCAGTCAGGCTTATCGGAAATTACAAGACCGCCTGTTTGAGGCTTACTTCGGACTCGTCGCGTGGGACTGAAGCCACAGCAGATCCGCGCTCTTCGGATTGCTCACATTCACGAACTTGTGGAACTTCGTCTCCAGCGGCGGTTTCGTACGGGCATCGTGCCAGGAGTGGATTTCCCCATGCCCATCGGCAAAGGTGGTCCCGCTGGCACCATTATGATAGCTCGCGGGAAAATTGACGATCTGGGCGCCGGCACCGGTCGTCATGTCGATGGCGAAGTAGCCGTCGTCGATGCTGTCGGAGCGTTCATCGAGGAACACCAGCGCATCGCTCGGTGAAAGCGGGACGATGTCACCCGTTTTGCCAAAGGTGCGAAAGCCCGGGTTCCACGGCGGCGCGTTGGCGCCCATCCAGCAGTTCATCGCGATGCTGCGCACCCGGGGCAGCTTCGCCGCGCCGAACTTGGCGATGCTGCGGTCGGCAATGCATTTGTAAACTGCGGCCGACTGGACGTAGATGCCGAGTTGGGAGTAGCGCGGATCCAGCAGGAAGACGGTGTTGGTGTTGTCTGCGTTGTTGGCCGCCTCACCCTCGGGACTCATCCAGCCGGTGATCCAGTTGCCGGCGTTGGTCGCGTGGCTGGCCTGCTTCTGCCAATCATCCCCCGGCAGATAGTCGCGCTGGTCCGTGGCGTACATGATCCACGCAAGCTGGACCTGCTTGAGATTGCTGAGGCAGTGGATTCCCTGGGCCTTGGTCTTGGCCTTGGAAAGCGCCGGCAACAGCATTCCCGCCAGGATGGCGATGATGGCGATGACGACCAGCAGCTCAATCAGGGTGAAGCCATCGTCACGGCCAGCGGTCGTCGGATTGCGCCGGAGAGCGGTCCTAGTAAAAATTTGCGGCATAAGACGATGGCTATAGCCGGTTTTCCGGGGGAATTGCGTGGCTACGGCGGATTGAAGTTCCCCGTGTTGGTCCGCCAGTACTGCGTCACCGCCCAGTAATTGATCGGCGCCAGTGACCGACCATACTTGAGGTACCGGGAGCTGCCGTCGGCGAAGGCGTAGTTTGAGCCGGTGCCGTGGGTGCTGCCGATGCGGCCGTGGCGGCCATGCTCCAGCTCCTCGATGTCATCGCCCAGCTTGCCGTCGAGGAGGTCCATGTGGAAATGCCCGTGCAGCTTGTCGGAACGCTTCTCCCCGAAAACAATCGTGTCGGAAGGTTCCTGCACCGCTGATTCCGGCACCGACAGCACGACGGTGTGGGCCATGTAGCTCGTAAAATCAGCCGCGCTGAGGGAGTCCTTAAAGTAATCGTTCCATCCGTTCATGATGTAGCTCCGGGGGGAGTTGTCGGCGACGTCGTTCGTGTTGGCGGAGCCGAACGTGTACGGATTCGGCACGTCACTCAGGCAGCGCAGGACATTGGTCGCCTGATAGACGGGGCGCAGGAGGGTCGGCCAGGCCGGTTGATAGGTCCGGGGGACATATTTTCCGCTGTGATCGCCCGTGTAGATGGCGTGCGCCAGGCCGAGCTGATGCAGGTTGTTCACGCAGGCGATGCGCTTGGCCGATTCCTTCGCCCCGGCGAGGGAGGGCAGGAGCATCCCCGCCAGAATCGCGATGATTGCAATGACCACCAGCAGCTCGATGAGCGTGAAGGCGCGCCGGTGGCAGAGCTGATACCGGGTGAACATGGTCGAGTCTGGACGCAACCCGGCGCAGAAAGCTTCAAAAATAACTCCGAAGATTCCGTCGCTTCCCGGCGTCATAAGCGCGTTCCTGAAAGCACCTTGGCTCCAACCGACGACCTTTGTGCCCGGCTGCCGGCTTGCCGCTGCCGTATTGGCCATGCTTTGCCTATGGCCGGTTTCCGCCGGCGAACCCGCCCCGAAGCCGGACCACTGGGCCTTTCAGCCGCTGAAAAAGGCCCCGCTCCCGGCAGTTCACGATCAGCGTCGGATGCATTCGCCGATTGACCGTTTCATCCTGGCCCGGCTGGAGCGCGAGCATCTGCCACCCTCGCCTGAGGCCGACCGCCCGACGCTGATCCGCCGCCTGAGCCTCGATCTGACCGGCCTGCCACCCACGCCGGCGGAAACGGATGCCTTTCTCGCTGACCCGGCTTCCGGCGCCTACGAACGGCTCGTGGACCGGCTGCTGGCCTCACCGCATTTCGGCGAGCGCTGGGGACGCCACTGGCTCGATCTCGCCCGCTACGCCGACAGCAGCGGCTACCAGGTGGACCGCGAACGGCCCTGGGCCTGGGTCTATCGCGACTGGGTGATCGACTCGTTCAACCGCGACCAGCCTTTCGACCAGTTCACGATCGAGCAGCTCGCCGGTGACCTGCTGCCCAACCCGACGCCCGAGCAGCTCATTGCAACCGGTTTTCACCGGATGACCCTGAGCAACCATGAGGACGGCATTGACCCCGCCGAGTTCGTGGCCAAGGCCAAGGTGGATCGGGTAGCCACGACGGGGCTGGTCTGGCTGGGGCTGACCCTCGGCTGCGCCGAATGCCATTCGCACAAATATGACCCGATCAGCCAGCGCGAGTTCTACCAGACCTACGCTTTTTTCAACGCAACCGAGGAGCTTGACGTGCCGCTGCCCGACGGACGCACTGCCTACACGCTGGTCCGCCTAACCAACGCCCCAAAGACCTTTGTGCACGTGCGCGGCGACTATCAACGCCACGGCGACGAGGTGCAGCCGGCCTTCCTGCAGGCCGTAAGCACGCGAGGCCATCAGCAGCCGCAGGCGGAGATGACATCTCCCACCCGTTTGGATCTCGCCCGCTGGCTCGTGGCGCCGGAAAATCCGCTGACCGCCCGGGTGGCTGTGAATCACATCTGGCTGCACCTGTTCGGACGCGGCCTCGTCGCCACCACGGAAGATTTCGGGGTGCGTGGCGAAGCTCCCACGCACCCGGAACTGCTCGACTGGCTGGCGCGTGAATTTCAGCGCTCCGGCTGGAGCCGGAAGCAGCTCATCCGCCTCATCGTCACCTCCTCGGCCTACCGCCAGTCGTCGCACGTGCGGTCGGAACTGCTGGCGCGCGATCCGGACAACCGCCTGCTCGCCCGGCAGGGACGCTTCCGCCTCGAAAGCGAAATCCTCCGCGACGAGGCCCTCAGCGTCTCCGGCCTGCTGAATCCCCGGATTGGCGGCAAGAGCTTCCGCCCGCATCTGCCCGAGGACGTAAAGTGGCTCAGCACGGCCGGGGCCTGGAGTTGGACCGACGACACCGGTCCCGACCTGCAGCGGCGCAGCCTCTACATCTATGCGCAGCGCACCGTGGCGCATCCGCTGCTGCCCACCTTTGACCAGGCCGATTCCAGCCAGGCCTGCACCCGCCGCGAACGCTCCGACAATCCCCTCCAAGCGCTGACCCTGCTGAACAACGAGACTTTCACCGCCTGCGCCCGGGCCTTGGCCACGCGCATCGCAGCAGAGCCACCGGCAGACCAAATCCGTTTCGCCTTCCGCACCTGTCTCGGCCGCGAGCCGGGGCGCGAGGAGCTGAAGCGCCTGAATGAGCTGACCGCGAAAACCCGCGCCGTTGCGCCGACGAACGAATTCCCCATCCTCGCGCAAACCCTCCTGAACCTCGACGAGTTCCTCACCCGCGAATGAGCCTGGACCCCATCGATATTGCCCGGATCACGCGCCGCGACTTCCTCGTGAACGCCGCGCGCGGCGTCGGCGGGCTGGCGTTCGCCTCGCTGCTGGGCCGCGATGGACTGCTCGCCGCCGGTGCGGGACTCCCCGGCGCGGTGCCGGCCGCTCACCTGCCCCACTTCGCTGCGCGCGCCAAGAACTGCATCTTCCTCTACATGGAAGGCGGCGTCAGCCAGGTGGACCTGTTTGACCCGAAGCCCAAGCTCAACGAGCTGCACGGCCAGAAGCTGCCCGAATCGTTCACCAAGAACGTCCGCTTCGCCTTCATCCAGAAGGACAGTGCCGTGCTGCTGGGCTCGCCGAATCCCTTCCGCCGCTATGGCCAGTGCGGCCACGAGATGAGCGGGCTGCTGCCCAACATCGGCCGCCACGCCGATGACATCGCGCTCGTGCGCTCCATGCACACCGAGGCGTTCAACCATCATCCGGGCGAGCTGCTGATGTATTCGGGCTCAATGTCCCTCGGCCGTCCCAGCGTGGGCTCTTGGATCAACTATGCGCTGGGCAGCCCGTCGCAGAACCTGCCGGGCTACGTCGTGCTCACGGCGGGCCGTGCGCCCAGCGGCGGGAACACGATGTTCAGCAGCGGCTTCCTGCCCTCCAACTTCGCCGGTGTGCCCTTCCGCGCCCAGGGCGAGCCGGTGCAGGATCTCAACACCCCCGCCGAACTCAGCCCCGAGGCGCGCCACCTCGGGCTGGAAGCCCTGCGCGACCTGAACGCGCTCCGGCAGAAAGCCGTGGGTGATCCCGAAATCGCCTCGCGCATCGCGAGCTACGAGCTGGCCGCCCGCATGCAGGTCGCCGCGCCGGAACTGACCGACCTCTCGCGCGAACCGGAGGCCCTCCGCGCTGCCTACGGCGTGGAGCGCGCTGCCGGCGGTCTGAAAACCCAGCGCGGCGGCGGTCCCGACGCCTTCAAGACCTTCGCGAAGAACTGCCTGCTGGCCCGGCGCATGGTGGAACGCGGCGTCCGGTTCGTGGCCATTCACCACGCCTCCTGGGACCATCACAACGACCTGGAATCCGATATGCAGTTCAACTGCCGCGTGGTGGACCAGCCCGTCGGCGCATTGCTTGCCGACCTCAAGCAGCGTGGCCTGCTCGATGAGACGCTCGTCATCTGGGCCAGCGAGTTCGGTCGCACCCCGTTGGGCGAAAACCGGCCGGGCTTCGCCAAGGTCAGCGGGCGCGACCACCATCCCTTCGCCTACAGCATGTGGATGGCCGGCGGCGGCATCCGGGGTGGCCAAGTGATCGGAAGCACGGATGAAATTGGCTGGAACGTCGCGAGCGAACCGGTTCACGTACATGACTTCCACGCGACGATGCTGCACCTCTTTGGCCTCAATCATGAGAAACTCACCTACCGTCATCAGGGCCGGGACTTCCGCCTGACGGATGTGGCCGGGGAGGTCGTGGGCAAGCTGATCGCCTGAAGGACAGGATTGGGTTGAACACGGTGACCCAAAAAAACTTCCAATTCCCCGGTTCCGGGGCTTGCCACGTCGCCCGAATAAGGCGAAAAGATGGACCGTAAAGTTCCCCGAAACGTGTCCCTGAGAAGAATATGCTGAACATTCTTGGACCCAAGCCCGCCCACAGCGGTTTCTGCGATGGCGTGTCGCGGCGCAATTTCCTGCGCATCGGCGCGCTTGGACTCGGCGGACTCGCGCTGCCGCAGCTGCTGGGCGCCGAGGCGGCGGCGGGCATCCGCTCCGCCGGTAACCAGCACAAGGCGGTCATCATGATTTTCCTGCCGGGCGGCCCGAGCCATCAGGACATTTTTGACCTGAAGCAGGACGCCCCGTCCGAGATTCGTGGCGAGTTCAAGCCCATCGCCACAAACGTCCCTGGCATCCAGATTTGCGAACACCTGCCCAGGCTGGCGCAGATGGCGGACAAGTATTCCCTGATCCGCTCGATCGTCGGCTGCAACGGCGATCACTACGCGGTTCAATGCGTCACCGGTCGGGACAGCCGGAACATGCCGCCGGGCGGATGGCCGGCGCTGGGCTCAGTGCTCTCCCGACTGCAGGGCGCGGTCGATCCTTCGATACCGCCATTTGTCGGCCTCGCGCCCAAGATGGGCCACGAGGAATGGTCGGAGAACGGCAAGCCCGGCTTCCTCGGGGTCGGCCATGCGCCCTTCCAGCCGAACAAGGGCGGCGGCGCGGAGGACATGACGCTCAAAGGTCTCACGCTCGACCGCCTCTCGGATCGTCGCGCCCTGCTCAAGAGCCTCGACCAGTTCCGTCGTGATGCCGATTCGACTGGCATGATGGACGGCCTCGATGCCTTCAACCAGCAGGCCTTCGGCATCCTCACCTCCAGCAAGCTGGCGGACGCCCTCGATCTCAAGAAGGAAGACCCGCGAATCATCGAAAGCTACGGCAAAGGCGACCCCCACAATCGCGACGACGGCGGCCCGAAGCTGATGGAGCACTTCCTCGTCGCCCGGCGGCTCGTCGAGGCCGGCGCGCGCTGCGTCACCCTCGCCTTCAGCCGCTGGGACCATCACGGCGACAACTTCGGCGCGTTGCGCCAGGACCTGCCCCTGCTCGATCAGGGGCTCAGCGCGCTCATCCGTGACCTGCACGAGCGCGGTCTCGACAAGGACGTGAGCGTGGTCGTGTGGGGTGAGTTCGGCCGTTCCCCGACCATCAACAAGGATGCCGGCCGCGAGCATTGGCCCCGCGTGAGCTGCGCGCTCGTGGCGGGCGGCGGCATGAAGCATGGCCAGATCATCGGCGCGACCGACCGGCTGGGCGGCGAGGCGGTGGAACGCCCGGTACAGTTCGGTGAGGTTTTCGCGACGCTTTACCAGTCGCTCGGCTTGGATGTGAACAAGATCACGATCCCCGACCTCACCGGCCGCCCGCAGTTCCTCGTGGACAACGGCTACCAGCCGATGAAGGAGCTGGTGGGATGAGAATGCTTTCCGCTACGAACCCAGTTCCATAGTCACGCCCAAATCATGATCTTATGAAAACCCCGTTCGCCCTGTTGCCGGTGAGTGGCCTGTTCGTTTTCACGTCCGCCGCGGCGATTTTCAGCGATACGTTTGATTCCACGCCTTCAGGGCTATGGGGCAATGAGGTGGGGAACTGGACCGCTTCGGGCGGGGTTTATTACGCGCAGGCGCCGAACAACGCTCCGCCCACCTATTCGAGTCTCCCCTTCAATCTTCAGGATTTCAGCATCGACCTGGACATCAACCATGTTCAGGACGGCGGCGTATGGCTCCGCAGCAGCGACAATCAGAATGGCATCCTGCTCGTGACCGGCGCCGCCGCCAACGGGCTCTATTGGCATGTGATTTCTGGCGGAGTGGTCTCGCCCCGATTGAATATCGCCAGCGGACTGTTTACGGACGGGGTCAGCGACGCCCACTTGCACATCACGGTTTCCGGCGACACCTATTCGGTCTTCGTCAACGGGGCCCTGACGCCGGCAACCACCCTGACCGACAGCACTTTCAGCAGCGGCAAGATCGCCCTCTACGATTTCAGCCCCCAGACCTTCGACAACGTGACGGTTGTTCCTGAACCCTCGTCCTTGTTCATTGCCTCCCTGTTGCTGCTGGGTTGCGGTGCGTGGCGGGCAGTTCGCGGCCACAGGCCTTTGTAGTTCGATCCACCATGCTCACCATTCCCGGACAATCGAAGCGGTTCTGTGACGGGTTTTCGCGCCGCAATTTCCTGCGCATCGGCGCGCTGGGCATGGGTGGATTGGCGCTGCCGCAGTTGCTACAGGCTGAGGCCGCGTCCGGCCTCCGTTCCGGCCACAAGGCGGTCATCATGATCTACCTGCCGGGCGGGCCGCCGCACCAGGACACCTTCGATCTCAAGATGGACGCCCCGGCGGAGATCCGGGGTGAGTTCAAACCGATTCCCACCAGCGTCCCCGGCTTCCAGGTCTGCGAACATCTGCCGCTGCTGGCGAAGTGCGCGGACCAGTATGCGCTCATCCGGTCCCTTTCGGACGCGGTGGATGACCATTCGGATTTCATGTGCCAGACCGGCCGGCGCAAGAACCAGCAGCCACCGGGCGGCTGGCCCTCCTTCGGTGCCTGCGTCTCGCGCGTGCTGGGCGCAGCGGACCCGTCGGTGCCTGCTTTTGTCGGGCTCGAACCGCGGATGCAGCACCGCCCCTACAACGCCGCTACCGCCGGCTACGCGGGCGTGGCGCACGATGCCTTCCGGCCCGCCGCCGACGCCAAGTCCGACATGGTGCTCAACGGCATCACGACCGACCGCCTCGCTGACCGCCGCTCGCTGCTGACCGCCTTTGACAAGTTCCGTCGCGACGTGGATGCCAGCGGGCTGATGTCCGGTCTCGATGGGTTCAACGAGCAGGCCTTCGGCATGCTCACCTCCAGCCGGCTGCTGGAGGCGCTGAGCGTCGAAAAGGAATCCGCCGCGCTCCGTGAGCGCTATGGCAAGGGCGACATCAAGGTTCACGGCGATGCCGCGCCGATGATGAACGAGCAGTTCCTCGTCGCCCGCCGGCTGGTCGAGGCCGGGGCGCGGTTCGTGACGGTCGCCTACGGCTTCTGGGATTATCACGGCAACAACTTCGTTAATGCCCGCAATGACCTGCCCATGCTCGACCAGGGCGTGAGCGCGCTGCTGGAAGACTTGAAGCAACGCGGCCTCGACAAGGACGTAAGCGTGCTGATGTGGAGCGAATTTGGCCGTTCCCCAACCATCAACAAAGACGCCGGCCGCGACCACTGGCCGCGCGCCAACTGCGCCCTGCTCGCCGGTGGCGGCATGAAGGTCGGCCAGGTCATCGGCGCGACGGACCGCCTCGGCGGCGAACCGAGCGAGCGCCCGGTCCAATACGGCGAGGTGTTTGCCACGCTGTACCAGAACCTCGGCATCGACGTGAACAAGGTGACCATCCCCGACCTCACGGGCCGCCCGCAATATCTCGTCCCCGACGGCTGCCAACCCATGAAGGAACTGGTGGGATGACCTGTCTTTCCTCGCCATGCTGACGATCCCCGGCAGCGCCCATCGCCCTTTTTGCGATGGTCATTCGCGGCGCGACTTCCTGCGCATCGGCGGACTGGCAATGGGCGGGCTGGCCCTGCCGCAGCTCCTCCAGGCCGAGCAGCTTTCGGGCATCCGCAAGTCGCACAAGGCGGTGATCATGATCTATCTGGTCGGCGCACCGCCGCACCAGGACATGTTTGACCTGAAGATGGATGCACCGCTGGAGATCCGCGGCCCGCACAAGCCGCGCGCGACGAACGTGCCCGGCATCGAGATCTCGGAGCACATGCCGTACTGCGCTCGGATCATGGACAAGCTCGTCCCGATCCGCACGATGTACGGCTCGCCCAGCGGAGACCACGATTCCTTCATCTGCTACACCGGCCGCCCGGTGCCGAATCAGCCGCCCGGCGGCTGGCCTTCCCTCGGCTCGACGCTCTCGAAACTGCAGGGCCCGACCGATCCGACGATTCCCGCCTTCGTCGGCCTGGCGCCCAAGGCCGGCCATCCGCCTTACGGTTCGCCGGGGCATCCCGGCTTCCTGGGCCCGACGCACACAGCGTTCCGTCCCAACGGCCCCGGCATGGAGGACCTGAAGCTCAACGGCGTCTCACTCGACCGCCTCAGTGACCGCCGTGCCCTGCTCGCGGGCTTTGACCGGTTTCGCCGCGACATGGACAGCAGCGGCGTGGTCGAAAGCCTGGATGCATTCAATCAGGAGGCCTTCAACATTCTGACCTCGAGCAAGCTCCTGGAGGCACTGGACGTGAGCCGCGAACCCGCGAAGGTCCGCGAGCGCTACGGCAAGGGTGACCCGAAGAACTACGGTGACGGCGCGCCCCGCAACTGCGAGCAGTTCCTCGTCGCCCGCCGCCTCGTCGAGGCCGGCGCGCGCTGCGTGACACTGAATTTCGGGCGCTGGGATTTCCACAGCAACAACCACAGCGAACTGCTCACGCATCTGCCGCTCTTCGACCAGGCCATGAGCGCACTCGTCGAGGATCTGCATGAGCGCGGATTGGACAAGGATGTGGCGGTGGTGGCCTGGGGCGAGTTCGGACGCACGCCGCAGATCAATGCCGACGCGGGCCGCGACCACTGGCCCCAGCTCGGCTGCGCGCTCCTGGCCGGCGGCGGCATGGGTACCGGCCAGGTGATCGGCGCGACCGACCGTCTCGGTGGTGAAATCGCCGAACGCGGCGTCCATTTCGGCGAAGTCTTCGCCACACTGTATAACCAGCTCGGCCTCGACACGGCTCAGGTAACGTTGCCGGATCTCGCCGGTCGTCCGCACTATCTCGTGGATGGCTGGCAGCCCATGAAGGAACTGGTCGGATGAAGCAGAGGATGAACAACCAAGATGCGAAGGCGCGAAGAAGGGACGGGAGTATACCAAGGCAAAGCTTCCAGCACCCCTCCGGGGTGCGAAGACATAGTCCGCCCGTTCCGGGGGCGTTGCCCCCGGCTAAGTTCCTGTGCGCCTCCGGCGCGAAGCAGGGCATGTCCAAGCAAGCATCCAATACTTTCAGAGTAATTACGGTGTTTTCCGGTTCACACATCTTCCGACCTGATTTTCTTCGGCCCGGAGGGCCAATGGAACTTAGCCCCGGGCAGCGCCCGGGGTTCGATGCCCCCTCTCTGATTTGCACCCCGGACGGGTGCTGGAACCATTCCCCTTTTCTGCCATGACCCGTCCGATCACACGTCTTTCCTTCGCGCCTTTGCGCCTTTGCTGTTTTCTCCTCGGCGCTCTGGCTCTGCACATGCACGCCCACGCATTGACGATCCAGTTCCGCAGCGGCGTCACCAATCTCGTCCTCAACACCAAGGACGCCCGGCAGCAGTTGCTCGCGACCACCGCCAATGACCTCGACCTCACCCGCGAGGTGACCTGGTCATCCGAACCAGCCGGCATCGTCAGCATCGACAAGGCCGGTCGGGCTACGCCCGACGCGGACGGTTCGGCCATCATCACCGCCCGGGCCAAGGACGGCACGACCGCGACCTTCCCGGTGACGGTCACGCACGCGTCTCAGCCCGCGCCGATCCATTTCGCGAACCAGATCGTCCCCATCTTCACCAAAAACGGCTGCAACGGCGGCGGCTGTCACGGCAAGGCCGCGGGACAAAATGGCTTCCGTCTCTCGCTGCTCGGCTTCGAGCCGGGGGAGGACTACGAGCATCTCGTCAAGGAAGCGCGCGGACGCCGCCTCTTCCCGGCCGCGCCCGAACACAGCCTGCTGCTGACCAAGGGCACCGCCCAGTTGCCGCATGGCGGCGGCAAGCGGCTGGAGCCAGCCTCCGACGACTACCGGCTGCTCATACGCTGGATTTCCCAGGGCATGCCGGTCGGCCGCGCCGACGCGCCAACGGTCACCCGCATCGAAGTGTTCCCCACCGAACGTACGCTGCCGCTCAACGCGGAGCAGCAGCTCGTCGTGACCGCCCACTATTCCGATGGTTCGACCGAGGACGTGACGCGCGGCGCGCTGTTCGAGCCGAACGACAAGGACATGGCCGCGACCGACGCGTTGGGCCGGGTCAAGGTCTTCAACCAGCCCGGGGAGGTTGCCGTGATGGTCCGCTATCAGGGCAAGGTCGCCACCTTCAGCGGAACCGTACCCCTCGGCGCTCCGGTGGAGAATCTGCCCCTGGCCCGAACGTTCGTGGATGAGCTGGTTTTCAAGCAGCTCAAGAAGGTCGGTATGCCGCCGAGTGACGTGGCCGACGACGCCACCTTCATCCGGCGCGTGACCATCGACATCGCCGGTCGCCTGCCCACCCCTCAGGAAGCCGAGGCGCTCGCCAAGGATTCCTCGCCGAACAAACGCGACGCCGTCATCGACCGCCTGCTGGCCTCGACCGATTACGCCGACTATTTCGCCAACACCTGGAGCGCGCTGCTCCGCAACAAGCGCGCCGACGCCAAGCAGGCGCGCGGCACCTACGCCTTCCACGACTGGATCCGCGAGTCGCTCGTCGCCAACAAGCCCTACGATCAGTTCGCACGGGAAATTCTGACCGCGTCGGGAGATGTCACCGAAAATCCGCCTGTGGCGTGGTACCGGCAGGTCCGCACCATGCAGGGCCAGCTGGAGGACACGGCCGAACTGTTCCTCGGGCTGCGCCTCCAGTGTGCTCAATGCCATCACCACCCTTATGAGCGCTGGAGCCAGGCCGACTACTGGAGCTTCGGCGCGTTCTTCTCACAGGTCGGCTACAAGACTGGCAGCCAACCAGGTGAGGATATTATCGTCCACAGGCGTGGCACCGCCCAGGCGACGAACAAGAAGAACGGCCAGCAGATGAAGCCCGCCGGCCTTGGCGAGCCCGCACTCGCGTTGGCGCCCGATGATGACCCGCGCCAGGCGCTCTCCGACTGGCTGACCAAGCCCGACAACCGCTTCTTCGCCCGCGCCCTGGTGAACCGCTACTGGAAGCACTTCTTCAATCGCGGCCTCGTGGAGCCCGAGGACGACATGCGCGACACCAATCCCGCGACGAATCCGGAACTTCTCGACGCACTCGCGGCGAATTTCGTGAAGAGCGGCTACGATCTGAAAGGTCTCGTCCGCACGCTCACGCGCTCGACAGTCTATCAGCTCAGCGCGACGCCGAACCAGTACAACGCCCGCGACCGGCACCACTTCGCGCGCTACTATCCGCGCCGCCTTAACGCCGAGGTGCTCTACGACGCCGTCAACACCATGCTCGCCACGGAGTCAAAGTTCGACGGCCTGCCCGCCGGCACGCGCGCGGTGGCGCTGCCCGACAACAGTTTCAACGCGAGCAGCTATTTCCTCACCGTCTTCGGCCGGCCGGAGAGCAGCAGCGCTTGCGAATGCGAACGCAGCATGGACGCCTCACTGAGCCAGAGCCTGCACCTGCTCAACGCGAAGGACATCCAGGACAAGCTCGCCGCCGATGCCAGCCGCCCGGCCAAACTCGCCTCCGAACCCGCCAAACCGGACGACCTCAAGCTGCGCGACCTCTACCGCCTGGCCTATTCCCGCGACCCGCAGCCCGAGGAACTCAAGGTTGCCATCGGTTACGTCACGCAAAAGGCCACCGCCGCCAAGGACGACACCGCCAAGACCAAGGCCCGCCGCGAGGCCTACGAGGACACGCTCTGGGCCCTCCTGAACACGAAGGAATTCCTGTTCAACCATTGAGGTGGCCTCGTCGGGAAGAATCCCTGACAGTAAGGGCGTAAACGTGCTACCAGCGTCCCGCTGGCAGCGACGAATCCAAGGGCCACCCAAACTTTCGATGTCGAGCCTTATGTGTCGGCCCCGGGTGGCCCCTGCCGGCAAGATGCCGGTGGCACATCGGGCGGCCATCGGCCAATCGGCTCACTGCGGACGCTGAATCATCTTGGCGGTCGCCAAAAATTGCTCCACCGAAAGCCGGATGATCCGGTCGAAAAATGAGTGCAGAACAACCATGGCAAAAAGGCCGGGTTTCCCGGCGCTTTCCGGGGCACGTTGTTCCTGAAATTCGGCCAGATAGTGAATGAGCACCGTACGCAGCGCGCCAATTTCCCGGATCAGCTGGGCGATGTCGTAATGCTGTTCCCACCGGATATGTCCGTGATAGGCGGCAAACCGCGCCGACTGCTCCTTGATCTCGTGGTTGAACGCATCGGTGAGGGTGCGGTTCAGGTCATCGAGAATGTTGGGAATGTGGTCCCTGAGCTGGTTAGGCGTCAGACCATCCGTGGCAGGCAGCATCTCATGCTCCTGAATCCCAACCATCCACTCAGACAGTATCTGATGCCGGCGGTCGGCCAGAAAATTGGAAAGGCTGCAGCCGACGATCTGCTGCTCAGGCGATGGCTCGGGTATGCTGATCATCATGGGCATGTTCAGGTGAAAATTCCGATTTCCGTCTAGGTTTACGATGCTGCTTCGGTCCGATCGATTTTCAAGGGGTTTTGTCGGCCGCCACGCGGTTTGATCGGGTCGCAAACGAATTTCGCCGCCGTATCCCCCATCTCTCCCCGCATAACCCTTTCGCGCGGCTGGACACGCGGGCAACTGAACCCGCAGAATTTCGCCACAGCTCCTGCAACATCCCGAATTTGACCGGCCGTCAGAGCGTCTTGCTCTGTCTCCCGGGCCCTCCACGCGAGCTTGAATTCGACGATGGCAACGGAGCCGGACAACCGGCCCCGGGAACTGATTGAATCTGATGAAAGTCCGCCCTGATTTTGTTGCCACGATTGGCGCTCTCGCGCTGATGGCGGGCGCTTTTCCAGCCGAGGCCCAGCTTCCGCTGGCGCGGCTGAACTGGATTTTCCCGGCGGGCTTTCGCGCAGGCACCACGAACGAACTGACGGTTTCGGGCAGCAGCCTCGACGATCCGGCCGGCCTACGCTTTTCCGACGCACGCATCGTGGCCACGTCCAAGCCGGATAACGCCGCCGTGTACACCGTCATCGTCCCGCCCGAAGTGCCGCCGGGTTTTGTGGATGTCCGGTTCACAGGCCGGTTCGGCGTGTCGAATCCGCGCGCGCTGGCCATCGGCGACACGCCGGAGTTTACCGGGCCGACGACGAACACCTCCGCCGGGACCGCGCTCGATCTGCCTTTGGATTCCATGGTGAACGGGCGGACGGCGGCGAACACCGCCAGCTGGTTCCGCTTTGCCGCGAAGGCCGCCCAGCGGCTCGTGATCCGCACGCAGTCGCGCGAGCTGGACTCGCGAATCGAGCCCATGCTCGTCGTCCTCACGGCCGACGGCCGCGAACTCAGCCGCTCCCGGCGCGGCTTCCTGGATTTTACCGCGCCGGCGGATGGCTCCTTCCTGCTCCAGCTCCACGACCAGACTTTCCGCGGCGGCGACGACTTCGCCTACCGGCTGACGGTCACGGCCGGCGCGCAGCTCGAGTTCGCGCTGCCCAACGTGCTGCGCGCGGGCGAAACCAATTTCGTGACGCTCTACGGCCATAACCTGCCCGGGGACGAGCGCAGTACGGTCACCGATGCCGATGGGCGTCCGCTGGACCGGCTTGGGGTCGAGGTGATCGCCCCGGCCCTCGGCGGAACCCCCGTGGAAATGATCCGCAAACCCGCTGCCGCGATGCTGGCGGGCGAGGCCTTCGCCTGGCGGTTTGGCTCGACCAATGGCAGCTCCAATCCCCTGCTCTTCACCCTGACGACGAATCCGGTGTTCGTATCGCTCACCAACGGGATCGTGTCGGTCACGCCTCCGTGCGAGTTCTCCGGCCTCTTCCCCAAACGCGGCGAATTGAACGGCGTCATGTTCGAGGCCAAAAAGGGCGACGTGCTGTGGCTGGAGCTGTGGGGCGAACGGCTCGGCCAGGCCTGCGATCCCTTTGCGCTGCTGCAACGCGTGACGAAAAATGACAAGGGCGAGGCGCAGTACGGGGATCTGCAGGAGTTCAACGACGGCGACACCAATGTGGGCGGACGCGATTTCAACACCGCGACCCGCGATCCGGCGGGCCGGATCGAGATCAAGGAGGACGGCAGCTACCGCATCCTGGTGCGCGACCTGTTCAACGCCGGAGCGACCAGTCCCCGCCATCCGTATCGGCTGAGTCTCCGCCGTGAGACTCCTGACTTCCGCCTCGTCGCCCTGCCCCAACCACCGCCCAAGGCCAAGGACGACGACCGGCAGATACACGTCGCCAGCACTTTCCTCCGGCGGGGTGAGACGCTGCCGGTCCGGGTGCTGGCGCTGCGCCGCGACGGCTTCAATGGCGACATCGAAATCACCGCCACCAACCTGCCGGCCGGCGTTTCGGTGACACCCGGGCGCATCGTCGCCGGACAGAATGCCGGGCAACTGCTGCTGACCGCCGCCGAAGGGGCGACCGGTTGTACCAATGTCCAATTCCTTGGCCGCGCGGTGATTGGCGTCGACGAAGTTTCGCGGATCGCCTCCTTGGGCACCGTAATCTGGCCGGTGGGCGACTACGATCAGGAGGCGGTCGCCACGCGGTTGGACCGGGATGCGTCCGTTGCGGCGGGCTCGGCCGAATGGGCTCCGGTCACCCTGCAACCGGCGGAGGCAAAAACATACGAGGTGACCGTGGACGGCAAACTCACACTGCCACTGAAAGTCACCCGGCGCGGCGACTTCAACGCCGCCTTCAACGTAAAGCCCTTTGGCAATCCCGCGCTCGACAAGGCAAAGGACATCTCCATTGCTGAAAAGGCCACCAACGCGACTGTGGAGATCAACCTCGCAGAACTGAAACTGCCCGAGGGCACGCACACGCTGTGGGTTCAGGGCGTCGTCGGCGGCAAATACCGTAATAATCCCGAGGCGCTGACGGCCGCCGAAGCCGAGCTGAAAGAGGTTGAGAAAAACCTGGCCGCCGCGCCCGCCGCCGAAAAACCGAAACTCGAGGAGCGCAAAAAAACAGTCGAGGCGAAGCGCAAGGCTGCCGAGGAACGGGCGAAGCCAGCGGATGTCACGGTGGCGGTCTATTCGCAGCCCTTCCTCGTGAAAGTTTCGCCCGCGCCCAAGCCGGAGGTGAAAAAGTGAGCGCGCTAGGTTTTTTCATCCATGGCTCCAGCCCTTCAAAAAGGGCTGCCCACTCAGAGCCGGTGAAGGAGTCGCGAAGCGTCTTGGACTGCGCGAGCCCTCTCGCGCTTTCGGCAGCCGGACGGATGGAAGAATGGCTGAACCACGCTCTCAGTCGTTGGCTTTCCCAACCAAAGCGGCAGAGGACTGCCGCAGTCCAAGACGCTTCGCGACTCTGCCGGCATTCTGACCGATCGATGGCAGTCTTAATGCGCCCGCTACTCGGCGCCTTGCTCGCATTGGGCTTGCCCTTAGGGCACGCGTTTGCGTCCGAGGCCGTCATTCCGGTAACCCGGCCGGACCGCACAGCGCCCGTGGATTTCTATCGTGAGGTTGTGCCGGTGCTCCAGGCGAACTGCCTGCCCTGCCACAACAAGACCACGACCAAGGCCGACCTGCTCCTCGAAACCCCGGCGAACATGCTGAAGGGCGGCGAATCGGGCCCGGCCATCGTGCCGGGCAAATCCGCCGAGTCGCTCCTGCTCAAGGTGGCGACCCACGAGGAAAAGCCGCGCATGCCGCCCAAGGAAAACAAGGTCAACGCAGTCAACCTAAAACCCGAAGAGCTGGGCCTGCTCGCGCTATGGATCGACCAGGGGGCAAAGGCTTCGGAGAAATACGAGGAAGCCATCGCCTGGCAGTCCCTGCCCGATGCTCTGAATCCGATCCTGGCCGTCGCGGTCACCGAGGATGGCCGCTATGCCGCCTGCGGACGGGGCAATCACATCGACGTCTATCAGCTTCCGTCGGGCCAGCTTCTAGGCCGACTTGCGGACAGCGGCCTGGCCGGAACTGGCGACTCAGCCGCGGCGCATCGCGACGTGGTGAATTCGCTCGCCTTCAGCCCCGACGGAAACCGGATCGCCTCCGGTGGCTTCCGCGAGGTCAAGCTGTGGCACCGGACTTTCGCCAGCACGCCAGCGGCGGTGACCAATGGCCAGCCCCCCAAACAAGGTGCCTCCGTCCAGCTGAGTCCGGATGGAAAATTCCGGCTGACTCTGACCAACGGGGTAGTGCTCTTGTCCGATGCCGGCACCAAACAATTCGTGGCCGCTCTCGTGACCGATGCCGCTGCCGAGGCGGCCATTGAGCAGGTGGAGCGTTCGCTGGTCCGGCTGCGCGCGGAACGGGACCTGCACCAGGCTTCATTGGAGGCCGCGCGCAAGGAGCATGACGCCCAACGCGAACGTGTAAAAAAGGCGGATGAGGCGCTGGCAGCGGCCACCAAAGCCCTGACCGACAAGGAACCGAACTGGGAGACGGCCAAAAAGAACCGCCTCACCGCCGAGCTGGATCAGGCCCGCGTGTTCCGTTCCTCCACCGGTGCCACCAATGCCGTCGATCAGAGAAAAAAGGCGGGCGAGAAAACAGAGGCGGCCGCCAAGGCGGTGGAACAGGCGGAGCAGGAGCTGAAACCGCTCCGGCAAAAACTGGATTCCGCCCGCAACGAGTCTGAACTCGCACGCACGGGCGTCGTGCGGGCCGAGACCGTTCTGCTCGCGGCCGAATACCATCGGCGAATGGTGGATGGGGAGATTGCCACTGCCGAGACGGAGTTGCACTCGGCGGTTGGCCGGGCCGCCCACGCCGTCACCCCGGCTCTGGCGGCGGCGTTTTCCACCGACAGCCGCTGGGCGGCCACCGCCCACGAGGATGGGACCGTCCGCCTCTGGAATTCTGCCGACGCCACCCCGGTCGAAGTCATTCCGGCCGGATTTCGCGCAACCGCCATCGCGTTCGCCGATGAGCGCACGCTCAGCCTCTGGCCGGCCAGCGGGGCCGCGCAGATGTTTGCGCTGCAGCCATCCTGGGTTTTGGAGCGCACGTTGGGCGGGGCGACCAACTCCGCTTTCGCCGACCGTGTCACCGCGCTCGCCTTCCACCCGGACGGAACTCGTCTGGCCGTGGGTGGCGGCGAGCCTACTCGCGGTGGTGATCTGCAAATTTGGGATCCGGTCGGCGGAAAGCTGCTCTATTCTATCAGCAGCCTGCACAGCGACACCGTGCTTGCCCTGGCCTACTCGCCCGATGGCAACCGTCTGATCTCCGGGGGCGCGGACCGCTTTGCGCGCCTCGTGGATACGGCGATGGCCCGGCAGACCCACGCCTTGGAAGGGCACACCGGGCATGTGCTCGGCGTCGCCTGGTCGCCCGATGGCCAGACGGTGGCCACCAGCGGGGCAGATGGCGTCGTGAAGCTGTGGAATCCGGTGAACGGCGAAAAACGAAAGCAGGGACCGGTCATCGGCCGGGAAGTCACCGCCGTCGCCGTCGTCGGCAACAGCCGCCGGCTGGTGGCCGCTTCGGGTGAGAACGAGCTGCGGGTGCTCAATGAAAATGGCGAACGCACGCTCGGTCTGAAAGGCCCGACCGACTTCACCTATTCGGTTGCCGCCACCGCCGACGGGCACTGGCTGGTGGCCGGCGGTCAGGACGGCGTGCTGCGGGTCTGGCACCCCGATCAGGCTGACCCCACGCTTCAGCTTAAGCCCGCCGCCCCGTTAACGACGGCCGTCAGCCGGTAGTCGATCAGGCCGCCGTAAGTTGCTGCGAGTGGAGCGTTGGCGACACCCACGCTCAGGCGTCGCGAGGAAAGTTGCGCCCGGGCCACTGGCAACGATTCTCGGCGCGTGAAACGGTTGGAACTGAACAGAGACGGCTACTTCGGCGAACGCATCGACCTCGACGCGACCCTGGCAGACTGTCAGACGCAGGCGAAACGTCACGGTTGGGCGGTCGAAGAATTCCCGGCCGGCCACCAGAAGCTCCTCGCCTTTCACCGCCCCGGTCTCCGAGCCGACTCGAAGCGGATTTATCTCTCCACGGGCATGCACGGCGATGAGCCCGCCGGCCCGCGCGCCGCCCTGCGGCTGCTCGAGGAAAATCTCTGGCCCGACGCCGAGCTCTGGCTGCTGCCCTGCCTGAACCCCGACGGCATCCGGGCGAATACCCGTGGCAATGCCGACCTCATCGACATCAACCGGGATTACCGCCATTTCCGGACGCCGGAGGCCCGTGGGCATGTCGAATGGCTGAAACGCCAGCCTAACTTCGACCTCACGCTGCTCCTGCATGAGGACTGGGAATCGCATGGTTTCTATTGTTACGAGCTGAATCCCGACGGCGAGCCTTCCCTGGCCGAGGCCATGATCGAGGCCGTGCGCCCGATCTGCCCCATCGATGCCTCGGAAGTCATCGACGGACGGACTTCCAGCCATCCGGGCATCCTCCGGCCCCAGGAATGGCCCGACTTCAAACCGCTCGAACGCCCCGAATGGCCGGAGGCTCTTTGGATCGCCATGAACCGGGCACGGCATAATTACACCCTCGAAGCGCCCAGCGACTGGCCGCTGCCGGTGCGTGTCAATGCGCTCGTCGCCGCCGTTCGCGCGGCGATGGAGCGTTGCGGTGCAATGACAGTGAAGTAGTCTCCGCCACCTCGGATGAATTCACTTCTTACCAGCGAGCCGGCGGCGGCACCGATCACCTTTCGCGAGCGGAAGACCGTCGTGACCGCCAACCCGTCCGTGACGCGGACGGACGCGCCGGTCCGCAGCCTTTACGTCCACGTCCCTTTCTGCGCGCACAAGTGTGAGTATTGCGCCTTCTACTCGGCGCCGCCGTCTGGCGACATCATCGGACGTTACGTGAACGCGTTGGTGCGGGAGCTGGAGCTGATTGCGCCGGACTGCCGCCCCGACACGATCTTTTTCGGCGGCGGCACCCCGTCGCTGCTCACGATCAAGCAATGGGAAACCGTGCTGGGCGCGATGCAGCGGCTTGGCCTCACTGGCGCAGCCGAATGGTCCGTCGAGTGCAACCCCGCCACCGTCTCCGCCGACAAGGCGAAGCTGCTGCACGATGCCGGGGTAAACCGCATTTCCATGGGCGTGCAATCGCTCGACGAGACGCTGCTGGAGCGGCTCGGGCGCATCCACTCGCGCGAGCAGGTTTTCCGCAGTCTGGACATCCTACGCGCGGCCGGCTTTGCCAATGTGAACATCGACCTGATGTTCGCCATCCCCGGCCAGACCATGGAGCTGTGGCACCGCACGCTCGACGAGGCGCTGGCGCTGGGGACCGAACACCTGAGCTGTTACGAGGTCATCTACGAGGACGACACGCCGCTCTACGAACAGCTGAAGGCCGGTGAGTTCGACGTGGACGAGGAGCTTGCCTGCGCAATGTACGACGCGCTGATCGACCGCGCCAGTGCCGCCGGATTCCACCAGTACGAGATCGCCAATTTCGCCCGGAATCGTGACCCAGCCGCCGCGCCCGCGTCCCCGGCCATCCCCGACTACGCCTGCCAGCATAACATCGGCTATTGGCGCGGACGGGACAGCTACGGTATCGGCCCCAGTGCTAGCGAATACGTGCGCGGCCTGCGCGCGAAGAACTGGGCCAACACCACCCTCTGGATCGAGCAGTTGGAAAAAGGCCGCCGCGCCAAGGAGCTCGCCGAGGCGCTGTCGCCGTTGGCCCGGGCGGGCGAGCTGGCCGCCTTCGGCCTGCGCATGAACGCGGGCTGGCCCCTGGCCGAATTCACCGAACGCACCGGCTTCGACCTGAAATCCGAATGGCGAAGCGAACTCGACCGGCTGGTGGCCTGCGGCTGGGGCGAAATGACCCCGGATTCATTCCGCCTCACCCGCCAAGGGCTGCGCTATGCGGATACGGCGGCGGAGATGTTCCTGCGGACGTAAGCGCAGGACGAAAAAGAAACGGCGTGGATGAGCATCCACGCCGGTCAGTTAAAAATGCGGAATCAGTCTGCGGCCGAAATTACTTCAGCACGGCCTGGTGGAATTCGTACCAGTCGTCGAGGTTGTTCACGTTGATGGCGTCGGGCAGGACCGAGCCGTCGTCCGGCAGGCCGTTCGCGGCGAGCACGCCCTTCCGCACCTCGTCGGTGTGGATGTAGCCCGCGATGCTCACGTTGAGTTTGTGGATATTGCCCTTGGTCAGGTTCACGCCGGGCTGGGTTTTGATCCAGGCCTCGAACTGCGGATAGGTCGGCCGGGTGGCAATGAAGGCCTTCACCGCGTCGGCCTTCAGGCCAAGCCCGTTCACAACCATCATGTCGTAACCCTGGCCACAGCCCGGATAGCCGGGGGCCAGTTTTCCGGCGGCTTCAAGGGAAGACTTGAGCCAGAGGCGCGGCAGGTGGAGGACGCCCAGCGGACCGGCGACGCCGGAGCTGATGAGGGGAACGTAGGATTCACTCATGGGATGTGCAGATTGCGGTGTGAGATTTGGAACGCGACCATTTTTGCGGGCCAACCCGGAATCGGGCAAATGGTTTCGGTCCCGTTTTCAGATGCGCAGGAAGATTTTGTTCCGCCGCATCCAGAGCAGGATCAGCCATTCGACCAGAAGGATGGTTGCGCCAAAGACGAACGGCTCATAGTCACCCGCAAAGCCGAAGAAGTTCTGCCCCAGATGGGTCTTCAGGTTCTTCGCGATGAAACTCTCCCAAAGATGGGCGATGCAGTAGGCGGCGATGGAGTTGGTGCCCACGACGACGAGCGGGAAGACCCAGCGTTTCCAACCCTTCAGATCCACCAAGGCGTAGAAACCGGCCAGCAGCAGGCAGCAGATGCCGCCGCTGTAAAGCACCCAGGTCGGCGTCCAGATCTTCTTCACGATGGGACAGATGCCGAGTGCTTCCAGCGTGCAGCCGAGCGCGATGCCGATGACACCGGCACAGGCCAGCCATTTCACCTTGGCGGCGCCGGTCCGTTCGCTGCGCAGCACGCCGCCCGCAAGCAGGCCCAGCACCATGGTGCCGAGCGTCGGGATGAAGCTGATCGTGGAATAGCCGCCACCGTTGTAAACCCACGGCTTGGCGCGGGAGAACAGGTTCAGGAACCAGGTGTCAAAAGCCCAGGCGAGATTGCTGTTCTTCTGCCAGTGCGCGGCAAAGCCGGTGTGGCCGTGCTCCTGCAGCCAGGCGGCCGACACGCCCACATGGTCATAGTCGAAGTTGGCAGGCACGGGCCACAGCGCAAACGCCGCCCAGTAGCCCACGACGATCACGACAAATCCGATCCATTGGTCGCGGATGGGCCGAAGCCCGAGCAGGAATAGGAACACGTAACCCAGACCGATCTGGGAAAGCGTGTCCTCGAAGGTCCAGTTCGTCTGTGACGAGTGGGTCGAACGCAGGAATACCCCCAGCAGGATGAGCATCAGCGCCCGGAGGATGGCGTGGCCCACCATCTGGCCGTTCGTCTGCCCCCGGCTCAGGCGGGCGGCGATCGAGAACGGCAGCGCCACGCCCACAAGGAACGAGAACGACGGCTGAATCATGTCATGCAGCACGCAGCCGGTCCATTCGACGTGCGACTGATGATGGCACAGGAAGCCCCAGATACCCCCGCCTCCGACTTTGCTCGCGACGTCGCAGAAGCTGAGCACTTCCCCCATCATCAGCAGCATCACAAAGCCGCGATAGGCATCGAGGGAGGTGAGGCGGTTGGAGGAAAGTCCCAGCGGGGCTGGGGGAGCGGGGTCTGGGTTGCTCATGGCAAAATCATACAATGGGGACGGCAAAAGAGGAGACGTAAACGTGCAGTCCAATAGTCATGCTCATTTTGCCCATCCGTGAGCGGCCTCTTGGTGCGCAAGCGACGCTTTTCCCGTCCAGTTCAAGGCAAGGTCTGGCAATTGGCATCGCCCAGCCCATAGCCGTCGGCGTTGAGCCAACGGCCGCCGGCCAGACAAACTTTTCGGTCATTTCCGCTGATCTTTTGCGAACTCAGGCGAGCCGAACACAGACCGCTTTGGTCTCGGTGTAGAGCTGGAGCGCTTCCTCGCCCATTTCGCGGCCCCAACCGGACTGCTTGTAGCCGCCAAACGGCAGCGCGGCGTCGAAAATGTTGTAGCAGTTCACCCACACCGTGCCGGCGCGGAGCTGGCTGGCCAGGCGGTGCGCCTTGGACACGTCGCGGGTCCACACGGCGGCGGCGAGGCCGTAAATGTTGTTGTTCGCGGCCGCGAGGACGTCATTGGCATCGGTGAACGGCACGGCGCAGACGACCGGCCCGAAAATCTCCTCTTCCAGCACCTTCATGCCGGGTTTGGTGTTCACGAGCACCGTCGGCTGCACGAAGTAGCCGCGATCCCCATGGCGACCGCCACCGGCCATGGATTTTGCCCCCTCGGCCTGGCCGGACTGGAGAAAACCCATGACGCGATTGAGCTGCTCTTCCGAAACCAGCGGACCCATTTCGGTATCCGGCAGGTGGCCGGGGCCGACCTTGATCTTGGCCGCCGCCGCCGCCACGCCTTCGACGACCTTGTTGAAGTGCTTCTTGTGGACGTAGAGCCGCGAGCCCGCGCAGCAGCACTGGCCGTGGTTGAAGAAGATCGCGCTTGCCGCGCCGGGGATCGCCGTTTCCAGATCGGCGTCTTCCAGGATGATGTTGGGCGACTTGCCACCCAGCTCGAGCGACACCTTCTTCAGGTCGTTCGCCGCCGCCCGTACAATGATCTTGCCCACCTCGGTGGAGCCGGTGAAGGCGATCTTGTCGATGCCGGAATGCCCCGCCAGCGCCGCGCCGGCGGTCTCACCGAGGCCCGTAACGATGTTCACCACGCCTTCGGGGAAACCGGCTTCCTGGATCAGCTCGCCGAGCCGGAGCGCGGAAAGCGGTGTCTGTTCGGCGGGCTTCAGCACCACCGTGCAGCCGGCCGCCAGCGCGGGCCCGAGCTTCCACGCGGCCATCAGCAGCGGGAAATTCCAGGGAATGATCTGGCCGACCACGCCGACCGGTTCGCGCTGGGTGTAGGCATGGAATTGCGCGCCGGGCGCATAGGGCACTGAGATCGGGAAGGTGCGGCCGTGGATTTTGGTCGTCCAACCGGCCATATAGCGGAACAGATCCACCGCCAGCGGCACATCGGCAGCGCGGGCGACTCCCAGCGGCTTGCCGTTGTCGAGCGATTCGAGCCGGGCAAACTCCTCCAGGTTCTTTCCCAGCAGGTCCGCCAGCTTCCAGAGCATCCGGCCACGCTCGGAGGCAGTTAGCCGCCGCCATGGTCCGGTCTCGAAAGCCGCCCGCGCCGCCTTCACCGCCAGATCGATGTCCGCCTTGTCGCCCGCCGCGATCTTGCAGATCACCTCGCCCGTGGCGGGATCGAAGGTCTCGAAGGTTTCACCCGATAAGGCGGCCACCCACTGGCCGTTGATGAGCATCTTGCGGGCTTTGGGCGAAACCGTGTGGCCATTGCGGGCACCGTTGACTTTGGCGGAGGCGGCAGACTTGGTTTTCATGGAATGGACTCAGGCAGCGCCGGAACACAATGGCCCCGGTGCGGATGGTAAATTTAGTGCTGAACGGAGGATATTTAATCCGATCTCCTCCGTGCGTCCATCCCCTTGATATGGGAAACGGCGATTTCGAATTTCGAATTGCGGATTCGAAGACAGGAGTCAGGAGGCGGGAGGCGCGGGACGAAGATTTGAATTTTCCCCCGCCCCCTGCTCCCCCTCTCCCCGGCTCCCCCGGCCGGGTGCAATTTTTAGCTTGGGTCGCAGGTTGCATACGGCCCGGGTTCCCGATACCAATCGAGCAACCACCCTCGGCCTATGTTCGGTTCAAAGCCCAAGAAAGCGGAAGACCGCCGCTATTACCTCTTGCCAGGTCAAGGGCGCGGAGCCCGACGGAAACACCGTCAGCAGTTCTACATCGCCATTCTGGTCGGCTGTTTCTCCGCCGCCGCGCTTGGCCTCGCGATCTGGATGTTTAACCAGACCTAGGCCTGCAGGAGAAACGCCTCCCGGCGGTTGAAGCAGGAAGTCTGGGCAGCGCGGAGCGGGGAACGCGGAGCGCGGAGTGAGTACGAACCGCAAACCCTTCCGTCGTCCGTAAATCGTAAATCGTAAATTTCTCCAAGCCACTCCGTATTGGCCTCCGACCGGGCAGCGCGTAGCCTCGGGCCGTGAAACCGTTCCGGCTCCTTCTGTGGTTGCTGCTTCCCCTGCTCGGCCAGGCGCAGCACGCCGCCCTTTCGCCGGCCTTTGACACCGCCACCAGCGAATCCCAGCACTTTCAGCTCATGCCCGGCCTCCGGCTCTCGGTGTGGGCCGCCGAGCCGCAGCTCAGCAACAGCGTCGCCTTCAGCATCGACGGCAAGGGCCGCATCTTTCTGGCCGAATCGGACCGTTGGGCAATCAGCGTCTTCGACATCACCACGCACACCAACTGGCTGCTGGAGGACATGTCGTTTCACCGCGTCGCCGACCGGGCCGCGTTCCTGACCAACCAGTTTGCCACGAACCTCTCCTTTCTGACGAAGGACAGCGAGGTGGTCCGCCTGCTGGAGGATCGCGCCGGCACCGGCCACGCCGACCACAGTGAGATCATTGCCACCGGCTTCAACTCGGTCGTGGATGGCACCGCCGCCGGGGTGCTCGCCACCGGCACCAATGTCTATTTCGCGAATATCCCGAACTTGTGGCGCCTCGATCAAAAAGTAAGCGAGTCAGCCAGTGAGCCAGCGGGTGAGAAAGGAACCTCTGGCTCACTCGCTCACTGGCCCACTCGCTCACTTTTGGCCGCCGGTTTCGGCGTCCACATCGGTGTCTCAGGGCACGACCTGCACGGGCTGATCAAGGGACCGGATGGACGTATCTACTTCAGTTTCGGCGACCGCGGTGTGTGCCTCACCAACCGTGAGGGGGCGGTCATCAACCTGCCCGATTGCGGCGGCGTGCTGCGCTGTGAGCCGGACGGAGCCAATCTCGAGGTCTTCTGTTACGGCCTGCGCAATCCGCAGGAACTCGCCTTCGACGATCTGGGAAACTTGTGGACCGTGGACAACGACACCGCCGGTGCCGACCCCTGCCGCGTACTTCATCTGGTGGAGGGCGGCGACTACGGCTGGCGCACCAGCTACCAGCACATGGAAGGCTTCGGCCCCTGGGTGCAGGAGGAGCTGTGGAAAGGCGGCCAGGACGGCATCCTGCCACCGGCCGGCACCGTGAGCCAGGGGCCGTGCGGGCTCGCCTACTATCCCGGTACCGGCTTCGGCAACCGGTTCGCCGGCACCTTCCTGCACTGCGATTTTCCCGTGGGTGTCACGGCCTTCACGGTCAAGCCGCAAGGCGCGAGCTACGTGGTGGATCGGCAGGAAAAGTTCCTCTGGAACTGCTGGCCCACGGATGTGGACTTCGGCCCCGATGGCTCCGTTTATGTGCTCGACTGGGTAAGCGGGTGGGGCCAGTCCACCAAGGGCCGTATCTACCGCATCACGCCCGCCGAGCGCGACCCCACTCAGACAACGCTTGTTGCCGAAGTGAAGCGCCTGCTCGGCGAAGGGATGGGCCAACGTGGTGAACAGGAGCTGATCGACCTGCTCGGCCACGCCAACCGCCGGGTGCGGCTGGAAGCGCAGTGGGAACTGGCAGATCGAGCAGTTGCAGCAAATGGAAGGAATGCCGGCCTCATCATTCCCAAACTGATGGAAGTTTCCCTTCGATCGGGAAACACGTTCGCCCGGATTCACAGCGTCTGGGCTATTGCCCAAGCCTCTCGTAAACTGGTGACCCTTCAGCCTCCACAGATGTTGTCAGATTGGTTTTACCCTCTTCTTCCCCTGCTTTCCGACAGAGATCCCGCAGTCGTCCGGTCGGCAACCCGGCTCTTCTCCGAAACCGGCTATTGGAATGCAATGCCATTGATCAATGGCTTGCTCGAAGACTCAAACCCGGCGACGCGTTGCGAAGCCGTCGCGGCCATGGCGAAATGGTCTTCGTTGCGTTCAGGTTATCTTCCGGCCTCGGCATCGCCATTAAGAAAGCGTTTGAATGAAGCCAAGACAGAAATCGTGAATCGAGCCACCGGCCGGAATGACCCGGCAGACATCGGAGCCGATTTCTCGTGGAAAGTACCATTTGACGGCATAGCCCGATACATCATCGCCGCCAAACAGGATCAGGATGAATGGCAGTTTCAGTCGGCGACGTGTTTTCTGGAGAATTATTGGCTGTTTATCGCGCACTTCGATCGAACCAATGCCGTTGATTTCAGCCGGCTTCCAAAAAATGTGGGCGATCGATATGCGAAACACGCCGACCCGGCCGTACGTATGGCCGCCTTACTCGCACTGCGCGGGCTCACCAACTCGGCCGTCACCAACTTCCTCGCCGACCCCGATCCGGCCCTCGTCATCGCCGCCGGGCGGGCCATCCACGACGTGCCCATCGTCGAGGGCTTTCCGGCACTCGCGTCGTTCATCCTGAAGATCGACTGCCCCACGAACCTGATGTCGCGCGTCATCGACGCCTGCTTCCGGCTCGGCACGCCGCAGCACGCGCAGATGCTCGCCGGCTTCGCCAAGCGCCAGGACGTGCCCGAGCAGTCCCGCGTGCTCGCGCTACGCGCTCTCGCGGACTGGCCCGCACCACCGCCGCTCGACCGCGTGAACGGATTGTGGCGCCCCTCAATAAGCGCGGAGCGCGGAGCGCGGAATCCGGAATCCGGAATTTCAGCTACGGCAGCGTCGAACAATCCACTGCTGTCCCGCGCGGCCCAAAACGTGACCCCGGGAGCGCAATCCGCCGTCCCCACCCTGCCCGCCGATCTCGGTCGTTCCGCGAGCTATGCGGAGGGCATGGCGGTGAAGCGCAATCCGGCCCCCGCTCGGCGCGCCTTCCGGCGCGTGGCCGGTGAAATCATGGACCCGGCCACGCCGGATGAGAATGGCGTCGTGCTGGGCGGTGAACCCGCCCCCGTCGCCGTTCAGCTCGCCGTGATCGACACGGCGGTGCGGCTGCAGACGAAGGAAGCCTCGTCACCGCTCTTCGCGGAGCTTACCCGCAGCAACACGCCGCCGGAAGTCCGCCGCGCCATCGTGCCCGCGCTCGCCGCACTCCGCGCCGCCCAAACTGGGGAAGCGGTGAAACTCGCCCTCGCCGATCCCGACCCCGCGCTGCGCGCCTCCGCCCTGCCCTACCTCGACCGGCTGGACGGCGCGGATACGGTTGGCCTCCTGGTGGGCGTGGTCAACGGCCCGACGGATCGCCGCCTTGCCCAGGCCGCCATTGCGGCACTGGCGAAGCTGCCTGACGCGTCGGCCGTGGCGGCATTGCAAAATTTCTCCTCGGCCCTGGAGGTTGGAAAGCTGCCGCCGGAGCTGGCTCTGGATATTCATGAGGCCATCCGGCCACGCAGCACGGAGGCCAACGGTTTTCGCGACGCGCTGGTCGGGGGCGACGCCGCGCGCGGCCGGCAGATCTTTTATGGGAACCAGACGGTGCAGTGTTCGCGCTGCCACCGGACCGGCGGCGAGGGCGGCACCGTCGGGCCGAAGCTCGATGGCATCGGCAGCCGCAACCCGCGCGAGTACCTGCTCGAATCCATCCTCGCACCGAACGCGAAAATCGCCGCCGGCTTCGAGAACGCGACGGTGGCGCTCCGCGACGGTCGCTCCCTCACCGGGACCGTCCGGCACGAGGCCAACGACGCGCTCACGCTCGAGCTTGTGGACGGCGAGACGGGCACAACGAATTCCGTGTCGCTCCTGAAGGCGGACATCACGCAACGCCAGCGCGGCCTGAGCGCGATGCCCGAGGGACTGGCCGCCCAGCTCACACCCTTCGAACTGCGCGATCTCGTGGAGTTCCTCGCGTCACTGAAGTAGCGGAAAGCCGCCTCACGGCCCCAGCGCACGATAGAGCAATCCCGGCCCGCTGACCGGCGAAGGCGAGGTGTAATCGAGCAACCCGTCCGCCGGACTGCCGCTGGTCACGTCGGTCCAAGTGCTGAAATCGGGGGTGGATTGGATCGTGTAGGTGAGCCCCGGCGTGCCTTGCAGGCGAAGGTGCAGACGGCCATCCGGCAACACCTCGAAGACAGTGAACGACGGTGCGGCCGCCGTGGACACACTGAGAGTGGCCGCAACACTGGTCACCGTCCCTGCCAGATTCGTCACGACCACGCGATAACTGCCCGCGTCACTCACATTGACACTGGCAATCGTGTAGTTTGTCCCCGTCGCGCCGGGGATGTTCGTCGTACCCCTCTGCCATTGGTAGGCGAGCGACGGGGTGCCGGCGGCGACCACGCTGAACGTGGCGCTCTGCCCGACCACCCGCGACAGGCTGGCCGGAGGGGTCGTGATGGTCGGCGGCACGCGCACGGAGAGGGTCGCCGCCGCACTGGTGGCGGTGCTGACCACGTTGCTGACCACGCAGTCGTAGCTGCCATCGTCCGCCGACAGCACGTTGGTCAGGCTCAGGGTGGCAGCAGTTTTTCCAGGGAGGGCCGTGCCGCCCTTGCGCCACTGGTAAGTCGGCGCCGGAGTTCCGGTCGCCGTCACGGTGAAGGTCGCCGTGTCACCCTGGTTCACCGTCTGGCTAACAGGATCGCCGGTGACCTGTGGGGGTGCTTGAACCGTCAGCGTGGCGGCAGTGCTCGTCACCGTGCCCGCCAGATTCGTCACCACCACGCGATAGCTGCCCGCGTCACTCAGGGCAACGCTCGGAATCGAATAGTTTGTGCCCGTCGCTCCGGGCAGGTTCGTCGCGGCTCGCTGCCATTGATATGCAAGCGGACCAGTGCCGGCGGCGACCACGCTGAAGGTCACCGGATTACCCTGCACAATGGTCTGGCTCGCCGGCGGCGTGGTAATGCTCGGCACCGTCCGCACCGTGAGTGTCGCCGCCGCGCTCGTGTTCGTTCCGGCCAGGTTGCTCACCACGCAATCGTAGCTGCCCGCATCGCCGGCCACACAGGAAGCCAGGGTCAGGGTCGCGGAGGTCTTGCCGGACAGGCCCATGCCACCCTTGCGCCACTGGTAACCTAGCGGACCGGTGCCAGTAGCCGTCACCGTGAAGGAGACCGGATCGCCCGGATTGACCGTCTGGCTGGCCGGATCGCCGGTGATGCTCGGCGGCACGCGCACGGTCAGGGTCGCTGCCGCACTCGTAGCCGTACTGACCACGTTGCTGACCACACAGTCATAGCTGCCCTCGTCCGCCGGCAGCACGCTGGTCAGGCTGAGGGTGGCGGCAGTTTTTCCGGGGAGGGCCATGCCGCCCTTGCGCCACTGGTAAGTCGGCGCCGGAGTGCCCGTTGCCGTCACCGTGAAGTTCGCCGTGTCCCCCTGGTTCACCGTCTGGCTCGCGGGATCGACCGTAACCAGCGGCGGCGCCTGGACCGTCAGCGTCGCGGCGGTGCTGGTCACGGTGCCGGCAAGATTCGTGACTGCCACGCGGTAGCTGCCCGCGTCACCCAAGGCAACGCTCGGAATCGAATAGTTGGTGCCGGTCGCACCGGGCAGGTTCGTCGCGGCTCGCTGCCACTGATATGCGAGCGGACCGGTGCCGGCGGCGACCACGCTGAAGGTCACCGGATTACCTTGCACAATGGTCTGGCTCGCCGGCGGCGTCGTGATGCTCGGTACCGTCCGCACCGTGAGTGTCGCCGCCGCGCTCGTGTCGCTGCCGGCCAGGTTACTCACCACACAGTCGTAGCTGCCCGCATCCGCCGACTGCGCGCCAGGGATGCTGAGCATCGCCGCTATTTTCCCGACGAGGTTCGTACCACCCTTGCGCCACTGGTAGCCAAGCGGCCCGGTGCCGGTGGCCGTCACCGTAAAGCTCGCGGTGTCACCCGGATTGACGGTCTGGCTCGAAGGATCGCCGGTCACATTCGGCGGCACGCGCACCGTCAGCGTCGCCGCTGCGCTCGTGGCGGTGCTGACCACGTTGCTGACCACACAGTCATAGCTGCCCTCGTCCGCCGGCAGCACACTGGTCAGACTCAAGGTGGCGGCGGTTTTTCCGGGAAGGGCCGTCCCACCCTTGCGCCACTGGTAGGTCGGCGCCGGGGTTCCGGTCGCTGTCACCGTAAAACTCGCCGTGTCGCCCTGATTCACCGTCTGACTGAGAGGATCGCCGGTGACATGAGGCGGGGCCTGGACGGTCAGGGTTGCGTCGACGCTGGTCACGGTGCCGGCCAGATTTGTCACGACTACCCGGTAGCTCCCCGTGTCACTCAGGGCGACGCTCGGAATCGAATAGCTCGTGCCCGTCGCGCCCGGGAGATTCGTCGTGGCCCGCTGCCACTGATACGCCAGCGGGCCAGTGCCGGCGGCAACCACGCTGAAGGTCACCGGGTTGCCCTGCACAATGGTCTGGCTCGCCGGCGGCGTCGTGATGCTCGGCAACGTCCGCACGGTGAGGGTCGCCGCGGCACTCGTGGCCGTGCCTGCCAGATTGGTCACTACGCAGTCGTAGCTGCCCGCATCGCCGGCCACGCAGGAGGCGATGCTCAGGGTGGCGGAGGTCTTGCCGGAAATATCCATGCCGCCCTTGCGCCACTGGTAGCCGAGCGGCCCGGTGCCGGTGGCCGTCACCGTGAAGGAGACCGGATCGCCGGGATTCACGGTCTGGCTCGCCGGATCTCCGGTGACATCCGGCGGCACGCGTACGGTCAGGGTTGCCGCTGCGCTCGTCGCGGTGCTGACCACGTTGCTGACCACGCAGTCGTAGCTGCCCTCGTCCGCCGGCAGCACGCTGGCCAGGCTCAGGGTAGCGGCGGTTTTTCCGGGCAGGGCCGTGCCTCCCTTGCGCCATTGGTAGGTGGGAGCCGGAGTGCCCGTTGCCGTCACCGTGAAGTTCGCGGTGTCCCCCTGGTTCACCGTCTGACTGGCGGGATCGCCGGTGACCTGAGGCGGGGCCTGGACGGTCAGTGTTGCGTCGGTGCTGGTCACCGTACCGGCCAGATTCGTCACCACCACGCGGTAGCTCGCCGCGTCGCCCAGAGCGACACTGGGGATGGAATAACTCGTGCCCGTCGCACCAGGGAGGTTCGTCGTTGAGCGCTGCCACTGATACGCCAGCGGACCGGTGCCAGCCGCGACCACGCTGAAGGTCACCGGATTACCCTGCACAATGGTCTGGCTCGCCGGTGGCGTCGTGATGGATGGCACCGTCCGCACCGTGAGCGTTGCCGCCGCGCTCGTGGCCGTGCCGGCCAGATTGGTCACCACGCAGTCGTAGCTGCCCGCATCCCCCGCCACACAGGAGGCCAGGGTCAGGGTCGCGGAGGTCTTGCCGGAAATACCCATGCCGCCCTTGCGCCACTGGTAGCCGAGCGGGCCGGTGCCCGTGGCCGTCACGGTAAAGGAGGCCGGGTCGCCCGGATTCACGGTCTGGCTGGCCGGATCGCCGGTCACATTCGGCGGCACGCGTACCGTGAGGGTTGCCAACGCGCTCGTGGCCGTGCCGACGATGTTGCTGACGACACAGTCGTAGCTGCCTTCATCGATCGGCTGTACGCCGCTAAGGCTGAGTGTGGCGGCGGTTTGTCCGTCGAGCGTCATGCCACCCTTGCGCCACTGGTAGGTCGGGGTCGGAGTGCCGGTTGCTGTCACGGTAAAGCTGGCCGTGTCACCCTGGTTCACCGTCTGACTGGCGGGATCGCCGGTGACCGCGGGCGGAGTCTGGACAGTCAGGGTCGCGGCAGTGCTGGTGGCACCTTCGCCGGCTTCGTTGTCCACCATCACGGAATAGCCGGCGTCATCGGCCGGAGTGACCCCCGTCAGCGTGAGCGTGCTCCCAGTCTCCCCGGGAATCGGGTTCCCATCCTTCAGCCACTGGTAGCCCGACACATAGCCATCGGTGCTGAGGGAGAACACGACGGTCGCCCCGTCGTTCACCGTCTGGCTCACCGGTCCCGCCAGAATCTGCAGCGGCGCATACAGCGCGTAATTGAGCTGCACGATGCCGTTGCTCCCGCCCACGCCATCCATGTCCAGGGAATAGATTTTGGCCGCGTCGGCCTTGAAGGCGATGCGGCTCGCATGGTTTGACGGGCTGATGTCGTTGTTGCACGCGACCTCGACCAGGCCGTCATAGACGTCCTCGCCCGTGCCGGTGTCGAAAAAGGCGCCCAGCAAGGTGTCGAAGGAACTGCCCTGCGTGTCGATGACCACGGTGCCGGCATCCGCGCACAGGATCGAATACCACTCGGAGGAGCCGCCGGGAGTACCGCAGATCAGCGGTTCACCCACATCCGAACTGGCGCCGGTGGTATTGAAGACCTGGGTGCCGGAGATGCCGCGCGCCAGGCTCAGCGGGACGCCGTGGCCCAAGGACGCCGGCAAGGCCTGTTTTACCTGGAGCTTCGACGCCTGCCCGTCCGCCAGTGATTTGAGATAGGAATCCCGGGCGAGAACTCCGTTGTCCGTATTGTCCTTGCGTCGGTAGATCTGGATGTCCGCAGGTTTGGACTCAATGATGCGGGTCACATCCTTCAGGGTGGAGGTGATGCGGGCGAAATGATGGCCCACCTCCTTGGGGGACAGGCTTTTGAACGAGAGCTGGGGTGAGGTCGCGCCGGCAATGGGCACGCCGTTGCGAAACCACTGGACGGTGTTGCTTTGTGAGCCCCGGGGCGGGGTGAAATCCACGGTGAGCGCGAAGTCCTCGCCCAGAGCGTGGTTCGCATCGGGCGGTTGAAAGTTGAAAACGGGCAGCAGGAAGGTGGTCGGCACCAGCGACCAGCCGAGCACGATGTCGCCGCGTCCGCCAATTTTGGTGGCCGCGCCATTGCCATCCACGGCGATGTAATAGATCTGGTTCGCCACGACATTAAACTGCACCCCGCTCGTGTGATACAGCCCCAGCTCGTCGTTCGATGCGACCGGGATCAGACTGGGCAGATCCAGCGTCTGGCCCGCGACATATACGGCCAGCAGGGTGTCAAAATCACTGCCAAGCGTGGCCAACTCGGCGATGCCGGTCTGGGTGGGACGCCATTCCACCCACACGGAGGCCCCGCCCGGTTCGCCGGCATGGAACGGCTCCCCCGCAGCCCGCTGCACCGTGGCATTGGCGTTGGAGCTGACTCCGTTTCCATTGTCGCCCGGCAGCGCACTGTCGACGTTCGGGGGGAAATTGTCGACCAGCGGCAGCCGTCGCACGGACGGCACCAGCAGAACGGGCACGCTGCCGACCGTGTCGTTCAGGTCCGTGACCGCCACGCTGAAGGAGCCGCCGTCGGTGAAGATGAACTTGTTGAACTGCAACACCGCGTTGGTTTCGCCGGGGATGTTCGCGCCGTTGCGCCGCCACTGGTAGGAGAGCGGGCCTTTGCCGCTGGCCCGCACGGAGAGGGTGAAGGAATCCCCGATTGGAATCGGGCCGCCACCAGCGATCGGGTTCTGGGGCTGGGCATCGATGGTCACGTCGGCCCGTGCGCGGATACAAATACCGACCGCCAACAGGGCGAGCAGGAGGAAATTTCGCATCGTTGACAAATAAGCAGGTTTCTTGCTGAAAGGCGATTTCAAACCCACCGCCTTTGGACGTATGGCGGTGACCCACCGGCAATGATATCCAAGGTTCGACATTGCAAACTGCAACCCTCAGGCCAGCCATCACCGTGGGCGTCAGGATCATTTTCCCGGCCATCTGCAAAATCGCGAATCTGCGGACACTCTCAGACCGTTTCTCAAGCCCGACTTGGCCCGAAGATTGTTAATTCGGGGGCGATCTGCTTCCCTGTGAGCAACCTCTGAAACCATGCATCCCGGAACCCGTTTCTTCCCTCATTGCCGGTTGCTCGCGGGGCTGACCATCACCTGCCTGCTGGCGGACCGCCCGGCCAGCGCCCAGCCCGTGGTCAGCGAAGGGGGCGCCCGAATTGTCGCCATTGAGAACCAGGTCCGGGCGCAGCGCCGCGGTGCCGGCACCTTTGCCAACGTCGCGACGAACGAGCTGCTCGGGCTCGGCGATTCCCTCAGCACCGGCCCCGACAGCAGCGCCACGCTCGGGCTCGGTGACAAGGCGCTTTACCGTGTGGACGAACTGACCGACCTCGTGCTCTCGCCCGCCGGTGCCGGCACCGGCAACCGCTTCCAGGTGGAGCTGCGCGAAGGCGGCTTCTACCTGCTCAACCGTGAGAAAACGGGCGAACAGAAGTTCAAGACCCCCACCGCCTCCGGTGCAATTTTAGGCACCGAGGTTGCAGTTCGCGTCACCCGCAATGGTCGCACCACCGTCGCGCTGCTCGAAGGCCGCGTGGATCTCAGCAACGAGTTCGGCTCCATAAGCCTCGCTCCCGGCGAACAGGGCGACGTGCAACCCGGCCAGGCACCCACAAAGACCGCGCTGCTCGATGCGGTCGCACCCGTGCAATGGGCGCTCTATTACCCCGGCGTCCTCAACCCCTATGACCTTGAGCTCACCGAAGAAACCCGTACCGCACTCGCCGCTTCGCTCGCGGCCTATCGGACCGGTGACCTGCCGGGAGCGCTGGCCGCCTATCCCGAAGGCCGCACGCCGACGGACGACGCGGAGAAAACCTACCGCGCCGCGCTCAGTCTTTCGGTCGGCCAGGCGGCGAAGGCCGAAGAATTCCTCACCGGCGTGAATTCCGAGGCAGCGGTGGCGCTCCGGCAGGTCATTGCGGTCACGCGCGGCCAGGGGGAAAGCTCAAAGTTCAAAGCTCAAAGCTCGACGGCGTTACTGGCGGAATCCTATGCGGCGCAATCGCGCAACGATCTTGCTGCCGCGCTGATCGCCGCGAAAGCCGCCGTGGCCGCCGCGCTGGACTTCGGCTTCGCCCATGCGCGAGTCGCGGAACTGGAATTCAGCTTCGGCCACACCGCCGCCGCGAAAACGTCCCTCGCCCGGGCCCTTGAACTTTCTCCCCGGAATGCCCAGGCACACTCGCTACAGGGGTTCATCCTGGCGGCGGAAAATCACATCGCCCAAGGGGTTGCCGCTTTTGACCAGGCCATCGCCCTTGATCCACACCTGGCCCCGGCCCGGCTTGGACGCGGCCTATGCCGGATCAAGCTCGGGCAGCTCGGTGCCGGTCGCGCCGATCTTCAGGCCGCCGCCGCGCTCAAGCCCACCCGCGCAGTCTTCCGCAGCTACCTCGGCAAGGCCTGGAACGAGGAACACGGTCTCGCCCGCGCCGATCTGGAACTGCGCCGCGCCCGGGAACTGGATCCTGCGGACCCGACCGCCTGGCTCTATCTTGCCCTGCTCCGCCAGCAGCAGAACCGCGTGAACGAGGCGGTCGGCGACCTGGAGGAATCCCGGGCCCGCAACGAAAACCGCGCCGTGTACCGCTCGCGCGAGCTGCTCGACCAGGACCGCGCGGTCCGCGGCGCGAACCTCGCCAGCGTCTACCGCGACGCCGGCCTGACCGAGCCCGCGGTGCGCGAGGCCAGCCGCGCCGTCGCGAGCGACTATGGCAACGCGAGCGCCCACCTCTTCCTCGCCAGCAGCTACGACGCGCTGCGCGATCCGCGCCTCTTCAACCTCCGCTATGAGACGCCGTGGTTCAGCGAGCTGCTCGTGGCCAACCTGCTCGCGCCCGTAGGTGTCGGCACGCTGTCGCAGAACATCTCACAGCAGGAATATTCCCGCCTCTTCGAGCGCGACCGTGTCGGGGTCAGTTCCACGACCAAGTATTTCAGCAACGGCGCCTGGGCCGAGCGCGGCTCGCAATTCGGCACGTTCGGCAGTTTCAGCTACGCGCTCGACGCGGATTACCGCAGCGAGCCGGGTTTTGCGCGCAATACCGACCAGGAACAGACCTCCCTGTATGCCAAGGCCAAATGGCAGCTCACGCCAGACGACAGCCTCTTCCTGCTGCTGAACTACAGCGATTATAAGAACGGCGACACCCGGCAGCTCTACGACCCGAACTCGGCGAGTCCCGGCTTTCGCTCCACCGAGACGCAGGAACCGAACGTCTTCGTCGGCTGGCACCATGAATGGGCGCCGGGCCAGCATTCGCTGCTGCTCGTCAGCCGGCTCGACGACACGGTGGAATACGGGGACCCCAGTTCGCCCATTCCCCTGGTCAGCCGCCCCGGGGAAGGTGCGCCCCCCACCACGTTTCGCACCCGTCCCTTCTCGACCGACTACCGCAGTGCGCTCACGGCCTACGGCGTGGAGTGGGAACAGATCGCCGAGCTGGACCGGCATACGCTCGTCGCCGGCGTGCGCTACCAGAAGGGCGACGTGGACACTGCCAACATGCTGGTCAACGGCTCCGGCGCGCCGCCCGGAGCCAGCGCGTTTCCGGCGCTGACGAACTCCGTGGCCAACGATCTCGACCGCTTCAGCATCTATGCGTACGACATCTGGCAGGTGTTGCCTTCGCTGCGCCTCTCCGCCGGCATCAGCTACGAGCGCCTTTACTTCCCGGTAAACATTGACCTGCCGCCGTTGGATCCCGGTCAGCAGACAAAGGAGAAGGTTTCGCCCAAGCTTGGCCTCGAATGGTCGCCGCTCCCGGACACGCATCTGCGCGCCGCCTGGACGCGTTCGCTCGGCGGCAGCTACTACGACACCAGCGTGCGCCTCGAACCGGTGCAGGTCGCCGGTTTCACGCAGGCCTTTCGCAGCCTGCTGCCCGAGTCGGTGGATGGCCTCGCGCCGGGCTCGGAATTCGAGACCGTCAGCGTCGGTATCGAACACAAATTCCCCACGCGCACCTATGTCAATCTCGTGGCGGAGCGGCTGACTTCGGACGCGGACCAGAATTTCGGCGCCTTCGACTACCCGCATGTTGCGGTCGATCCCATTCTCGGCCTGTCGCTGCTCCAGGCCGTGCCGGCCACGCTGGGCCGGACGCTCGATTTCGAGGAACGCACCTTCACCGCCACGGTGAACCAGCTGCTCGGCGAGCGCTGGTCCCTCGGGGCGAGCTACCGACTCAGCGAGGCCGATCTCCGGGACAGCTATCCGGCCTCCATCGCCTCCCTGCCCACCTCACCGGCACTGGATGTGTCCGCCACGCTGCACCAGGTCACTGGCTTTGTGCGCTTCAACCACGAATGCGGCTTTTTCAGTGAGTTCAGCAGCATGTGGACGCAGCAGTCCAACCGGGGTTACGGCACCGGGGTGAAGGATCTGCCAGGGGACGACTTCTGGCAGTTCAACGTCTTCGCCGGCTACCGCTTCCTCCAGCGGCGGGCCGAGGTGCGCGTCGGTGTGCTGAACCTCACGGGGCAGGATTACCGCCTGAATCCCCTCAATCTCCACGACGAATACCCGCGCGAGCGGACCTTCTACACGAGCCTGCGGCTGAATTTCTGAGCCCGCACCCGCATGAAGCGCCTGCTGTCCGTCCTGTTCGACCGGTACACGCTCCTGGGTCTGGCCCTAACCGTGGGACTGGGCTGGCTGCTCAACGGCTACGAGAGCAAATACGGCTCGCACTTGATCGGGCAAAGCGCGCGGTTCGCCAGCTACGACTGGCTGTTCCGCGCCGCGCGGGCAAAGCCGCCGCCGAAAGATGTCGTCCTCGTGCTGATGGATGAGAAATCCCATGCCGATCTGGGCCAGCAGCTCGCCGCCCCCTGGGATCGCCGCATCCATGCACGTCTCATCCGGAGGCTCACGGCTGCGGGCGCGAAAGCCATCGTATTCGATATCGTGTTCCTCACGAACCGGTTTGTGCTGCCGGAGGAGGATGCGGCATTGGTCGCGGCCGCTCAGGAATCCGGACGTGTGATCCTGGCTGCCAACCCCCGTCCCGGCCCAAGTCCCAAGGATGTGCCGGGAGTGGACCCGCCCTTTCGGGCATTACGCCGGGCCGTCCAAGAGCACTGGGGTCAGGTACAGTTTTTGGAATCCGACGATCTCATCGTTCGACTACATCCCCCGTCCTTCCCTCCATTCAAGCCAAGCCTGAGCTGGGCGGTGGCCAAATTCCTCGACGCTCCCGTCACCCGCGCCACAAACGAGACTGAGCTGGCGGCGAACATGTCGGCGGAACGGTGGCTGCGGTATTACGGTCCCGCGTTATCGCTGAGTCCCTGCCCCTATGAGGACGCTTTGGACCCGGCACGGATGCCGGATGACTTCTTCCGGGACAAAATTGTTTTCGTGGGCGCGAGCACGCTGACCAAATTCAGCGGTGAACGAAAAGACGCTTTTGCATCGCCCTACTCGATGCTGGTCCGAGACAATCAGCAATTGATCGGCGGGGTGGAAATCCAGGCGACCGCCACGCTGAATCTGCTGCGCGGCGATTGGCTGACGAGGCCCTCCCAACAAGCCGAAGGCTGGCTCGCAATCGCGGTGGGAATTGTCTTCGGTGCCGGCCTGATGCATTTCCGGCCCCGCAGCATCGTTCCCCTCACGTTGGGCTCTTTGGCGGCGCTGTTCGGCCTCGCTATGTGGCTCTTTCAACGGCACAATCTGTGGTTCGCGTGGCTCATCCCGGCCTACCAGATCGGAGCTGCCGGTCTGTACGCCGTCGCGGTCAATTCCATCCGCCTCGCCTTCCGCAACCGGCTGCTGCTCGAGTCTGTTTCCCGCTATCTGTCGCCGAAGCTGTCCCGCCAGTTCGCCGGTGAACGCGCCGAGGAACTGCTCCGCCCCGGTGCGACCAAGCAGCAGGTCACCGCCCTTTTCAGCGACATCGCGGGTTTCACCAGCATCTCCGAGGGCCTCGACCCCGATGAACTGGCGCAGATGATGAACCAGTATTTCGAGACGGCGGTGGGCCGGTGCATCTTCCCCACCGACGGCACGGTGGTGAAGTTTATCGGCGACGCCATTTTCGCCCTCTGGAACGCGCCCGACCCGCAGCCCGACCATGCGTGGCGCGCGTGTGACGCCGCCCTGCGCTTCCGCCAGCAGGCGGTGCAGGAAAACCATGGTCGCCAGCTCATCACCCGCATCGGCCTGCACACGGGGGAGGCCAACGTCGGCAACTTCGGCAGCCGCGAACGCTTCGACTACACGGCTTTCGGCGAGACCATCAATCTCGCCTCGCGCATGGAGGGCCTGAACAAGCATCTCGGTACCCTCACGCTGATGACCGGTGAAACCCACCGGCTCACCGGCGACAAGTTCCTGACCCGCTATCTGGGCCGGCTCGTGCTAAAGGGCTTTGGCCACTCCATCGAGGTGTACGAGCTCGTCGGCACCCCGGAGCAGCGGGCGAGGTTTGCCGATCTCCACACCGCCTTCGCCGCAGCCCTTGCGGAGTTCCAGGCGGGCCGACTCGACATGGCCGCAACGGCCTTCACCGACGTCAGCCAACGCTGGCCCGCCGACGGCCCGACGAAGTTCTACCTCCGCACCCTCGCGGAACTTCGCGAGCATCCGCCCGAAGGAAGGTGGACCGGCGAGGTGGAACTGAAGGAGAAGTAGGAACCGAAATTTCGAATTTCGATCTACGATTGATTAGGAGGAGGCTTGAAGGATTGAGTTTCGCTGGAGAGGAACGGTGAACTCCCTGGCCCCTTTCGTGCCCAAAAAGCGGAACCGGCTCAGACGCACACAATTACATCTGAGCCGGCCAGCCATCGTTTCCGCATGACCTCAGAAACGATTCTGAAATGCGGCCTGCCCGGCAATCAAGTTACACAAAAGCCAGCGCAAACCGGTGGAACATGTCCGCGAAACACACCCGCAGGAGAGGAATGGGGTCCTGTCGGTTTATGTCTGGGACATGCTTGAAAACGTCCGTTAAAAAGAACATCGGGGACCAACTTCCATCATCGCCGGCCACCTATGTCGCAACATGCATCCGATGCATTGCGCAATCTCATCCCGCAAATGGCAGTTCAAGACGACCGTCACTATCAGACGAGACCGACCTAGACTGCGATTTTCAGGCAGAAACAAGCGCTTTCCATTGTCTCGTCCGAGGCCAGCGATCATTCGCAGGTTCCGTACAAAATTCCTGACGCAGGGAATATGCCAAATCAGCTGCGTAGAATGTTTGGCGGCTCAGAAGGTAAAATCGTGTAACCGCCCGCCGAATTATTCGTCGACTCCTGCGGCTCGAAATACCCCGACGAAGATAACATGACCTGCTCTTCCCCCTTTGCCGGCGGTCCAGAAGCGCAATGGCAAAACTACCTACCATTGTCCGCGCTGCTCCGAATTCCAGGTGGTTCTGGAAGACTCTTCCGACGCTGACATCGTGGCCTGGCGAGCTTTCTCGAAGCATCGGAAGAGCTGCTCCACGAAGGCGGACAAACGCGGTTCATCGCCGTTGAAGAAAGCCGCCCGATCCTAAGGCAAAAGAAACGCCTTCAGAGCAGCCGCGCCTGCCCACCGGCGAGCGGTTTCAGCCCGAGTTTCTCGTAGCTGCGGGGTGTCGCGACGCGACCCTGCGGGGTACGGTTGAGATAGCCTTCCATGATGAGATAAGGCTCATAAACCTCCTCGATCGTGTCCGGCTCCTCCCCAACGGCCACGGCAAGCGAGCTGACACCCACCGGTCCGCCGCCGAACTTCACGATAACCGTTTCCAGGATGCGCTTGTCCATCTCGTCGAGGCCGTTCTCGTCGATCTCCAGGATGCCCAGGGCCTTGTCCGCGAGCACGGAGGTGATGCGGCCGTCCCCCCGCACCTCGGCGTAGTCGCGCACGCGGCGCAGCAGGTTGCCGGCGATGCGCGGCGTGCCCCGGCTGCGGCGCGCAATCTCATGCGCGCCCGGGTCTTCGATGGGGACATTGAGCAGACCGGAGGCGCGCAGCAGGATGCGTTGGAGCTGCTCGGTGGTGTAGTAATCCAGCCGTTCGCGGATGCCGAAGCGTGTGAGGAGCGGCGCGCTCAGCAGGCCGCTGCGCGTGGTAGCGCCGATCAGCGTGAAGCGCGGCAGGTTCAGCCGCACGCTGCGGGCGTTCGGCCCCTGGTCGATGATGATGTCGAGCTTGAAGTCCTCCATCGCCGGATAGAGGTATTCCTCGACGGTCTTCTGGAGGCGGTGGATCTCGTCGATGAAGAGCACATCGCCCTCCTCCAGATTGGTGAGCAGGCCGGCCAAATCTGCGGCCTTTTCTATGGTCGGGCCGCTGGTGGCTTTCACGTTGGCCCCCATGGCCTTGGCCAGGATGTTCGCAATGGTCGTCTTGCCGAGTCCAGGCGGACCACTGAGCAGGATATGGTCAAGCGCCTCGCCCCGGCGCTTGGCGGCTTCGACGGCGATTTCGAGCCGTTCCTTGACCTTGGCCTGGCCGGTGAAGTCATTGAACGCCGAGGGGCGCAGCGTCTGTTCGAGCGCCGCGTCGGGCTTTGCCAATGTGTCAGTCACCAACCGGTCGGCCATGGGGCGAGCATGGGAAGCAGGCCCAGAGGGGTAAATTACGAATTTCGAGTTTCGAGTTTCGAATGAGCTACCGCAACTTCGCAGCCTCCCCATTCGTCACTCGCAACTCGCAACTCGTCGCTACTCTGACCGGAGGCGATAGAAGAATGGTCCGGCACCGGTCGCCAGGGCAGGATCGGTGAAACTGTTCACGCCCTGCACCGCTAGGACGTGCCGTTGCAAAATGGTGAAACCCGCAGCCAGGTCGGCAGTCCGCTCCACCGTGTAGAAACGGCCGGCCGCGCTGAACCACTGAAGCGGCGCGGAGGCCGGGACGTTCGGAATGAAATGCAGCTTGAACGGGTCGGTGCCGTTCGCGAACTCGGCGGAATTCACCACCCCGTCCCCATCGGGATCGTCATTGCCGCTGAAGCTCAGGTCGCCAAAGTGCTCCAGCTCCCAGGCGTCGGGCAGGCCATCGCCATCGCTGTCCGCGGTGGCCAGGTTCAGCGTGACCACCTCGTTGTGCTTCCCGCTGAGGTTGTGCTGGTGCATCAGCAGCAGCTTCACCGTGCCGGCCCCGGCGGCATTCGTCCGGATGAGGTCAAACTTCACTTCCGTGCCCTCAGCGAAAAATGGCGTGTTGCCGATGCCATACGGCGTGGCATCGATGACCGGCTTCACCGCGTTAAACGTCACCCAGCTGGTCTGGTCGGAATAGTCACCCTCGGTGACCGCCCGGTAACGGAACGTGGTCAGGCTGGTGGTCAGGCCAAGGTCGGACGCGAAGGCCGAGTGGATGAGCACACCGTTGATGAAGGGCGCCGTGTCACCCTCGTTGGGATAAAGGGCGTTGTACGGGAACTCCTCGGTCAGGTTGCCACTGGTCAGCGACTCGTCCCGTACCAGCGTCTCCAAACCGCCGTTGGAGCTGTCATAGGCGTCCACATCGTCGGCGGCAAAAGTGCCGGCGTCACCGTTGATGAGCGTGTAGTCGGCGACCCCGTCGTTATCCAGGTCGATCTCGATGTCGTAGTTGTTGACCGCCCGCTGCGGCGTCTGCCATTTGCCGGCCACCGCGATGCCGAAGTAGAGGATCGTTTTTCTGATGCCGCCGGCCTGTGAAAAGTCGCTCGCGGCACCCACGGCGAGAATGTCCGTGGCGGCCCGGTCATCCGTAAACGACTGGGAGGCATCGGTGGTACCCAGTTGGAAGACCGAAACCAGTGGGTGCGTCTCACCGGTCGTGCCCCGGGTCGCGATGGTCAGGGGCACGGAATTGCCCGCCGGCACGCCAAAGCTGACGACCGTCGCGGCAAACTGCGAGGCGGACCGGGCAATGATGTGCCAGGGCACATGGATCGGCACCGTCCCGCCCGTCAGCCATACTTCGCCGCTGGACTCGGGCAGCTGGGGCCGGGGAATCCCGGCCTCATCGACCGGCGAGCTCAGGTCCTTCACGTGGGTGAATTGCGCCGGATCGGCGTCCAGCCGGACGTCAAAACTGGTGGAGCCGTTGGCGGGCACGGTGACCGTCTGGCTCAACGGCGTCAGCGTGACTCCGGTGTCCACCACCGTGTTGCTCACGCTGACCGTGAACGTGACGGCGGCGGTACCGTGGTTCACCACCTGCAAGGTACGCTGCTTGGAATAGGGCGCCGCCAGCTCCACCGCACCGAACGAGAGCGAAATGTCACCGTCGCCGGTATCCGCCTTGACGATTGCCGTGGTCGTGGTCGCCAGGTTCACCTGCACGCGCCCGGCACCGGTGCGCGACTCGGGATAGGGATTGCCGTCGGCATCATGGGTGGCGATGGCGGTGTTCATGATGGCGGCCTTGATGTCTTCCGTCGGCCAAGTGGGATGGGCCTGTTTCACCAAGGCGGCGGTGCCCGAAATGTGGGGCGCCGCCATCGAGGTGCCGCTGAAGGTGGCCGAATCCGAGCCGGAACCGGCCTTCACCGAGGTGATGCTGGAGCCGGGAGCCGCCACGTCGGGCTTGAGCCGGTCGGTGAGCAGGTTTGGTCCGCGAGAGCTGCTGTCATCCAGCCGGTCGGCAAATTCCGGATGCTTGATGACCACCGAGGCCGACAGCTTCAGGGACAGCCCCTGCCCGAGCTTCGCCTTGAGGAGATCGCCATCGGCCTTCGAAATCATCACGCCGGGGATGGTGATGCCCGTGCCATCTCCACCCATGACGATCGGCGTCTCAACCTTGTTATCCACCATGAGCACCCCGATGGCACCCGCCTGTTGGGCAAGGAGGATCTTGGCGGAGAAATTGCACGTGCCACGGTCGATCAGGGCGATCTTTCCGGCCAGGGCGGCGGCATTGTCGAGCATGTCCGCGCACGCATCGGCCGGTTCGGTGGCGACCACCAGGCCAGTCGTGTCGCCCACCGTGGCGAGGGGAGCGGTGATGTCCCCCTCGACCGCCGCGTAGGTACCGGCGACCTCCGCCGGTGCGGTCACCTGGATGCCCAGGCTGGTGATGCCGTTGTCCATGGAGTTGGCCACGGTAATGGCCCGGACCGCCACTCCCGGACTGCCCATGATGTAATGGGTGTTGCCATCGTTGCCGGCGGAAATCGATACGACACAGCCGAGCTGGGCCAGCGTGTTGACGGCTTCCAGCTCCGTATCGGACGGGTCATCAAACCCCCAGCCGCTGCCCAGGGACAGGTTTGCGACATCCAGATGATCCGAGAAGTCACCGTCGCTGTTGGGGTCCGTGGCCCAGTCCAGACCGTCCACCACCGCGTCGGTCGAGCCGCCTTTGCCGAAGATTTTCAGGGCGTACAGCTTCGCGCCCGGAGCGACCCCCGGCCCGATCTTGAACTGCGTGAAATCCACCGTGTCGTTGTAAGCGCCCCCGTAGGTCTTGCCGTCCTTCGTCACGCCCAGGCCGGCGGCAATGCCCGCAACGTGGCTCCCGTGGCCGTTTTCCTGGGTGTCGAGCGGATCAGGATCAGGCACCGGCGTGGTCGAGCCGGTGTCTCCACCGGCATCGTAATCATCGCCCACGAAGTCGGTCCCGCCGACCACCTTGGCCGTGGGAAACGTGCCCGGCTCGATCACGGTGGAATCGTTGGCGGTGAAGTCGCTGACCTTCCCGCTCCCGCCGAAATCGGCATGGAGATAGTCGATACCCGAGTCGATGATGCCGATCCGCATGCCCGTGCCCGTCAGCCCGCCCGCCGAAGCCCAGGCCGCCGGCGCGCCGATCCACGGGACGCTCGTTTCCAGCTGGGGACGGTAAAGATGCGCCTTCTGCACGCGCCGGACCCCGGGAATTGCCGCCAGATCCGCGATCCGCGACTCGGGAATGCGCACCCGGATCGCGTTCACCACCCGGACGAAACGCCCTGTGATCTCACCACCCGCCGCGATGATGGCAGGCTCCAGTTCTGCCTGCCGGGCCTGCGCCTGGGCCAGCCGTTGCGCCGGCGTGGTGACCACGCTTGCCGGCAGCGGTTTGGCCGATTCTTGGAGGCTTTGCTGCACCAACGACGGCCCCTCGAGCTGGACGAACACGGAGACGGTTTTCTCGGCCCGGACGACGGAGAGGCACAGGACGGCGAGCAACAGCGATGACAATGTTTTGAGTTGCATGAGGTCAGCGGAGGCAAATTGACAGCTAACCAATGGACTAGCACGCGAGTCGTTCTCCCGACAGGAAAAAGCGTTGGTCCCAAGGAAGCATCAGCCGAGTGTCTCTACGCCTGCCAAAGGGCCGGCACAAGGCGCTTCGGTCCCGTCCGACCAAAGCGTCCGAAACCACCCGCTTACGGGAGCAGCCGGTAACAGCGCCGGGGCAGATCCAGCGCGGCCAGCACCTGGAACCGGAAGTCGCCGGCGGCATCCGTGCGACGTCATATCCGGTGAGGGCTGCACCTGATGCGCCGTCGGTGGCTGGCCTTGGAGGTGGAGCTGATTTAACGCCGTTCTTTCCTGTTTTCCTGCGTTCAAAATTCACCCCTTTCCCTCCTTCGCCTTGCTTGTGCGCCGGAGCATGACGATGATCGCCGGCGCATCTTTACTCCTTCACCATGAACACAATCACCCGTCGTGATGCCCTCAAATCGGCCGGCATTCTGACCGCCGGCTTTTTCCTCAGCACCTCCATCACCCGGGCGCTGGCCCAGGCCGCTGCGCCGGCACCGACCGGGCCGCACAGGCTGCCCGCCCTGCCCTACGGCTTCGACGCGCTTGAGCCGCACTTCGACGCCAAGACGATGGAAATCCATCACGACAAGCATCACGCCGCCTACGTGACCAACCTCAACAAGGCGCTGGCCGATTATCCCGATCTGCAAAAGCTGAGCGTCGAGGAGCTGATCAAGGATCTCGACAAGGTGCCGGAGAAGATCCGCACCGCCGTCCGGAACCAGGGTGGCGGCCACTTCAACCACTCCCTCTTCTGGCAGTGCCTGCGCAAGGACAGCGATCCGCTTTCCGACGGTCCGCTCGCGGAGGCGATGGGTGAGCTGTTCGAGAACAAGGAGGAGGGCGAACGCATCTTCCTCGAAAAATCGCTCGCCGTCTTCGGCAGCGGCTGGGTCTGGATCAGCCTCACGAAGGACAAGAAGCTCCAGCTCGAGACCACGCCCAACCAGGATTCCCCACTCATGTTTGGCCGGCAGCCGCTCATCGGCCTCGACGTGTGGGAGCACGCCTACTACCTGAAATACCAGAACCGCCGCGCCGACTACGTGAAGGCGTTCTACAACCTGGTGAACTGGGACTTTGTCTCGAAGCGTTACGAGAAGCTGACGGCCTGAGCGGCTGCCATCGATTCTCATCACTTTCAGTCAGGGCCGGTGCTCAACGCGCCGGCCCTGCCATTCTTATCGCGGGCATCTCCGGCCTCTCCTGTCTCCGCGCACCGCGCCTCCTGACTCCGGTCTCCTTCAGCGCAGCTTTTTCACCAGCACCTTGGAGTTGCGACCGCTGGCGTCATAACGCTCGCGGCGCAACGGCGGCAGGTCATCCGCCCCGCCCTCGGAGAAGCCGGCCTTGCTCTGGAACCAGGTGAACGCCTGCGTGGAGAGCGTCACCAGCTCCGCCAGGCCCAGTTCGCGGGCCTTGCTCTCGACGAACTGGACCAGCTTGCGGCCGATGCCCTGATTCTCATGGGCGGGATTGACGAAGAGGAATGCCAGCTCGCCCTTGCTCTGCTCCGGATAGACATGCAGCGCGACACAGGCGACCGGGTTGCGATCGATCTCGAAGAGGTAGTAGTCGCCGATCTGCTTTTCGATGGCGGTGCGGGTGCGCTTCACCAGCTCGGCGTTGGCCACGGAATCCTTCGTGAGCAGCATCAGGCTGCGGATGTCCTTCTTCAGCGCCCGGCGTATCTGCTGGTACTCGTTGGCATAGACCATCGTGCCCACGCCGTCGTTGGAGAAGACCTCCGCGAGCAGCCCCTCGTCCACCCGGCCGTTGATGACGTGCGCCCGGGGCACGCCGGCCTCGCAGGCGGAGACGGCAAAACGCGCCTTGGACAGCACTTCCGGCGCAAAGTCGGCCGGGTTCTGGGCAATCAACTGTTTCAGGTCCGTGACAGCAATCTGCCGCAACAGTTTTCCCAGCCGGAAGATGCCTTCGCCGGGGGTGACAAAAATCAGCTTGGTGGCCCGTAGCTGCTCCGCCAGTTCGGCGGCGATGGCGTCGGAATTCACCCGGTAGGTCTTGCCGTCGCCATCAAAGCCGAGCGGCGGCACCACCGGTACGATGCCCTGGCTCAGCAGGGACTGCAGGAACTCCACATCCACCCGCTCCACCTTGCCGGTGAACTGGTGGTCCACGCCGCCGATGATGCCGAGCGGATGGGCGACGATGGCGTTGGTCGAGACGGCGCGCAGGTCGTTGGTGGCCAGCCCTTCGAGAATCTCGTGCGTGAGCCGGTTCGCGGCCGTCAGGGCCAGCTTCAGCGTTTCGGCGTCGGTGATGCCCGTGCCGTCCAGGTTCGTCGGCGGCACACCGCGCTCGGCCCCCAGCGCACGGATCTGCTCCGCCGCGCCATGCACCAGCACGATGCGGATGCTCAGAGAGCGCAGGACCGCGAGGTCGAGCAGCAGGTTGGGGAAGTTGTCATCCGTGACGATGGCGCCATCGATGGCAACCACGAAGATTTTCTCCCGAAAGCGTGGGATGTAGCGGAGGATTCCGCGGAGGTCAGTAGGCTTCACTTCAGGCTTTGCTTAAACACACCGGCGCGAAGTGGTAGAGTGCGCCGCGCCCGTTGCAACGCCGAACTTTCGTTTGGCCGAAAAATCTAAGCAACGCCTCACCTGTTGTCGTCCCGGCTGCGGGCGATCAAAATCCACTTCAGCAGCTCCAGCAGGGAGGTCGCCAGGGCGGCCACATAGGTCAGCGCGGCGGCATTGAGCACGTTTTGCACCCCGCCAAGCTCCTGGTCGCTGACAATGCCCAGTCGTCCGAGTTGCACTTTCGCCCGGCTGCTGGCGTCATATTCCACCGGCAGGGTGACGAGTTGGAAAAAGGCCACCAACGAAAACAGCCCGATCCCACCCCACATGAACAGGCTGCCCAATCCCAGAAGCCCCTTCATGGAGCTCAGGAACAGACCGACAATCAGAATCACCGAGGACATCGTGCTCGCGATCCCCGTGACGGACACCAGCGCCATGCGCAACCCCAGCGGTCCGTAAGCTTCCTTGTGCTGCAACGCATGGCCCACCTCGTGGGCGGCGACCCCGACAGCGGCGACGCTGTTGCCGCGGTAGATGTCCGTGGACAGAAAAACCGTGTGCTTGGTCGGATCGTAATGGTCGGTCAGCCGCCCCTCGACCTCTTCGATGCCGACACTGGAGAGCCCGTTGCGGTCCAGAATCTCTCGGGCCGTCTCGGCGCCGGTGTAGCCGCTCGCGGTGCCGATCTGGGAGTATTCAGAATAAGTCGAACTGAGGCGGAACTGAGCCCACATCGCCAGCAAAGCGCCGGGGATGACGACCCACCAATACGGCAGATAGAAAAAGAAAAACGAAAGCATCATAAGCCTGAGTCACGACACGCTGAAGTACCGGACGACTTGAGAATTAGGCGAGGAATCTGAAGATGGCAAATAGACGGACGGGGCAGATTTCCACCCGCCATGGCGCTCAGACCTCGAGCACCTTTTCAAACTGGGTCAGATTATGGGGCGGACCGTGGGTGACGAGCGCCACATCCTCCAGCCGCACTCCGCCGGTTTCAGGGTAATAGAGGCCGGGTTCGATGGTCACCACGTGTCCGGCCTGCAGCACGGAATCGCTGGTGCCGCTGAGGCGCGGCAGCTCGTGCAGCTCCAGGCCGATGCCATGCCCGGTGCTATGGAAAAAGCCCGTGTGCCGGCCTCCGGCCTTGCGGGTGCGAAAACCCAGCGCCCGCAGGTGGCTTTCGGCCGCCGCATGCACCTCGGCGGCCGGAGTTCCATCACGCAGCAACGCAAAGGCCGCCTCCTGCGCACCCCGGACGGCCGCATATTGACGGCGCAGGGCATCGCTGGCGCGCCCACGGACGACTGTCCGCGTGATGTCGCCAAAGTAGCCCGTGCGGATGGAACGGGGGAAAATGTCGATGACGATCGGCTGATTGGCCATCAACGGTCCGCTGCCGCGCTCATGGGGATCGCAACCCTGCGCCCCGCAGGCCACGATGGTGTTGGCCGGCAGCCCGCCCGCCCGCAAGACGGCGCAGTCGATCACCGAGCGCAGGCGCTCACTCGTCAGTACCACGCCGTTCAGGGTGAGCTGATTGTCCTTTCCGATCTTGGACTTCCGCAACGCCTGCAGACCCTCGGCCATGCCCACCTCGGCCATGACCAGGGCCGCCGAAATCATCTTCACCTCGGCCGCCTGCTTGAGCTCGCGCTCCGGCAGGAACGAACCCTCGCGCAGCTTCACCTTGAGGCCCAGTTTGCGCAGCCGCCGCGCCAGCCCGAACGGAAACCGCGCCGGGACAACCACCTTCTTCACCGACAGCTCGCGGCAGAGGCGGGCGGCGATGTCCGCCAAGGTCGGCTGCTCGGCACCGTCCAGCACCGCCTTCTTCCGCAACTGGCTGAGCGAATGCACCCGGCTGATGCAGGAATGCTTGCGCGCCCGGTCGATCTCCAGCTCGCTGAACACGCCGTGGGAACTGGTGGCGGTCTGCAGCCAGATGAACGGATCGGTGGCGTGAAAGCCCGTCGCGTAACGCAGGTCGGCGTCACGGTCCGAATCCGCGATAAGCAGGAGGTTCTCGGGTTTCATCCGGGCGTAATCGTTTGTCTAAACCCCGAAAGCACGGTCCCCGGCATCACCCAGGCCTGGTATGATGTATGCCTTCGAATTGAGCTTGGTGTCCAGGGCTGCCGTGAATACCCGCACCGTCGGATACGCCTTCAGGACGGTCGCCACGCCGGGCGGTGCTGAAACCAGTGTCACCAGCCGCAGTTCGCGCGCCCCCCGCTGCCACAGAAGATTAAGGGTCGCCACGGCGCTGCCTCCGGTCGCCAGCATCGGGTCCAGCACGATGACTTCCAGCCCCTTCAGATCATCCGGCAGGCTGGACGAATAAGTGTGCGCCTGGTGGGTCACCGCGTCGCGCTTCACGCCCACAAAGCCGACCTTGGCCGTCGGCATCACGCGTTGGAAGGCATCGAGAAACGCCAGGCCCGCCCGCAGGATGGGTATTAGGATGAGCTCACGCTTCAGCACCACACCGGGAGCCATGGCCAGCGGTGTCCTCACGCGCATCTTCTTGGACGCCAGCTCCCGGGTCACGTCGGCGATCATCAGCGTCGCGGCCTGGTCGAGCAGGCGGCGAAACTCGGGGACGAGCGTCGTCTCGTCGCGCAGCCGTGTGACCGTGGCGGCCAGCAACGGATGGTCGATGATCGTGAGACCTTGCATGTCAGTGGAGGTGCAGCGGTGAAATGAAGTAAAGCCGTCCCTGTGGCAAGTGCGGCGCGAGCTCCAGCCCACCCACCTCCACCTTCAACGAGTGGGCGTCCGATTTCACGAAATAGCGCAGGAGGCCGCCAAAGCTGGGCGGCATCTGGTAACTGACCAGGTTCGCCTTGTCGCTTCCGGTCAGATCAATGGCACGCTGCACCGCCGTGTCGAAGTTGCCGAGCTCATCCACCAGGCCCAGTTCCAGCGCCTTGGTCCCGGAAAGAATTCGCCCGTCGGCAAAGTCGGTCCAATTGGCCGCCAGCCTGTGTCCGCCTTCCACTTTGTCCGCCTCGTTCTGCTTCGCCGCCCAGCCGCGCCCCGCCACGATGACGGACTTAAACCTGGCGTAACTCTCGTCGATCATGTCCTTGAGAATCGCCCGCTCCTCGGGAAGCTCCTCCTCCGGCAGCTTGTCCGGGCTGAGCATGTCCTTGAGTTTGCCGCTCTTCACCACGCTCGAACGAACGCCCACCTTGTCCATCAGTCCACGGTAATTGTAGGTGTGGAAGATCACGCCGATGCTGCCGGTGATGGTCAGCTCATTGGCCACGATCCAGCGGCATGGCGCGCTGACATAGTAGCCGCCGGAGGCCGCCATCGAGCCCATGCTCACCACGACCGGGATGTCGTAGTTGGTCTGGAACGCCGCCAATGCCCGGTAGATCTCATCGCTCGCCAGCACTTCGCCGCCCGGCGAATCGACCCGCAGCACCACCGCTTTCACCTTGTCATCCGAGCCCGCCCGTTCGAGCTGGTCGCGGATGAGCTCCACCATGCCCGGCCCGCCCTCACGGCCGCCTTCGCCGGAGATCACGCCGTCCACATCCAGCACGGCGATCTTATCCTTGGCGCCATTGTCCTCGAGCGTCACCTCCATCAGTTCCATGGCCCCGCGGCGGCCGTGACCGCTGCCCGTGACTCCGGCCAGGGGAACCTTGCCCGCCGAGAGCAGGATGTTCAGCCCGACGCTGACCAGCAGCACCACGATCAGGACGATGGCAACCCACATCCAGGCTCCGGAACCGGAACGCGTCGGCACTGGCCGGGATTCGGGCGCGCGCGGAGTCAGGAGGCGTGGCGGCTGCGAGGACAGCTGGGGCGGCAACTGCGGGGCCTCCGACGGAGTCGTTGGCGAATCGGAATCTTGCATTTCGCCGCAGGCTAAAAGAGGTCACGGGAATGGCAAGCGCGGCAGTGTGGGGCTTTTGCCACCAGCCAATTTCGCCCAACCTGACCCTGCACGTCCGAAACCGCATTCCCGTCGGCGACAATGATATGATTACACTTGGAATCTTTACCCTCTGATAGCAGATTGAAGCCGTCCGGGATAAATGCTCTTATCCAGGCACGGACACTGCTAAGGACTCATCCATGTCATCCCGCCAAAACCCTTGCCAAAGGCGGGCCTTTACTTTGGTGGAGCTGCTGGTGGTCATCGCCATCATCGGCATCCTGGCCGCCCTGATTTTGCCGGCGGTTCAAAAGACGCTGGTCAAGGCGAAGCAGAGCTGGTGTGCGAACAACCTCAAGCAGATCGGGATCGGCTTTCACGTCTTCGCTCACGACCACGCCAGCCAGTTCCCGCAGCAGGTCGGCGCGCAGGATGGGGGCGTCCTGGAGGCCAGCCTCGCCGTAACCAACCCCATCCCCGGCATCTGGCTGCGGCCCGAGGTTTTTCGGGCGCTGTCGAACGAGTTGGGCAATGTGCGGGTCACCTTTTGCCCGGTCCCGAGACTGTCGGCCTCCAATTTCGCCAGCCTCAGACCGGCCTTGGTCACGTATTTTCTGGCATTGCAGTCGCGCTACGATCAGCCCGAATCGGTGCTTTCCGGGGACAATAACCTGGTTACCAACCGTCTGGCCCAACTCAACGCCAGCTCCGAAGTCACCGGCGCCACTGTCACCCTTCGCTGGACGCCCGAACGGCACGACAGCCGGGGCAATGTTCTCTTTGCTGACGGGCACGTTGAAAACCTGCGGGATACCTCGTTCCAGTACCGTCCGACCATTCCCCGTCCGGGAGGAGGGGGCGGGGGTGTCATGCCGCCCATTTTGCCGCGTTTCCCCACGGGCGGAGCCACTCCGCCCGATCGTGGGGGTCCAGGCGGGCCCGGTGGGAATATGGGAGGCAACTGGAGCAGCGTGAGGGGGGGAGCCAATGCGACGGCTTATGGCCAGCCTGTGCTGATCGTTCCGGCCCCCTACCCGATGACCTCCAGCCGGGTTGGAACCAACGGGCAACCCATCTCCAAGACGCCGGTCCGAAACCGTGTCGCCCGCCAAAATCTTCCACATGAGGATTTGGTCGCCGAGTCCTTCTGGTGGATTTACCTGGTGATGTTTCTGCTGGGCCTGCTCGCGGTGCTCACCCATCTCTGGCAACGCCGACGGGAACAGGAACGCCGGCGCAGTGCCGCCCTTGGCTGATCCGCCAACAAAACCCTTCCCCGCGCCCGCCGCTTCTGGCTTAGTCTCGGTTCTCGTCCGCACGTTGCGGGCGCTGTTTACATGCCATGAGTCTAGCCACTGTCCTCCTCAAGCCGGGTGAAGCCGACCGCGTCGCCGCGGGTCATCCCTGGGTCTATTCCAATTCCATCCTGCGCTTCAGCGCGCCGCCCACCGACGGTGACGTGGTGCAGGTCAAGGATCACCGCCAGCGCCTGCTCGGCACCGGGTTCTACAACTCCCGCTCCAAGATCGCCGTCCGCATCCTCGACCGTGAACGCATCGACGTGGACCGGGCCTTTTTCCGGGAACGCCTGACGGCCGCGCTCGCCCACCGGCGACGCTGGTTGCCAAAGGCGACCTCTTTCCGGCTGATCAACTCGGAGAGCGATTTTCTCAGCGGCCTGATCGTGGACAAGTACGAGGATGTGCTCGTGCTCCAGACCAGTTCGCTCGGCATGGACAAGCGCAAGCACCTCATCGCCGAGGTGCTGCAGGAGCTGCTCCGGCCCAAGGCCATCTTGGAGCGCAACGACATGTCCTCGCGCAAGTTCGAGGGATTGGCCCCTGTAAATGACGTGCTCGTCGGCGAAGCGCCGGCCAGTGTGGCGGTGAACCTGAACGGCCTGAAGTTCGACGCCGATCTCGCCGAGGGCCACAAAACCGGCCTCTATCTCGACCAGCAGGTGAACTACGAGGCCTTGGCCCCGTTCTCCAAGGGAGCCGAGGTGCTCGACTGCTTCTCCTTCCTGGGCGGCTTCGCCCTGCATACCGCCCGTGCCGGGGCCAAACACGTCCTCGCCCTCGACCAGAGCGCGGACGCGATTGCCGCCGCCACGCGGAACGCGGCCACGAACGGGCTGGCCGACAAGCTTTCGTTCGAAAACGTCAATGTCTTTGACTGGCTGAAGGCCCACACCTCGGTGAAACCCGGTGAACGCGTCACGCCCCGCTTCGACCTGATCATCCTGGACCCGCCGTCATTCACCCGAAACCGCGCCTCGGTGCCCGACGCGATGCGCGGCTACAAGGAAATCCACCTCCGGGCGATGAAGCTGCTGCGTCCCGGCGGCGTGCTCGCCACCTACTGCTGTTCGCATCACGTGGATACCGTGCTGTTCGAGAACGTCATCTTGGATGCGGCCTTCGACGCCCACCGCACCCTGCGGCGCGTCGCCCAGTACACCCAGTCGCCCGACCACCCGATCATCCCCTCGATTCCGGAAACGGAGTATCTGAAGGGTTTTGCTTACGAAGTGGTGCGGTAAACCGCCTCCGACGATGGAAACGACGGTCACGGCCAATGGCAGGGAACTGCCGCTGGCCCTTCCCTGCACTTTGGAAGCGTTCCTCGTCGGTCAGGGGTTGCTCTCACGGAGTGTCGTGGTGGAGCTCAACGGCGAAGCGGTGGCCCCATCAGAATTCGGCGGCCGCCAGCTTAAGGCTGGCGACCGTCTGGAAATCGTGAAGATCGTCGCGGGTGGGTGACCTCGAAAATTTCAGACCGGTTGGCCGAACACGCAAAATTACCTCAGATCAAAACCAAACCGTGGGCCATCATAGGTTGGAAATCGGCGATATTGTTCGTCGCCAACCTCGCCCCGCAACGGATGGCCACTGCCGCAATCATGCAATCTGCCAGACTGCGTGAGCGGCGTCCGGTCCGGTTAAAGAGCTGCGCGGCAAGCGCAGCATCGGCAGCTAAGAAAGGCTCCGGATTTGGAAAAATCTTTCGCGCGATGGCACCGGCTTTGTCGTCCAACGGGCCACACAGAAACTCGGCCCAGGCGATGGCGCTGGCATTGCATTGTTCTTGCGCCCGAGCCCAGCCCCGGAATTTCTCATGCGCTGACGAGCCCGCGACCACGGCTTGGATGAGAAAGTTCGTATCGAAGTGAATCATGTGGCATCCGAACCTCAGCGCCTTGCTTCACGAACGGATGCTATCCATTCCGCAGCTGCAACTGAGTCAAGATGGAGATGTTCTTGCAGCGCTTCCAAGGCTGGCAGCGAGGCGATGGAGTCGTCCGGCACAGGCGACTGGCCTTGGGTGTGCCCCACGACCGGAGGTTGAGACAAAGGAGCCGAAACGAGGATAGTAAGCAGGCCGGACGCCTGCTCAGGCAGGACTTCCGCGCCTTTGGCCGAAACGCGTCCGTGATCAATCTCGACTTCGACAGTCCGATAGCTCATGGCCTTAGATTGCGCTTCGCTCCGATGACCCGCAAGCAGCGCTTTGGAAACAAGGCCCACCCAGTCTTCTCAACAGCCAGCCAATCCCATCAATTTCCCAACTGTTCCCGCAGCGCCGTCTTGAGGATCTTGCCGGTCGCATTGCGCGGCAGCGCCGGCAGCACCACCACGCGTTTGGGCAGCTTGTAGTCGGCCAGATGCTCGCGGAGGAAGGCGAGCAGGGCCTTTTCCTCAAATGCGGCACCTTCATCCAGGCTGACAAACGCCACCGGACGTTCGCCGCGACGCTCGCAGGGCTCACCTACGACGGCGGCCTCACGGATACCCTTAAACCGGTAGATCACCTCCTCGATCTCGCGGGGATACACGTTGATGCCGTTCGGCTTCAGCATGTCCTTTTTGCGGTCGGTGACGGCGTAGTAGCCGTCGCCGAGCCGGCGGTGGCCGATGTCACCGGTACGGAGCCAGCCGTTGACAAGGGTTTCGGCGGTCTTCTCGGGTGCATTCCAATAGCCCCGCATCACGTTGCCCCCCCGGACGCAGATTTCGCCGTCCACACCATCGGGCAGGATGTTGCCCGCCTCGTCCTGGATGGAGATTTCCACCCCCGGAATCGCCACCCCGATGGTGCCGGCGATCCACGGGCCGGTGACCGGATTGACCGAGACCACCGGGCTGGCCTCGCTCAGACCATAGCCCTCGATCAGCGGAACGTTGGGATGGCGCGCGTTAAAGGCGCTGAGAATTTCGGCCGGCAGCGGCCCCGCCCCGCTGATACAGAGGCGCAACGGCAGTTCCACGCCGGGCGGCAGCATGGCGAGCACGCGGAAGAGCGCGGCCATCGCCGGCAGCACGGACCCCTGATTTTGCAGCATCTCCTGTAGCATCGCCTTGGCGGGATGCACCGACCGGATGAGCACGATGGACCCGCCGGTCAGCAATGGCGTGAGGATGCACACCGTAAGCATGAAGCTGTGGAACATCGGCAGCAGGAGCACGAACCGGTCGAAATCCACGACGCGCAGGATTTCCCGCACGCTGTCTACATTGTGCAGCAGGTTCCCGTGGGCGAGCATCGCTCCCTTGGGGCGTCCCGTAGTTCCGCTGGTGTAGATCAGCACCGCCAGATCTTCTTCCGTTCGGTTCAGACCGGCGGCCGGGAAGGATTCTGAAGTCGCTGGATGCTCCGGCAGTTCCTCGGCCACCAGCAGAAGCAGGCCCGGGCGGGCCGCACCCAACTCGGCAAAAGCTTCGGTCAGAGCCGTTTCGGAAATCAGCACGTCAATCCCGGCATCCGCAAGCATGTAGCCGACCTCGCCCGGCTTCAGGAAGTTGTTGATCGGGACCGCCACCGCCCCGGCTCCCAACACCCCGAAGAGCACGGAAACGAATTCCGGCCGGTTCTTGAGCCAGATACCCACGCGATCCCCGGGTTGGACCCCGAAGCGACCTGCCAGTTCCCGCGCCAGCCAGGCGGCCGACCGGGCGAAGTGCGCATAGGAAAACTGCGCGTCACCCCAGTAAAGCGCCGTTTTTTCCGCGTGGGCTGACGCGGAAGCGGCGAAGGCGACGGCAAGATTGTTCATGGATGGAGCGGCGCAGTTGAAAACGCCGGCCGTATCCCCGTCAAGCGGACGCCTTAGGGAAATGCGCGTTTTGAACATTTCTGCACGCAAGTTGCCATACAGCCGGCACGGCACTAGCTTTGCACGCGGTCAATCCGGCATGAGTCACATTAACGCAATTCTTAAAGTCGTCCTCATTCTGCTTGAGGTCGTTCTGCTGTTTAACTGCATCATCTTTGTGCATGAGCTGGGCCATTTCCTGGCCGCCCGATGGCGCGGAATGGTGGTGGATCGTTTTAGCATCTGGTTTGGCAAGCCAATCTGGCAGAAGAAGGTGGGAAAGGTGGTGTGGTCGTTGGGATCAATTCCCTTCGGCGGCTTTGTTTCCCTGCCCCAGATGGCCCCGATGGAATGGATGGAAGGCCGCGTTCTCGATAACGGCGAACCACTCACGCCAGCGAAGCCAATCGACAAGATCATCGTCGCGCTGGCGGGGCCGGTGTTCAGTTTCGGCTTGGCGTTCGTCTTTGGATGTCTGGTCTGGTTCGTGGGCCGGCCAGTGAGCGAATCGGAGACCACCACGGTCATCGGCTACGTCGCCAAGGATTCCTCCTCGGCCAAAGCCGGTCTTCGCGTGGGTGACCGCGTCCTTTCGGTGGATGGGCACAAGGTTTCCCGCTTCATCGGCATGGGCGATTCTATCAACTGGTGGGTGGCGGCCAGCGAAGGACGCACCCTGAAGATTGAGGTGGAACGCGACGGCAAGACGCTGGTTCTGGAACCCGAGCCCACCCGTGATCCGGTCAAAGGCTGGCACCGCGAAAACTTGAGGCAGCTCAAGATCGCCCCCGCCGAAACTCCCATGGTGGCCAAGGTCACGCCGAACAGTCCGGCTGAACGGGCGGGCCTGAAACCCAGCGACCTGTTGGTTGCCGTAAATGGCATTCCGCTCCTGCATTCGAACACTCTGTCCGACTACCTGCGGGAACACGGCACCGAGCCGGTTCGCTTGACCGTCCGTCGGGGAACCCAATTGCTGGAAACACAGGTGACAGCGGAAATCCCGGTGACGGGCGGAGTGGAGCGCTTCCCCATGATCGGGGTGGCCTGGGACCAGACCGGCGTGCTGACGATGTCGTATCCCAGCCCTTGGGAACAGGTTTCGGGAGTGGTCGGGAACATGTTCAACACGTTCCAGGCGTTGCTGTCCCCGAAGTCAGACATCAAACCGCAGCACCTGTCAGGACCGGTCGGCATCCTGCGCATCTACTATCTGGTGTTTGAAAACGAGCACGCCTGGCGCATGGCGCTGTGGTTCAGTGTCCTGCTCAACGTGAATCTCGCCCTCCTCAATCTGCTGCCGATTCCCATGCTGGATGGCGGCCACATTGTGCTGGGCCTGGCCGAGTTTGTCCGCCGCCGTCCTTTGAGCGAGCCGGTGGTCCGGTGGGTTCAGACCATCGGGGCAACGGCGGTCCTCGGTTTCATCCTGTACGTGACCACGTTTGACATCGTGGACATGCGCGGTCCCTCCTCTGAGGAAGGCAAATTGCCCAAGGAGGAGCTGCGCTTCGCCACCCCGGCCCATGGCAACACGCCCGCTCCGGCAAAATAGCTGCGCGTCAACATCGTTGACGCTTCGCCCCGCCTTGGTCTTTAGAATGGGCTGACGAGATGAAGTATTGCCCCTCGGTTTGGAATTTCTCACGCCGGCCCACCCGCGAAGTCGTGGTGGGTGATCCGGCACACGGTGGCGTCGTCATCGGCGGCGCGCATTCCGTCGTGAAGCAGTCCATGATCACCTGCGACACCATGGACACCGCCGCGTCCGTCCAGCAGACGCTGGACCTGGTCGCCGTCGGCTGCCAGATCGTGCGCATCACTGCTCCCACCGTGAAGGACGCGGCCAATCTGGAGAACATCGTCCGGGAGCTCCATGCCCGCCGCTGCCAGGTGCCGATCGTGGCCGACATCCATTTCAAGCCCGAAGCCGCCATGGAGGCCGTGAAGTGGGTCGAGAAGGTCCGCGTGAACCCCGGCAACTACGCCGACTCGAAGAAGTTCGCCGTCAAGGAATACACCGACGACGCGTATGCCGAGGAGCTGAAGCGGATCGAGGAAAAGTTCACCCCGCTCGTGCTGGAGGCCAAGCGCCTGGGCCGCTCCCTGCGCATCGGTACCAACCACGGCTCGCTCAGCGACCGCATCATGAACCGCTACGGTGACTCGCCGCTCGGCATGGTCGAGAGCGCGCTGGAGTTCGCCCGCATCGCCCGCAAGCACGGCTTCCACAACTTCGTGTTCTCGATGAAGTCGTCGAACCCGAAGGTCATGATTGAATGCTACCGGTTGCTGGTCACGCGGCTGGAGCAGGAGGGGCCGGACTGGAACTACCCGCTGCATCTCGGTGTGACCGAGGCCGGCGAGGGCGAGGATGGCCGCATCAAGTCGGCCATCGGCATCGGTTCCCTGCTCTGCGATGGCATCGGTGACACCATCCGCGTGTCGCTGACCGAGGATAGCCCGCGTGAGATCGCCGTCTGCAATGACCTCGTCGCGCAGATTCCGCTGCTGGCCAACACGCAGTTCAAGCTCGCTGAAACGCCGCTGAGCTACGATCCGTTCCACTACGAGCGACGCGAATCCGCCGAAGCCGATCTCGGGGATGTGAAGGCCGGCGGCGAACAGACGGTCCGCGTCGTCGTCACGCAGGCCACCTTCGACAAGGTCGCCCCGAAGATCTCGCCGAAGGCCGATGTGAAGCCCGAGGGCATCTACGAGGATCTCAACGTCCTCGAACTCGACCCGACGCAGCCGCTCACGATCGAGCAGATCAATTGCGACACACAGCTCGTGACGGTGGCCGAGGGCGTCGCGCTGCCGCCCATCACCGCCTTCCGCCTGCTGGCCACGAAGCTCGCCCAGTTGGGCCGGCGCAATCCGATCCTGCTGAAGGACTGCCTGGTCTTCGAACCGGTGCCCTTGTCGCCGGAAATCGCCCTGCTCCGCGCTGCGGTAAACATCGGCTCATTGCTCGCCGACGGCATCGGCGATGCCATCCTGGTGCGCGGTGAATCGGGTGCCGGCCAATCGCTGCGGCTCGCCTTCAACATCCTGCAGGCGGCCGGTTGCCGGTCGTTCAAGACTGACTATGTGGCCTGCCCGAGCTGCGGCCGCACGCTGTTCAACCTGCAGACGGTTACTGCTCGCATCAAAGCCCGTACGGATCATCTCAAGGGTGTGAAGATCGCCATCATGGGCTGCATCGTGAACGGCCCCGGCGAGATGGCCGACGCCGACTTCGGCTACGTGGGCGGCGCGCCGAACAAGATCAACCTCTACGTCGGCAAGAAGCCGGTGAAGTTCAACATCCCCGAAGTGGAGGCCGTCGACCGCCTCGTTGACCTCATCAAGGAGCACGGTAAGTGGGTGGAGGCCGTGGCGGCGGAGCCGGCGACGGCCTAGGGTTGGCCTGATGGAGCGCTGCGCCCTTCGTCCCGAAGGGACAACCGGAAATTAGCCAGACATGAAATGTCTGGTTGGCAGGCATACTCACTCCGTCCTGAAAGGACGAAGGAATGCTTCGGCATGCCATCCTTCCAACGTCCCTTCAGGACGGACTTCTCTGTGCCGTTTGCCAGACACCGGGTGTCTGGCTAATTTCCGGTTGTCCCTTCGGGACGAGTTACTGAGCAGCACCCGCCGTCCGCAATCACGGTTCACTGCCCACCGACCGCTGCTCACTGCTCTTCGGCCCTCAGCGGCTGTGTTTCAGCAGCCAGTCATAAAGCGTCGGCTCGTTGTAGGCATGGGTCCACGAGTCGTGGCCGTCCTCGGGATAGACCGTGAGCTGGATGTCGGTGACGCCGGCCTTCTTGAAGGCGTCCACCATGCGCTCACTCTCGGAGAGGGCCACGACGTTGTCCTTCCCGCCATGGAACGCCCAGACCCCAAGCGTCTTCAGCGCCTCGCGCTGCGTGGGTAACAGGGTGCGGATGCGTTCGCCACCGCCGCAGACGGGCGCGACGGCTGCAAAGCGCTCGGGGTACTTCGAGGCGAGGCTCCACGTGCCGTAGCCGCCCATGCTCAGGCCGGTGACGTAGATGTGATGCTCGTCCACCCGGAGCTGTGCCTGGAGTGTATCCACGAGACTGAGCAGCGTGTCATCGTCCCAGACCTGGCCTTCCGGGCATTGCGGAGAGGCAAGGATGAAGGGGAATTCGCGACCGGCTGCCACCAGCTTGGGTGGACCGTGCTTGGCCACGATGGCAAGGTTGGTGCCCCGCTCACCGGAGCCATGGAGAAAGAGAACCAGGGGAAACTTCTTCGTGGTATCGGTGGCGTAATCCTTCGGCACGTACAGCAGAAATTCCAGGTGGTTGGTCTTGGTGACCGCCGCCGAAAAGCTTTGGGAGGTCTGGGCACCGGGACTGGGCGTGATCGCGGACGAACCAGGGCCGGAGGTGGCACAACCGGCCAGCAAGGCGACGGTGGCCAAGAGAACAGCAAGGGATTTCACGCGGGTGATCATGGACGTGAACACCGGACCGAGCCAAGGAGAGAAACGTGGCCCGGACTACATCAGTTTGAGCTTCGGCAGGTCCTGCGAATCCACCAGGCCGACCGGCTCACGCTTCGCGTTCACGACGATGAGGTCGTCGATGTTGCGCTCGTTGAAGATGCGGAGGGCCTCGACCGCCAGCGCCTCGTCGCGGATGCAGATCGGCTTCGGGGTCATCACATCTTTCAGCCGCCGCGTGAGAATGAGATCATCGTTCGCCATGTGCCGGCGCAGGTCGCCGTCGGTGAAGACGCCGGCCAGCTTGCCCCGGGCATCCACGACGCTCACCGAGCCCGATTTTGCCCGGGTCATCACCAACAGAGCCTCCTTCACGGTGAGCGTCTGCGCGGCCAGTGCGTTGCGCTCGTCCCGCCGCATGATGTCCCCAACCTTCACCAGCATCGCCCGGCCGATGGCCCCGCTGGGATGGCGCTTGGCATAGTCCCTCATCTTGAAGCCGCGTGCATCCATCACGGCCATGGCGAGTGCGTCACCCATGACCAACGTGGCGGTCGTGCTCGAAGTGGGGGCGAGGTTGAAGGGGCAGGCTTCCTTCGGCACCCGGCAGTTCAGGATGACATCAGCATGCTTGGCCAGGGTGGACTTCGGCGAGCCGGTCAGGACGATGATCTGGACGCTGAACCGCTTGAGCGCCGGCAGCAGATGGATCAGCTCGTCCGATTCGCCCGAATAGCTCAGAGCCAGCACCAAATCCCCCTCGTTGACGATGCCGATGTCGCCGTGCAGGGCGTCCACCGAATTGAGCACCACAGCGGTGGTCCCGGTGCTTGAAAGGGTCGCCGCGATCTTGCGGCCGATGTTGCCGGACTTCCCGATGCCGGCGACGACCAGCTTGTTGCGGCGGGCCAGCGTTTCGACCACGAGTTCGACCGCGCTCCCAAACGAGGCGTCGAGGCCGGCGCGCACGGCTTTCAGCGCGGCCAGCTCGATGGCGAAGACTTCACGGGCGCGGGTGAGGTGCGACATGCGTGACGAATGCCGCATGCCGGCCCCCGAATGAAGCCCTAAATGCAGGCGGAGCGAGGCGTGAACTACTCGATGAAGGCCTCGTGCAGCGCCTTCATGGCCTGCTCGCCCTGGGCGAGCGCGATCACGACGCTGATCTTGATCTCGCTGGTGGAGATCATGCCGATGTTCACCCCCTCGTGGGCGAGCACGTCGAACATCTTGGCGGCAACGCCGCTGTGGCTGCGCATGCCGACGCCGACGATGGACAGCTTGCCGATCTGCTCGTCGGCCACCGATTCCTTGAAGCCGACCTCGGCCTTCAACCCCTCGATCACGGTGCTGGCCTTGAGCAGGTCGGGCTTGTCCACGGTGAAGCTCAGGTCGGTGGCGCGGACGCCGCCGTCGTGGCTCACGTTCTGGACGATCATGTCCACATTGATCGCCGCATCGCTGAGGGCGCGGAAGATGCGGGCGGCGCGGCCCGGCTGGTCAGGCACGCTGAAGAGGGTGATCTTCGCCTGGTTCTTGTCGAGGGACACGCCGCGGACGACGACGTCCTCCATGCTGTTCGTTTCTTCTTTCACGATGGTGCCGGGATTGTCGTTAAGGCTGGAACGGACTTCGAAGATGACGTTGAACTTCTTGGCAAACTCCACCGAGCGGAGCTGCATCACCTTGGCGCCGCTGCCCGCGAGCTCGAGCATCTCGTCGTAGGCAATCTCGGAAAGCTTCTTTGCCCCGGGAACGAGGCGCGGGTCGGCGGTATAGACGCCATCCACGTCCGTGTAAATCTGGCAGAGGTCGGCCTTGAGCGCCGCCGCGAGGGCGATCGCGGTCAGATCGCTGCCGCCCCGGCCCAGGGTGGTGATCTGCCCCTCGGAGGTCTGCCCTTGGAAACCCGCGACGATGACGACGTTGCCGGCATCCAGCAGGCTGTGGACCTGCTTGGGCGTGATGTTGCGGATCTTGGCCTTCGTATGGACGCCATCGGTAACGATGCCCGCCTGCGCGCCGGTCAGCGAAACCGCCTGCAGCCCGAGGGCATGCAACGCGATCGCCGCGAGCGCAATGGTCTGCTGCTCGCCGGTGGCCAGCAGCATGTCCATCTCCCGTTCGCTGGGCAGCGCGGTGATGTCTTTGGCCAGCTTGATGAGGCCGTCGGTCACGCCGCTCATGGCCGATACGACGACCACGACCTGGTCGCCTTGGGCGCGATATTTCGCGACCCGACGGGCCACATTCTTGATGCGTTCCGGGTTGGCCACCGAGGTGCCCCCGAACTTTTGGACGATTAGCGCCATTTCTTGAAGGGGGGTGTTAATGGCTTAAGTGGGGACGTCGAACAACAAAAAATCGGAAGTGAAGAGGTCGGGGTGGCATCTTTCATCGCGGCCAAGCTGGAGGTGAGCGGTTGCCGGCGGATGGAGGGAATGCGGCTCGGGCGAGCGTCCCCGCGAGCCGGGCGGCCTGAGGATTGGGGTGGCCCAGCTCGCGTGGACACTCGCCCCACCGTGCCCCGGATAGATGCGGGTTCCGGAGCAAACCAACCCCATTCACGACGAAAAGATGCTCCACGGCCGGGCCGAAAGAAAAGGTTGGCGCTGGCATCGCCCTTTCCCATCTTGATCTTCGACAGGTCGTTACGCACCACCATGCACGAATTCATCCGCGACATCGCCCTCTGCATCGGGACCGCCTGGTTGCTGGGAGTGGTGGCGCACTGGCTGCGGCAGCCGCCCCTGCTGGCCTATCTGGTCGGCGGTTTTGTGCTGGGGCCCTCCTGCCTGCGCTGGGTTCTCGACGCCGAGACTATCGGCACGATCTCGGAACTGGGCCTCATTTTCCTGCTCTTCATGATCGGGCTGGAAATCGACCTGAAGAAGATCATCGCCGCCGGCCGCTCCATCACCGTCACCGCGTTCGTGCAGATCGGCGGCGGCAGCCTGCTCGGGGTGGGAATCTTTTTCCTGTGCGGCTTCGGTCTGGGCGGAGACAAGGGCTGGGATGCGCTCTATCTCGCCGTCGCGGCGGCGCTGAGCAGCACGGTCATCATCGTCAAGGTGCTGCATGACCAGCACGAACTCGACACGCTCGCCGGCCGCGTGACCCTCGGTGTGCTGGTGCTCCAGGATCTCTTCGCGATCCTGTTCCTGGCCATTCAGCCCAGCCTCGATCAATTGCAGGTATCCGTGCTCCTGCTTTCGCTGGTGCGCGTGGCAGCCCTCGTCCTCACAACGCTGGCGGTCAGCCGCTATGTGTTGCCGCCGCTGTTTCGCCGGGTGGCACGGCTGCCGGAACTGGTGCTGGTCGGGGCGCTGGCCTGGTGCTTCCTGGTCGGAGAACTGGCCGAATGGCTGCATCTCTCACGTGAAATGGGCGCGCTCGTGGCGGGTGTGGCCTTGTCCACCTTTCCCTATGCGCTGGATGTGACCGCCAAGGTCACGAGCCTGCGCGACTTCTTCGTCACACTCTTCTTCGTCAGTCTCGGGCTGAAGATTCCTTTGCCCACCTGGAGTGTGGTCGCGCTGGCGTTCAGCTTTGCGGTTTTCACCGTTGTCAGCCGCTTTGCCACCACGTTCACCCCGCTGTACCGGATGAATTCGGGCCTGCGCCTGAGCCTCTTGCCGGCGATCTATCTCGCCCAGGTTTCCGAATTCTCCCTCGTGGTGCTCGAGCTGGGCGTGAAATCGAAGCACGTCTCGGAACGCACCGCGGCCGCCGTGCCGCTGGCGTTTGTGGGGCTGGCGGTCCTCTCGACCTTCGGGATGACCCGCTCCGATTCGCTCGTGCGGCAGCTCATCCCCTGGCTGAAGCAGCGCGGGTTGCGCGATCTGGATGACGGCGCCACCCAGGTCATCAAGCGGCGCGAAATCGCCGAGGATTCCCATGCCGCCGCCAAGATTGTGCTGCTGGGATTCTTCCGCACCGCCAGCTCGTTGCTCGACGAACTCACCCGTCATGCGCCCGATCTGCTGGCCGAGGTGGCGGTCGTGGATTTCAACCCGGTGGTCCAAGCCGAGCTGCGCCAGCGCGGCGTAAAGGCGATCTATGGCGACATCAGCCAGCGCGACACCCTGGCCCACGCCGGCATCAGCCACGCGGAAGTCATCGTCTGCACGGTGTCCGACAGCATGCTCAAGGGCACGAGCAACGAGAAACTGGTCCGCCAGCTGCGCGAACTGAACCCCAAGGCCCGCATCATCGCCCCCGCCGAGCTGTTGGCCGAAGTGCCCCTGCTCCGCGCCGCAGGAGCCGACTACGTGAGTCTCGCCCGTTTGAACGTGGCCGCCGACCTGTTCGAGGCCATCCGCGCCGCCGAGGAAGGCCTGCTGGCCAACAAGCAGGGTGAGCTCGAAGCACAACTGCGGGAACGGCAGGAAGTCCTGCCCTGACCTGTGCCAAATTTCTCATGAAACCCGCCGAACTCCGCCGCGCCCTTGCCGCCGCCACTGAAGCTGCCGAGGCCTCCGGCGCGCTGATGCGCACGCACCTCCGCCGAACCAAGAAGGTCAACGAAGCCGTCCAGCATGACATCAAGCTCGACCTCGACGTCCGTTCCCAACGCCTGATCACCCGGCTGCTCGCCGCCCGCTTTCCCGAGGTGCCGGTGCTGGGCGAGGAAGGCATCGACGAGACCTCCGCGAATGTGCCGGCCCGCTGGGTGGTGGACCCGATTGATGGAACGGTGAACTACGCCTATGGCATCCCCCACGCCTGCGTGAGCATCGCCCTGCAGGTGCGCACGGCTGACGGGGGATTCCGTTCCGATGTCGGCGTGGTACTCGACCCGTTTGTGGGCGAGCTTTGGACGGCGATTCGCGGCCAACACACGCGGCTGAACGGCCGGCGCATCCGGGTCAGCTCCCGGCGCAAGCTTGAGGAGTCTATCGTGTCACTCGGCTTCGCCAAAAGCGCCAGCAGCATTGACGCCTCCCTCGCCCGCTTCGCCAAAATGACCCATCGCGTGCGCAAGCTCCGCATCATGGGCTCGGCGGCGCTGGCCTTCGCGTATGTGGCCGACGGACGCTTCGATGCCTATGTGGAAAGCGGGGTGCGGCTCTGGGATGTCGCGGCCGGCTCGCTGCTGGTGGAATGCGCCGGCGGCGAACCGGGCTGCACACCTCTGCCGGGTGGTGACCATGTGGTCGCAGTAAATTGTCACAATGGTCTGCTTGGGGAGTCACTTGCCGCCGTCTCGTGATTCCGGCAGCTTACGGCGCATGAAACTGCTTCGGTTCGTATTCTGCCTCCTCGGCCTCGCAGGTGCGCTCAGCAACGTGCTCGGCGACCTGCCCGACGGCCTCTACGCCCGCTTCACCACGACCAAGGGCGTCTTCACGGCCAAGCTCTACTACGACCAGACCCCCAGAACCGTCGCCAATTTCGTCGGCCTGGCCGAAGGCACGCAGCCGTTCATCGACTTTCAGGCGATCACAGTGACCAACCGGCACTTCTTCGACGGGCTGCTGTTCCACCGCGTCATCAAGGGTTTCGTGATCCAGACCGGCTCACCCAACGGCATCGGCACCGACGGCCCCGGCTACACGATCGCCAACGAGATCACACCCGCGCTCACGCACAGCAAGGCTGGCATGCTGGGCGCGGCGCGGACCTCACAGCAGGACACGTACGGGGCGCAATTCTACTTCACGCTCACCAATACGCCCGCACTGGACGGCCAATATACCGTGTGGGGTGAAACGGTCGACGGATTGGATGTGGTGCTCGCGATCGGCGATGTCGCCACGGATGCCAATGACAAGCCGACCACGCCGGTCGTCCTGCAAAAGGTGGAGATCCTGCGGATCGGGGCGGCCGCCATGGCTTTCGACCCGGCCAAGGTCACACCGCCATTGCCCCAGCCGAAAAACAAGGAGGTCACCATGGTGGCTACCACGAACACGCTGAACTTCACCTGGCAGACCAACGCCAATGCGGGCTACCGCATCCTATACAGTCCGGTGCTGACCAACTGGCCGGCGTTCGATTCCGACACCCAGCTCTTTCAGGACAACAAGATCAACGGCGATGCGTTGCTCCCGGGCAATCCGCAGTATTTCTTCCGGCTGTTCGAGGTCCAATTTTAGAGTTTTTTTAGAACTTCCGTGACCCGAAAGAGGATTGATCGCCTGGAAATCACCGCGCGAGGCGGCGGCTTGACGATCGCTCCAGGCAGGGATGATGACATTTCAGACTCTGGCTTCGCCGAACAAGAATCATGAGCGGCATCGCATTAAAGCGCATCATCGCGCTGTCCGGGTTTGGCATTCTTCTCCTGGGCGTGCCGATCTGCCTGCGTCGCCTCGCCCCTTGCGAAGGGGTTGGCTGGAAGTGGGATCGTACGGTTATCAATCCGCATGCTTCGGACACAGGGGAGTTGCGCCTTGACGGCAAAACCTACGGGAACGTGTTGGGGGTGCCGCCATTTTTCTTAACGGACATTGATGGCGGGTATATTGTTTTCGTCAGAAGAGCTGCCGACCATAAGAAATCAATCGTCGTTTACGACATCAAAGACAAATCAGTCAGCGAGTACCCTGTGGACGGCTTCAATTTCATAGGCGCCGAAATAGGGGCTTCGGGGCTGGGTGGCGGGTGGGAGCGTATTGAGTCAATTGACCGAAATGAGATTGTGATCAAACAGCGTCATGCCGGGGCCACCATCAAATACACCTTGTCACGCCAGACGGGTGCTCTGAAGCAAGAGCTGTAAAGCGACGGAACCTCGCGCCCCAGGCAAGACGCCCGGCTTGGCAAAGAGATTGGAACCCGGAAACGCCCTCCTGGAAGCGAACGGAAACAAAACCTGCCCGTTCCAAACTGAAAGCCAAACACCCCCTCCCAGGGCCCCGAAGTGGCGGGCCGCAGCGCCGTTCAGACCACGATGGCGTTCAGGACGGCGTTGATGTCCGCATCGGACACGCGCTGGCCCCAGAGCGCCTCGCCAATGGACTTCACCAGCACGAACTTGAGTTCGCCGCCGCTGACCTTCTTGTCCACCCGCATCGCGTCAAACAGCGCGGTGCGCTTCTTCGGCGGCAGCTTAAGTGTCGTCGGCAACCCTGCCCGGACGAACAGCTCGCGGATGCGCTCGGAATCCTTCTCCGGCAGGCCGGCCAGCCGCACCGAAAGTCGCGCCGCCGCCACCTGACCGATGCTGATGGCCTCGCCGTGCAGGTATTCGTTGTAGCCGGAAATCGCCTCGAGACCGTGCCCGATGGTGTGGCCGAAGTTCAGGATCGCCCGTTCGCCGGATTCGGTCTCATCGGCCACGACCACCTCCGCCTTCAGCGTGCAGCAGCGCGCGACAACATTCATGAGCGTCGCGGCGTCGCGCCCGAGCACCTTGTCCATTTCCTTCTCCAGCCGCTTGAACAGCTCGGCGTCCTTGATGATGCCGTATTTGATGACCTCACCCAACCCCGCGCGCAGCTCCCGCTCCGGCAACGTGGCCAGCGTGTCCAAGTCGCACAGCACAGCCCGTGGCTGGTGGAAGGCCCCGACCAGGTTCTTTCCCGCCTTCAGGTTCACGCCGACCTTGCCGCCCACCGAGGAATCCACCTGGGCCAGCAGCGTGGTGGGAACCTGCACAAAGGGAATGCCCCGAAGATAGGTGGCCGCCACGTAACCGGCGATGTCGCCCACGACTCCACCGCCCAGCGCCACGACGAAAGATTTCCGCTCCAACCGCTTGATGGCCAACTGGTCATAGCATTCGCCCGCCACCTTGAGGGATTTGGCGGTTTCGCCGGCGGGGACCGTGATGAGGTTCGGGACAAAGCCCGCCATCTTGAGCGTGCGGACCACCAGGTCGGCATATTTGGGCCCGACGTTGGTGTCGGTGATGACCGCGCAACGCTCACCCAGCTTGAGCCGGCGGCAGTGGTCGCCGAGCTTGGCGAGCAGGCCGTTGCCCACGTGGATGGTGTAAGAGCGCTCCCCAAGAGGAACCGGAACCGAACGCATGAGCGTCACTGTATCCCGATTGCGTGTCGGGGAAAAGTGTGAACCCCGCTAATCCTGCAATGCCTTGGACCGCATCCGAAAAGCCATACCGATGCCTCCCAGAATGCAAAAGGACACCACCCAGGCCGGGGCGCTGACATTTCCGGTAAGCACTTGGGCCACGGCGCTCACGGCTGGGCCACCGCAAATGCCCATCCCGATCAGGGCCTCATGGATGCCACCGTGTTCACCGTGGGCGTCGCTGCCATCCATCGCGTAATAAAGGGACGAGTAGTAGAGCAAGGCGGTGGCCCACCCAAAGAACACCTGCGCCAAGACCAGGAGCCACACCGAAGGCGCCAGTATCACGGTCGCGAAACTGCCTGCCAGCACCAGGAACGCCGTGACAAACCACCCAAAGTGATAGTGCCAGCCCGGCCAGAACCACAGTTTGAGGAATGCCAGCGTCCGCACGTAGTACCAGGTGGACATCACCAAGCCGGCCTCGGCGATGCTCAGCCCCACATGGGTCGCGATGCCGGGCACCACGGCCAGGATCGTGTTGGCGGCCATGTAGTTGAACGGGTTCGCCACCCAGGCCAGCCGTTTGAAATAGCGCGGCCCCTCAGACGCATGGATGTGAACCGTGTCCGCCTTCTCCGGCGGCAATGACGTCAGCCAGGCGTCGTGGTTCGCCTGCAGCGGCCAGATCAGGACAAACTGGACCGCATGGATCGCCACCGGCAGCCAGTACAGGCTCGCATGGCCGAGGTGCTGGAAAATCCAGCCGCCGCATGAAAAGCCCAAGGCGGCGGTTCCGGCCCAGATGACGTTGTACAGGCCCACCCGGTTCGGTAGCCGCGCCGATGACTCGTGCTCACTGACCAGCGCCTCCAAAATGGGCCAGGTAAAACACATGGTGAAGGTCCACAGCCCCAGCGCCAGCAGTTGTCCCCACAGCGCCGGCACCAGCCAGCCGACGAGGATGCTGAGCGCCATCCCGCCGAAGCCAATCCGCAAGGATGTGAAATAGCCGTGCCGCTGTCCAAAACGTCCGCCGAACCAGGAAGCCCCGATGTATAGGAAGCCGTGCAGTGCGCTGACCGTGAGATTCTGCAGGTTGGCAAACCCATGCAGATCCCGCAGCAGGAACATCAGGTAGTTGAAATAGTAGGCGGTCGCGAAGGAGTTGAGGCCTTCGAGGACGTAATAGCCGGTCTTGGACGGAGAGGGACGCACGGGAGTGGCGGAAGGGGTGGCCCGCCGGGCGCGAAGTGAAGGGGTGTGCCCCCGAGGCGGCAAGCGCATTTCAAGACGCGAACCTCGCGGATTTTGTAGCGGGCTTGAGAATGGGAAGTCGCGGCAACGTTCAACGAGACGAACCCGCCACCCGTGAAGCGCGCCAGAGCAGTGCCGCCACCGCCAGGTAGATGAGTCCGCAGAGCGAGACGGCCAGGCTCATGTTCGCCACCTCGCTGCCCTGCCCTGCGTGTTTCGCCATCCAGCCCGCGTACAAGGGGCCCAGCGCACCGCCTGTCCAGCCAACGGTGTTCATCACGCCCGCTGCTGTGGCGTGGGAATTCTCGGGCACCACGTCATAGAGCGAGGCAAAGATGCCGGCGTCGTAGCAGCCCTTGCACAGGCCAAATGCCGCCATCGCCAGCAGCAGCGTCGATTTGTCCTGGGTCCAGCCCACAAGGGCGACAAAGCCTGCGCCAACTAGCATTCCAGAAGCCTGGACCAACATGCGTGCCCCGGGACGCCGCACCGACCAGGCATCCGCCAGCCAGCCGGACAAAGGTCCGCTCAGGGCACTGGCCGCGTGAATGAATATGGTCGCGTTCAGACCGGCGGTGCTCAGCTTGAAACCGAACTTCTCGATCAGGAAGGTGGGTGTCCAAACGAGGAACAGGGCCGCCACAAAGTTCGCCCCGACAAACGCCAGCAGGAGCAGCCGCGCCGAGGGATGACCGAGCAGAAAGCGCAGCGTGTCCATGAACTTGGGCGGCTCCGCCCCAGCTCCTGAAACACCGGCATCTTGCACCGGCGAAGGCTTCGGCTCCATCCGCGTTTCCCGGGTTGGCTCCCGCAGAAACAGGTAGAGCAACAGGGCCAGCACCATTCCCGCCACGCCGAAACAGTAAAAGCCCGTGCGCCAGCCGTACTGTTCCGCTAGCCATGCTCCCAGCCAGCTTCCGCCGATGGTGCCGGCATAGACGCTCGACTGGTGTACCGCCATCGCGCGCGAGCGGGTGCGGAGGCCGTGATAAGCGCTGACCAGCGACATCGAAGCCGGGAAATAGAACGTCTCCCCTAAACCTTCGAGCGCACGCACGGTGACGAACTGCCACAGGCGACCGCACCAGGCGGTCGACATCGTCACGAAGCTCCAGAACAGGCAGCCGCCAAGAATCAGGTGGCGGCGTGGGAAGCGGTCCCCCGACCAGCCGGCGAACGGCGCCCCCGCCGCATAGACCCACATGAAAGCCGAGCCGATGAGCCCCAGCTGCTGCTTGTCGAAGCCAAACTCCTTTTGCAGCAGCGGAAACACGACGGAAATGGCCTGCCGGTCCGCATAGTTGAAGGCACACACGAACCAGAGCATTCCGACCACGGCCCACGCATATCCGCGTGAGGGCGTGGCCGGGCCGGCCGGGTTGGTGGCCGGCTGCCTCATGCCAGACCGGCTTCCGCAAGCAGGGTGGTGAGTTCGGCGGCGCAGAGGTCGTACTTCTGCTGCGTCGGCTCCGAAACCGCCGATTTGAACGGGCCGGTGACAAACCCGCGCGCCTCCATTCCGGCAGCGACATCCAGCGGAAACTTGATCCGGCCACAGGCCTCGCCCACGCGCTGGAGCAGCTTCATTTCGGCGTCGGTGGACTGGCCCACACGATGCGCGGCCAGCACCCGGACCAGCGGTTCCGGCACAAAGTTGGCCAGGCCGCTGATGCAGCCGACGCACCCCAGCGCCAGCGCCTCGGCGAAACGCGTGTCGCTGCCGGTGTATACGCCGAAGCCCTTCACCCGGCCGAGCGCCACCAGTTCGCGGTGGTATTCCCATTCGCCGCCGCTCTGCTTGATGCCAGCCAGCCGGGCCCGATCGGCAAAGGCAGCCACCGTTTCCAGGGCGATACGGTTGCCGGTGCGCTCGGGAAAGTTGTAGAGATACACCGGCAGATCGGTGGCCTCCGCCACTCGCAGGAAAAACTCGAGCTGGTCATCCTGTTCCAAAGGAAAATACCAGGGCGGGAGCACGGCAATGCCGGCACAGCCGTTCGCCTGCGCGATCCGCGCCAGCCGGCAGGCCACCACCGGGCTGACATCGCTGACATTGGCCAGCACCTTCAACGAATCCGCCAGCGGCACAATACGCTCCAGCAGGTTGGCCCGGGCCCCTTCGGAGAAATGGACGAACTCGCCCGTGCTTCCCAACGCCAGGATGCCATCCACCCCCGCTTGGCGGAGAAAACCGAGGTGGCGCTGCAGTTCGGGTTCAAGGAGACGCCCTTCGTCATTGGTGGGCGTCCATAGCGCGGCGAAAACGCCGCCTTCGGTCTGGTTCATCATGCAGGAAAAGAAAGGCCGGGCATCCGGATGCCCGGCCAGGTCGCTTATTTCAGGTGGGGACAGTTCACTGATAGGTGATGACGATGTTGTCACCCACCCGCTTCACCTGAGTTATGCTGACCGCCGTGTCGGCCTGCACACGGAAGAAGAAAGCCACCGACGCACTGGAAATCGGTACGGTAATGGTCTTGGCGGCCACATCCACCGATTCAAGCACCGGTTGGAATTGGCCGGCCAAGCTCTCGGAACCCAGCAGCACCGGCACAGTCGCGGCAGATGTGTAGGAGGCGATGCCGCCGGCGGCGTTCACCAGCGTGCGGTCGCCAGTCGTGCGATCGACCGTGAACCACTCGACATGGGCGGCGCCGGTGTGCTCGTACCACACAAACCGGAAGGCATAGACGCCGGCCTGCGGCACCACGACGTCGAAAGTCTCATCGGCCGGCCCACCATTGTGGAAGGCCAGGGGCGTGGTGCTCGCGTTGGGGTTCAGCGCACTGGCGAGCTTGTAGCCGTCATCGCTGCGGACGCCGAAGCGGATGACACCGGCGGGCAGGTCCAGGAAGGCTTTGGCCTCCATCGCGAAGTTGTCGTCGCCGTTGTCCAGGGTCTGCCCCGGAATAGGGAGATCCCCGTCGAAATAGCCGTCCGTGGCGCCGCCGTTGATCACGTTTTGCGAAAAGTTGATCACGTCGGAGGTCACGGTGAGGTCATAGAGCTTCGTAATCGTCGAATCGGCGCTCAGCTGGGATTCGGCGTAATCGAGGCTGTTCTGCCCCGCATCCTGCCCCTGCACCACCCGGGTTACGATGCCGCGCACAGGGCCGGGTCCGCCCAGACGGGTGAACGGATCCAACTGGATATAGGTGATGGTAAAGCTCCAGTCATTGGTCTGCGCCACGCCCTCGTTGTCCGAGAAAATGATGCGGGCCGACTGCACCACGTCCTTGGGCGGCAGGCTGGGGAAGGTGTAGTCCACCGTGGCGCCGTCGGGCGTGGTCGTGATCTGCGCGGTCACCGGGGAGCCGTTGACGGACAGCTTCACCGTGGACGAATTGACCGAGGTGTCGCGGTTCTGGATGGCGACTTCGATCGTGGGCTCGGTCGTGCTGGTGGTCGTGCCGTTCGCCGGGCTGAGCGAGGCGATGGTCGCGCGCTGCACGCCGGCATCGGCCACCGGCACAAAGATGAGGTAATTGAGCAGCCGGTTGCCGGTACTGTCATCCGGCGTGATCGTGTGGAGGCGCAGCGTGGTTTTCCCGGACAGGCGCAGCTTGAGCTGATTCAGGCCGGCACCATCGGTCAGGGGCACGTTGCGTGAGGTATAGCCGGAGGTCGTGGCGAGGAAGGAACCGATCGCTTTCACCGTCTGGTCCGGCTGGGTGGCGTCGCTGGTCACCTGTTCCAGCACGCTGTCACCGTGGGTCAGGTTGACCACCGCCTCCCGCAGATAGACCACATAGGTGCCGGTCGCAAACTCGTGGGTGTAGTTCATCCATTCGTCCGCCGCGAGATCGCTGACATCGTAATCGTACACGCCGTTGTCGTTGTTGAACTGCGCCCGCCGGCGATCCAGCGAATGCGCCATGCGCACGAAATCCTGTGTGCGATAGGCCGTGTCCGTGCCATTCGGGGCGGTCCGGGTATCGGAATAATCCACCCCGGGCGTGCCGACCCGGTCGGTGTAGGAATTGTCGGCTGAGCCCAACCCTTCCGCCGTGCGCACCGGGCTGTTGAAGTAGCCGCCGGACTCGAAATTGTAGTCCTCGATCTCCACCACCGGATCGTCCCCCGTGAAGGTGTCAAACGCCACCGTGGCCGTGCGTTCGACGTTGCCCGCGTCGGTCACGCTGATCTGCCCCAGATAAGTCTGGTTGGCGGCAAAGCCGCCCAATGAAGCCGTACGGTTCGCACCCGCGGCGCTGAGCGTCAGGCCGTTGGTCGTGGTGTAGGCGGTGCCGTTCAGGGTCACTTTCACACCGGCATCGGGAATGTCGGCATCGTCCGTGATCCTGAATGTCACCTGGGTGGAAGCCGGGAGGAAGTTGGCCCCTTCCAGCGGTGCCACCTCCGTGATGATCGGCGGCTCGTTGGCTGCAGCCGGGGGAGCCGAGGCGAGAAGATTGTCCAAAATGACCTGATAGCCGTTGGGATCGGTGCCGCCATCGGCGTAGAGATACAGCACCACGTTGCCGACCAGATTGATGAACGGCCCCGGAGGATCATCACTGCCATCGGAAAGCACGTCGGCCGCCGGGGTATCCACGAAGGTCTTGTCAAAGATGACCGCGTCGCCGGCGTCCTTGTCGAACACCCGGCCCCGGATGGTCACGTTGCCATTCTGCACCGTCAGCGTGAGCGTGAGACGGACGTTGTTGTTCTTGATGGCCGGCGTTGGATTCTCGTTGAAGAAGTACTTGTTGATGCCCTTGGAGATCAGGATGTCCGTCTCCGACTTGGTGATGCCATAGCCGGCCAGGGTGTTCGGCCCGGTCGCCTGCGGGATGAATCCCAGCACCGCAAACGAGTCCGGTCCCTGCCCGCTTACGAGATCCACCGAAAATTCATTCCGCGTCCCCTCGGTCAGCTCGAACGTCTTCGTCGTCTTCTTGCTGCTCACAAAGTACGGCTGGCCCACCGCCGGCAGGTTGAACGTGAACACTCCGCCGCCCTGCTGGCCGCCCGGCAGCCCGAAGCCGCCCGGATCGGAATCCTCCCAGCCACTGCGCTGGGCCGCGTTGAAATCATCCAGCACGATCTCATCGGTGACGAAGGTCTCCGCGTTGTCGTACACGACCTGATAGCCATTGGGGTCGGTGCCGTTATCGGCGTAAAGGTAGAGCACGAAGTTGCCAACCTGGTTGATGAAGGGCCCCGGGGGATCATCATTGCCGTCGGACAGCACGTCGGCCGCCGGGGTATCCACAAAGGTCTTCTCGAAGATCACCTTGTTGCCGTCGTCCTTGTCCAGCACCTGCCCGGTGATGATGACGTTGCCGTTCTTCACCGCCAGGTTCAGCACCAGGGTCACATTGTTGTTCTTGATCGCGGGCGTGGGATTCTCGTTGTAGAAGTATTTGTTGATGCCCTTGGAGATCAGGATGTCCGTCTCCGACTTCGAGATGCCGTAGCCGGCGAGCGTGTTGGGCCCGGTGGCCTGCGGGATGAACGCCAGCACCGCAAAGGAATCCGGCCCGCGTCCGCTCACGAGGTCCACGCGATATTCGATGGTGCGGCCCTCCTGCAGCTCGAAGGTCTCGGAAGTCTTCTTGCTGCTGACGAAAAACGGCTGGCCGACCGCCGGGAGATTGAACGTGAACTGCCCCCCGCCCTGCTGGCCGCCCGGCAACCCGAAGCCGCCCGGATCGGAATCTTCCCAGCCGCTGCGGGTGGCGGCGTCAAAATTGTCCAGCACCTTGGCCTGGGCACCCAAACCGATGGCCGCGATGACCGGCAGCAGCCAACGACGGCAGACATGAGACAGCAGAAGAGAGTTCATGCGTGGTGTTTCTGGGGGGGTGGTTAACTGAGGTCATTAGCCACCAGGGACCGGGAGGCGTCAAAGCATTTGTCGGTAACGGCGGCGTCACGGTGTTACGGCTTCACCATTGCCAGCGGCTCCCGCTCCCATGGACAATCGAGGCATGCGCAACCCGGTCATTGTCGCCCTTGATCTGCCCACCGCCACCCAGGCCCTCGCGCTCGCGCGCCAGGTCGCGCCCTTCGTGGGCGCGTTCAAGGTGGGCAAGGAACTTTTCGTCAGTGCCGGACCGGAGATCGTTCGCGAACTGCGGGCCACCGGTGCCAGCGTGTTCCTCGACCTCAAGTTTCACGACATCCCCAACACCGTGGCCAAGGCCGTGGCCTCCGCCACCCGCCTCGACGTGCAGATGCTCACGATCCATTGCAGCGGCGGCAGCGAGATGATGCGCGCGGCGGAAACGGCAGCCCAGAACACCGCCAAGGAATTGAACCGCCCTGCCCCGCTGGTGCTCGGCGTCACGGTCCTTACCAGCATGGACAGCAAAACGCTGGCCGAACTCGGCGGTGAGACCGACGTCACGCAGCAGGTCGAACGGCTGGCCCGGCTCGCCGCTGCTTCCGGCCTGCGCGGCCTTGTCTGTTCGCCACTGGAGCTGCCAGTGCTGCGTAGCTTTCTCCCGCCCGCCATGCAGTTGGTCACTCCCGGCATCCGCACGGGCGCGGAAAAAGCCGATGACCAGAAACGCACGCTCAACCCGCAGGAAGCCATGACGGCCGGAGCTAGCTGGCTGGTGATCGGCCGCCCCATCATCGCCGCCCCGGAACCGGCGAAGGCCGCCGAGGCGATCTGGGATTCGCTGCGCCCGTAAAGCCAGTAATGAGTGAATCAGTAGACAGTGATCAGTGAAGAGGCAGAAGCGTTGGTTACCGTCCATCGTTCGCTGTTCGACGTTCGCAGTTCGCCGTTCACAGCCGCCAGTTCATCCAGATCGAGCCGTAGTCGTGGGTGCCGTAGGGCTGCCCCTTGTATTCCTGACTTTGCCGCGCGTAGGTGAACCCCAGGTCCACCTGGCTCCAGGTGACGGCAAAACCGACGCGCGTTTCCAGATCCAGCGGCTCGGATTCGACGTGATAGCTGGAACGCCAGAGGTTGCCGTCCAGAAATGTGTCCCGCGCCACTGCCCGGCCTTCCACCGCCGCGAACAGGTAAACCCCGAATTGCTGCGGCGCGCCGCCGCTGATCGGCAGCAGGGACTGGATCGTCGGCTGCCCAAAATCATCCGGCAGGTTCACGCCGATCCGCAAGGTGCCACCCGCACCCGCCTCAGTGCGCGGCGTGCCGCCCACCAGGCCGAGGTGCGGGATGAAATCCACCGCGCCACCCTCGCGTTCACCGGCCAGCAACATGCGCCACGCGCGGGCATAGGTGAAATCAGCCGTCGGCTCGTTCTTAAGCTGGTTTTCCCAGCCCTCGGCCTGGTTGATCTGGAAATTACGGTGGATAAAGTTCTGCGCCTCGCCACCCAACGCACCTGGCCCGACCCAACCGAACCCGAGCCGGACCTGTTCCAGCACGTCGGTCCCGCCGGACGTTCGGCCACGTCGCTCCAGAGACGGTGCGCCATAGATCCAGCCCGCATACGGATGATCGCCCACCTGCAAGGCGGTCGCGCGGATGTCCAGCGGCGTGAAGATGAGCTGCCCCGCGGCAAATGTCGCCCGCGCACGCTCGACCGTATATCCGAACGCCGGCAATGCTTCGCCGAACCAGCCCAGCCAGCCCGGCATCTCGCCGAGGCGATATTCCGGCCCCAGGTACGCGACCTGAGCGCCCTGCGAGTAGTTGTCGTCGGTGCCGCTCATGGAGTCGTTCTCCTCCCAGAGCTGCACCGTATGCCCGCCCAGCCCAGAGTCGCCACCCGCACCCGTCCGCTCCAGCGGCACCCCGCGCTGGCTGTCATCGCTGCCAGACGCCGGGTGATGACTTCCACCGAGTCCGACGTCCACACCCAGGCTTATGAACGGTGCCCCGGCCGCATCGCGGTCGAAGATCGTGTTTCCCTGATCATTACGGAGGCGGTAGGAAGTCCCCATCGTCCGGCCCAAGGCCACGGTGACTTTCGTCGTGGGATTGGGCTGCCACTCAAGGCCGACCGTGATCGGCGTGGTCTGGTCCCACAGCACCCCGTCAGGTACACTGGAATCGCCGGCCAGCCGGAATTCCCGGGTCTCATAGGAGAGCCCCAGAAAGAGCCGCAGCGGCTCACGGAGTGCGTAGCTCAGGTGCCCTTCCAGACCTTTGGTCTCCAACCGCCAGCGCTGCGAAATCTGCCACTCCACGCCGATCAGAGGCAGTATCCGGACGGAATCTTCCAGGCGGGTCGTGGCATACCCCCCCAAGGTCAGCGCAAAATGGTCGCTGAACTTTCGCCGCGCACCCAGGTATCCACCGTAGGTCAGCGACTTGCCCACATCCGCATCAGGATCGCCGGCCACATCCAGCTGAGCGCCGGTGACCAGCGACCAACGCTCGTTCAGCGAGTAGTTGAAGCGTGGTTCGAGTTTCACCCGAAAAGCATCCCGGACCGGCTCCAGCACGCCGGGCGGCACGGAGGGGAGATTGAAGAAGCGGTAATGCGAATGCTCAATGCCGGCATCCAGCCCAAACTGCGCCTGGGGCGAAAGCGTCCAGAGGCCGTCCAGATCAAGGGTCACGCGCGGAGCGCGCACGTCGACCGAATCTTCACCCAGCTTGGAGCGCTGCGGGGCGAAAAAGCCCGGCTTGATGTGGAATTCCGGAGGCGGCAGTTCCATTGCCTGGGGCGGCACTTCGGTGTCGGCACGACCGCTCAGCACCAGCAATGGCAGCATGGTCAGGGCGGACAAACAGGCGGCACGTACAGACATGCGCGGCAAGAAAGCTGATCCATACGGGAACGCAAGCCCTCCCGTGTGCCTCTTTGGACCTAGTCCAGGACCAACTCCGCACCCACTTTCAGCAGGATGCCGGCACCGGCGGCCAGGATCACGTTCTGGCCGAACAAAGGCGCATTGAAACGCGGATTGCGACGGTAAGTGGCCAGCGTCCGCAGCGGCTCCACGCCGATCTCGGTTGTGACCTGGTCCGTCGTCGTGATCCGGCAGCGGGTACAAGGTTTCACGATGCGAAAATCGACCTCACCCCACCGCATTGTCCGAGCAGTATCCTCGGTGGAAGGAGCAACTCCCCGGATCACTAGGTTCGGGCGGAAGCGGTTCATGGGCAGCGCACTCACGCCGCCGATACGCCGGTTCAGGTCAGCCAATGATTCCTCACTGATGACCAGGTAGGGATAGCCGTCCGCGAAGTAATTCTCCGCCTCGATTCCGCCGGTCCACTCCAGATTGCTGAGCCGGCGGCGCGCCGGATTCCAGCGCACCAGCCGGACCTTGGCGTTCAGGAAACCGCCGAACCATTCGGCCGCTGCGTCCCCTTCGTCGAAGGCAACTGTGGCATGGCCCCAAACCTCGGCCCGATGATCCGTCAAGGGCCGTTGCTTCAGCGGAATCTCGAACGGCGTCATGCCGGGGGCCGTCAGTTGGAGCGAGTCGGCCGTCAGCTCCGTCCCGATCAGAGCCATGCGGGGATAGGTCCGCTGAGTCACAAACTGACCGGCCTCATCCACCACCATCCATTCACGATCATGCTCGATGCCATGCGGTGTGAGCAGCGCCTCCGTAAGCCCAATCCCACCGCAGGATTTGACGGGATAGACGTGCAGGCCAGTGAGAACCGCGCAGGAAGGCATTGGAAGGGTCGTTCAGGCCGAATCTGTCTCGCACATGGGACCGGTGCAGTTCGGGGGTAATTCCCGCGCGATTTCCCGAAGCTGCGCTACTTCCTCTTCCACGCGCACGCCGAGTTCCAGATAGGCCTCCTTTTCCGTAGTGGCGTGGCAGACACCACCCCAAGGGAACAAGTCGGGGCAGTAGCCTATATATAGGCTGTCTTTCTCCTCCCAACGGACATACGTGCGATACCGATCTTGTGCCTTCATTATGGGATCAGACCTTCACCCACCTCTTCCCCTCGCTGCTCTTCAGGATGGCCTCGCACAGCTTCACCTCGTGGTGGCCGTCCTCGGCGGTGGCGAAGAGGACGGGCGTGGTCCGGCCGCTCGCGATGTGCTCATAGACGGCGCGAGAGTGCATCTTGTGGCTGTCGGGAAAGCCCTCGGGATGGCCGCCCGGGTAGTCGGTGAAACCGGCCACATCCTCACTGAAACCGGCGGTGGCGCGCTGGAGGATCTGGTTGGGCTCGTCACGGCGGCCAAGGATGATTTCGTTCGGCTGCTGGAGACTCCATTGTACGCTGCCTTTCGTCCCATAGATGCCCAGGGCGAGGTCGCATTTCCAGCCGGCCGCGACCTGCGAGATGGAGGCATTGGCATGGACACCCTCCGCAAAGCCGTGCGCGGACTTGCCAAACCGGAGCAGCACGCTGCCGAAGTCCTCGGTATCCACCTTGTACGGCACCATCGTGGCCGGATCGATCTTGGCGAAAGTCTGCACCTCGCCGGTCGGGCGGAAGCGCGTCTTATGGAAGGTCTCCAGATGCGCGAACGTGCTCTCGGCCTTCGCGCCGAGGATGAAGGACACGGCGTCGATCCAGTGCGTGCCGATGTCGCCGACGGCCCGGAGTTTGCCGCCTTCGCTGGCGAGCAGGCGCCAGTTGTAGTCCGTGTCTTTCAGGAGCCAGTCCTGAAAGAAGTGGCCCTGGACATGCATGATCTTCCCGAGGTCACCGCGCTGCACGAGCGCCCGCATCTGGAGCACCGCTGGAAAGAAGCGGCACATGTAGTTCACCGCGAACACGGGTGAGCCCTTCCGCTTCACCGCAGCGACGACCTTCGCCGTCTCCTTCGCCGTCATGCCGAGCGGCTTCTCGCAGACGACGTTTTTGCCCGCCTTCAGCGCGGCCAGCGACTGCTCGACGTGGACCTTGTTCGGCGAAGTTATGTGGACAACGTCCACGTTCGGCGACGCGAGCATCGCTTGGTAGTCGTAGTCGCCATAGACCTCGGGGATGCCCCACTGCTCCGCCGTGGCCCGGGCGGATTTGGTCGAGCCACAGATCGCGGTAACCTGAACGCCGAGGCGCTTGAGCCCCTCGATATGCACCGGACCGATGAAGCCGGTGCCAATGACACCCGCACGCAGCGTATGAAGCGGCTTGGACATGGCCGCAGTGTGAGCAGCAAAGGAATAAAGGCGCAAAGGGAGAGGTGCAGAACTCACCATACGCCGTGAAAAAAGTGTACGCCCTAGATCGCAGCCTTGGCTGCCCATTAGAAACTCCAGAGCTTGTAGGAGACGACGTGAAGAGGCTCTGCTTTCTGCCCCCTTCCCCCTTCCATCGCCTCACAGCTAACCTGATGGAAACTCGTTACCTCGTTTCCTACAATCGATTGGCCCTTTGGGCCGCTCAGCCCACCGACTTCACCACGCCCTCGATGATCGCCATGCCTTCCTCGGCCTGCTGATGCGACAGGTTCAGGGCGGGCAGCAGCCGCACGATCTGGTTGCCGCTCGGGATCGTGAGAACACCGGCCTCGTGCAGCCGGTTCACGAACTGCATGCTCGCCACCTTGTCCTGCGCGGCAAAAGCCCGGATTCGTTCGCGGTCCTGCAGCTCGATGCCGAGCATGAAGCCAAGGCCGCGCGCGCCTTTCACGACGCCGGGATACTCTTTGGCGAGCCGCTGGATACCTGCCTTCAGGAAATCGCCGGTCGCACGGACGTTGTCGGCCAGCCGGTCGCGTTCGATGACGTCGAGGATCTTCAATGCAACAGCGCAGCCGAGCGGCGTGCCGCCAAAAGTGGTGCCGTGAGTGCCCGCACCCAACAGGTCACAGAGCTTCATCCCGTACGCCTCTTCCCGCACCCAGAACGCACCCATCGGGAAGCCGCCCCCGAGCGACTTCGCCATTGAGATGCCGTCCGGCAGAAAGCCTTCGGCCCCGGGCACGCCTTCGAGGATGCGCTGGAAACTCTGGAAGCGGCCCGACCGGAAATGACCGCACTGCACCGCGTCGATGAACAGCAGGAGCCGCTTTTCATTGCAGAGCTGGCGCAGGCCAAGGAGGTATTCGGCGGTCGCAGGCGTCACGCCGCCCTCGCCCTGGATGCCCTCGATGAGGATCGCCGCGGTCGCGGGCGACAGCGCGTCCCGCATGGCCTGAAGATCATTGAACGGCACATGGCGGAAGCCCGGGATGATCGGCTCGAAGCCCTTCTTCACCTTCTCCTGTCCCGTCGCCGCGATGCCGCCGAGCGTGCGGCCGTGGAACGAGTTTATCGCGGTAATGATCTCAAAGCGCCCCTCGTCGTGGCCAAACTTGCGGGCGAGCTTATAGAGCCCCTCGTTCGCCTCCGCGCCCGAGTTGCAGAAGAAGACCTTGCCCGGCGCGAGGTGTCCTACGAGCCGCTGCGCCAGCCGCCCCTGTAGGCCCTGATAGTAAAGGTTCGACACGTGGACCAGCTTGCGCGACTGCTCGATCAGGGCCTCCGTGATCTCCGAATTGGCGTGCCCCAGCGCGCAGACGGCGATCCCGCCGCCGAGGTCGAGATAGCGCTTGCCGGCAACGTCCCACACATAGCTGCCCGCGCCGTGGCTGAGTACGAGTTCGAAGCGTCCGTAGCTGGGCACGACAAAACGGCTGAACAGCTCGCGGATCTCCGCGAACTGGTTGTGAACGATGGCCGGCGGTGCAGGAACAATGTCTCTCATCGAATGCGGGCGCATCGCCGCAAAAAGCGGCGCGCGATGCAATGTGAATCTGCGGCGTGAGGCAGCCGCTTCAGAGCAGACTCTCCGTCGCGCCTGACTCGCGCTGCGTAAACTCCGCCAGGGCGGCGCGAAGCTGGGCGCTTGAAAATTTTCTCCTTATCTCCGCCATCGCCTCGTTGGCCAGGCGGTCGCAGCGCTCGTTCAGCTCGTGGCCGGCGTGGCCCTTCAGCCATTTCCAGGTGATGTGATGCTTCGCCGCCAGTGCATCCAGTTCCTGCCACTGGTCCTGATTTTTCACCGGCTGCTTGTCCTGGGTGCGCCAGCCGTTGCGCTTCCAGCCGGCGACCCATTTGGTGATGCCCTGCCGCAGGTAGCTGGAATCGGTGTGAAACTCGACCTCGCAGGGCTGGTTCAGCGACTTGAGCGCCTGGATCGCCGCCTGCAATTCCATGCGGTTGTTGGTCGTAGCCGGCACGCCGCCCGACAGTTCCCACATCTGGTCGCCATGCTCGATCACCCACGCCCACGCGCCCACCCCGGGATTGCCCTGGCAGCCGCCGTCGGTGTGGATCACGACGGGCGGCAGCGGATTGCTTTTGGCCGCACTCACTTCAGGGCTTGGCCGGTTCGGCAAGCCGTTGGAGGGAACTGACCAGCGGCGGCCATTCGGACAGCGGCGTGCCCTTAACCGAACCCCACGTCGTGGCCAAATAACCGACCATGCGCGGGTTGTTCTGTCGCTTGGCGTCGTCAATCAGGCGCCCGGCATTGTCGATGTTCTTCCAGCCGGAAGGCCAGACGCGGAATCCCTTCGACAGCAGAAACGGCAGAGAGGGATAGCTGTCGCGTTTCTCGTAGTGCCAGTCGCACAGCACGATGTCTTTCGGCACGAGATCTACCGCGCCCTGCGTGCCGTTCTTGGATGCCTCCCATTCGCCGTAACCGGTGGCCTTGCCGTCCAGGAAGCGGTCACCCCACATCATCATCTCCAGCTTGCGCTTGCCCACGATGTGCGCATGGAGATCGTTGACAGCCTTGGCGAACAGCTTGGCCGGATCACCGCCCTTGCAGCGCGGGCAGTATGGCGAGGCGATGAGGAACACTTCGTCCATGCCGACGTGGAAGGCGTCGGCCTGAAATGCGTCGGTCAGCTCGTCGATGAGCGCGAAGATCACGACATTCACTCCCGGGTTCTGCGGGCACCAGCTCCGGCAGTAGATGCCCTTGTTGCCCGGATACTGGCCGGGCGTCTCGTCAAACTCAGGATATTTCGTCAGCAGGGAAAAGGTGGTGCCGCTCCACGACTGATGGCCTAGACAGTTGATCGACGGGATCAGGCGGATGCCATTGGTCCGGGCCACGGTGGCCATCTCCCGGGCCTTCACCTTCGTGAGGAATTGCGGGGGCCGCAGTTCCGGGTGTGACTGAAACTCGAAGCTGTAATCCACCTCGACGATAAGCGCGTTGACGCCCAGTGCGGCGAGCTTCGGCATCTCGGCGATCAGTCGGTCCGCAGCCCGGTCGTTCTTCGCCTCCAGATGGATGCCGCGCCAGACCTTCGCGTATTTGGGGGCGGATGATGAATCAGTCTGGCAGCCCAGGGTGGCCACGAGGAGGAGCAGAGTGCCCAGCAGCGAGAGTGTTTTCATGAAATGGCGGATTCGAGTCCCGAATGGTTTGCCGGATCGCAGATGAAATTCACAGCACTACTTCCGTGCCAACGCCGGCGTCCGTGAAGATTTCCAGCAGCACCGAGTGCGGCGTGCGGCCATCCACGAAGGAGACTTTGTCCACGCCCGACTTCAGCGCGGCGACGGCGCTGTCCACTTTCGGGATCATGCCCTTGTCCACGATGCCCGCCGCCTTCAGTCCTGGCACCTCGGTCGTGTGAAGATGTGCGATGACTGTGGCCGGGTCTTTCGGATCACGCATGAGCCCTGGCACGTCGCTCATAAAGACCAATCGCTTCGCCTTGAGCGCGATGGCGGCCATGGCGGCGGCCACGTCGGCATTGCAGTTGTAGATCTTCCCATCCTCGCCGAGCGCGGTCGGGCTGATGACCGGCGTGAAGCCGCGCGCGATGCAGTCCAGCAATGGCGCGGTGTTCACCGCCGTGACCTCGCCGACGTAGCCGATATCGAGTCTCTCGCCGGTGGGGCTGGTCAGCCACAGCTTGCGGCAGGTGAAGATGTCCGTGCCCGCAAAGCCCTGCGCGACGCCCCCCAGATGGTTGATGGCCGCGACCACCTCCGGATTGATCTCCCGCGACAGCACCTGGTCCACCACGGCCACCGCCGCCTCGTCGGTCACGCGCTGCCCCTGGATGAATTCCGTCTTCGCGCCCGACTTTTCCAACGCCCGCGTTATCGCCTTGCCGCCGCCGTGGACGACCACCGGGTTGATCTCGACCGCCTCGAGGAAAACGATGTCGCGCGCCACGCCGTTGCGGATGGTCGGGTCGGGCGAGTCCATGAAACTGCCGCCGTATTTCACGACGAAGGTCGTGCCGGCGAATCTCTGGATGTAGGGCAGCGCCTCCAACAACGTGGAGGCCTTGGCGATGAGGTCTTGCATGTCAGTTTGGAAATTCCTTGAGCAACAGTTCGACGTCTTTGAGCCGCTTTTTGGCGATCCGATATTTCGGATCGATGGACAGGGCCTTGCAGTAGCAATCGCGGGCTTCACGATAGCGCTCCTGCCCCAACAGAACCCCGCCCAGGTTAAACCACACTTCCTCGAAGGCGCCTTCCCGGCACTCTGCCGCCCGGCGGTAATATCCCTCGGCCCTTTGTAACGCTCCAGCTTTGGACGAAACGTGGCCAGCGTAGACCAGATAGTCGGCGACGTCGGGTTTCAAGTCCGCCGCCTTGCAAAACCATTCTTCCGCCTCTCGGTAACGGCCCATGGCTTCGCAAAGAAAACCCATTTGGCGGTAAGGAGCATGGAGCTTGTCGGCGGGACAGTGGCGAATCGCATTTTGGTGAGCCTGCGTGGCCTTGCGATAGCATGCGACTTCTACCAACGCCCGGCCGTAACGCATCCAAGCCACCCCGTGATCTGGAAAACGCCGGAGATGAATCTTGCTCCGCTCAATGAAGAGCGCCGTAAGCTCCTTGTGTTCGGCAGCCAAAACGTGACGAAAACTGGACTGACGCAGCTTCAGGTTTTGTTCTGAAGCCGTTGCCCCCTTCATTTCCGAACCGCCCTTCATTTTTTAAGAACGGGCGTGAAATAGTGGATGCGAGCGTGCCGGTATTTTTTCAATTGAGTATCGGTCGTCAACAGGGTGAGGCGGTGTACGCGCGCGGTGGCCATCACAATTTCGTCACCGGGATCACGGTTTGGAAAATCGGGAAGTGCCATGGCATCCGCGATCACCTCGGGTGTAAGCGGCAACAGTTCCACGTTGTCACCCATCGCGTGGAGCAGCCAGTCGCGCAGCGGGCGAGGCAGCGGCAATTTGCCGAGCTGATGTTTCTTGCCGACCTCCCACAGGCTGATGGCACTGAGGCCAAATATCTCGCCCTTGGTACGAAGCAGATTCAATTCGGCCAGCGGGATCGTTTCCGGTTCCAGATAGGCGCGCAGCCAGGCGCTGGTATCGAGGACGAACCTCACCGCATCGCCTCCCACTCGACGCCGACCGGATCGTCAATATCGGCCGGAAGCTTCACGGTACCGGCACCAGCACCGAGAAAACTGCGGGGCTTCTGCTCCGGCGTCACTCGTGCGAACGGCCGACCCCGTTTCACGATCTGAATCGTCTCACCAGCATCCAGCCATTTGGACAGGCGTCCGAAGTCGTTGCGCAGCTCGCGCACCGTCGCGGTTTTCATGGTGATACTTATGTATCACCAGACGGCCGCCGTCAAGAATCCGCCTCGACGACATGATCCCTGGCACGACAGCTTTCCCGCGATGAGCGAAGCGAAACCACTGCGGTTTGCCGTGACCGGCGGCATCGGCTGCGGCAAGTCGGCCACGGGGGCAGCCCTGAAGACGCTGGGCGTCGCCGTGCTCGATTCGGATGATCTCGCTCACGCCCTGCTGGCGGGCGATGTCGCCGTCCATGCCGCGATCCGGGCGCGGTTTGGCGAAGGAGTCTTCAGCGAGGGGACGATCAACCGCCGAGCGCTCGGAGCCATCGTGTTCGCCAATCCGACGGCGCGGACCGATCTGGAAGCGATTCTGCATCCCCGCATCCGCACGCAGACTGATGAATGGCTGGCGGCCAAGCCCGCCTCGCAGGCGGCAGCCGTCATCATTCCCCTGCTCTACGAGGTCGGACGGGACCAGGATTTCACCACTGTCGTAAGCGTCGCCTGTTCACCGGCCACCCAGAGCGAGCGCCTGAAGCAACGTGGCTGGTCCGAAGCGGAAATCAGCCGCCGCCTCGCCGCGCAATTGCCCACCGAAGAGAAAGTAAAACGCGCCCAGGCGGTCATCTGGACCGAGGGCGCGGTGGAGAATCACGCGGAACAGTGGCGCAGCGTGTTGCCGGCGCTGAGCCGTCGGCTTGCCTAGCCGGCAACGCATCATCGGAGCGCGGGTGGTCACACCCGCCCGGCCACCCTTGACAAGGTCAGCCGCCTTGCGGACCTGACGGTCCACGCTCCGTTCCTTCGGTTCAGCCTCCAAGCGTCCTCGGGTCGGTAACGTCGCCCTTGTTGTAGTCCACATAGGCCTCGGTGAGGTCCGCCGCGTACATCAGGGCCTCGCCCTTGCCGAGGTTGAGGCGGATATGGAGGTCGAACTCCTTCGGGGCGGTGGCGGCGCAAAGCTCCTTGAAGGTTGCCTTGGTGGGCTGGCCGCGTTTGAGGCTCCAGAGCACCTTGCGGCTGCCGGGCGTGCTGTATCCGATGTCCACCTTGTTCTCCACGATCGTCGCCGCGCTGTAGCCGATGGCGTCGATGATCCGGCCCCAGTTCGGGTCGCCGCCGTGCCAGCTCGTCTTCACCAGCGAGCTGTTGGCGATGGCCCGCGCGGCGGCATCGGCGTCGCCCACGCTCTTCGCGCCAGCAACCCGCACCGTGACCACGCGATGAACGCCCTCGCCATCGCGCACGATCATCTTCGCGAGCTCCAGGCACACGTGCTGCAAGGCGGCGGCGAACGTGGCGAAATCCTTGTGCTTGGCGGACTTGATCATGGCGTTGCCGGCGAGGCCGTTCGCCAGGACCAGCACCGTGTCGTTGGTGCTCATGTCACCGTCCACCGTGATGCGGTTGAAGCTGTGAGCGACCGCTTCCCGCAGGGCCACCTGCAGCACCTTCGCCTCGATGGCCGCGTCGGTCGTGATGAACCCCAGCATGGTGGCGTGCAAACCCGCCGGCAGCGCCGCCGGACGCGCGCCGGTCGCGCTCATGCCGGGCTGGATCATGCCCGCGCCCTTGCACATGCCGCCGAGGCGGACCGTCTTGCCGCCGAGCTTGAACTCGATGGCGATCTGCTTGGGCCGGGTGTCGCTGGTCATGATCGCCTCAACCGCCTGCGCGGCGTGGTCAGCGGAATTCCCGAGCAGCGGAGCGGCGGCCACGATGCCGGAATTCACCTGCTCCATCGGCAGGGTCACCCCGATGCGACCCGTCGAACCGACCAGCGCATAGCCGTCCTTGAGCCCGAGCGTCTTCTCGGTGAGGCGGACCATCGCCAGTGCGTCCTTCATGCCCTGCTTGCCGGTGCAGGCGTTGGCGTTGCCGGAATTCACCACCACGGCCTGGGCGATGCCCTTGGCCACGCGCGACACGCACACCTTCACCGGGGCGGCGCAGATCTGGTTCGTGGTGAACATGCCGGCCACGGAGCACGGCACGTCGGAGACGATCAGGGTGAGGTCACGCTTCGGCCCCTTGTTGGAACCCTTGCCGGTGCCCAGGCGCTTGATGTCGCAGAAGACACCCGCCGCACGAAAACCCTGGGCCGCGATGACGGCACCCTCCACATTCTTGAACTTCAATTTCACGCGCGCGGATGAAGTCACAGGCGGCGCACGACGCAAACAGGAAATCTGCCGCTCCGATGGGTCATCCGACCCGGTCGGCTCGGAAACGTGCCCAGATCACGCGGAATCCGCTCGCCAGATCCAGGGGGCGGCGGGCGATCCATTCATCCACCGCTTCGAACGTGAACCAACCGCCACCGCGTACTTCAGATTCCTGCAACACAAAGGGGCCCTCATGCTCCACACGGTACACCCAGCAGAATTCCATGCCCGTGTCCGCACAGGCTTCGAGTTTGAAGAGGCGTGCCGGAACAGCCTGTAGGTTCAGACCGATCTCCTCGCGCACCTCGCGGAGGGCGCAGGCGTCGTAGCTCTCGCCCTGGTCCAGGTGGCCGGAAGCAGAGGAATCCCATACTCCCGGCCAGTTGTCCTTCAGGAGCGAGCGTTGCTGGAGAAACAGCTCCTGGCGCGCGTTGAACACGAGCACATGCACGGCCCGGTGACGCAGGCCAAGACGGTGAACCTCGCGCCGTGGCATCGCCCCGACGACCTCATCCCGCTCATTCACCAGATCGAAGATTTCTTCGCGCATCGCGCACCAAGTAATCGCGGAGGCGGAGAACGACGCAAGTGGAACAGCACCACGTACCGCACTGGCCACATTGTCCTGATTCTCGACGACCTCACATCAGAAAGTCGCTTTCCCATTAGCTTCCATCCGCGCTAAATCTCGTACGCGATATATAAATGTGACAAGGATTTTCAAAGCAGCAAAGGAATTGGACGAGGCGGCGAGCAATCTGTCCTGGCTACGAAAACGCAACAAGCCGCATAACGTCAGGTATTGTTGTTTACAAAAAGCTAAATCCTCGTCAGATACCTGATTAGAGAATGTCTTGCTGTTTTTGCCTCGCAATGCGCGTTTGGTAAGCTGGCGTTGTGCAAAAAGAACTTCGAAATGAATTTCTTCGGCAGAATTATTGTATGAATAGATAAGCCCAGCTAACTCTCTGGCAATACTTGGATTCAATGTCAACTCAATCCAGCCAGGTGAAGCAAAATGCATCGATTTGATTTTGGGACGTTCACTTTTAGGTACCCACGCCTTTAAATTATGGAAGAAATGCGCCCGACTCCACCCTCCTTTCCATGGAAGCGCGCGCAGGGCAGACTTAAAAGCCACCATTTCCGTAGATGGATCCGTTTCAAGGCAATAGATGAATGAATATGCTTGAGAATATAGGTTTGGTAACTGCTCCAAATCCCCCAAGCTCATTGATCCATCAATATCAATGTCATAATTCGCAACAGAACCACCAATATAGCGCTGGTCTTCCGGTTCAAAGAACGAGTCTGACAACGGCAAGTAATGCAACGGTATTGATGACTGATTTAAAATAGTCACATAATCTTGTGCGACATCAACCCCCTCTGAAGTTCGCGCAGTATCCAAACAGTAAATAAATCCATCTTCCGGAGAACTAACAAGGTCCAATAAGGACACCTCACGATCTCTATATTGCTTAAGGCCGTATTGACTGATCGCAAACAAAAGCCAACGCTCTCGATTTTTGTCACAATCAACCCAAAGTCGAAGGATATTCCTGGCATTTGCAGTTCGAAAATGGGTCAATAATGGCGATTCATAATATACCAAATAGACAATCGGACGCAATGTGTCGAGCCAAGGCGGCTTCGGAATCTTCAGTCCCGCTATAGATTCCATGCTCATAGTGTCTCCACCTGCCCCAAAGCTAATTCAAAATGCTTGTACTCAAAAAATGTAAAATGTCCCGTGCGTGAACATGGTGAAGTGGCGAGACCATCATCTTCAGTCAGCTGAACTCTTGCTAGGAATTCCCCGTATTTCTTCTTTATCAGGGGGCTTGTCTTACAAAGTGTTCGGTACCGTATCCTTGCATTATCGGCATTATCAAAGAATGACAACCCCCAGATTTTGCAAGGCTGGCCGCCACGCTGAGTAGCGGCAGTTTCAAGTTTGGCGAGCGGCAGATAATTCTCAGGACGCGAGTCGGCGAATACCCACCGATACGCGGTCCGGGCAACTGGTTTTGCGTCCGGGCAAGGACAGTCGTGTATTTGGTCGATTTCGTTGTATTTGTAGATCGACATTAAGTCGATACTTACCATTTACAGCAGGAAAGGATAGTATTTTTGTCAAGATGTAGTCCCCCGCACCCTCATTTCGGACGATGGAGGGGTAGCTGAGAAAGCAAAATGAGATACCGCATTGGAAGGAAGACGCGCTAGCGATCTCGATCGCAGAAGGAAGGCGTCCCTTGAAAATCGCGTCGCTGTGCGCCCGGCTTCCCTTGGCTCGCCTGTTTTCGAACTTATGGCTTCTTCCGAATGATCAGGAGGTTCGGAAACTGGGCCTTGGCCCCTTTCTCCTCACTTCCCCCCGCTCAGCTTTTGCGCGGTGCGGGCGAGGTCCACGAACTCGGCGCGATAGCCTTCCTTGTCTTCGCCCAGGCCCTGTTCGGCCAGGCGCAGGACCTTTTCCCAGGTGAGGTCGCCCTTGTGTGGGGAGTCGCGCAGGAGCATTCCGTAACCGGCCACGGCGGCGGCGAACTTGAGGTCGGCCCCGGCCTGCGCGAACTCGTGGTCGGCGTCCTTCACCGGCTGCTCGATCAGGCGGCTCTTCTCGCCGTCCGGCTGCTTGTAGCGGAGCTTGAGGTTGAGCAGCTCGTCGGTGTGGACCGGTTTCACATCGGCCCGGCCCGGCCGGTCAAGGTCGCCCTTCTTCTCGCCGTAGCGGAGCGGGTCCACGCCTGCGAGGTTCGGCCCGACCGGGACGATCTCGTACAGCACCGTGACGCTGTGGCCCGCGCCGACTTCGCCGGCATCCTTCGTGTCGTCGTTGAAGTCGCGGTCGCGCAGCAGGCGCTTCTCGTAGCCGAGCAGGCGATAGCTGGCGACGCGGGCGGGATTGAACTCGACCTGCACCTTGGCGTCCTTGGCCACGGTGACGAGCGTGCCGTCGAGCTGCTCGACGAGGACTTTGCGCGCCTCGCTGAACGAGTCGATGTAGGCGTAGTTGCCATTCCCCTTGTCAGCCAGCGTCTCCATCGTGGAGTCCTTGAGGTTGTCCATGCCGAAGCCGAGCACGCTCAGGAACACGCCGGATTTCGCCTCCTGGGTGATCAGGTTCAGCAGTTCGCCCTGGTCGGTGATGCCGATGTTGAAGTCGCCGTCGGTGCAAAGGATGACGCGGTTGACACCCTCCTTGGCGAAGTGGTTCGTGGCCATCGCGTAGGCGTTCTGGATGCCCGCGCTGCCGTGCGTGCCGTGGCCGGCGCGCAGGCCCTCCAGCACATCGGTGACGCGCTGCTTGCCCTCGGCGGTGATCGTGACCGGCTCCAGAGCGACTTTGGCCTCGCCGGCGTAGGTGACGATGCCGACGGTGTCGCGCGGCGTGAGCCGGTCCAACAGCAGGCGCATGGCCCGTTTCACCAGCGGAAGTCTGCTCTCCGGTTCCATCGAGCCGCTCACATCCAGCAGGAAGACCAGATTGGCGCGCGGACGCTCACCCCGGCCAAGATCCTTCGCCCGGATGCCGACGCGGACGAGCTTGTGCGTCTCGCTCCACGGGCAGGTGGCGATCTCGACGGTCGCCCCTAGCGGATCGTCCCCGTGCGGCTGCGGATAGTCGTAGTGGAAGTAGTTGATGAGCTCCTCCAGTCGCACCGCATCGGAGGGAGGAAGCGAACCACTGCGCAAGAAGCGGCGGATGTTGGAGTAGCTGCCGGTATCCACATCCATGCCGAAGGTGGAAAGCGGCGCGGTCGTGACGTCCTTGAACGGATTGTCCGTCACGGGCGCGTAAGCTTCGCCCCCGCTGAAGCCGCCGACCGGCCCCGACGACGGAACCTGGTAATACATCCTCGCTTCCGAGCTGGCGTCGTCACTGAGACGCAGTTCGACCGTTTTATCACGAACCAGGCGTTCCTGAAGCGCCGGTGTCGCGTCGGCCAACTGCATCGCGCGTCCCAACTTCGCCTCCTGCCTGTCGGTGGCCTCCGGCAATCGGCCGTAGCCCGCGATAAACCTGCTGGAAGCCGCCGGTTTGGCCTTGGCCAGCGTGTCGTAGGCCGGGGCGCCGTTCGCCGCCCCTGCCTGAAGCCCATCGGTGGTCTGCTGCGGCAAAATGAAGTCACGCTGGCCGGCAACCCGGGAACGCACCGTGACCGCCGCAGTCTCCACAGATGCCGCACCGGCAGACTTCGCATGGCTGTCGGTCGGAGCCAGAGTGGATGCCGCTGGCGGCTCTCCCGCCGAGGCTGGTGCCGCCGAGTAAGACCAGGGACGGGTGGTCGCGAGCGAGAGGTCCTGGCCATTTTGCATCCCAAAATGGTTTGGATCGCTCTTGGCCACTACGCCCGTGGGTGTCTTCACCGACGCGTCCAAGGCAAGAGATTGGCCAGCCGCGGACGTGGTCAGCGGCGGCGCGGGCGTTGCCGGCGGCAACCCCAGAGTGCTGGTGGCACCCTGTTTCTTGTCTAAGAGCTCGTATCTCGCAGCCGCAGGAACCGCCGGCGCATTACTGGGAGCCTGCGGTTTGGTGGCAGGTGCGGGTGAAAAATCGGGCTGATAACGGAGCTGGGCAAACTGGCGCTCCGAATCCTTGGGCTTCGGCCAGAGCGCGAAGGTGACCACCAGCACGGAAACGGCAGCGAACGCCCACGCCAGCGAAGCCCGCCACGCCTGGAAACGCTCCCATAGCAAGACCGCGAGCGGCTGCCGGGCCGGGTCCCGATCCGCAACGGCTTTCGCGACCGGGCCGCCGGCATTTTGCACAATGGTGGCCCGCTGGCTCGGGGAAAGCTCCACCGCCGGCTCGGCGGCAAACTCGTGGGCCAGCAGGTCGGCCGTGTGCCGCAGGGCGTCCAGTTCGGCGCGCAGTTCCGGGCTCTCGGCCAGGGCGGCCTCCACGGCGGCGCGTTCGGCCGGCGTGAGTTCGCCCAGGGCGTAGGCGGTCAGTTCGGGGGAATCGGGGGAAAGTTTCATGGCATTCATCGGTTCGGGGTTAGGCGCGGGCGGCTTGGGGCGGGCGGTCGAGTTTCTCCATGCGCGACCGCAGCGTCTTGAGCGCGGTATGGAGCAGGAAGCCGACATTGCCCACGCTGAGCGAGGTGACGGCGGCGATCTCCTGATAGCTGAGCTGGTGCTGGAACTTCAGGCGGACGACCTCGCGCTGGTTCAGCGGCAGGTCGGCGAGGAAGTCGAGCGCCTGGGCCAGGCGCTCGCGGGTGTCGGCGGCGTCGGCCGGGGTCGGCTCGTGCCCGGCGGCGGACCGGCGGTCAAGCTCGGCCTCGGCGGTTTCGGTGCAGGTGGTCATGCGGCTGGCCTTTCGTTGCACGTCGAGGGCCCGGTTCCGACAGACCGTGAACAGCCACTGTGTCAGATGGCCGTCGAGACTTCCCGGGGGCTGCTCGCAAAGGCGCAGGAAGGTGTCCTGCACCACATCGCGCGCGGCTTCCAGGTTGCCCGTGAACCCCAGCGCGTAGCGGACGAGCGGGGCCTCATGCCGTTCCAGCGCCGCGCGGATAAACTCCGTGTGGCTTCCCCCCGATGCTGCCGGGGCGGTCGTATCGTTGGACTCCATGCCGTGCTGCTGAGGTAACGCAGCCGGGGCGGCTTTCTTAGAAGAATTTTTGCCAACGTAGGAGACGACGTCAGGAGACTCACTTTGCTGCCGGGTAAAGTACGGTGTGACCGGGGCCGGGCCGAAGGAGACAGGAGACAGGAGGGACGGCGTCCGGAGTCAGGAGGCGGAGCGGAAACCCACGACTTCGCCGACCAGGCCACCGGCACCGACGGCACTCGCTATTACCGGCTGGTGCCTGAGCCAAAACCTAGGCGGTGTCAGACACAGAAGGGTGCCGCAGTTTATTGAGGGGTGAATGGAAGACTGGTGGGGACAATTAAGCGATTGCCCCCTAAGGCATACCCAGGAGGAGCTACGGCTTTGATTTCTGCCAATAGACTCCGAACCAAGGTGTGACTACCGGCGGAGATAAAGCCGCTCGCATTGTGGCATGTATTTAAATTAATGCAGCGAACTGTTTCACTGTTCACGGAATGGTAGTCGCAGTGAGTGCCAAGGCCTGTAATTAGCAAACAACGGGTGAGTGAAAGTGGGAACGTCTTCCAAGCTCCGGGCGTGCCAATACCGCAACCTCGGTAGGGGCTGGCACCTTTGGGAGGTGTGACAACCAGTGGTTTGTCACAAGTCACAAAATGATCGCTTTCGGGGGCGCATAGTATGTGCCAATTCATGGCAAGAAGGACCGACGCCAGGCCAGTTGCCTCTTTAAACATGAATTCCAGGACTGCGTTGCGATGCGCAGTGACTTTGAAGTCATCACTAAGAAATATTTCGCGAGCCTCAGCGAACGTCATCGTGTCGGAAGTGGCACCTTTGGAAACCGCCTGCTTCCACAATCGTTCAGCCTCATCAGGGTCGGCCATTATCACTTCCAATCGGCTCTTCCAAGTGATGTTGGCTATTTCGCTGAAGTCGTCGTGGAAATCTGGCCCCCTCAATCGTTGCATTGCGATGAAGAGTGCCAAATGTTCCCTGTGTTTCGGGGTTAAAGTGGCGCGGTCGTTGATTTTCGTCGATACCCGAGCAGCATCCGATTCAATCTTTCCGAGTTCGTCCTCAGGCGTTTGATCGCGGTTTCCGTCCCGGTCGACCAAAGTGTTATAATGTTCACGAGTGGCAGTATATTTAGGGCTTTCACGGCTCAAATGCTGCTTCGCAATGTCGTAAACCCAGTACTCACCTTTAAGGACGAAACGCTTTTGGTAAAACTTCGGCAAGAAGTGTTGATCTACTTTTTCTGTGGATGTCATTCAAAAATTGGACCACTTCTCCTTCCATTATCACGACAAAGAAATCAACACGCGATTCATCGCGGCAATTGAGCCAGCTATCCGAAGCCGCGACGTGCCGGTGCCTTAAAGTTGAGTGGCAGGGCGGCGAAAGGATTGGAGCCTGCAAAGGACAAGACTAAAGGCTTGATTCGGAGACTAGCAGTTCGTTGAAAAACTCCCCTGTCGGAAATTGAAACTGATTACAATCATAAACAGACGCTCCCAAATGCCCGACGAACGATTTTGATTGCAGGCCAGTATGTTTCAATGGTCCTCAAACATGCGATTCGTCGTAGCGGGGTAGTTTTTCAACGACCTGCTAGGAGAAGAAATGAGTTGCCTGCGATGGCAGGGTGGCAAAACGATGGCGGAAAAGTATCATGGGAACCCTCATTTCTGTACTCACGCTCGTAGTCAGCGCGGCGGGCCTTTTTGTTTCGTTCGCGATTGGATTTTGCACCATTTCACTTGGATGACACCAAAAGAGAATTGCTGCTAACAAGCTAAGGCTGGATATATTCCAGAAGCGGTATGATGTGTATAAATTCTTCATTAACTTTGTTCAGGATGTTAATCAATCAGCAGACTTCACGGACAAATCGCTAGTCAGTTTCCAGATTGGCACATCGGATGCGTTGTTCCTATTTGGTCCAGAGATCGAAGCCTATCGGAAGACTATATGTACGCGCGCTTTGCAGCTCAGATTGTCTGAACATAGACTGGCTGATTGTGGGGTAAATCAAATCCCGTTGGGTGAAGAGCGAAACAAGCGTTCCGCAAAGAATTGTGAGGACGGCATCTGGTTTTCTGATCAGTTTGATGCGGTGAGGGCAGCCTTTGCTCCTTACCTAAGCTTTTCGAATCTCGACTCAGCCGCCAATTCTGAATCTCCTTTCGATCGGTTGCTTGAAAAATTGTTCAGTGGAGATGCTCCTGGTGTGGGGCCGGGCTGTGTTCGCCCCAAATCAAGGGTTGGAACTTTGTGACCCAGACCGAGCGGTTGGCGTACACAACCAACTCATCCTAGCCCTTAATTGGGCGCCACATCCTCCGGAACTCGTCGGGGATGGGCTTTGGGCCGCGGTTCCAAAACCTTCTCTGTTGTGTACAATGGCCTGAACTTCTCTTCCTTCGGATCGAAAGCGAGGCCAGGGTCATCCTCATCAGGAAGTCACCCCCGGCCCGATTGCCGGCTCGACGAGTCCGTTGCACCAAGGGCATTGTGCGCCCAGTCAGCGGCTAGGACGGCAATTCCGCAGGCCGATGCCGGTTGGCTTGTCACCTGAAGACCATGCGAAATCCATGCCGCTACAGTTTCCCGCTGCTGACTTTGATCTTTATCGGCGGTTGTGTGTCGGAAGACCGACGGGCCGGCTTTCTTGGAAGAATCTTGGGGACGGCTGCTTCCGGACTCAGCCCGTAACCCCGATCGAAGGACACCCTCGTCCTTATCTGACGGAGCGGCGGCGGGCGTAGGTCAGCAGGCCGATTGCGCCCAATCCGACAATCGCCGCATAGGTGCTGGGCTCGGGCACGGGGCTGGAAATGTTGGCGACCTGAATCGCCTGCACCAGGACATTGTCGCCCGGGCTGGCCGAATCCGTGTGAGTCGATGCGAAGTAGTACTTGTAAGTGCCCCAGTTCGGCAGGTTGACCCAGGTGGTCGCCTGCGCGGGCGTGATGGTCTGGAGAATCAGCGTCAACGGGGAGGTGCCGGGTTTGTCGGTGGCCGTATTTGAACCCCAGATGTCCAGCTGCTCACTCACCGTCGTGCTGCCGGCCAGGATCTGGCCAACGGATCCGGGGAATGCCTGGTAAACCTGGCTGACGTCGTACCGGATGAAATTGGCGATCGCGGTGCCCGCTCCGTTCAACGTCAGTTCGTTGTCGGACGTCCCAGTCAGCCCAATCCCCTGCTCACCGGCGCCGCCGTCCTTGGTGAAGAGATTGTGCGCCGTTCCATTGGCATCGAATCCGGCCAGGGAAAGGGTGTACGAAGAGCTGTTGATCGTCTGCGACACCGACCAGACATTGCTTCCGACGTCGACATTGTCGGTGGTCGTAGACGTCGTCTGGCCCGCGACCCCGACCATGAACTGGAAATTGGCAGACGTGGCACCCAGCACGCCCGAGCTGGCGGCGACGGCCAGACTGAGAAGTGAGAATGGGCGGATAACCTGGTGCCAATGCTTGCTAATCATTGACGAATCTTTCCAAAACTCCTGCCGGATACGCAATCAGGGTTCTGTTTTTGCACGCCTGCTTAATTCTCGGATGACTCCTTAGTCGGGTACTGGCCTGCCCTAGAAGCACGGTTCGGAGACCAATTCCGATGACCACTGGCGATGGCCAGCGGGACGAGGAAGAGAAGAATTGGCGACCCTACCGGGATTCGAACCCGGGTTACTGCCGTGAAAGGGCGGTGTCCTAACCACTGGACGATAGGGTCGCGGCGCGCAGTGAGTAGAGGCCTTGCGGCCTCCGGTCACGCAAAATCTATTTGGTTTTGGTGGGCTGGGTGGGGTTCGAACCCACGACCAACGGCTTAAAAGGCCGCTGCTCTACCACTGAGCTACCAGCCCGCGCAAATAGGGCGCGCAAAATACCGACCGACCCGGTCGGTGCAAGACGTATTTGGAGGGAGGATTTACGATTTGCGATTTACGATTTACGAAGGGAGCCGGCGAACGTGAACCCGACGTGGAAAGTTCTCCTGTCTCGGGCTTCGGCAAGCCCATGCCGGCGGCACGCCGGCAGCACGTTGCCCCCCGGTTTGCCCATCCGTTCATTTCCAGGCGTAACACCTTCTGAGGTGTGGACAGGCCGTAGGCATTCGTTCCGTCGCCTGACGCTGCGCTCGGCGACGGGGACGGCGCAGCGCGCCTTCCCTACCCTATGCCGGACAATGTTCGGCGCCGTTCGCAGCCATTACCAGCCCGCCTGCAATCGCGCCAGGGCCTTCGCGCGGTGGCTGTGGCGGTTCTTGATCTCCTCGCCCAGCTCCGCGAAGGAGACCGAGTAGCCGTCCGGAATGAAGAGGCAATCGTAGCCGAAGCCGCCCTGCCCCGAAGGTGCCAGGGCGATCCGGCCTTCGCAGACGCCGTCAAAAAAGCGGGAGGCGGCGGCCATTGCTTCCGGCGAGGCCCCGGGTGTCACCGGGGTCAAGGCCAGGGTGCTGCGGAAGCGGGCGGTGCGCCGGCCTTCCGGAATCGGCGCGAGCAGGCGCAACAGCTTCGCGTTGTTTTCGGCGTCGGGGGAATTGCCCTTCCGGTCGTCATCCAAGGCGGCAAAGCGGGCGGAATGCACCCCGGGAGCGCCGCCCAAAGCGTCCACTTCCAGCCCGGAATCATCGGCCAGCACATAGTCCGCGCCGAGATTGCAGACGTCGGTGGCCAGATAGGCGGCCCAGGTCACGGCCTTGATCTGCGCGTTCGCGGCGAAGGTCGCCCCGGTCTCCTCGGGTTCCAGCTTCACGTTGGCGTCTTTTTGCGAGAGCACGGTGAAACCGCTTCCCAGCACGGCGCGGATTTCCTGGACCTTGTGGGCGTTGCCCGTGGCGATGAACAGCGTCGGCATGGGCCTAGGAGACCGGAGACTGCGGGCGGAAGCCAGAATTCTGGTCGGTCCGGGAGTCCTTCGTAATCGTAATCCTAATCTTGCTCTTAATCCTCTTCATCGGAGAAAGAGAGATTATGATTAAGATTAGGATTACGATTAAGATTGTGACTATGCAAATGCGCGGATGGGCGGTGTCTATCCCTCCGGAAGCCCTGGTCGGGAAGGCTCCGGACGGCATGTCCGGAGGACAAAGTCGTTTACGAGGGAAGATTCGGTTCCCCCCTTTGTTTGAACCCCTTGCCGGCCACGCTGTCCTTACGGCATACACGCGCTCGCAAAATGAATTCAGTACCTGCCCTCAACGCCGCCGTCCAGGAAGCCGGTGGCTTCCTGCCGCCGCTCTTCGCCGAGATCAACCGTTGTGTCGTCGGCCAGAAGTACCTCGTCGAACGGCTCGTCATCGGCCTGCTCGCCAATGGCCACGTGCTGCTCGAAGGCGTCCCCGGCCTCGCCAAGACGCTTTCCGTGAAGACGCTGGCCACGGCGCTGCACGTGAAGTTCAGCCGCATCCAGTTCACGCCCGACATGCTGCCGGCGGATGTCGTCGGCACACAGATCTTCAACCCGCAGGCCGGCACCTTCGCCGTCCGGCGCGGCCCGGTCTTCGCCAACCTGGTGCTCGCGGATGAAATCAACCGCGCGCCGGCCAAGGTGCAGTCGGCGCTGCTGGAATCCATGCAGGAGCGGCAGGTCACGATCGGCGACCAGACCTTCAAGCTGCCCGAGCCGTTCCTCGTGCTGGCCACGCAGAACCCCATCGAGCAGGAGGGCACCTATGTGCTGCCCGAGGCGCAGGTGGACCGCTTCATGTTGAAGCTCAAGATCGGCTATCCCTCCCGCGAGGAGGAGCGGCAGATCCTCGACCTCATGGCCCGCACGAGCGGCCAGCCGACGGTTTCGCCCGTGGTCTCGGCCGAGCAGATTCTCCAGGCCCGCGAGGTCATCAACGACCTCTACATCGACGACAAGGTGAAGGACTACATCGTCGATGTCGTCTGCGCCACGCGTGATCCCGAGCACTACAAGATCAAGGTCAAGGAATACATCCAGCTCGGCGCCAGCCCGCGCGCGACCATCGCGCTGACGCTGGCGGCCAAGGCGCATGCCTTCCTGCGCGGCCGCGGCTACGTGACGCCGCAGGATGTGAAGAGCATCGGCCTCGACGTGCTCCGCCACCGTGTGACGCTCACCTACGAGGCCGACGCGGAGGAGAAGACCTCCGAGACCATCGTGCAGAAGATTTTCGACGAGCTGCCGGTGCCGTGAAGTTTGAACATTGACCCTTCCCTTTTGTCCGACAACTTTGTCCGACATGACGACCGTCCCCCGACGCACTTTCCAACGCAACCCTGCTGAATGGCTCAACCTGGCCGAGACCGGCGAGGAAGTGGTCATTCAAAGCAGAGGCCGCACTCCACTCACCATCAAGGCGGGCAAGCCCGACGCGAAGGCCAAGCCCGCGCGGTCAGACTGGGACGAACACTTCCGCTGGGTCCAAAGCCAGCCAGCCGTGGACGAAAAGCTCCTCGCCGAACTGCTTCGCCGCGACCGCTGATGGATTACGCCGACACCAATTTCATCGTCGCCGTTCATTTTCGCACGGCGCACACCGGGCTCGTGGAGAAGTTCATCCGCCGTCAGTCGCTGCCGGTGGCGGTAGGAGAGCTGGCGGAGCTGGAATGCCGCAGCGTCTTCGCCCGGCTGTCAGGCCGGCGACAAAGCGAGCATTGGGAACGCCTCCAGCAGCGGTTCTTGGGCGACGACTGGGTCCGTCAGCCGGTGGTTTGGGAAGAGGTGGCCGCGAAGACCCGGGAGTTGACTGACAAGTTCGCCCCTCGGCTGACCGTTGGCAGTATGGACACGCTGCATGTCGCCGCCGCTCTGGTGGGTGGATGCCCGCGTTTCCTTTCATTCGACTCCAACTCCAATGCCCGGGTGCTCGCCGCCTCCGCCCGGCTCACCGTCTGGCCGGAGCTTACCGCCGAGGAGAAAGTTCGCGTCATCCGATGATCCCCAAGGAACTCCTCAAAAAGATCCGCCAGATCGAGATCCGCACCAAGCGGCTCGTCAGCGAATCCCTTGCCGGTCAGTACCACTCGGCCTTCAAAGGCCAGGGCATGGACTTCGACGAGGTGCGCGAATACCAGCCGGGCGACGAGGTGCGCGCCATCGACTGGAACGTCACGGCGCGGATGAACCACCCCTTCGTGAAGAAGTTCCGCGAGGAGCGCGAGCTGACCGTGATGCTCGTCGTGGACCTGAGCGGCTCGGGCCTGTTCGGCTCCGGCGACCAGTCGAAGCGCGAGCTGGCCGCCGAACTGGCCTCCGTGCTCGCCTTCTCCGCCATCCGCAACCAGGACAAGGTCGGCCTGCTGCTCTTCACCGAGGTGGTCGAGAAGTTCATCCCGCCCCGCAAGGGCCGGCGGCACGTCCTGCGGGTCATCCGCGACATCCTCTTTCATAAGCCGAAGTGGCGCGGCACCTCGCTGAACGGCGCGTTGGAATTCGTGAATCGCATTCTGCCACATCGCTCGGTCGTCGTGGTGGTGTCGGATTTTCTCGGCGAGACCAACCCCAGCCGGGCCGAGATCATGGCGCACCTCAAGCGCAGCGCGGTCCACAGCGAGACCTTGGGTCGCACTTCCGCCACGGTGCTGCGCCAGACCAGCCGAAAGCACGACCTGGTCGCCGTGCAGATCATCGATCCCTACGAGCTGACGCTGCCGAACCTCGGGCGTCTGGTGCTGCAGGACGCCGAGACGGGCGAACTGGTGGAGGTGAACACCTCCGACGAACGCCGGCGCACGGCCTTCGCCAACCGGCAGGACAAGACCCAGCGCGAGCTGGAGCGCCTGTTCCGGGGTGCCAAGGTGGATGCCATCCGGGTCCGTACCGATGAACCGTACGAGCACGCGCTCGCCCAGTTCTTCGACACCCGCGAAAAACGACGGAGGCATGGATGAGGGCGGATTTACGATTTACGATTTACGATTTACGATTGCCAAAACGGATGGGGATCGTGGGCGTTCTCGGACTGGCTGGCGGCATGATGGTGGCGGCGACGAATGCGGTGACGAAGGCCAGTGCGGCAGTAGGTCCGACGGCGTTGCACGACATCAAGGGGCCGATTGAGATCCCCACGGTGCTCATGTGGCTGATCCGGATCGGCATCGTGCTGGTGCTGGCCGGGCTGCTCTGGCTGGGGTGGTGGCTGTGGCAGAAGCGCCGTCCCAAGGGCGAGACGGTGGCGCTGGTTTCGCCGGATCAGCGGGCCCGCGAACGACTGGCGCTGGCGCTGGACCTCATCGGCCAGCCCGAACCCTTCTGCACAGCCGTGTCCGAGATCACGCGGACCTACCTGGAAGAACGCTTCGGCCTCCGTGCGCCGGACCAGACGACGGAGGAATTTCTCGCGGAACTGCCGCGCAGCATCGTGCTGGATTTACGGCATAAGCAGTTCCTCGCCGACTTTCTGACCCAGTGCGACCTCGTGAAGTTCGCGCGTTTCGAACCGACGCGCACGGAACTGGAGCAGTTGCACGCGTCCGCGCTGAACCTCGTTGAGGAAACGGTTCCTCGCAGTGCGCCCGCCGGAGCGGTCCCGCCGCCGATTCCGCCGATTCCGCCGGCTGCGCCACCGCCGCCTCCACCCTTCCCCGTCGCCCAGCCATGAACTTCGCTTCGCCCTGGTGGCTGCTCGGCCTCTTGTCCATCCCGCTGCTCGCCTGGCTCCGTGGCCGGAGCGGTCGCGAAAGCGCCTTCGTCTATTCCAGCCTGACGCTGGTGAAGGGCATCACGGAACTCAGTCGCAGCCGCGCCGGAGCCTTCCTGATCAACCTGCGCTGGCTCGCGCTCGCGCTGCTGTTCGTCGGCATGGCCCGGCCACAGGTTGGCGGTGGCCAGGTTCCGCTCAAGGCCAGCGGCATCGACATCGCCGTGGCGGTGGATCTCTCAGGCAGCATGGCGGCGGAGGATTTTGAGCTGCACGGCGAACCCGTCAACCGCCTCATCATGCTCAAGGACGTGCTGAAGACCTTCATCGAGAACCGGCCCTCGGACCGCATCGGCCTGGTCGCCTTCGCCACCGAGGCCTTCATCGCCGCCCCGCCGACCTTGGACCACGACTTTCTGAATCGCGTGCTGGACCGGCTCGAACTGGGTGTCATCAACGGCGATCAGACGGCCATCGGCTCCGGCCTGAGTGCCGCCGTGAACCGCCTGCGCGAACTCAAGTCGAAGTCCCGCATCGTCATCCTCATGACCGACGGGCAGAACAACGCCGGCAAAATTCCACCGCTCACGGCGGCGGAAGCCGCCCAGGCACTGGGCGTGAAAGTGTACACCATCGGCATCGGTACGCGCGGCATCGCCCGGGTGCCCGTGACCGACGCGTTCGGCCGAAAGGGCTATGTGCGCCAGCCGGTGGACATCGACGAGGACACCCTGACCAAGATCTCCGAGAAGACCGGTGGAAAATACTACCGGGCCGACACCTCCGACACGATGCGCCGCATCTACGCCGAGATCGACAAGCTGGAAAAAACCGAGGTCGAGACCAAGCGCCACGCCTACTACGAGGAGCTGATGAGCTGGTTTGTGCTTCCAGCGCTCGGGCTGCTTGCCTTGGAACTCCTCCTGGGACAAACAGTCTGGAGGAAACTGCCATGACTCTCGCCACTCCCCAATTTCTCTGGCTGGCGGGCCTGGCGGCCCCGTTGACCGCGCTCTTCCTCTGGTGGACGTGGCGGCGGAAGCAGCGGGCGGCACAGGCGTTTGTGAAAACCCGCCTGTTTGCCCAACTGACGGTGGGCGTGTCGCTGAACCGGCAGATCGCCAAACGGGTGCTCTTCGGGGCCGGGATCGTCACCCTGCTGGTCGCCCTCGCCCGGCCTTTGTGGGGCTACATCGAGGAGGAAACCACCGCCTCGGGCCTCGACATTGTCGTCTGCTTCGATGTCTCCCGCTCCATGCTCGCGACCGACGCCGCGCCGAACCGGCTGGCCAAGGCGAAGCTCGCCGCCTTTGACCTCGTATCCTTCAGCAAAACCGACCGCCTGGGGCTGGTCGCCTTTGCCGGCAGCGCGTTTGTGCAATGCCCGCTGGCGCTGGATGACGAGGCCTTCCGCCAGAGCGTGCGCGCATTGGATACCGACACGATCCCCGAACAGGGCACGGCCCTGGCCGAGGCCATCCACGAAGCGGCGTCCGCCTTCACCAAGGACAGCACGGGGGCCAAGGCTGTCGTGATCCTGAGCGACGGCGAGGACCATGAGGACGGCGCGGTGGAGGCCGCAAAAGAGGCGGCCAAAGACGGCGTTCGCATCTTCACCATTGGCGTGGGCACCGCCAATGGCGCGGTGCTCAAGACCACCGATCCCTACGGCAATCCGGTCTTTGTGAAGGACGACGACGGCAACGCCGTTAAATCGCGGCTGAACGAGGACATGCTCAAGCAGCTGGCCGATGCCGGCGGCGGTTTTTACCTGCCGCTGCAAAACCGTCAGACCATCCAGACGCTCTACCAGAAAGGCCTGTCTTCCCTGCCCAAAACGGACTTCCGCTCCGGCAAATCCCGCCAGTGGATCGAGCGGTTCCAGTGGCCACTCGGATTTGCCATCCTGCTGCTGATGCTGGAAATTCTCCTGCCGGAGCAGAAAGCTTCGCGGGACAAAGAAAAGATGCCGCTCGCCAATCCGTCGGCCGGGATGGCCGGTGCCCGATGAAATCCATGCCCTCCAAAAGAGCCAGCAACTTGAGCCCGACGGGCGGAAGTTTCCCGCCGGCAGTCTGGCTGGTGCTTTTCGTGGCGCTGGCGTCCTTCGCCTCCGCTTCCCCGGATGCCGCGCTGAAGGCCTACGAAAAGGGTGACTTCCTCCGCGCCCGCGCGGAGTTCGAACGGCTCGCGAAGGAAAAGCCCGATGACCCCCGCTTGCGCTTCAACGCCGGCGACGCCGCCTACCGCCAGCAGGATTTCACGAACGCCACGGCGCACTTTGAGACGGTGCTGGGCGCGCCCGACCTCAAGCTGCAGGAGCAGGCCTATTATAACCTGGGCAACACGCGTTATCAGTTGGGAACGAAGGCCGCCGATCCGCAGGCCAAGCTGCAATCATGGCAGCAGGCCGTCACCAACTACAGTTCCGCCGTGAAGCTCGACCCGCGCGATACGAACGCGCTGTCCAACCTGAATTTCGTGCAGCGGCAGGTCGAGGAGCTGATGAAGCAGATGCCGAAGCAGCCCCAGCAGCAGAACCAAAAGCAGGACAAGCAGGATAAGAAGGACCAGAACAAGGATCAGGACGATTCCCAGCAGGCCGGCCAGGATAAGAATCAGGACCAGGACCAGCAGAAACAGGATAAGCAGGATCAAAAGAACTCCCCGCAGGACCAGTCCCAAAAATCCCAGCAGGCCCAGAAACCCGACCAGAAGCCGGATCAGAACAAGGATTCCGCAAACTCTCAGAAGGACGACCAGAAGCAGAACCAGCAGGCCCAATCCGAACAGCAGAAGGGCGGCAAGAAGGACGAGCAGCAGGCCCAGAAGGAATCCGCCGGCCAGCAGGCCGGGGACAAGTCGCCGGACGCAGATGGCCAGCCCCAGGGAGCCGATGCGGGCAAGCCCGGTGAAATGAATGCCGCCCAGGCCGGACGCATGCTCGACGAGCAGAAGGGCGAGGAAAAGGCGCTGGTCTTCCAGGCGGGAGGCAATGGCAAGGAAGCGGCCGAACGCCCGCGAAAGAACCGCAAGAAATGGTAACCGTGCCCCGCCCCAATCCAGCACCGCTCTCAGGAGGACCGGGCTTCCGGTGGCTCGCGGGCTGGCTGCTCCTGTGCCTGGCCTTTGCCACTCTTCATTCCGCGATGGCGGGTTCGTTCGAGGTGCGCGCGGAGCCAGACTCGGTCGCCGTGGGTGAGACCGTCACGCTTCAGCTGATCTTCACGGATTGCGGCAACGTCACGCCGCCACAACTGCCCACCCTGCCCAACTGCTCCAGCCAGTTCGCGGGCACCAGCAAGCAGTACAGCATCAGCAATGGCAGCGCCTCGACCTCCTTGACTCATCAGTATGTCCTTCGCCCCACGGTGGAAGGCGTCATCAATATCCCGGCCCTGAACGTCGAAGTGAACGGCCAGAGGCTCACCAGCAACCCCGTCACCGTGCGCGTGGGCAAGGGGCTCAGTCTCTCCGACATCGGTTTCGTGAAGGTCGTGCTGCCCAAGCCGACCGTCTATCTGGGGGAGACTTTCCCGCTGGAGGTGAAATTCTACTTCCGCCAGTCGCCGCAGGAGGTCGCCCCGGTTCCCACGCTGAAAATCGACGGCTTCACCATCAACAAGCAGGGCCAGCGGCAGAACGGCGTGGAGCGCGTCGGGGCCGCCGACTACAGTTTTGTCACCTGGCGCATGAGCGTGACGCCGGTGAAGCTGGGCGACCTGACGGTCGGGCCAGCGGAGGTGGAGACGATCTTCCTGTTCCAGGCGCGCAACCGGCGGCGCGGCCCCTTCGATGATCCGTTCTTCAATTCGGTCTTCGGCGGCGGAGCCGAACGGCGGCGGCTTACCTTCACCAGCGAGACCAACCAGATCCATGTGCTGCCCCCACCCACGATTGGACGCCCCAACGGGTTCGCCGGCGCCGTGGGCCGTTACTCGCTGGAAATGTCGGCGGCACCGACCAATGTGACCGCCGGCGATCCCATTACGGTACGGCTCAAGGTGCAGGGCCGGGGCAATTTCAACGCCCTGCAACTGCCCGAGTTTCCGGCCGGCCTCGGCTTCCAGGCCTATCCGGGAACCAACTCGTTCGAGCCGAACGATGAACTCGGCCTTGAAGGGGTGAAGACCTTTGAAGTGGTGCTCGTGCCCGACAGCGCGGAGGTGAAAGAACTCCGCTGGCCCGCGTTTTCATTTTGGGATCCTGATGACAAGCGTTACGACACGGTCGAACCGCGCGCCATTCCCCTGAATGTCCGCGCCGGCCAGACGCTTCAGGCCCAGCCCGGGGGCAATCTGGCCAACGCCGCATCTGGGTCCCCTGCCCCGCGCCCGGTCGCGAATGAATTTCGTCCGCCCGAAACCCGCCTCGGCACGCTCGTCCGGCTGCGGTCGCCGATGGTGGCGCAACCGTGGTTCCTCGGCCTGCTGTTTGCACCGGGAGCCGCCTATCTTGCCCTCGGTGCGGTGCTGCGGTTCCGTGCCCGGCCGCGCGACCTGACGCAGACGATCCGGCACCAGCGTGAGATGGCGCAAAACGCCGCCCTGCGTTCATTGGCGGAGCACGCACAGGCCGCCGACGCGCCGGCCTTCTTCCAGGCGCTGAACACGGCCCTGCAGGAACGGCTCGCCCTGACGCTGGGCGGAACCGCCGGTTCGTTCACGCCCGAGGTCGTGGAGACGCGTCTGTTACGGCTTGGACTCCCCGCCGAAGCGGTGCCCTGCCTGCACCGGCTGTTCGCCGCACTGGATCAGGCCCGGTATTCGCCGATCGCCTCGACCGCCGCTTTGGAATCGCTGCGGACCGATGCCGAAGCGGTGGACGCCGCCCTGCGAAAGCTGGAGGGAGTACGATGAAGCTCCGCCCTTTTATCCGGAACGGTGCCATTAAAAGGAGCGCGGACGGTCACGTCCGCGTGAACTGGGCTCAGGTGGGCCAATTTTTCATTCGATGGAGGGTCTCATACCATTTCCCGATGATAACTGGTGGTTTGGATGGGCATGGCATGGCGTCACGTAGTAGGCCGGGCTGCCAGCCCGGCAAGTACGGCGGGCTGCCAGCCCGCCGAAAAGCCGGAGCCGCCTCCAACGGGCTGCCAGCCCGTCCTACGGTGTCAGGCCAGCGGCCCAACCTACCAGCGCGCCGTGAAACGTCGGGGCAAAGCATTCGACCTGGCGTGGGCCCGCCGGCCCGACTGGCGGACCAGACGGTCCGCACTCCTAATGCATGGTTCCGGTTCGTCCAATTGTTTTGCCTGATCCTGGGCCTGGTGGGCGGCCGGCTCGTGGCCGCCGATGGGGAAGCCGCATTTGACGCCGCCAACCGCCTGCTCGCGCAGGGGCACCCGGCGGAGGCGGCGCGGGCTTATGCGGGCGTATCACCGGATGGAGCAACCTCGGTCGCGCTCGAGCGCAACTGGGCACAGGCCTGCTACCAGAGCCAGCAGCCCGGTCTGGCGCTGCTCCATCTGCGCCGCGCCGAGCGGCTCGCGCCGCGCGACGAATCCGTGCGGTCCGACCTGGCCCTGTTGCGCAGCAAGCTCGGCACTCCGGCACCGGCGCCCGATGACCTGCAATTTTTGCGCTCCCTCCGGCTCGACGAATGGGCCTGGCTGGCCCTGATCGCGGTGTGGCTCTGGTTCGCCCTGCTCTTCGCGGCGAAGCTGAGCCCCCGCCTGCGCACGGCGGTGAGCGGTTTCACCTTGGGCACCGGGCTCGTGGCGATGGTACTTTGCGGTCTGCTGGCGGCGGCGTATGCCGGACAATCGGGTGCTCCCGATGCCGTGGTCCTGGCCGGCGACACGCCCGTGCGCCAAAGCCCGCTCGAGGAGGCCAAAGCCACTTTCACTGTGCCCGCCGCGACTGAGCTGCGGGTGCGCGATCAAAAGGACGGATGGCTGATGGTCGAGGATGCCGGTGCCCAGCGTTTCGGCTGGCTGAAGCAGGCGCAGGTGGGCCGTCTGGTGCCCTGATGGACCGTTCCGCGTGGGCCAGGAATCGCCGCGCGGGCAGCCCGTCACTGAAGGCCTCTGAAAGTAGCGCAGAATTGCATTCTGCTGTATCGCCGATTTTCAATCGGCAGAGGGCGGAATCCTCGGACGCGTGCTGACCAGCAGGGCGCCGGTGCAGGTTCCAAACCTGCGATACAGCAGAGTACAACTCTGCGCTACCCTCCCAACTAAACCGTTGACCCGGAGGCGCTGGCCCCGTTTTCTCCCGGTGCAATGTCCCCCATCCAGAAAGCAAGGCTGACGCTTGGTCTCATTTTGGCAGGTATGGGCATTGCCGGATGCGCCACCGGAGGAAGCAGCACGTCATCCTCCAACACCGGAGTCACGCTGGTTCAGACCAACGATGTCGTACAGGTGAGCTTCGACGGGAAGCTCTTTACCGAATACCATTTCCGCGACGTTTCCCGGCCGTTTCTCTACCCCATCCTCGGCGCGAACGGGGAGCAGTTCTCCCGTCGCTGGCCGCAGGAAACGGTGCCGGATGAGGAGCACGACCACCCGCATCACCACGCCCTATGGTGGGCCCATGGTGACGCCAATGGTGTGGATTTCTGGAGCGAGGAGAAGAACGCCGGACGCACCGTCCACCAGTCCTTCGCGGAGCTTTCCTCGGGCAAGGAAGTCGGAGTCATTACCACTCGCAATCGCTGGATTGCGAAGGACGGCAAGGTCATCGCCTCCGACGAGCGCACCATGCGTTTTTATCACCCGCACGGCACGGAACGCATGATGGATTTTGCGGTCACCGTCTTTGCCTCCAACGGCGACCTGACCCTGGGGGACACCAAAGAGGGCTCCATGGCGCTGCGCCTCGCGGAGTCAATGCGGCTGACCAAACCCGACAAGCAGCCGGGTGCCGGCCATATCGTGAACTCCGCCGGCGTCCGCGATGGCGAGACCTGGGGCAAGCGCGCGGAATGGTGCGACTACTATGGCCCGGTGGATGGCCATACGGTCGGTGTCGCCATTTTCGACCACCCGTCCAACCCGCGTCACCCGACCTGGTGGCATGTGCGGGACTATGGCCTGTTCGCGGCGAACCCCTTCGGCCTGCACGATTTTGAGAAGAAGGAAAAGGGCGCGGGCAACCTGAAGATTCCCTCTGGCCAGTCCGTTACCTTCCGCTACCGTTTTCTGTTCCATGAGGGCGACACCGAATCCGCCCATGTGGCCGACCAGTTTTCCGAGTATGTAAAAGCCAGGAAGTAAGTCTCCCGAAACCTCAGCGAGCCTACAGCGTCCCCACATCCTATGAAGACGACCCGTCGTTCATTTCTGAAGTCATCCGCCCTTGCCGCCTCCGCCCTCGCGCTCCCGGCCTCCTCATGGGCCGCCGTGCGCGGGGCCAACGAGGACATCCGCGTCGCCGTCATCGGCTTTAACGGACGCGGCAAAGACCACATCGAGGGCTTCCGCAAGGTCCCCGGCGTCCGGCTGGTCGCCCTGTGTGACGTCGACAAGAAAGTGCTGGATCGCGAGGCGCAAAAGCTGAAGGACGCCGACAACCCGGTGAAGACGTACGTGGATGTCCGCGAGCTGCTGGCCAGCGACGACATTGACGCCGTCTCCATCGCCACGCCCAACCACTGGCACGCGCTCATGGCCATCTGGGCCTGCCAGCATGGCAAGGACGTCTATCTCGAAAAACCGGTCTCCCACAACGTCTGGGAAGGCCGCCAGATCGTGCGCGCCGCGCGCAAATATGGCCGCATCGTCCAGACCGGCACGCAGAGCCGGTCCAATCCGGGACTGCAGGAGGCCATCGCCTGGGTCCAGGGTGGCGGGCTCGGGGAAATCCGCCTCGTGCGCGGCCTCTGCTACAAGCCCCGGCAGAGCATCGGCCACGTGGACGGCCCCCAGCCGATCCCCGAATCGGTCGAATACGATCTCTGGTGCGGCCCCTCCCCCAAGAAAGAGCTGCTCCGCAAAAACCTTCACTACGACTGGCACTGGGATTTCGACACCGGCTGCGGCGACATCGGCAACCAGGGCATCCACCAGATGGACATTGCCCGCTGGGTGCTGCGCCAGAACGCCCTCAGCCCGCGTATCCTCAGCGTCGGTGGCCGCCTCGGCTACGATGACGACGGCAACACGCCCAACACCCAGTTCATCCTCCATGACTATCCGGAAGTGCCGCTGATCTTCGAGGTGCGGGGCCTGCCGCGCAGCAAGGAGTACCAGACCAACGATCTGTGGAGCCGCAACATGCCCGAATACCGGGGCGCCCGCATCGGGGTCATCGTGGATTGCGCCGATGGCACACTGGTGATGCCCAGCTACGACAGCGCCATCGCCTACGATGAGAAGGACAACGTGATCCGCAAGTTCAGCGGCTCGGCCGACCACTTCGCGAATTTCATCGGCGCCGTGCGCAGCCGGCAGGCCAACCAGCTCAATGCCGACATCGCGCAGGGACACCTGAGCAGCGCGCTTTGCCACACCGGCAACATCAGCCACCGCCTGGGCCGGCTGATGGTTCCCGAAGACATCCGTGACCAGCTCGCTTTCAGTGGCCCCGCCCGTGAGACCCATGCCCGCATGGTGGCTCACCTTGAGGCCAATGGGGTCGATCTTGACCGTCGTCCGCTGACCTTCGGCGCCCTGTTGGAAATGGACCCAGTGCGGGAACGTTTCACCAACAACCCGGCCGCCAACCAGCTCCTGACCCGCGAATACCGCTATCCCTTCATCGTGCCGGAAAAGGTCTGAACCGTCCGCGAGACGATTGGAACGGTGCTATGACCTCCGCGGGAGTGGCAGTTGCCCACGGGCTTTCCCGCTTCCGAACGGCCGGGCGGGCGGTCTAGGGTTGCGCGTGCCTCTGGTCTGCCGGGTTCTCCTGCTCTTCATCACGCTGTGCTATGCTGGCCGCTGCGCGGCGCATCCTTTCCTGCAGGATTCCTGGTGGGTGGTCGTCGAAACGAACCGGCTGGTGATGCGCGTCAGCGCCACGCTGCGGGAGGTGGTGGTCGTCCAAAAGGTGGAGCTGACCACCAATGCCGCGCCGGACCTCGCCCGGCTGCAATCCGCCCTGACCAACCACGGCAACTACCTGCTGCAGGCCCTGAAACTGCAGGCCGACGGACAGCCGCTGACCGGTGATGTTTTGGACTGGCAGCTGGTGGGCGACCTCGGCCCCGCCGAGCCGGTCGATTCGCCGCTCTACCTGGAAAGAACCCATGCGGCGTTTGACTTGGAATTCCTCTTCCCTTCCAACCGGCCGCCCCACGAGATCACGTTCGCTCATGCCACGCTCAAGGAGCACCGTTACGCGCCCGGCGTTCCCTGGGACGTGACCTATGCACTGACCGTCCAGGATGGTGATCGCAAGGAGCTGGCCGCCGGTCTGGTGCGGATGGATCTGCCGTTCACGCTGGCCTTGGGTTCCCCAACCAACTCCAGCACCGGCCAGAACGCTGCCGACCGCATGCCTCCGACTGCGGCCAAGGCAGCCAATCCGCTGGCCGGCTTTAAACCGGCAGACCCGTCCCGGTCGTTCCTCGCCTATCTCCAGCTCGGCATCCACCACATTCTGACCGGCTATGATCACCTGCTCTTCCTGACCGCCCTGGCCCTGGCGGCGGTGCGCCTGTCGGACTTTTTCAGGCTGATCGCCACCTTTACCGCCGCCCATTCCATCACGGTCACACTGTCCGCGCTCAATTACGTGCGGTTGCCTTCGTGGTTTGTGGAACCGTTTATTGCCGCGAGCATCGTCTTTGTGGCGGTCCAAAACCTTGCCGCCCCGAAGCAGGCGCGGGCCCATTCACGTCTGCTGCTGGCCTTCGGTTTCGGTCTGGTCCACGGGCTCGGTTTCGCGGGCGGTCTCAACGACTCGCTGGGCGGGCTGGGCGGACGCGGCCTGGCCCTGGCGATCCTCGCCTTCTGCCTTGGCGTCGAGCTGGGCCACCTGCTGGTGGGCCTGCCTTTCTGGAGCATGATCTGCGCGGGCCGGGCCGAATTTGGGGAGAAATTCGAACGACGGGTTTTCCAGTTCGGCTCAGCCGCAGTCGCGTTGGGTGGCGGCTTTTTCCTGGTTGCGGCACTACGGCAGTATCTTTGAGCCAAGGCGGGCCGGTTGTTGGAACAACCAAGGAACGAAGGAACAAAAGAAGTCTCATTCACACCCGGTTTCAACCGGGTGCCATTCGTGCTTACGACCGCGCCAACCGTTTTCAACCCGGATATTGCGTTGGGAACGTTTTGAGCACGATTCCGTGAACAGAATTGTCGGTCTCTATAGCTGTTTAAATAATTATGTAGCCATCGTCCGCAAGGTTGGTGATCGGCCTGAAACCAGGCCCGCTTCCAAAAAGAGAGCGTCCCACCGGTTCTTTTCACCCCTGCCAGACGGGGAAAGTGCCGTTGAAATCTCGCTAGCACCCGGCTTCAGCCGGGTGGGGGAATCGGCTTTTATGTCCAACGGTTTCAACCGTTTTTCGGCAACGACGGCCCCACCTATTCCCGACAAGCCGTTGAAACCCGGATATTGCGTTAGAAAAAGCCCCTCCGATGCGTGAGACACAACTCACTAAACGGCAGTTGTTTGCAGGGTACGTTTTCAAATGCATTGCATTAGAACCCGACAATTCTGTTCGCGGAATCGTGCTCAAAACGCTCCCAACGCAAAATTCGGGTTAAAACGGCTGGGCCGGAGGGCGGACCGGCCACCGGGCTGAAGCCCGGTGCTAATGGAATGGGTCCAAATTAACGGGACCAGTCGCTTTCATCAGCTACAGAATTTATTAAGCCGCTCTAATGCAACGCAATTGGAAATACATCGTGCAAATCACTGCCATTTGCTGACTTGCGCCTCTCGCTTCGAGGTGGCTTTTGCCAACGCAATATCCGGGTTGAAAACGGTTACTCTCGCAAACGTGGCCTGCCACCGGGTTGAAACCCAGCGTGAATGAGAGGGGGGAGCCAGCATCCAGCATCCAGCATCTGCTGCCTGACAGATTGCTGATTACTGATTACTGAATCACCGAACCCTATTTCGGCAGCACGACGAGCTGGTAGAAAGCGGCGCTTTCGCCTGAACTCGTGGCCCCGACGTCGGCCATGGAACCGTCGCCCACCACCGTCAGGCTGAGCGGACTCCAAGGGCCATCGCCGATCGACGACCGTTGCCGCACCTGATACGAGATCCCCGTGACCGTCTGCCAGCGCAGGCGCACGCCCGCCTGCGCGGTGACCATCACCTCGAGATGCAGGTAGGAGTGGGGATCCTTGAGATCGGTGCCGGCGATGAACTCATCGTAGTTGCTCACGCCATCGCCATCGAAGTCATCCGTGCCCGACTGGCTCAGATCGCCGAACAGTTGCAGTTCGAGCGCGTCCGGCAGCCCGTCACCATCGCTGTCATACGGGGCAACACCGGGCACCGTCGCCAGGAAGACGTCAGGCAGGAAGTTGAAGTCCCCGGCGGTGAGATCATCCGCCACGGAGCGAAACACCACCGTGCGGCCATCCCCGCTCAGCACGGGGCGGCTGGAGGAAAGGTCCCCCACCTGATCGTTATCCGGACGGCGCGAAAGCAGGACCACGCCGCCCGTATCCAGGTCGCGCACAAAGATGTCGCTCGCCTGATTGGTGTCATCGGCGACCAGATTGCTGGCAAAGCTGCGAAATGACACGAACCGTCCGTCCGCGCTCAGGCTGGGTGAATCGGAGGAACCGTTGGCGGTGCCGCCATCGGGAGGAGCGCTGGCCCGGGTGAGGGCTCCCGAGGCGATGTCGAAAACAAACACGTCATTGACGCCGTTGGTTTCATCATTGAGGGCCACGTTGGACGTGAAGGCAACCCGCTGTCCGTCCGCCGAGATGACCACATCAGAGAAAGAAACCCCCGACGCCTGTCCAGTGAGGATCGGCTGGTTGGTGCCCGCGAGAATGTCGCACCAATAGACCCCCCGAAGGGAAGCGGTGGCCACGGGACCGGGCAAAAATGCGGCCTGTTTCCCATCGGCACTCAGGCTGAATGAGGTCAGGGCAAGATTGGTTGTGGCCCTGGACAGGCTCACCGTGGCCAGGGAATAGACATAAAGATCGGGCCTGGGTACACTACCCAGAAATGCGACGGTCTGCCCATCCGCGCTGATCGCTGACGTGCTGGAACTGTTCGCTATGGATGTTCCCAGCGCAGGCACGTTGCTGCTCAGCCAGTAAGTGCGGTTCTCCTGCAGGTCGCGGAGAAAAACATTGCTGCCCGTGCCACTCGGGCCGGCCACCAGGTCGGTGGCCGCACTCTCAAACGCCACATAACGGCCATCGGCGCTGATGACCGGATTGCCGGCCGGCTTGAAGCCCGCCGTGCTGTTGGTGCCATGGTCCTGGGCGCTGGCCAGCACCGTCATGCCGGTCTGAAGGTCTCGCACATAGACATCCGCCACCGTGTTGGCATCGCCGCCGACCAGGTTGGTAGCACTGCTGACAAAGACGACGTAGCGACCATCCCCCGTGATCCGGGGAGTGGTGGAATAGCCCGCCGCTGATTGCCCATCGGCCCCCACGCTGACGAGCTGGTTGGTGCCGCTCTGGGCATCAAATACGAAAACGTCGCTCAGGCCGTTGTGATCGTTGGACACCAGATCGTCGGCAAAGCTCGCGAAGACGACAAAGCGGCCGTCCTGACTGACCGACTGCGCATCCACAGTGCTCAGGCCGGAAGCGGTCCGGGCGGGGTTTTCCGCAGCGCGCGAGGTCAGCAGCGCCACCGAATCCAGCGTGACCGGAGCGAGAAACAGATCGTTGGCCTCGTTGTAGTCGGTGATGCCCGGCAGTTCACCGAACGCCTGCAGCAGTAGCGACTGGCTGTCCGGGCTGAATTCGGGATAGGTCAGTGAAAACTCGGCGGCGTGCTCGGCAAACAGCGTGTGGGTTTCCCCTGTCGCCAGCCGGCGGACGTAAAGGTGGAACAACCCGGCGTTGGTCACACCGGCCGCCGGAACGGCAGCGTCCGTCTGGAAGGCCAGCAGCGCCCCGTCCGGGCTGAGCACCGGCGAGACGGAACTAGCCGGCTCGGCGAAACCGGGCGGCAAGGTAAGTACGAGCTCATCGAGGGAATGCAGTCCGGTGGTCGCATTCCAGATTTTGGTCACACCCGGCACGGTGCCGGCGGGCTTCACCTCAAAGGCCACGGTTTGTCCGTCGGCCGTCATCACCGGCCCGACGCTCTCATCGGGCCCGACGGCCAGCAGCAGCGCTCCCGAGGCGCGGACCTTGGCACCCTGTTGCAGGTCGAACCACCAGACGCCCTCGAAATCCTGAACCTTCGTGCTCAGCTGGACATCCGTGCGGAAGGCCAGGTAGCGACCGTCGGCGCTGAGCGTCGGATTGTAGGTGAGGATGGTCTTGGCATTGGCCGGCGCGGTGCCGGGAATGACGATCCGGGTGGTCGTGCCCGTCGAACGATGTCGCACATAAAGATCGGTGACATACTGGCCGACCACTGCGGGCACCAGATCGCTGGCGTCACTCTGAAACAGGATGACTTCCCCGTCGCCGCTCAGCGCGACCGAGGAGGATTGACCCGTCGCGGCGGTGCCATCTGTCCTTGCGCTCACGAGGACCGTGCTACCGGCGGCCACATCCCGGAGGAACACATCCGGCAACTGGTTGGTATCGCCCGTGACCAGATCCGGGGCGTAACTGTCAAACAGCACGAATTTCCCATCCGTTGAAATAATCGGGGCGGATGAGTCGAGCTGCCCAGGCAGGCCCTGGGCGGTCGCGGAAACAAGGCGCGTCTCGCCCAGCGTCAGATCACGGAGGAAAATATCCGAAGCGCCATTGCCATCCGCCGCAACCAGGTCGGAAGCAAGACTGGCAAAGGCGACGTAACGACCGTCGGCGGAGACGCCGAAGTCGGTGGTCTGGCCGTTGCCGCTCGCCTTTCCATCGGCGCGCGCGCTTACGAGCGTGATCTTTCCGGTGGCAAGCTCGCGGCGGAAGACGTCCAACAGGACCCCGTTGTGGTCATTCGTCACCAGATTGGGGGCCGAACTCAGGAAGAATACGAACTTGCCGTCACCGCTGAAAGTGCCCACACCGGCATCCCCGGCTCCGGTATCGCCCGGTGCCAACTGCGGTGAAATCAGGGAGATCGGGCGCACTCCGGCTCCCGCCCCAGCGACGATGGTGGCGAGCGCGAACAGCGCGACAACAGGCGCGAGCAGGCGAAGACGATTCATGGTTGGCATATGATGGCTGGCAAACGGGGCATCCTTTATATCTCTGAGAATGGGAGACTGTAGGCGAAAAGCACAGAAAGTGCCAGCCACAAATCCCCGCTTTAAAGCCATAGTGGCACCTGTTTCGGCGTGGAATTCACGCCTGTAAGCGTGAGTCTCACGCCCGACAAGCGGTCGGGGCCGCCATTTTCACTCGCTTGAGGCCTAGCACGGCTCATGCTGCCAGCGCGCTCCGCCCCTTCACACGATTCAGATCATGGAAACACCCCTTCCCCTGACCCGGTCCGCCTTCACCCGCGCCGAGCTGATGGCATTTTGCTCCTCTGCAGCCCTCCTCTTCATCCTGGCCGCCACCGGCGCCGCCACTTCACGCGGGCGCAGCGAAGCCACTGTCTGCCAGGGCAACCTGCGCCAGCTCACCCGGGCGATGATCCTTTATAGCGAGGAGAACCGCGGCTATGTGCCGCACGCCAGCTGGGGCACCGACCTGACCGGCCCTGACAACTGGGCCTACGCCACGCAGAACAAGGGCCGCCTGCCCGGGCTGGGCGCCATTGCTCCCAGCGCCACCGGGTATCTGGACAACAGCCCAAAAGTGGCCGTGCAGCACCAGTTCCAGCATATCGGGCAGCTCTGGCCTTTGGTCCGCGACGACCGGGCGTTCCGGTGTCCGGCCGATGACATCCATACGCTCCAGCTCCGCGGCTGGTATCTTGGACGGGCGAACAAGGTCACCAGCTACAGCATGAATCCGGCGGTGATTGGCGTCCAATCCACCTTCGCTTCGGTGGGAGAGCTGGGACGCACCTACAAGCTCGAGCAGTTCTCCGGCACCGCCATTGCGTTCTGGGAGGCGGACGAATCCAGTGCTTTCAATTTCAACGATGCGGCCTCGCTGCCTACCGACGGCGCGTCGTCCCGCCATTCAGGCGGCAGCCATGTCGGCCGGTTCGACGGTGCCGCCGAATTCTGGTACCACTCCCAGTTCATGCGTCAAGCCGGCCGGGCGATTGGGGGCGCACCGGCACCGCTGCCGAACCGCCTTTGGTGCAACCCCGGCAGCACCAATGGGCAATAATGCCGGCGGTTGCAATGCAATCCACGTCGGTCCCAGTATGATCCGGTCCTGAGCCGAGGGATTGTTCCCGAAATGTCGTCCCAGGTACCTCGGCAGCCATTGGATGGCCGGGCAATTGCTTTCCACGACCGCCTTACATGAACCGACTTTTGCCGACCGTTTCCGGCCGCAATGATGCCCGGCGCCATGGCCTATGGCAGGTTGTCCTCTCGGTTTGGGCCATTGCCGCCCTGGCGGCCCGGCTCTCGGCGGCAGATGCCCCCCGAATCACGCTCTCGGGCAGCCTCCACGAGGACGGACTGACCGCCGCGAACGCGAAACCACGCCCGCAGGCCATCATCACCCGGCAAGCCCTGCTTCCGGAGGAAGCGGCGGCCGAGATGGAATTTGGGGTTGCCCTCGGCATGAGGAATTTTAACGAACTGCAGGCCCGCCTGGCCTCCGGGGCGCTCCTTGCCCCTGGGGAGATGGCGGCGAAATACTGGCCCTTGGCGGCGGATGAGGAACGACTGGTCGGCTGGCTGCAAGGTGAAGGCTTTACCATTATACGCCGGGATGAGAACCGTCTCGTGGTGTTCGCCAGCGGCTCCGTCAGCCGGGTGGCGGCGGCCTTCCAGACCACCTTCGCCCGGATCACCCTGAATGGGGCCGATTATACGTCGGCGATCACCGTTCCCAGCATGCCCACAGACGTGGGTCGCCCAGTGCTGGGGATAAATGGGTTGCAGCCGCATATCCGCCGCCGGCATCTCGGTCACATCCGCCCGGCAGCCACCGGCAACAGCCCGCCCTTTCTGCCCGCGCAGATTGCGAAGGCCTATAATGCAAACGGCCTGAGCTGGAACGGCTCGGGGCAGATCATTGGCATCGTCATCGACACTCCGCCACGGCCAACCGACCTCATCGCTTTTTGGAAGGCGGCCGGGGTGGCCCAGTCGCTGAACAATATCCAGACCCTGCAGGTGATCAACGGCGCGCTGCCCAAACAGGACGGCGAGGAAAGCCTCGATGTGGAATGGAGCAGCGCCATGGCCCCCGCCGCCAAAGTCCGGGTCTATGCCACCCATGATCTCACCGACCCGCACCTGGATCGGGCCTATCAGCAGATATATCAGGACGCCAGCACCCTGCCCGGCCTGCGGCAGATCTCGCTCAGTTACGGCATTGGCGAGACGGAAGTGTCCACTTCCCAATTGCAGACCGACGCCCAGCTGTTCGCCAACCTCGCCAGCATCGGCGTCACCGTCTTTGCCTCCTCCGGCGACGACGGATCGACTCCCGACGGCACCCTTCAGCCAGGCTCACCGGCCGATGACGTCAATGTGACCGCCGTCGGTGGCACCAGCCTGGTGCTGGATGCAACCGGCGCGGTCAGCAGCGAATCCGCGTGGGCTAGCAGCGGCGGCGGCATCAGTGACTTCTTCGCCCGTCCAACCTGGCAGAAGGGCCCCGGAATTTCTGCGGGCACCAAACGGCTCGTGCCCGACGTGTCGCTGCCCGCCGATCCCGAAACGGGGGCCGTCGTCTATCTGAACGGCGTCCCGGTTGAATATGGCGGAACGAGCTGGAGCTCGCCGACGTGGGCCGGATTCTGCGCCCTGATCAATCAGGCCATGACCAGTTCCGGTCGCGGGCCGGTCGGGGTGCTCGGCGCCAAAGCCTATCCGTTGCTCGGTACCCCCAGCTTCCGCGACATTACGAGCGGCAGCAACGGCGACTACAGCGCCGGTCCCGGCTACGATCTGTGCACAGGCATCGGCGTCCCCAACATGGCCCTGCTCATCCAGGCCCTGACTGGGGGCCCGGAAATCACCTCGCAGCCCGCCAGTCTGGCCGTCGATCTCGATCAAAACGCGACGTTCGCCATCACCGCCAACTCTCCTTTGACCATCAGCTATCAATGGCAGCAGGCACCCGCTGGCAGCTCCGTCTGGACCAATCTGGTGGAGGGAGTCGGCTTCACCGGCACGAAAGCCTCCAGCCTGAGCCTCCTCAAGGCGGGCTGGACGATGAACGGCGACCAGTTCCGTTGCCTGGTCAGCACCAGTGCCGGCACGGTGACCAGCCAGTCCGCCACCCTGACCGTACGGGCGGCAGAACTGGTCCAGGTGGCCGGCGATCCCGGGGTGCGGACGGTTGGTCTCGGGGAACCGTTGCCGGCGAGCTTCGTCTTTTCCAATGCCGGCAACCTGCCGTCGGTGGCCACGAAGGTTTATCTCTACTTCAGCGCCAGCTCCGCCGATTTTGGCATTGCCTCAAAGGTCGGTGAAATTCCCCTGCCCGCCCTGGCCGCCGGTGCCGGCACCAGCAGCCTGCCCTTCAGCTATCTGCCACCCCCAGGCACGCCGCCAGGAACCTACTTCCTGAACTTCTGGGTCGACGCTCCCGGACTGGTGGCCGAAGGCGATGAGAACAACAACCGAGGCTCACGAACCTTTGTCATCCGCGCCATCAGCCCCTCCTTCTCCGCGCAGCCGACCGATTTTACAGCGACCATTGGGGCGGTTGCGAAGTTCAATGTCGCCGTCCAGGGCACGGCACCGTTCAGCTATCGTTGGAGCAGAAAGCCGGCCGGTGGTCCGGCCTGGCAAAGTCTCAGCGATGACAGCAGCTATTCCGGAACCGCCCAGGCGACCCTCACCATAAGCCCCGTCACGCCCGCGATGAATGGCGACCAGTTCGAGTGCGTGGTCACCAACGCCGCCGCCTCGGCCACCAGCAGCGCCGCCACACTCGTGGTGGGTGCCCCGGATCTCACGGTCGCCAGCGGCCGGGTCGTCCCCAACCTGGGCGTTCCCGGCACCGCGTTCATCCGGACCATCGTGGTGACCAACCAAGGCAATGCCAGTTCGTCAGCCACCACCGTGGACTTCTTCCTGAATGCGACGCCCAGCCAGTTCTCCGGCGGCACGAAAGTCGGGTCGGTCAATCTGGCCGCCCTGGCGCCCGGCGCGACCGCCAGCGTCCTGTTTACCTACCAGTCTCCCGTCAACGCACCCTTGGGCACCTTTTCGTTCTACTATGTCATTGATGGCGGCAACCTGGTCGCCGAGCAGAACGAGGCCAACAACACCTTTGGGGCCAATATAACCATCAACCGGATTGAGACCCATCCGGTGCCGGTGGCCGACGGCAGCTTCCAGCTGCTGTTCCGCTATGCCGATGGCAGCACCCCCACGCTCGACGGTTGGAAGGTCCAGTGGCGCAGCGATCCGCCCCTCGGTGCCGACACGAACTGGAACACGTTCACCGCGCCACTGTATCTGACCAACGGCTTTGTCGGGGTCACCGACACCAATGTTCTCCAGCAGGCGCGCCGCTATTTCCGCATCACCGGCCAGTAGTGCCCAATTCGCGCTTGCGCGACGCAGTCCGGTTTCGCTTGGGTTGCTTGGTGACGAACTCTTCCCTCCGGTCCTTTAAACGGCCTGCCCAAGCCTGTCTCCTGTCCCTGCTCTGCCTGGCTTCGCCTCGGCTCACGGCCGATGACTGGCCGCAGTGGCTCGGACCACAGCGTGACGGTGTGTGGCGTGAAACCGGCATCGTGGAGAAATTCCCCGACGCGGGACCGGTGCGGGTCTGGCAGACGGAGCTGGGCGCGGGCTATTCGGGACCGTCGGTGGTCGGCGGCAAGGTGTTCGTGATGGACCGGCTCGTGCCGGCGGAAACGCCGAAGCCAAAGAGCGCCTTCGACCTCGCGCAAATTCCGGGAAGCGAGCGCGTGGTATGCTTCAACGCGACCGACGGCAAGCAGCTCTGGAAGCACGAATACGACTGCCCCTACACGGTGAGCTACGCCGCCGGCCCGCGCACGACGCCGCTGGTGGCCGGCGGACGCGTGTACGCGCTCGGCACGATGGGCAATCTGACGTGTCTCGACGCTGCGACTGGCAAGGTCTTCTGGGAGCGCGATTTCAAGAAGGACTTCGGGTTGAAGATTCCCACGTGGGGAGTCTCGGCCAACCCGCTGCTCGACGGCCAGAAACTTATCTGCGTCGTGGGTGGCGAGGGCAGTGTGGCCGTCGCCTTCGACAAGGACACGGGCAAGGAGCTCTGGCGCGCCCTGTCCGCAAAGGAACCCGGCTATGCCCCGCCGATGATCTATGAGTTCGGCGGGCGGCGGCAGCTCATCCTATGGCATGCCGAGGCGGTCAACGGCCTCGATCCGGAAACCGGGCATGTGCTCTGGACAGAACCGTGGAAGCTCAACTATGGGATGGCCATCGCCACCCCGCGCAAGCTCGGTGAGCAGCTCTATCTCTCCTGCTTTTACAACGGTTCCCTGATGCTTCGGTTTGAACCGGGCAAGGACGCTCCGGCAGTCGTTTGGCGCACGGCCAAGATGAGCGAGCGGGACACCACGCACCTGAACTGCACCATGAACACCCCGTTCATCGATGAAGGCTATATCTACGGCGCGTGCAGTTATGGGCAGTATCGCTGCCTGCGGGCCGACACCGGCGAACGCCTGTGGGAAACCTACGCCCCCACGAGCGGAAAATCCGAACGCTGGGGCAACTGCTTCACGGTCAAGAACGGCAACCGGTTCTTCCTCTTCAGCGAAAAGGGCGACCTGATCATCGCCAAGCTATCTCCTGAGAAATATGAGGAGATCAGTCGGGCGCATCTGCTCGAGCCGTTGAACACCGATCCCGGCCGGCCGGTGGTGTGGTCGCACCCCGCCTTTGCCAATCGTCGCGTGTACATGCGCAACGACCACGAACTGGTGTGCGTGGACCTCGCGGCGAAATGACGGGTGAGGAACTGCTGCCCGTCGACCAGATCCTGGTCATCGGTGGCGCGGAGCAGTTGACCACGGCGCGTGCGCTGATGGCGTAGAGCGGTTCCAAAATGGTGCATGTGATCCGCACACGCCTCGGCGCGTGCTTTAGGTTTCTGAACCTGAAGTATCGCAGCTTCCCAAACTGCCGGGTAGCGAAGTAACCCATACGCGCTCAGAACGCCAAAACCTGGGTGGGGCGAGCGTCCCCGC
>CAIXUG010000081.1 GCA_903922605.1 uncultured Verrucomicrobiota bacterium
CAACGAATCGGTCCATCCCCGGTTCCGGTCGGGCTCCGCCCTCCCTCCACCGGGGATGGACAATTTGCAGTAAACCAACAACCATTAACCAACGCCTAAAGCTCTCATATCACATGGAGCAGTTTGGGAGGTCCGGTCACTTCAACGCAAAATCGGCGAACTGTGATTTCGGTTCATCGGCGGACAGCGGGGGAATCTCGGTGGCAATCGCCAGAATCTCTCGCAGGCGGTCGGACAGCTGGCCGGATTTGACCGGCTTGGAAATCCAGCCATCTACCGCCGGCATCGGGCCCGAATCCAATTGCTGTCCCTGGGCGAGGGAGGTCAGCAGAACCAGTTTTGCACCTGCCAGATCGGGATTTCCACGGATGCTCCAGGCCAGCGATGCACCGGTGGTTCCGGGCATGTGATCATCGATCAGCACGAAGTCGCAGACTTCACCCTGACTGGCGCGCCCGGTCAGCACGGCCAGGGCTTCCGGGGCGCTGGTGACACCGGGCCATACGGTCATCTGCCAGTCGGTGAGCATCTGCTGCAAAGCGTGCCGGCTGGTGGCGTTGTCATCCACCACCAGCACGCGCAGGCCGGCCAGCACGGACGGAGTGATCGGGATGGACGCGGACTGGCTGGCGTCCACCGGCGGCAGGGAAAAGGGCAGGTCGAACCAGAAGGTGGAGCCGAGCCCTGCCTGACTCTGCACCCCGATGGTGCCACCCATCAGCTCGACCAGCCGGCGGCAGATGGCCAGGCCCAGACCGGTGCCGCCGAAACGGCGGGCAGTGGAGCTGTCGGCCTGGCTGAAGGCCTGGAACAGCTTGGTCTGTTCTTCCGGCGTTATGCCCACGCCGCTGTCACGGACGCTGAAGTGAAGCTGCATCCGTGACTCGTCGCCGCCGCCTTTCGTCACTTCGAGCAGGATTTCGCCCTGCGGGGTGAACTTGACCGCGTTGCCAAGCAGGTTGAGCAGCACCTGGCGCAGCCGGGCGGGGTCGCCGCGTACCGTGTCAGGAACATCGCGGGCCACGAGACCGACCAGTTCGAGGCCCTGGGCGTGCGCCCGCTCGGCAATGAGATCCAGGACGCCCTCCACGCTGGCGCGAAGATCAAACTCAACGCTCTCGATCTCAAGTTTGCCGGCCTCGATCTTGGAGAAATCAAGGATGTCGTTGATGACCGACAGCAGAGCCCCGGCGCAGCTGTTCGCGGTCTCTGCGAAATCGCGTTGCTGCGAGGTCAGCGGCGTGGCCAGCAAAAGGTCGGTCATGCCGATGGTCCCGTTGAGCGGCGTGCGGATTTCGTGGCTCATGTTCGCCAGGAATTCGCTCTTTGCGCGGTCCGCCGCTTCGGCCGCGATCCGCGCCCGGTCGAGCTCCTGCGCGACCAGCTCGCGTTTGTGGATTTCTTCTTCCAGTGCCGCGGTGCGCTGCTGCACCAGCAGTTCGAGGTGATCGCGATGCTGCCGGAGCTCCGCCGAGGCGGAGCGGATGGAGTCGGCCATCCGGTTGAACGATTCCGTGAGAAAGCCGAGCTCGTCGGGGTGCTGGATCGGAATTTTCGGGGCGGACTCGTTGGCATCGAGGGCGTGAACCCCCGCCATCAGGCGGTTGATGGGGTACAGCAGCGTGCTGCGAATGACCCAGCGGAAGAGCCCCAGAAGGATCAGGCTGCCGGCCAGGGTGAGTGCCGACATGCGCATGCAAAGCGGGTGCGTGCTGTCGCGAAAATCGCGGAACACATCTTCCACCACCCCTTCCGGCCCGGTCTTCAGTGTTCCTGGGAGTGTGCCATTGGCGAACATGGATTGAAGGGGGGTCACCCGTCCTCCGGGGATCAATCCGACCAGGGACAGCACCGGGCGGCTGCCGGGGTCGGGAATCGCGGGCAGATTCAGCTCACCATAGCTCATCTCGACGCTGCCATTGGCCTCCAGCGTGACTTGGAAATCGGGCGTGGCCGAGGGGAACTGCAGGGCGCGGAGACGGAACCAGGTGATGGTCACCCGATCCTCATGCTGATCCACATAAACCCCGCAGGCCGGATCGTCCGTGAAGGTCTGATCCAGCATCGCCGGCACGATGGAAGGGAGCGAACCATAGTACCAACGGAAGGAATTCACGTCGGGCGTGGTGCTGCCCATGGAGAGAAACCCGTTCTGGCTGAGCGTGATGGTGGCCTCGGGCAATCCGAAATAGGGAAACCGGTAGGGCAGGGTCAGGGTGTGACGGCCCTCGATGAAATCCTTGAGACGAAGGTGCTGGCCAGCGGTGGGCAGGAGGTGAAACGGGGCGGAGGTGACATCGTACCCGCCGGCGCTGTTCGGGGTGAAGCGCAACGTCTGGTGAGCGGTCACGGGATGCCGCAATTCCAGCTTGCCCGACGCGACTTCCCGGGCCCGCGATTTGATGTAGAGCCCTACCACCATCCAGTTCACGAGGCTTTGGACGGCAAAAAATGTCACGAGCACGAGGCCCACCAGCTTGAACTGGAGGCTCATGGTGCCGGCGAACCGGTTGATGTAGATGACGACGAAGAAGTAGATCGCCAGCAAAGTCCCCAGGCTGATGATCCCATCGATGAGCGGGTCCGGGAGGCTGATCAGAAAGCCCGCCGACAGCGCCACGAGTGTGGCGATCATCAGGCAGACCATAACCATGGCGAACGTGGCCCGGGCGTGGTTCGTGCGGGGTCTGACGAGCCTCGCGAGCCAGGGTCTCAGGTCATCCGGGGCGGCCAGTGCCGCCGTCTTCCGCAACAGGACAAAGCCGGTCCACGCAAAAGCCCCGCCGAGCAGTGTATCGGCCCAACCCGGCCGCCATACCACCTGATGAGCGGCGAACAGAAGGTGCAGGCGGTAGATGGCAAATCCCGATTCCACCATCGGCAGACCCAGCACGGCCACGGTGGCCAAACGGGCTTCGAGGCGCATCTGTGGCGACAATGCCGGGAAAGCGTACGCAAACCGCAGCAGGCAGACGGCCGCCAGGCTGACCGGAATGTTCAGCAGATAGCCCAGATAGATGTTCCAGGGCTGGAGCATGCTCTGGGCGGCCAGCTGCAATGCGGCGAACACGGCCAGCCAGGCGAGCATCTGAAACAGCAGCCGGGTGGACACGCTGGCATCCGGCCGGCTGGCCGCCCGCCCCATGAAGATCAGGACGAAGACCAGCAACAGCAGATCGGCCAGAAAGCCGACGGAGACCGGCGTAAATTGGATCAGTTGCATTCCCGTTACAGATTCGCCAAAAAGTATCGGCGGGATGCCTTGGTCACTTCAAAATTTAATTTGCCAACTTTGTGACGCTGAAACAAATGGCCGCCGCTTTCGACCACAAAAAAGCCCTTCCGAAGTCGTCCGGAAGGGCTGGTGGGCGCAAAGCGTTCAGATGAACTCGTTGTAAATCGCCTCGAGCTGCTCCTGACGGCCGGATTCGAGGTTGTTGACCTCGCCCAGTTTCAGGGCGTGCTTCTCGCAGTCGGCAAAGGTGGCCTTGCCCGCCTCAATCTTCGCGCCGATGCCGGCATCCCAGCTGCGGTAGCGGTTCTTCACGAATTCCGTCAGGCGCCCGTCCTTGCGGATGGCCGCCGCGATTTTCAGGCCGCGCGCGAACGCGTCCATGCCCGCGATGTGCGCGTAGAAGAGATCCTCCAGCGTGTGGCTCTCGCGGCGGACTTTGGCGTCGAAGTTGGTGCCACCGGTGGTAAAACCGCCGTATTTCAGCACCGACAGCATAATCTGGCTGGTGAGGTACAGGTCCGTGGGAAACTGGTCGGTATCCCAGCCCAGCAACAGGTCGCCGGTGTTGGCGTCGATGCTGCCGAGTGAGCCGGCGGCGCCAGCCACCTCCAGTTCATGCTGCATGGTGTGACCGGCCAGGGTGGCGTGGTTGGTCTCGAGGTTCAGCTTGAAGTGCTCGATCAGGCCGTACTCGCGCAGGAAGTTCAGGCACGCCGCCGAGTCGGAATCGTACTGGTGCTTGGTGGGCTCCTTCGGCTTGGGCTCGATGTAGAAGGGGCCCTTGAAGCCGATCTTCTTCTTGTAGTCCACCGCCATGTGCATGAAGCGGCCGAGATGGTCCATCTCACGCTTGAGATCGGTATTCAGGAGCGTCGAATAGCCTTCGCGGCCGCCCCAGAAGACGTAGCCTTCGCCGTTCAGCTCGTGGGTCCACTCCAGCGCTTTTTTGACCTGGGCGGCCGCGAAGCAGAACACGTCGGCGCTGCAGCTCGTGGCCGCGCCGTGCATGTAGCGGGGGTGGACGAAATTCTGCGCCGTGCCCCACAGCAGCCGGATGCCCGTGTCCTTCTGCAGCTTCTTCAGCTCTTTCGCGACGGCATCGAAATTTTGGTTGGACTCCGTGAGCGTCTTGCCGTGCGGCGCGACATCGCGGTCGTGCCAGCAGTAGAAGGGGGCACCGAGCTTGGAGGTGAACTCAAACATGGCGTGGGCGCGGGCGATGGCCTCCTTGACCGTGCCTTCGCCTGCGTTCCAGGTGCGCTGGGCCGTGCCCCAGCCGAACATGTCGCCCCCCGTGCCGCGCATGGTGTGCCAGTAGACCACCGCGAAACGCAGGTGGTCCTTCATGGTCTTGCCCTCCACCAGCTCTTCGGGGTTGTAGTGCCGGAAGGCGAGGGGGTTTTTGGACGTCGGCCCCTCAAACTTGACGCTCCCGATGCCCGGGAAGAATTGTTTGCTCATGTGTGATGTGATCGGAGCGGGGAAGCTAGGTAGGCTTCCGGATGAATGAAAGCAGTGAATTTTCTCAGCAAACCATGAGCAAAAGCTCAATTTAATTCCCGAGAGGCAAGGCGGGCTCTGGAATTCTTGCGAATAGTTTTTGACACGGGGCTTTCGGCTTGAGATAAATCCGGTTCCTGTTTTCCGGTAAAACGCCGAAAACGTCACTTGATCGCAACGCGGGAGGGCGAATTGCCCGTCAGCACCGCACATAAACATGCCTAGCAAACGTTACAAGCAAGCGCTGGCCTTGGTGGACGCCAGCAAATCCTACCCGCTCAATTCGGCGGTGGAGGTTCTCGCCAAGTTCCCCAAAGCCAAGTTCAACGAGTCCGTGGACGTCGCCTTCAAGCTGGGCGTTGACCCCAAGCAGTCCGACCAGATGGTTCGCGGCACGGTGCCGCTGCCGCACGGCACTGGCAAGGTTGTTCGTGTGCTCGTCTTCAGCAAGCCCGGTGCGGCTGCTGAGGCGGCCCGCGCTGCCGGTGCCGAGCACGTCGGCTTCGAGGATCTCATCAAGAAGTGCAACGAGGGCTGGGCTGACTTTGACATCGCGGTCGCCACGCCGGAAGCCATGACCGAAGTCCGCAAGCTCGGTAAGGTGCTCGGGCCTCGCGGTCTGATGCCCAATCCCAAGACGGGTACGGTGACCGAAGATACCGGCAAGGCGGTCCGCGAAGTGAAGGCCGGCCGGGTCGAGTTCAAAATCGACAAGGCGGGCAACGTTCACGTCGCCGTCGGCAAGGCCAATTTTCCGGCCGTGCAGATCCAGGAAAACGCCCGTGCGGTCATTGACGCCGTCGTCAAGAGCCGTCCGGCCAGTGTGCGCGGGGTGTTTGTGCGTTCCTGCACGCTCTCCCTCACGATGAGTCCGCCGGTCCGGCTGGATCTCAAGGAATTCGGAGCCAACTAAGGATAAGGAGACATTTCCATGCGCGCTGAAAAGAAATACATTTCTGCAGAGTACGTCGCCCGGCTGAACGCCTCGCCATTTTTCCTGGTCGTGGATTATCGCGGGCTTTCGGTCGGAAAGTTCACCGACCTTCGCAAGCGGCTCATCAAGGCCGGGGCCGAGGCCCACGTGGTGAAGAACACCATCTTCCGCATCGCCGCCAAGGAAGCCGGCGTGGCCGACCTGAGCGGTGCTCTCGCCGGGCAGCTGGCGGTCGTGACCGGTCGCAAGGACATCGCCGCCGCCGCCAAGGTGGTCAAGGCGTTCCAGGCTGAGTTTGAAAAGCCGAAATTGCAGTTCGGCTATCTGGGCAGCAAGCGCCTGAGCGCCGAGGAAGTCCGCGCCATCGCTGACCTGCCGCCGCTGAACGAGCTGCAGGCCAAGCTGTTGGGCCTACTGCAGGCACCTGCGCAGAAGCTCGCTGCCCTCATCAACACGCCGGGCAGCCAGCTCGCCCGTGTCGTCAAAGCCCGCGCCGAGCAGGCCGCCTGATTTTCACCGATTTCGGTGGGTTCCCCGGTGGGGGCCCGCCGGATTAAACATAAACAGAGTAAATCGTCGGCCCGCAGGCCGTGGGCCAATTCGGAAGGCCTTCCGACGACGAGACTGAAGAAAGCATACATAACATGTCTGATATCAACCACCTCGTGGACGAACTGAGCAAGCTGACCGTGCTGGAAGCTGCCGAGCTCGTCAAAGCTCTCGAAACCAAGTGGGGCGTGACCGCCGCCGCTCCGGTGGCCGTTGCCGCCGCCGCTGGCCCTGCCGGTGGAGCTGCCGCTCCGGCTGAACCTGCCAAGGACACGTTCGACGTGATCCTCGTCTCGGTGCCCGCCGACAAGAAGATCGGTGCCATCAAGGCCGTGCGCGAAGTCAAGGCCGGTCTCGGCCTGGCCGAGGCGAAGGCCCTCGTCGAGGGCGCTCCGAAGCCCGTGCTCGAAGGCGCTCCCAAGGCCGATGCCGAAGCGGCCAAGAAGAAGCTCGAAGAGGCCGGTGCCAAGGTCGAGCTCAAGTAATTGGGCTGATTTCACGGGATGGCGGGGCCTGCTCCGCCATCCCTTTTCACCGCTGAGACTCATTTGCTGATTCAAGCGGAACCGCTATTGTCTATAAAATTGTTGAAATAACCACGCAGTAGGACGAGTTCGGGCGGCAATTCCAAGGGCCGCCCGGCCTCGTTGTATTGTCTTTTCAAGAGAACGAACTTCCGGCGAAAAGCCGGCAGCACTGAAAACCTGAGGTCGCCATGGCAAATAAAACTTCGGAGCGGATTAATTTCGGGAAAATCAAAGAGGTCATTGCCCCACCCAACCTCATCGAAATCCAACTCGACTCCTACCGGGAGTTTCTGCAGGCCGAAATTGCGCCCTCCAAGCGCAAGAATCTCGGTTTGCAGGCGGTCTTTACCGAGGTGTTTCCGATTGAGAGCTACGATGGCAAGACGGTTCTTGATTTCCACAGCTACGAAATCCAGGAGCCGAAAATCGACTGGCTCGAATGCCTTCGGGAAGGCCTGACCTACGGCGCGCCGCTGTACGTCACATTCCTGCTGAAGGAGGAGAAGGGCACCAAGGAGGAGAAGGTGTTCATGGGCGAAATCCCGCTCATGACCCCGCAGGGCACGTTTGTCATCAACGGTGCCGAGCGCGTCATTGTCAGCCAGCTCCATCGCTCGCCCGGTCTCGCGTTCGAGACCACGCAGCACCCGAACGGCAAGATGCTGCACAGCTTCCGCATCATTCCCGATCGTGGGTCCTGGTACGAGGCGCAGTTCGACACGAGCGACCTGCTGTATGTGTACCTCGACCGCAAGAAGCGCCGTCGTAAGTTCCTCACGACCACGTTCTTCCGTGCACTTGCCGCCATCCCTGAAGCCTGGGGCGAGAAGGCCACCAAGGTGGACCCCGCCGAAGTCGGCAAGGATGGCGAGATCCTGAACCAGTTCTACAAGATCGAAGAGCTTTCGGTCAAAGAGGCCGAGAAGCTGGAAGACATCCAGAACAAGGTACTCGTCGAAGATGCCGTCGATCTCGACAAGGGCATCGTGGTCGCCCGCGCGTTCGAGCCGCTCTCGAAGGCCGTGGTGAAGCAGATCGCCGAGCTCGGTGTGAACAAGATCCGCGTCGTCGACACCTCGACCGACGAGGGCATTGTCATCAAGTGCCTCAAGAAGGATCCGACCAAGAACGCCGAAGAGGCGCTCAAGGATATCTATCGCCGCCTCCGTCCTGGCGATCCCCCGACGGCAGCGAACGCCAAGGCGCTCATCAAGCGGCTCTTCTTCGATCCGAAGCGCTATGACTTGGGCCGCGTGGGACGTTACAAGATCAACCAGAAGCTCAACTTCAAGGAAGGCGATGCCCGCATCCTCACGGCCAAGGACCTGGTCGAGGCGACGCGTTACCTGCTCAAGCTGAAGAAGGGCGAGGGTTCCCTGGACGACATCGACCATCTCGGCAGCCGCCGTATCCGTACCGTGGGCGAACTGCTCGCCAACCAGTGCCGGGTCGGTCTGGCCCGTACCGAGCGCCTCGTCAAGGAGCGCATGACGCTCTTCGACCAGAGCCTCGACACGATGACGCCCCAGAAGCTCATCAATCCGAAGGCCCTGTCGGCCGTGGTCCGCGACTTCTTCGGTCGCAGCCAACTGAGCCAGTTCATGGATCAGATCAACCCGCTGGCCGAACTGACCCACAAGCGCCGTCTGTCGGCCCTCGGGCCAGGCGGTCTCTCGCGTGATCGTGCCGGCTTCGAAGTGCGTGACGTTCATCCGTCGCACTACGGCCGTATCTGTCCCATTGAAACGCCGGAAGGCCCTAACATCGGTCTGATCGCGTCGCTGGCGACTTTCGCCCGCGTGAACGACTTCGGCTTCATCGAGACGCCTTACCGCAAGACCGAGAAGGGCCGGGTTACCGGCCAGCTCGACTACCTTACGGGTGACCGGGAAGAGGGCTTCATCATCGCCCAGGCCAACTCGATCATCGACGACAAGGGCAACTTCCTCACGGAACGCGTCACCTGCCGTCAGAAGGGCGACTTCATCGACGTCGAACCCGAGCGGGTTGACTACATGGACGTCTCGCCGAAGCAGCTCGTTTCCGTGGCTGCCGGCCTGATCCCGTTCCTTGAGCACGACGACGCGAACCGCGCGCTGATGGGCTCGAACATGCAACGCCAGGGCGTGCCGCTGCTCGTGACCGAGGCTCCCCTTGTGGCCACCGGCCTTGAGGAGCGCGTGGCCCGCGATTCCCGCGCGGTCATTGTCTCCGAGGAGGCGGGCAAGGTGGCCAGCGTCACCGGCAGCCAGATTATCATCACCCGGGACGGCAAGCTGCCGGAGACCAAGAAGAAGCTGAAACACGCGCCGGAAGACGGCGTTTGGATCTATCCGGTGCGCAAGTTCATGCGCTCCAACGCCGCCACCTGCATCAACCAGAAGATCCTGGTGGCCAAGGGTGACACCGTGAAGAAGGGCCAGACGATTGCGGACGGTCCCTGCACCCAGGGCGGCGAGCTCGCCCTCGGCCGGAACGTGCTGGTCGCGTTCATGCCGTGGAACGGCTACAACTTCGAGGACGCCATCCTGATCTCCGAGAAGATCGTGAAGGAGGACATTTTCACCTCCATCCACATCGATGAGTTCGAGGTGGTTGCGCGGGACACCAAGCTCGGGCCCGAGGAAATCACCCGGGACATCCCGAACCTCGGCGAAGAGGCCCTCAAGAACCTCGGTCTCGACGGTGTCATCCGCGTTGGCGCGGAGGTCAAGCCCGGCGACATCCTGGTCGGCAAGATCACCCCGAAGTCGGAAACCGAGCTCGCGCCGGAAGAGCGCCTGTTGCGCGCCATCTTCGGTGAGAAGGCAGCGGACGTGAAGGACACCTCGCTGAAGGTTCCTTCTGGCACCTACGGCATCATCATGGACGTCAAGGTCTCGGCGAAGGCCGACGGCCTGAAGGGCGTCGGCAAGAAGGAAGCCGGTCCCAAGGACGAGGCGAAGAAGGTGGCGAAGGAAGTCGAGGAAGGCTTCCGCTCCAAGAAGGACGAGCTGCTAGAACAGCTGACGGAGGCGCTGTCCAACATCCTCCTCGGCGAGAAGATCCCGCTCGACGTGGTCAACAGCGAGACCGGTGAGATCATCATTCCGGCCAACCGCAAGATCACGAAGACGCTGCTCAAGAAGCTCGCGACGGTCTATGACCGCATCGAGATCGATCCTTCGCCGATCCGTAACAAGATCAGCGAGATCATCGGCCAGTTTAAGAAGAAGTTCGAGGATCTCGATTCCCAGCACTCCGAGGAGGTCGAGCGCGTCGAGGCCGGTGAGGAAGTCGACGGCGGCGTCGTCAAGCAGGTCAAGGTGTACATCGCCTCGAAGCGCAAGCTCTCGGTCGGTGACAAGATGGCCGGTCGCCACGGCAACAAGGGTGTCGTCGCCCGGATCGTCCCGGAAGAGGACATGCCGTTCCTCGCGGACGGAACCCCGGTTGAAATCGTGCTGAACCCGCTGGGCGTGCCTTCGCGCATGAACGTCGGGCAGCTGCTGGAAACCCACTTGGGTTGGGCCTGCCGGCTGCTCGGAATCAAGATCGCCACGCCGGTCTTCGATGGCATCAAGGAGAAGGAAATCCGCGGATACCTCAAGCAGGCGGGCCTGCCGGAGCATGCCAAGGTGCATCTCTACGACGGTCGTACCGGCGAACGCTTCGACCAGGAGGTCGTCGTGGGTTACATCTACATGCTGAAGCTCGGCCACTTGGTCGCGGACAAGATCCACGCCCGCGCGGTCGGTCCCTACTCGCTCGTCACCCAGCAGCCGCTGGGCGGCAAGGCGCAGTACGGCGGCCAGCGCTTCGGCGAAATGGAAGTCTGGGCCATGGAGGCCTACGGCGCGGCCTACACGCTGCAGGAACTGCTCACCGTCAAGTCCGACGACGTGCAGGGCCGCACGCGGATCTACGAGAGCATCGTCAAGGGTGACAACTCCCTCGAGGCCGGCATCCCGGAATCGTTCAACGTCCTCGTCAAGGAAATGCAGTCCCTGGGTCTCGACGTGAAGGTCGGCTACACGAACCCCGCCGACGCCCCGCAAACCACCGCGAACGCCCTGGCCGCGCTTGTCTGACAAGTTGTGACCGTAACTGGAAAAACCAAGCGAAACTGAGACAGTTATGATTTCTTCCAAAGAATCCGCCCGCGAGCTGCTGGGCCTGGACAAGGTCAATCAGGTTGATCACGTGGCCATTTCCGTGGCCGCCCCCGAGATCATCCGTTCGTGGTCCAAGGGCGAGGTCAAGAATCCCGAGACCATCAACTACCGGACCTTCAAGCCCGAGAAGGGCGGTCTCTTCTGCGAGCGCATCTTCGGTCCCGTGAAGGACTGGGAGTGCTCCTGCGGAAAGTACAAGCGCATCAAGCACCGCGGCGTCGTCTGCGACCGTTGCGGTGTCGAGGTCACGCTCGCCCGCGTGCGCCGCGAGCGCATGGGCCACATCGAGCTGGCCGTGCCGGTCAGCCACATCTGGTTCTTCAAGTGCATGCCGTCCCGCCTGGGCCTGATGCTCGACATGACAGCGCGCAATCTGGAGCGCGTCATCTATTACGAGGACTACCTGGTGATTGAGGCCGGCAACACGCCGCTGAAGGTCCATCAGCTCCTGAGCGAGCACGAGTACCGCGAGGCCCGCACCACCTATGGTGTGGATGCGTTCACGGCGAAGATGGGTGCCGAGGCCGTCCGGGCCGCGATGGCGAACATCCAGCTGGAAAAGACGGTGGATGAGCTCCAGGTCGCGATGACGGAGACGAAGTCCAAGCAGAACCGCAAGAAGATCGCCAAGCGCATCAAGCTGTTCCAGGGCTTCATCAAGTCCAAGAGCCGCCCCGAGTGGATGATCCTCACGGTGCTGCCGGTCATCCCGCCCGACCTGCGTCCGCTCGTGCCGCTGGAAGGCGGCCGCTTTGCGACGTCCGATCTCAACGATCTCTATCGCCGCGTCATCAACCGGAACAACCGGTTGAAGAACCTCCTCCAGCTGAAGACCCCCGAGGTCATCATCCGGAACGAGAAGCGCATGTTGCAGGAGGCGGTGGACGCTCTCTTCGACAACGGCCGCCATGGCCGTGCCGTCACCGGCGCCGGCAACCGCGCCCTGAAGTCGCTCTCCGACATGCTCAAGGGCAAGTCGGGCCGCTTCCGGCAGAACCTGCTCGGCAAGCGCGTCGACTACTCCGGCCGTTCCGTCATCGTCATCGGTCCTGAGCTGAAGCTGCACCAGTGCGGTCTGCCCAAGAAGATGGCGCTCGTGCTGTTCGAGCCGTTCATCATCCGCCGGCTCAAGGAGCTGGGCTATGTGCATACCGTGCGCTCGGCCAAGAAGATGATCGAGCGCCAGTCGCCCGAGGTCTGGGATATCCTGGAAGAGGTCACCAAGGGCCACCCGGTGCTCCTCAACCGCGCTCCGACCCTGCACCGTCTGTCGGTCCAGGCGTTCGAACCCGTGCTGATCGAAGGCGAAGCGATTCGCATTCATCCGCTGGTTTGCACCGCCTACAACGCCGACTTCGACGGCGACCAGATGGCCGTGCATGTCCCGCTGTCCGTCGAGGCGCAGCTGGAAGCCCGCCTGCTCATGATGGCCCCGCTGAATATCTTCAGCCCGTCCTCCGGCAAGCCCATCATGACGCCGACGCAGGACATCCCGCTCGGCTGCTACTACCTGACTGTGGAGCCGCGCAAGGCCCGCAAGGAAGGCGAACGCCACATGCTGTTCGGCAACAAGCACGAGGTGCTGTTTGCCCACGCGGACGGTGCCGTCAAAACGCACGACCGCATCCTGCTCGCCAACCCCGACCGGGGTGGTGCCAAGACGGTTTATGGCGACAACGAGAAGTCGGTCATCGAGACCACGGTCGGTCGCGTGATCTTCTCGGAGATCTGGCCGAAGGAGCTCGGCTTCCCCAACCTCACGGTCAGCAAGAGCAAGCTCGGCGACCTGATCCTCAACTGCTACAAGGTCTGCGGTCATGAACGCACCGTGGTCACGCTCGACAAGCTGAAGGAAATCGGCTTCGAGCAGGCGACCAAGGCGGGCGTGTCGATCGGTATCGACGACATGATCATCCCCGAGGCCAAGCAGAAGGAGATCGAGTCCGCGCTCAAGCAGATCGGCGACGTCGAGAAGCAGCACAAGAAGGGCGTCATCACCAACCAGGAGCGCTACAACAAGGTCATCGACATCTGGACGCATTGCACCGACCAGATCGCGAACGTCATGCTCAAGACGTTCGACCACAACCAGGGCAAGAAGGAGTTCAACCCGGTCAGCCTGATGGTTGATTCCGGCGCCCGTGGTAACAAGGCCCAGGTCCGTCAGCTGGCCGGTCTGCGCGGCCTCATGGCCAAGCCCGACGGCTCCATCATTGAGAAGCCGATCTTGTCGAACTTCCGCGAGGGTCTGACGGTGCTCGAATACTTCATCTCGACGCACGGCGCCCGCAAGGGTCTCGCCGACACCGCGCTGAAGACCGCCGACTCCGGCTACATGACGCGCAAGCTCGTGGACGCCGCGCAGGACGTCATCGTCCGGAAGGACGATTGCGGCACGACCAACGGCATCTTCGTTTCCTCGATCTACGAGGGTGAGGAAGAAGTCGTGAAGATCAGCGAACGCGTCCTCGGCCGTTACTCGGCGGAAGACATCTACGACCCGACCGACCTCAAGCACAAGCTGCTGGGCGCGGGCGAGGAGTTCGACGAGATCAAGTCCAAGTCGGTCGAGCGCGCCGGTGTGGAGCGGATCAAGATCCGGTCCGTGCTGACCTGCGAGACCAAGATCGGCATCTGCGCCCGCTGCTACGGTCGCAGCCTGGCCACGGGCAAGCTGGTCAAGCAGGGTGAGGCGGTCGGCATCATCGCCGCCCAGTCCATCGGCGAACCCGGCACCCAGCTCACGATGCGTACCTTCCACATCGGTGGTGCGGCCGCGCAGACGTACAAGCAGCCGCAGATCAAGTCCAAGGCCGGTGGTATCATCCGGTACAACGAGCTCCGCGTGGTGGCGCTCGGCGACGGCAACAACATCGTCCTGAACAAGAACGGCTCGATCACCGTTTCCAGCCCCGAAGGCAAGGAACTCGAGACCCACAGCATCGTGGTCGGCTCCGTCATCGCGGTGCCGGACGGCGGTACGGTGGAGAAGAACGAGGTCTTCGTGGAATGGGACGCCTACAACGTTCCGATCATCTCGGAAAAGGGCGGTCGCGTCCGCTTCACCGACATCATCGAGGGTGTCACGATGAAGCAGGAGACCGACGAGTCCACGGGCACCGAGGACATGGTCATCATCGAGCACAAGGAAGACCTGCATCCTCAGATCGTGATCGAGGACCGCAAGGGCGACCCGATCGCCCAGTATCCGATCCCGGCCGGCGCGCACCTCGTGGTGGGCGAAGGCGACGAAATCGGTGCCGGCTCGCTGTTGGCCAAGACACCGCGTAAGGCTTCCAAGACCAAGGATATCACCGGCGGTTTGCCGCGTGTCGCCGAACTGTTCGAGGCCCGCCGTCCGAAGGACGCCGCGGAAATCGCGCGGATCGACGGCGTGGTGGACTTCGGACCGAGCGTCCGCGGCAAGCGCTGCATCCTGGTCAAGGATCCGCAGACCGGTTCCGAGGAGGAACACCTCATCCCGATGAGCAAGCACGTCATTGTTTACAAGGGCGACTTTGTGAAGAAGGGCCAGCAGCTCACCGACGGTCCGGTGGTCCCGCACGAGATCCTCGACGTCTGCGGCCCGCACGAGTTGCAGGAGCACATGGTCAACGAGATCCAGGAGGTTTACCGCCTCCAGGGTGTGACCATCAACGACAAGCACATCGAGACGATCGTGCGCCAGATGCTCCGCAAGGTCCGCATCACGGAGCCGGGCGACACGCTGTTCCTGTGGGGTGAGCAGATCGACAAGACCGCCTTCGAGGAGGAGAACGAGCGCGTGGAGAAGATGGGTGGCAAGCCCGCCGAAGCCGCGCCCGTCCTGCTCGGCATCACCAAGGCCTCGCTCGAAACCGAGTCGTTCCTCAGCGCCGCCTCGTTCCAGGACACCACCCGGGTGCTCACGGACGCGGCGACCATGGGCAAGAGCGACACGCTCCGTGGCTTCAAGGAGAACGTCATCATGGGGCACATCATCCCGGCCGGCACGGGCTACGACCGCCATCGCGAGGTCATCCTCAAGACGCTGGTCGAGCTCCCCGACGAGCCGACCCCGCCTCCCACCGAAAACGAGGAGACGCAGGCGCTGCTGGCCTGAGCCGGCAAAGCAATCGATTCCAACAGGGCGGCCTTCGGGCCGCCCTTTTTCTTTCTGGTTGCAGCCGCCTTTGGAGATTACATGCTGGCGGTGTGAAATCCCTGTTTCTCGGACTCCTTGCGCTCCTCGCTGTGGCCGCGTATGCCGCCGAGGAACCACACTATCCGGTCCTGACGCTGGGCTCGCCCGCACCGGACTTCGATCTGCCCGGTGCGGACGGACAGAACCATCGGCTGGCCGACTTCGTGGACGCGCGGGTGCTGGTGATCATCTTCACCTGCAACCATTGCCCGACTGCGCAGGCCTACGAAGAGCGCATCAAGCAGCTGGTGCGCGACTACCACGGCAAGGGCGTGGGCTTCGTTGCAATCTCGCCGAACAGCGCGGTCGGGGTGCGGGCCGATGAACTGGGTTACACCGACGTGAGCGACAGCTTGGAGGACATGAAGATCCGGGCGAAGGAACGCGGCTACAACTTTCCCTATCTCTTCGATGGTGAGACGGAGGCGGTCTCCATGAAGTACGGTCCGGTGGCCACGCCTCATGTGTTTGTCTTCGACACCGAACGCCGTCTCCGCTTCTGCGGCCGCATTGATGATTCCGAACGGGAAGAGTTCGTGAAGTCGCGCGACACGCGTAACGCCTTGGACGCCCTGCTGGAAGGCAGGGAAGTGGCCGTGAAACAGACCCGTGTCTTTGGGTGCTCGACCAAATGGGCCGACAAGTCAGGCGCGAATGCAAAATGGCTGGAGAAGGTCGCCAAGGAGCCGGTACAGCTGGAAATGGCCGATGCCGCCGCGCTCCGGGCGCTGCGGGAGAACAAGGGCACGGGCAAGGTGCGGCTGATCAACATCTGGTCCACGCGCTGCGGACCGTGCGTGGCGGAGTTTGACGATTTGCTCGACACGAACCTGCGCTTCCGGCACCGCGATTTCGAGCTGGTGACCGTGGCCGCCCATCTGCCCGACGAGAAGGATCTGGCGCTTAAGTTTCTCACCAAGCATCACGCCTCGACCAAGAACGTGATCTACGGCGAGACTGACGAGGACAAGGTCGCCGAGGCGATTGATCCCGAGTGGAAGGGGCCACTGCCGCATACCCTGCTCATCGCGCCGGATGGCAAGGTGATCTACCGCCACACAGGCGAAATCGACTTCCTCGAGCTGCGCCGCAAGATCGTGCCCGCTCTGAACGCGATCACCCCCTGGCCGGGGATGAAATAGGCGTTAAGCAGGGACGACTGCAGCCCTCAACGTGCCGGTTCGGGACCGTCTTCCGGCAGGGGCTGACCCTTGGTCTCCCGCAGGAAATACACCACGATCAGTCCGAACAGGAAGATGAGCGAGATGTAGGAGGCGGCAGACCGGAACGCCAGAAGCTTGGCGGCGGGGCTGGTGGCGCCGGCGGCCAGGGCCTTCTGCAATTCACCCAGGGTGAAAGGTCCTGAAGCCGCGATGAAGCGCCCGACATTGTAGCAGAAGCTCGTGCCGGTGCTGCGGAGGCGCGTGGGGAAAAGTTCCGGCAGGTAGATTGCAAACCCCGCGAACAGCCCGAGCTGGCAGAAGCCCATGAAGAAGCTCATCCAGATGTCGGCCTTGCTGTTGAAGAACTGGAAGAAGCCCACGGTGGAGATGAAGGCGGCCACGAGCGCCACGGCAAAGGCGGGCTTCCGCCCCCAACGCTGCGCCGCCTTGGTGAAAGTGATCATGCCGAGGAACGCGCCGACGTTCTGCACGATCATGTTCACGCCAGTCCACACGGTCTTGGCCTTGGAAATCTTGTCAGGGCCGACACCTTCGGCCTTGAGGGAGCGGTCGATGACGTCGCCGACCAGTTCCGGGCTGAAAAAGCCGATGCCCCAAAGACCCACCACGCCGGCGACGCACAGCAGCATGCCCAGCAAAGCCGGTCGCCGCCAACGGGCCTCCCCGAAGAGCGACGTGTAAGAACCGAATTTCGCGCCGGTCAGCCGGCCTTCCGCGCGGGCCTTCACCCATTTCTCCGGCTCCTTCAGCCGGATCTGGATGAACACGCAGAGAAACGCCGGCAAGGCTCCGATCAGGAACATGTACTTCCACGACTGTCCGGCCGGGATGGTCGTGCCCTCGAGGTTGCCCAGCAGAATGGCGATGCTGCCGGCGGTGACGTTGCCCACGGCTGACAGCGCCTGTAGCATGCCGAGCGCGCCGGTGCGGGCCTGCTCGGGGAGGCTGTCGGCCACCAGGGCAACGGAAAGGCCGAACACGCCGCCGACCCCCAACCCGGTGGCAAAACGGAAGGCGGCGAAATCAATCCAGCCCTTCGACCAGGCCGACAATCCGGTGCAGACAGAGTAGAGGAGCACGGTCATCGCGAGGGTCTTCGCCCGGCCGATGCGGTCGCCCACCGCCCCGAAGATCAGGCCGCCGGTGGCCCAGCCGGCCACGAAGATGGCGGTCGCGTAGCCGCCGTAGAGCTTCGGGTCCGCCCCGACGGGCAGCAGCGACTTCATCGCGCCACCACGTGCCAGCAGGAAGAGCTGCTGGTCAAGACAGTCAAAGAGCCAGGCGAGGCTGGCCACGGTGAACACAAACCAATGGTGCCGGTTCAGAAGCCGCCACCAGGGCAGCCCGGAGACATTCGGGGACTTCATGGATTGATACGTGTTCGTAGCTTGCGGGAGGGCTGTTCCCGCCGGAAAGCGGAAAGTCGGGAAATGAACGGGGAGCTCATTCCTGCAACCGGCTTCAACCGATGGTGGCGGACGCGCAGACGGATGAGTGCTTTCCGTGAACTTCGTCTTGGCGGACTGGGGCGAAACCCAACAACTGCGGACGGCCACGCCTGCCCGACTGTCCGCCATAGCGCTGAAAGCGCGTCCGAATGATGCCTGGGGTGGAGCGAACGCAGTGAGCGCAGCCCCAGAACAGATCCTCCGATTGGTTTGAGGGCTGAAGGCCCGACCCAAAGGCTGCCAACTTTTTCGGACGCGCTTACAGCGCTCGGTCTCTTTTGTCAGGGAACCTGGGGCTGCGCTCGCATGGCTCGCTCCACCCCAGGCACCACTCGGACAGGCTTTCAGCCCTACCGAGCAGGATGCCTGCGCGCCATCTTACCAGTGAAGGCCTAGCCCTCTCTTGGTGACAAGAGGTTCCAAGGAGAGGAGCGAGTCACTCAGACGTAGAAAAAGACCCACACGGCAAAAACCACGGCCGTGATTCCGGCGGACGCGGCGAACATCCACAGGGCGGAGCGGGCCTTGGCGGCCAGGGAGAAGGTGGAAATGATCACCGCGAGCTGGGCGCCCAGCATGCCGAAGAAAAAGCGCTGGCTGCGATGGCGATGGCGCTCGGCGATCAGGTTGCTTTTGCGCACCTGCAGCTCGAGCATCTGGGCGATGGTCTGGTTGAGTCGCGCCTCGGTTTCGTAGCGGGCACTGGTGTACCGCAACCGGGACGCGGTGAAGTCCCGCACCCGCTCCTGGCCGCTCCCGATCAGAGATTTTTCAAGGTCATCGATGACCTTGGTGACCGGTTTGGTGACGTCGTCATAGCGGTCCGCGCGCTCCCGGGCGGCCCGTTCCGTGCTCGTGATGGTCTGGAGGTCGAGACTGTTCAGGGGCACGGCGATTTCCTCGTCCGATTTGGCCGCGTCCAGCATGTCGACGGCGGACCGGATGGCGGGGGCCATTTCGATTTCGGGCGGCAACGGCGGAAGTTCCCCTTTCTGGATGGCGGCGACAGCGGCCGGGGCGAGGTTGGGGAAGGTGGAGGCGTCGATGGGATTCAGGGTCACCGTGGCCTGCAACAGGTCCAGGGTGCTGCGCTGCATGGCTCCGCGCAGGCGCTTGGCCTGGAAGTAACCCCACTGGTCTCCCGCCTTCGCCTGTTGCTGGGCACCGAGCGAGCGCGAGTATTGCGCCCGGGTCATTTCACTGGAGGCCAGTCCCGCCAGCATGGTCGAGATGACGGTCATGATGATCGGTGTGGCCGTGAGGATCTTGCCCCAATTGTTCTTTGGAGCATCTTCCTTCAGTGAGTCGGGTATCTGGATCTTCATGATTTGATTGGCGATGGCGGTGCCGGTGCCAGGTGAGGGAATACAGGGTTTCCGGGGCGAAGGCAGCAGTGTTATTGCAAGAGGTCTGGAGCGGTTTGCCCCTCCGTTCCAGCGTCTTCCACGGCAGCAATTTGACGTGCCCACGTCCGACGACGGCGCAAGGCGGCCGCGACACGATTCCACTTGGTTCCTTCGTTCCTTGGCGGTTCATCCAAGGTTCGGCAAGGCGCTGGGGCTGGCATTACTAATCGATCTCGCCGGCGATCTTGCGGTAGAGGGTGGCGAGGCTGATGTCGAGGAGCTTGGCCGCCTCTTCCTTGTTCTGGTGCGTCGTGGCCAGCACATGGTTGATGTAGGCGGCCTCCTGGTCGCGGGCGAATTTCTTGAGGCTCACCACGCCCTGCGGCAGCGGTACCCCGGCCTTCAGCGACGTCGGGCCGTTCGCCAGCGGGGCGGAGACGTTTGCCGTCGGGTGGGTGGACGGGCCGACGGGCGCGGCGATTTCCGCCGCCTGCTTTTCCTCCTGGCCGTCGTCCTTTGGCGCCTTGGCCAGCAGTGCGGGCGGCAGGTCGCGGGCCCGGATCAGCGGCAGATCGGCCAGCACCGTGGCGCGTTCGATGGCGTTCTCCAGTTCACGGACATTGCCCGGCCATTCGTGCAGGCCGAGCGTGTCCATCGCGCGCTGGCTGATACGGAAGGGCTGCCCGGAGCGGCTGTGGACCTTGTCCTTGAGGAAGTGGGTGACGAGCATCGGGATGTCGTCCTTGCGTTCGCGCAGGCTGGGCAGATTGACCGGCACGACGTTGAGCCGGTAGTAGAGATCCTCGCGGAACTTGCCGTCCTTCACGAGCTGTTCCAAGTGCTCGTTGGTTGCGGCCAGCACGCGCACATTGACGTAGGTGGGTGTGTTGTCGCCGACCCGGCGGACTTCCTTTTCCTGCAGCACGCGCAGGAGGCGGCTCTGGAGCTGGGCGGGCATGGTACCGATCTCATCGAGGAAGATCGTGCCGCCGTCCGCGTCATGGAATAGGCCGTTCTTGTCGTTCACCGCGCCGGTGAAGGCGCCCTTGCGATGGCCGAACAGTTCCGACTCCAGCAGGTTCTCGGGCAGGGCGGAGCAGTTGATCGGGATGAACGCCCCCTGGGCCCGGCGCGAATTGTAATGCAGCGCCCGGGCGATCAGCTCCTTGCCGGTGCCGCTCTGGCCGAGGATCAGCACGGTCGAATCCGTGTCGGCGACGCGTTCCACCATGCGGAACACGGCCTGCATCGGCTCACTCGCGCCGATGATCTGGGTGAACTGGTACTTCTTTTTGAGCTCCTTCCGTAGCTGCGTGTTTTCGGCGACGACCTGCGTGTGGTTCAGCGCGCGGTGGACGCAGAGCTTCAGCTCTTCCAGCTTGAAGGGCTTCTCGAGGTAGTCGAAGCAGCCCAGCCGCATCGCCTCGACCGCGCTTTCCACGGTGCCGAAGCCGGTGATCATGATGACCACCGGAGGCGGGGTCAGGGCGCGCGCCTTCTGCACGATCTCCAACCCGTGGGGTTTGGTCTTGTCGAGGTACAGGTCGGTGATGACCAGGTCCGGCTGCCGGGCGACGAGCGCATCCGCGACCCCGTTGAAGTTCGTGAAGGGAAAGACCTCGTGCCCCTCGTTGCGCAGCACTTCGGTGACGATCTGCACCATCGTCAGCTCGTCGTCCACGAGAAGTATCTTGGCCATGTTGTGCCGAGGCTAGCGGTGGGCCTTGGCGGGAAGGAAGGGTAAAGCGATCAGGGAGTGCCGCCCCCCGGGGACGGCATTTTTGACATTGGTACCCGCGCGGGAAATCAGGCATTCGTCCCGCAGCGAATATGTGCGGCATCATTGGTTACGTCGGCAAACGGCAGGCCTCTCCCATCCTCCTCGAAGGATTGCGGCGGCTGGAATATCGCGGCTACGACAGCGCCGGCGTGGCGGTGATCGGTGAGGAGGCGCTGGTCACCCGCAAGCGCAAGGGGAAGATCGAGGAGGGGCTGGGCACGCTGCTCGGCCAGTCACCCGTGGCCGGCCATTGCGGGATTGGCCATACCCGTTGGGCGACCCACGGCCCGCCCAGTGACGAGAATTCGCATCCGCATCTGGACCGCGCCAGCCGGGTCGCGGTCGTGCACAACGGTGTCATCGAGAACTACGACCGGATCAAGGAACGGCTGGTGGCGGCAGGGCATCGGTTCCAGTCCGCCACGGACACTGAAGTGCTCGCCCACCTGATCGGTGAGCATCTCGCCCGGCTGACGTCCGTGCCGGAGGGCACCCACCCGCTGGCCGCCGCCGTGGCCAATGCCTTGCGTGAGGTCATTGGCACCTATGGCATCGCCGTCGTCGCGATAGATTATCCGGGCATCATTGTCGGGGCGCGGCGTGGTTCGCCGCTGCTGATCGGAGTCGGGGAAGGGGAGAACTACCTGGCTTCCGATGCTGCCGCCGTGGTCGCGCACACACGCCAGGTCGTCTATCTCAACGACTACGATGTCGTGACGCTGACGGCGGATGACTTCGCCGTGACCAACCTGGGCACTGAGACCGCCAAGGTGCAGATCACGCGTCTGGAATTCGACGCCGAGGCGGCCGAGCGCGGGCCTTACCCGCACTTCATGCTCAAGGAGATCTTCGAGCAGCCCCAGACCGTGCGGAACGCCCTGCGCGGGCGGGTCGATCTGGAGGAGGCCACCGCGAAGTTCGGCGGCCTGAACATGACGACGGCCGAACTGCGCGCCGTGGACCGCGTGGTCATTGCCGCCTGCGGCACGAGCTGGCATGCGGCGCTCGTGGGCGAGTATCTCCTCGAGGAGTTCGCCCACCTGCCGTGCGAGGTCGAGTACGCCAGCGAGTTCCGCTACCGCAACGCGCCGCTCGACAAGCACACGCTGCTGCTCGTCATCACCCAGTCCGGCGAGACCGCCGACACGCTGGCGGGACTGCGCGAGGCGAGGCGGCGCGGCCACAAGGCCCTCGCCATCTGCAATGTCGTCGGTTCGACCATTGCGCGCGAGGCGGATGGCGGCATCTACCTGCACGCCGGCCCGGAGATCGGGGTGGCCAGCACCAAGGCCTTCACCTCGCAGGTCAGCGCACTCACGCTGCTGGCGCTGCTGATGGGGCGCATCCGGATGCTCTCGCATCCACGCGGCAATCAGGTGCTGCGCGCTCTGGAGGCCATCCCCGACCAGATCCAGCGCATACTTGACCAGAATGAGCGCATCCGGCAGCTCGCGCTCAAGTATGCGGCCGCCGAGGACTTCTTCTTCATCGGCCGGCAATATAACTTCCCGGTCGCACTCGAAGGCGCGCTGAAACTGAAGGAAATCTCCTACATCCATGCCGAGGGGTATCCGGCTGCCGAGATGAAGCACGGCCCCATCGCGATGATTGACGAACGCACGCCCACGGTCGTGCTCGCGCCGAACGATGCGCTCTACGACAAGACGCAGAGCAACCTGCAGGAGATCAAGGCGCGCAAGGGGCCGATCATCGTGATTGCCACCGAAGGCAACACCCGCATTGCCCAGGCGGCGGACGACATCCTGTACGTGCCCGCGACGCTGGACCCGCTGTATCCGCTCCTGAACGTGATCCCGCTCCAGTTGCTGGCCTACCACATCGCCGTCGCCCGTGGCTGCGACGTGGACAAGCCGCGCAATCTGGCCAAGAGCGTGACGGTGGAGTGAGGCTTTTATCCCATTAGGGGGCTTTCATTTTGAGGCTGGACTACTGGAAGAATACATTCAATGTATCAATACAAAATAGCTAGTTCCTAACGGATTAATTCGACATTTTAATGTATGGCATTAACTTGGCAACAAATTGACGCAGCCAAGGCCTGTCTTGCTAAGATCGAAGCCTTTGATTTGGAAGCTGCGATAGTGCAAAATTTCCCCAATCAAGATTTGGGGAAAACATGCTTGGGGCGATGGAATGCGATTGAATTTCAGAGCCTTTCTAAGCGGATGACGAGGCAGTTGGCCGCTCAGTTTGATGGGCCATCGCCGAATGTTCTTCCGCACTGCTTTTGGTGGGACGTTCAAGGTCAGTCAATGGAGCAACGTCATCTAGATGGAACTCTCTCAGAATATCTCCTCCGCCTGGAAAATCAACATTGGGAAAGGGCTGCAGATCTATTGGAGGTGCTAATTGGGTATCAGGTTCATTGCGGCTTTTGGAGCGTCGGTGAAAGAAAGCTATATAGCATTCCTCGGTTAAAGCAGTTTGAAATTTTTAAAACACTAGAACTAAAATCTTCTCAACTGACACAGCTTATAAACGAAGTTTCGGGGAAAAACCAACAATTGGAACCGGAGATCGAAAACCGGAAAACTGAAGCGGCAGCTATTGGGAAATTGCTTCACGGCGCGGAAAGAGAAACAGAGGAGGTTGGGAAACTTCTGAATCAGGCCTCAAACCACGAGGGGAAACTTCAGCAAATAGTATCCAATCAAGAAGCCAATCTCGAAACATCAAAAAATGAGATTCAAGAAGCCACAAAAATAAAAATCGATTTATTAAATTCTTTAAAAAGTGCGATTGAGGAGTTGGAGAAATCACGCGCCATCTTGCAGTTTCTTGAAAGTAAGGTCGATATGGTTAACGAGATTGCGGGTACTGCTGGCGCTGGCTTATTGGGGCGGAAATTCGAAGCGCGGAATTGGGAGCTGCAATCCACTTCGCGTACTTGGTTTTACATTTTATTGGGATCTGTCGGGGCTTCAGCAGTTTGGTTGGGCTTCGCTCACAAGTATATCGTGCAGAAAGATCCCAGCATTTGGATGACATTGGCAGAGAATTTCGGGCTACTTCTTCCCGCATGCTTCCTGCTTTACTTTGTCGCAAATCAATATGCGAAAGAGCGCCACTTTCAGGAAGAGTATGCGTTTCGATCTGCGGTTTCCATGACTCTTAACGCATTTGCTGACTTATTGAAAGAAGGGCAATCTGAGCGAAACAAACTTTACACTGATACGGTTGAGAGATTGTATCGCTTGCCAATTTCTCTTCAAGAGCGCGAATCTGGAGCTGGATTGTTTCGCTCCAAACCAATTGAACAGACAACTAAATCTCTTTTGGAATTAATTAAAGAGATCAACGAGCTTAAAAAGCATGACAAATGAATTCATCAGGCTTTTGGCTTAAATCGACCGAACGCTGAATCTTTTCAATTTTCGTCTGCTAATCTTATAAGTCATTAAGGAGGGCATCTGCATGGCTTTCAACGATCCGCGGCCTTGGTCAGCTCAAAGGTGTCGAACAGGCGGCCTTCGAGGTCGTAGGCTTTAAACTGGATCGTCCGGTCCTGTACGGTGGCAAAGCAGAAGCGGTGTCCCCGCTGGACATGGATGGAATACCAGGAGCGTTGCGGACCCGCCTCTTCCAGCGTGCTACCCCCGCCGCCGCTGGTGATGTAGCCGACACCATTCTTCTGATTGATGGCCATCTGCAGGATCGGCCGGGTGCGTTCGTAGCTGTGGATGTCCCTGCCACGGTGAAAAGCTGCTCCCAGTCAGCGCGATTGGCCGGAGTTCGTTTTCGGCGCCCGGCGGAAAACGCTGTCGGATTCCAACCTCCGGCGGCGATATACACCTGAAGATGAGCGACACCGACCTACAACTGCTCGCGCGTTACTCCCGTGACCAGGCCGAGGACGCCTTTGCCGAAATTGTCCGCCGCCACGTGGACCTCGTGTATTCCGCCGCGCTCCGGCAGGTCCGCTCCCCGCAGCTCGCCGAGGAAGTCGGCCAATCCGCCTTCACCGATCTCGCGCGCAATGCCGACACTTTGAAGCCCGGCACGGTGTTGACCGCGTGGCTTTATCAGGTGACCCGCCGAACCGCCATTGACGTCGTCCGCCGTGAAACCCGTCGCCAGTTGCGCGAACTGATCGCCACCGAGATGAATGCCATGAACGCCCCGGAAACCGGCTGGACGCACATCGAGCCGCTGCTCGACGAGGCGATGTCCGCACTCGATGAACCCGACCGCGCCGCCGTGCTCCTGCGCTATTTCGAGAACAAATCTCTGCGCGAAGTCGGCCAGCAACTCGGCGTGACCGACGATGCCGCGCAAAAGCGAGTGACTCGTGCAGTGGAACGGCTGCGAGAATTCTTCGCCCGACGCGGTGTCAGCGTCGGTGCGGGTGGACTGGTCGGCGGCCTTTCCGCCCACGCCGTCCAAGCGGCTCCGGCGGGACTGGGGGTTACCCTGTCCACGGCTGCCCTGTTGGCGACCGCCGGCCTTTCCGCCCCGGCCGGTGCCAGTGCGACTGCCGGAGTCTTCGCTTGGGCAATGCAGGCCGCCCGGACGAAGCTCGGGGCCGGGCTTGCCGCGGTGGCTGTCGCCGGCATGGCCACCTGCTTCACGCTCCGCACGCGTCACCCAGCGGACGGGAGTGACGCCACCGCCGCTCACCCGGTCGTCGGATCCAATCCGGACCAAAAGCAGCTTCCAGCGGGATCGGCGGCCGGAGGCGCCAACGGGGTTGAGAAGCCGCACGATCCCGATCCACTCGCCCTGCTCATGGGAGTGGCCAAGGCCAGGCAGCGGATTGCTTCGGGGACTGTGGAGTATCAGCACACCGTGGAGCAGATGTTTCAGCCGGGGCGCCCCATGACCAATCACCTGCGGCTCCTGGCACGGTTTGAGGGGGCGAAGCTGCGCTTCGAACAGTTTGACCGTGAATACAGCTATGCATACTCGGCCGATGAGGCCAAGCAGCAGGAGATTACGAAGCAGGCTGACAGCATGGGCCGGGAGGCGGCGGTTCAGGCGGGACTGCTGAAGCCCTTTGAATCACACCACGTGGCTGCCTATGACGGAGTGGCCGTCATGGATTATTGGGAATCGGATGGCAAAGCGGAGCACATGACCATCGATGCGCCCGGCAGGAGTGCTAGTTTCCTCGGTAACCCGCGGTGTCTGGGCCTCAGTTCTTCGACGTACGTCGAGACTACCGTCGAGGGCTGCCTGGGTTACGCCGACGCCAAATCGTTCGAATTGGCCGGCGAGGAGTCCGTGGAGGGAATTCCTGCCTGGCATGTACGCGTGCAATCCCGGAGTTGGGGCACACTGGATTTCTGGATTGAGGTCGCCCACCCGGAACGGGTCCTCAAGCGCGCCAACGGATCCGATGTGGTGCTTTCGAAATACGAGGGCGACGCTTCGCGCGACCCGCTCCCGGTCGAAGTCAAAATCATGACCTTCCGCAACGGAGCGCCGTTCATGGGCGAGCAGTTCATCCGCTCCAATGCCAGTTACAATGTGCCCATGGAGCCTTCGTCCTTCACCCTATCCGGATTGGGGATCGCCAAGGGCACACCGGTCACCGATAATCGCATCTCTCGTTCGATTGGGTATTGGACCGGGACCGGGCTTTCCGAGGATTTGTCACCGGCGGATGCGACCAAAGCCGAGGGAGCGCCCAAGCTCGATGAGCAGGTGGCGCTGCTGAACTACAATCCCGCCACCCCCGAAGCGTTCGACGCCGCGAAGTGGATCCTGCTCAACACCCCCGACGGGGCGGAGGTCGAAAAAGCCGCCCAGGTCATCCGGCTCTGGCACGCGCGCGACACCAATCTTCTTGGCCTTTGCCAGTCACTCGAGCGCTTGCGCCATCGCTGCTCCAAGGAATTGCTGGCAGCGCTCCTGAAAGAAAACCCCAGCGTGGATGTGCGAGGCAACGCTTGCTTTACCTTGGCAACGCTGTTGAAAGACGAGGCAAATTACGGCCAGAACAAGCCGGCCACCGCCCAGGCCGAAAAGCAGTTCGAGCGTGTCATCGCCGAATTTGGTCGGGTCGAGCAGCGGGGATTACCCTTGGCCGGATTGGCGCAGCCGGAGCTGTCCGAATTGCGCCGCCTCACCCTCGGCAAGCCCGCGCCGGAGATCGAGGGTGTGGATCTGGAGGGCCAGCCCATGAAGCTGAGCGATTACCGGGGCAAAGTGGTGATGCTCGTATTTTGGGCGTCCAGCGCCTCGGGTGCTTCGGACCACAAAAAGCTGGCCGAGTACATGGCCGGAAAGCCTTTTGCCCTCCTTGGCGTCTGTATCGACAACGACCTGACGAAGGGAAAAGCGGAAGCCGAGAAATCCCAGATCACCTGGCCCTCCTTTTGGGATGGGCGCGACGGCCCGATCAGCAAGAACTGGAATGTGCAAAGCTGGCCCAATGTTTGGTTATTGGATCGGCAGGGGGTGATTCGTTACCGCGATCTGCGGGGACGCGAACTGCGCGACGCCGTGGAAAAACTGCTGGGTGAGTGAGCGCCCTGCTGAAAAGCAAAAAGGGAGGACCCTGCGGTCCTCCCTTGAGACAAAGTCAGTTCCGGCTCACTTCGCGCTGCCCGCGCGGCGGCGGAGCAGGGCGAAGGTTGCCAGGCCGCCCGCGAAGATGGCGGCGTAGGCGGAAGGTTCGGGAACGGGGCTGACCTGGGAGAAGCTCGTGCCGATGGCCAGGTTGTCGACCGCGATGATGCCGGGGGCGCCCGTGCCCCCAGAGACGCCCTGACGGAGGTCGAAGGCCGTGAGGTCCGCCTGGGTGCCGACGGCATCGGTGGCCGTGACACTGGTGCTCGCGCTGGAAGCGGGGTTCACCCAGAGGGTGGTCTGCTTGGCGATGAGGTCGTAGCGAACGACGACGTGGTAGGTGGTGTTCAGTGAGAGATCCTGCTGGAATTCCATGCTATTGGCGATGCTCCAGTTGGCGTTGGCGACGGTGATGCGGAACTTGCCGGCAGCGGCCCCATCAATATCGGCCCCGATGCGGCCAAAAAGGCTGGTCGTGCTGCTCGTCGAATTGCTGAAGACGGCGAAGTAGGAGCCGTCGGTGTTGGTAGGCAGCGCCGACCAGGTGGCATCGAAGCCCACATAGGCCACCGTGTTGCCGGTCGTGCTGAAAGTGCCGCCGATGGCCTGGCTGACGTCCTGCCTGCCGCTGGTGGTATCCCCCTGATTGATGATGGCTGCACCGTTGGACACTTGGAACTTGGTGGTAGTGTCGGGGCCGTAGGCGACCCAATTGCCACCGGAGACAGTGGTAATGTCCCCGTCCGAATAGCTGAAGCTATCGGTGAGCAATTGTGCCTGCGTGGCCGTGGCACCGGCCAAGGCCAGCGAGGCGAGCAGTGAATGCTTGAATATGGTGTTCATTTTTAAATGCAATGGAGCGCCATTAACCTAAGCAATACCCATGCCCTTTGGAAGCAGTAGTTCGGTTTGATTATTTCCGTGTAACTTGCTTGCTTTTAGTTGGTTGCGTACACCTGCTCCAATGTCCTTTGCATTTTTCCGAAGCGGGATACGCTTCGGTCGTGCGTATCCAAAACATCGTCCCGGGAAGTTTTTACGTCACCGATGGCGAGCACAGCCTTCTGGCTGGCTGTCCACCCGAGATCGTCAAGGTTCTCCTCCGCGAGAAGCTGAGCCCGCCGCAGCATATCCTGCTGCCCGATGTGCCGGTCAGCCACGGCGAGTCACAGGTGGCGGTGGAATTTCCCCTCTACTACCACCTGTTCCATGGCGGGACACAACCGGGAGAGCTGCCGCTGAACCTGTTGGGCAACGCCCGTCGCGTCAAAGCGGCGGCGGATTTGCTGGAATTGACGCTTTTTGGACCGGACGAGGAGCAGATGGCGCAATGGGGGCTGCCGGAGGATCGGGCCCGGACCCTGGCGCGCGAAACCCGGTGGTTCCAGCTCAAGGACGCGCACGGCAAGGCGTTGCCATTTGATGCCCTGATCAGCCGTACGGTGGTGGGCGACGAAACGGTGGATTTGGGCTGGATACGTATCAAACGATTGCGGACCAATGTATTCCTGCTGGAGCTGGCTGGCTGTGACCCGCAGGAGCTGGATCTGACGCCGGAGTGCGACCAGGCTCCGCCCTATCCGGTGCCGTTTGATCTGGTGCCTTCCGCGATGGTGAAAATGGGTGTGGAAGTGCTGGGCGGGGCCACTGGCTTCAGCACCACGCAGGCTTCCTGCGGGTTGGCCCTCTGCTTCAACGGCCAATACCTCCTCGTGGATGCGATCCCGTATCTCTACCACCATATGCGGGCGCGGGGCATTTCGCGGAACCAAGTCCAGGGGCTGTTCCTGACCCACATCCACGACGACCACTGCAACCTCGTTTCATTCCTGCTCTACAATCGCCGCGTCCGGGTACTCACCACGCCGCTGATCTATCACATGATGCTGCGGAAGCTGTCGCTCACGCTGGACCGCTCCGAGGAGAGCCTGCAGGAGTATTTCATCTTCATTCCGCTGAATCCCGACGAGGAGACGAACTTCTTCGGCCTACGCATCACCCCGCACTATTCCAGCCACTCGATTCCTACCATCGGGGCACGCTTTGAAACGGCCCATGACGGGGTGGATTACCGGGTCCTGCTCACAGGAGATACCCAGTCGATGAGCGATCTGCGCCGGATGCAGAAGTCCGGCGTGATCAACCAGGAGCGGTTCCAGGAGGTGTCGGACGCCTATCGCCGGCCGGCCCAGCTGCTGATTGCCGACGGCGGGGAAGGCAAAATCCACGGCGACCCGGCTGATGCGCTGGATTCGCCGGCCGAGCGCATCGTGTTCATGCACACGGACAAGCTGCCGGACGCGTTCGACTCCCATTTCACCAGTGCCTCCGCCGGGAAGCGCTTCGTGCTGCTGCCGGGTGAAACGGACTATTACCTGACCCGCACGATCGAGTTCCTGCTGGAATACTTTCCGGAAATGCCGCCGATGTGGATTTCCAACCTCCTGGCGAACCAGCGGGTGATCAAATACAACGCGGGCGATATCATCATCCGCGAGGGGGCGAAGAGTGATGGCCGGGTGTACATGCTGCTGACCGGGCACGCGTCCATCGTGCATCACGACGGACGGCAGAAGTTCCACCTGGCCCAGATGGAGGCCGGCGAGATCATCGGTGAGATGTCGATCATCATGGGGCAGGGCGTCCGCAACGCCTCGGTGGTCGCGCTCAGCCCCGTCATTGCGACCGCCTTTTCCGAGGCGGCCTTCCGCGAATACGTCCATCACCAGAACATCGAGGGCAAGCTGAAGCGCCTCTGGCAGCACCGGGAGCTCCTCCAGTCGCTGCCGTATTTGCGGCCCCTCCAGCAGCCGATCATCCGGGAGCTGGCCCGGCTCGTCAGCCTGGAGCACCTGCCCGCCCGTACGGGCCCGCGACCGCTGAAGTCGGTGTGCGATCCCTTCAGCCTGGTATTGCCGTTGGCCGTGGAACTGACCCTCAACCGGGATGGCAAGATGGTCACGGTGCCCGCGCAATCCGCTCCGATCCTCTGCACCCCGAGCACCACCCTGGTCTCGGAAGTGGAGTTCCAGTATCTGCTGCTGGGGGTGGAGCAGGCGTCCGACCTCCGTTCGCGCACTCCCGCGTTCCGTTTTCTCTGGGAGGAAATGCTCGGAATGCCGCTGCCAAACCGGGTCCGGTTCTGAGGAGAGGCCATGACCAACGCCGCGAGAACGGTCGGCCACCGTATGTTTCACTCATCTACCTGAACTCCCGGCTTGAACCTGTGCACGCCTTGCGGCGAAGTTTGGCCATTCTGATTAGCGAATGAATCTCGGCGACATCCTCACCACCCAGCAAATCGTGCCGGAGCTCAAGGCCACCAACCGGTGGGAGGCCATCGATGAACTCATCGGCACGCTCGTGCTGGCGGGCAAGATCACGCCGCCGGACCGCGAGGCCGTCACCGCCGTGGTGAAGAAGCGCGAGCAGTCCATGAGCACGGGCATCGGGTTCGGCATCGGCATCCCCCACGCGAGCACCGAGCTGATCGGCGAGGTTGTGGCGGCCTTTGGCCGGAGCAAGGCGGGCGTCAACTTTGACGCGCTCGACAACCAGCCCGTTCATCTAGTCACCCTTTTCCTGGTTCCGCAGGGGCAGTTCCAGAAGCACCTGCATACGCTAGCCGGCATCGCCAAGGTGCTCCGCAAGGATGATTTCCTGAAGGCCCTGGAGGCTGCTTCTGATGCGGAGGCGATGATGGCCGTCATCCGTCAGTTTTCCACCAAGCCTTGAATTCGCCGCGCCGCCGCGCCGGCCGTTCCCGAAGGTCGCGGCCACCACCGCGACCGTTTTCTTTTTACCGTGCTCCACCTCACTCTTGAATCCCGACTCCGCGCCGCCGTCACGCTCGTCCTGCCGGACGCCAGCACCGCGAACGTATTGGTGCGCCCGGCGGCGGACGCCAAGTTTGGCGACTACCAGAGCAACGCCCTGATGACGCTGGCGAAGGAGTGCAAGCTCAACCCGCGTCAGCTGGCCACCGACGTGGTCGCCAAGCTCGACGTGTCGGACATCTGCGAGAAGGTGGAGATTGCCGGGCCCGGCTTCCTCAATTTCCGCCTCAAGCCAGACGCGCTGGCGGGCGTGCTTGCGGCGGCGGCGCGCGGCGAGCACCTGTTTTTCGCCCAGGCCACCACGGAAACGTTGCGCACGGTCGTCATCGACTTCTCGTCGCCGAATGTCGCGAAGCCGATGCACGTCGGGCATATCCGCTCGACCATCCTGGGCGATTCGTTGGCGCGCACGCTGCGGCTGCTGGGCCATCGCGTGATCACCGACAACCACATTGGCGACTGGGGCACGCAGTTCGGCATGCTGCTGATTGGTTGGAAAACCCTGATGGAACGGACCGCCCTGGACCGTGATCCGATCGCGGAGCTGGAGCGCATCTACAAGGCCGTCAACGCCGCCTGCAAGGAGGCCCCGGCAACCCTCGAATCGGCCCGCGCTGAGCTGGTGAAGCTGCAGTCCGGCGATGCCGAGAATCTGGCCATCTGGCATGAGATGATCCGGCTGTCGCAGGTGCAGTTCGACGCGATCTATGGGCGGCTGGGCGTGAAGTTTGACCACACGCTCGGGGAGAGCTTTTATAATCCTTGGCTCAAGACGCTGGTCGAAGAACTGGTGGCCAAGGGGCTCGCCCGCGAAAGCGAGGGGGCCGTCGCGGTCTTTTCCGACGGCACGCTGCCGCCGAAGACCGATCCGCTGCGGGTGCAAAACCGCGAGGGTGAATGGGTGGACGATCCGTTGCTCATCCAGAAAAGCGATGGGGCGTCGAACTACGCCACGACGGACCTCGCCACTCTCGATTACCGCCTCAAGGAATGGCAGGCGACCGAGATCGTGTATGTCGTCGGTGCCCCGCAGCAGCCGCATTTCAACAAGCTGTTTCACGTCTTCCGCCGCTGGCAGCCCGAGGCCGCCGCGAAGGTGAAGCTGCTGCATGCGTGGTTCGGCTCGATCCTCGGTGACGACGGGAAGCCCTTCAAAACCCGCAGCGGCGACACGGTGAAGCTGGCCGACCTGCTCGACGAGGCGGAGGAACGCGCGCTCAAGGTGGTCGCGGAAAAACGGCCCGATCTGGACGCCGCCGTCCAGAAAGAGATCGCCCGCAAGGTCGGTCTGGGCGCGGTGAAGTATCAGGACCTGCTGTCGAACCGGCAGAGCGACTACGTGTTCTCCTGGGACAAGATGCTGGCGCTCACTGGCAACACGGCGGTGTACGTCCAATACCAGTTCACACGCGCGAACAAGGTGGTCCGCGACTCGGGGATGGAGCGACAAGCGTCGCTTGCCGATGGCCAGTTGGTCCTGGGCGATCCCGCCGAGTTCACCCTCGCCAAGCATCTGCTGAACTTTGGCCTGACCCTGGACGCCGCCGCCGATGATTGCCGGCCCAACTTCCTGGTGAACTACCTCTATGAGCTGGCGACGCTCTATTCGCGGTTCTATGACCAGTGCCCGGTGCTCAAGGCGGCCGAGCCTGCGCGCACCATGCGCGTCGTGCTCTGCGACCTCACCGCGCGCGTGCTCCGGCAGGGCTTGGACTGCCTGGGCATTGAGGCTCCAGAAGTGATGTAGGCGGTCCGCCCGAGGGCTAGAGCTGCCGGGACACATCGGGGGTGGTCCGTGTCACCAACGTCTATCACAACCTGCTCCGGCAGTGGGCGGAGCTGTGATTAACCAGAATAGTCTGTCAAAAAAACGGTTGAGTCTGGACGCCGGACCAGAAGCTCCTCTATACATGAAAGAGCGGCGCTCTATCGCGGCTATATACATGAGGTTGCTTATCCGTCTTTTCATCCTGGGGATGCTGCTCAGCATAGGCTGGATCTCCGTTTCCGCCCAGGTGCAGCCGCGCTGGCATCTGCGTGTGACAGAGCCGGATCCAAGTGACATTTTCGGACTGAACACATCCGGCCATTCCCTCGAGGCCATGGCGCTGGATGGGGACGGGAATGTCTATCTGGCCGGTCAAGCCGGAAACAGGTCGCCCCAGGCGTATGTGGCGAAATGCAGCGGTATAGGCCAGTTGCTCTGGGAAAAGCATTGGGACGGAATGCTGGTCGATTCGCTGGTGGTGACCGCCACGGGAAACTCCTTCGTAAGCTTTCATACCATTGTGGATGACGTTCACACAGCCTCCCTGGTGAAACTGGATCCGGCCGGAAACGAAGTGTGGCGGGCCGACCCCGAATCAGATGCGCTGGGAGAGGGCCACGTCACTTCTCTTGTGCAAAATTCTCGGGGAGAGCTTTTCTGGCTCGCGATTCTCGCAGTCTCCGAGCCTGCCGGCGATGGCGGCGAACCCGTCTACCGCTTCCCTTGGATCGTTTCCAAATTCAGTGAAGATGGTCATCGGCTTTGGCGAACTGAGCTTCCCAGCGGGCATTTGGAGGACGACGGTGGTGGGCTCCGGGATTCGATGGCGGCCGGGCCCGACGGTGGGGTTGTGGTCGCCAGCTTCCGTTGCACGCGGCTGAATGCGGACGGAACGCTCCGTTGGACCGTTTTACCTCCGGAGAAGGCCGTTGGTACTGCGTCAATTTTTTCGACCGCAGCCTTGGGCGTGTCCGATGCGGTCTTGGCCGGCGGCGAGTTCATTTCCCCAGACGGAACGGCGGCCCTTGCGGGCTGGCGGGGAGTGCGCAACCGCGTCGTTGGCTATATTCCGGGACAAGGCTTTCTGACCAGCGTGGGATCGGGCGTCTGGTGCTTTGATGATCAGGGCGCAGAGCGCTGGCACATCTGGCTGGGCAACAGCGACGCACTTTGGCCGGATACGGATCAGAGCCCTGCTTTTGCGATCTCACCGTCAGGCGACGGATGGTTTGCGTTCGCCATGATTTACGACTTTTCCCCCAGTCTCATCATCTGGCGCTTTGAAAATGACGGCCGGCTTCGCTGGCGCAAGAAAGTGTCGGATCTTGACTCCAACCGTTTGCGTTTGTCGGTGGCGCCGGACGGAACCTTGGTCGCCGCCGGGGGCATGTATGATTCTTTCCAATACAGTACCCTACCCACTGAAGTGTTCAGCTTCGCGGTCGAGGAGGATCCGGCGGCACCCAGGGTCACAAGTTCCCCCGCAGCGGCTGATTGGGACGGCGTCACACCCCTGAACCTGTCCGTCGAGGCTGTCGGCGAGGCGTTGACCTATCAATGGCGGCGCGTGTGGCAGACCTGTGCCGGTGAGACCAACTCGACCATCCTCCTCAAGCCACTGCTGGGCGAATTCACCGAACCGGGAAGCTATTGGTGCGAGGTCAGCAACACCCACGGAATGGCGGCGAGCCGCATGGCCAGTGTGACCTTTGCCCGGCCTCGGATGGCCTTGGGCCTGACCAACGACTATTTTACCGACCTGCCACAGTTGAATCCCTCACCGATTCTGGGTTTTGAATCGGCGAAAGAAATCGACCGGCCCTTTGAAGTGAGCACCAACCTGGTGGATTGGACGATCGGGCCCACCGTAACCAACTGGCTCAAGCGTTACGATGGGCACTTCTTATCCGGAGTCGAAATACCGGTATCCGGTTCGGGACCTGAATTCTACCGCCTCAGGCCGACTGGAACACCAGCCGGATCGAGGCCGGGCATTTCGGTCCCCACCCAATAAAGAAGCATCGAGCCCTCGAAACCCGGAGGAATGGGTTCCGCCCGAAGACGTGGCGCTCCGTTTTTCATTGGCCGCCGCCCGCTCCTTTCCCAGCCTGTGCGCATGTCTTCGACCGATGCCTCGCCGTGCCTGCTGCTCGTGGATGGCCATGCCTATGCCTACCGGGCGTTTCATGCCATCCGCTCGCTGAACGCGCCGGATGGCCGCCCCACGAACGCCATCTACGGCTTCGTGAAAATGCTGCAGAAGCTGGAGGCGACCGTGCGGCCGACGCACCGGCTCGTGGTGTGGGATGCCGGCCTCGCCGCCGAACGCATGGCCGCGTTGCCCGATTACAAGGCCAACCGTCCGCCAACGCCCGAAGCGCTCGATGAGCAACTGCCGCAGCTCCAGACGTGGCTGGCTGCCGCCGGTTGGGCCTCTCTGCAGGAAGAGGGGACGGAAGCCGACGACTGGCTGGCCACCTATGCGCGCCGGGCGGAAGCGGCCGGCTGGCGCACGGTCCTTGCGAGTTCCGACAAGGACTTCATGCAGCTCGTGAACGACCGCATCGGCCTCTACAACCCGAACGACAAGTCCGAAAAAATCTGGGTCGCCGCCGACGTGGAGGCCAAGACCGGCGTGCAGCCGGCGCAGATCGTGGACTGGCTCAGCCTCGTCGGTGACAGTGTGGATAACATCCCCGGCGTGAAGGGCGTCGGCCCCAAGACGGCGACCGAACTGCTGAAGCGATTCGGCTCGGTGGAACAACTGGTCGCCCGGGCCGCCGAGCTGAAATCCGAGGCGCAGCGCGCCTCGGTGCAGGCGAGCGGCGAGATTCTCCGACGCAACCAGCTCATGATCCGCCTGCGGGACGACCTGGGCGGTGGCCATGCTCTCGAAGCGCTCGCGCCGCGTCCGCTGGAGAAACCGGCGCTTCGCGAGATGTATCGCCGCTGGAATTTCCGCAGCCTGCTTGCCGAGCTGGGCGAGGAGGCGCCGCCGGCTCCGGTGGTCCCGGTGGCACCGACACAGGGCGATCTTTTTGGTTAAGGCGCGGCGGCATCGCGGCGGAGCGAAATCACGCCGAGATTGATCAGACCGGTTGCGGGATTGTCCGCGACCGACAGCGGTATCGGTTCGGTGCGGGCGTTCGCCTGTGGCTTGCCGTCTGCATTCAGGGCGAAACCGCCGAGTGTGACCACGTAGTCTCCTGGCTCAACCTCTTCGGCGAGCAGCGTTCCATCCGGTTGCTTGGCCATCATGAACTGCTTCATCGCCTTGGCGGCCTGCTGATGCTCGGGAACCAGCCACCATTGCTTCTCCGCCTCAGGGTTCTTTTCCACTTCGGGTGGCGGCATCGGGATCGGCGTGTGGACCGAGCCGTAGAACTGCCACGGCAGGGCGGATTCCTTCCCGTCGGTCAGGACCGCCCGGGCGATGACCCGGTAGCCGGTCCCGCCGAAGGTGACCGGCGTGGTCTCACCGGCACGGATGTCCACCTCCGTGCTGCGGGCGTGGCCCCAGCTGGTGTGGCCGTTCCCCATTTCGCTGCGGATGAGGCGGGTGAGCTTCACCCGACCCGGCGGCACTTGGTCATAGTGGAAATTTCCATCCCTGTCGGTGGTGGCCTTGAAGGCCGTGAAATCATACCGGAGCAGAGCACGGTTGCCTTCCATGCTCTCCAGCAGTACGTCCCGGTCGGCGGCTGGCTGGTCGCCGGACAACCACTTTCCCTCAATCTTTCCCCAAGGCTGCAGCGCCCAAGTGGTCTGTCCGGCGACAAAATCGGTAGGCGGGGCTTGGGCAAAACCTTCGGGATGAACCGCGACCACCAGCGCCAGCGTGCCATCGCTGGGAAGGGCAAAGCGTCCGTTGCGGTCAGTCGTGACGAAAATGCTGCTCCGACCGTTGTAACGGCTGAAGCCGGTGAGGGTCAGCGTGGCCTGACCACCCGTGCTGATCAGGGCAACTTCCGCGTTGGCGGCAGGGCGTCCGTCGGGCTGCACGAGGGTGATGGTGGTCGTCTGGGCCGGGCGCAGCGCGACATCCAGTCGCACTTCTCCTTCGTCGGCGGCGATGACCCGCGTGACCAGAGGGGCAAACCCTTCCGATTCGAAGCGGAAGATGTAGCCCGGATTCTCCCCTCCCATGATGACCCCCTCTTCGAAGGTGTGGCGAAATTCCCCGTCCCCGAAACTCATGGAGAACCGCTCCAAGGGACTCCACGCCGGATTGGTCGTATGGGTGAGGAAATCGGCCTGAGGCCAGCCGGAAATGATCCGGAACCGGGGTATGGTGGCTCCGCTCTGGGCGTCCCGTACGGAACCAAAGATGGTCAAAGCCGGGGGCAGGGTGACGGTGTGCTCCTGGCCGTCAGGACGGACCTTGTAATCGTCCACCCGGAAATGTCCTGTGGCCATGATGGAGAATACCAATTCCGTATCGGGGGCCTCTTCCCAAACCACCCTTCCATCGCTGTCGGAGCGCTTTTCCATCTCGGCTTGCAAGCGTGGCGGTTTCGACTGGTCGGGAGAGCCGATCTGGGGATCGAGCGTGCTCAGAACGACGTAAGCCTTGGCGATCGGCTGGCCGTCGTTACCTACAACGCGCAGGCGGAGCGTGTTGCCCGGTTTGAGCACCAGGCGGTAGGGGCCGGTCTTTTTCGCGAGGTTTATTTCCTCCGTGACGGCCGCGTAGCCTTTGGCCTCGGCCGAGAGCAGATGGTCGGTGGGTTTGCAGCCCCGCAGCACAAAGCTTCCGTCGGGTCCGGCGGTTCCTTCGCGGCTGCCGCTCATGCCCACCATCCCGAGCCGCACCTTGGCCTCGGGGATCGGATTGCCGCTGGTGTCCTCCACCATGCCGGTGACCGTGGCTCCGCGTTGCAGGTGAAACACATATTTGCGCTGCCGCAGCGCCGTTTCCTCCGGCGACTTGGGCCGGATGGTGACGCTCTCCGAATCGACATAATCGGGGTGGGAAGCTCCGCCACCGGCATGCGGGAGTATGTCTTCCGCGAAACGATCAATCCGCCAGCGGCCCTGTTCATCCGTGGTGACCTGGAGCCAGAGAAATTCATGGGTTTCCGTCAGGGTGGCCGCCGACGGGATTTCCCCGTGCCCGAAGCTCACCTTGGCACCCGGCTGCGGCTTGCCCTCCGGATCAACCACCGTCCCACCAATGGGCACGGCGCGTTCCAGCCGGAGCGTGTATGTCTCCGGCACGGCTTGGCCGTTCTCACGGTTCCATTTGAGGCAGGTGTCGGCGAAGCCGTCCAGACGGGTGGTGAGCCGGAGTTCCTTCGTATTGGTGGGATAGGTCACACGTACCGTGCCGTCGCGCTGCGAAAGGAATTTCGCATCGGTCACCCAGCCGCGCTCGACGACGACGTTCGGGACGGGCTTTCCAGTGTCCGCCGTCAGCAAGATGAGCTTAAGATGGGCTTGCGTGGCGTCCTCGGCGGCAGTGGCCGCGGCTGTTTCGGTGTCATTGGCAGGGATGACCGTTGCGGGCGGGGCGGTGCCGGCTTTGGATGCCGCTACGCCTGAGGCGACTTTGCCACCGTCCAAACGGCCAGGCTCGGTCCCGGAAGTAAACCAGGGCCGCACCACCGGCGTGAGCAACAGGGCGGCGACGGCGGCGGCGATGAGGACTTTGGTCTTAGTACGGGCCATAAGCATGAGGAGGGTGAGAATCAGTCCGCCACCGGTGGCCGCGCCGGCGAGGGCGGCCTGGCTGACGCGGGCGGCAAGTCCGGCGGGCACTTCGGCCATGGTCCGTTCCGCCAGCGCGGCACCGAGTGCGGCGGCCGTCGAAGTGAGCCCGCGGCGGGCCAACAACCCGCGCAGTTTGTCGAGGGCACGGTCCACCCGCATACGGGCGGCGTTTTCACCCACGCCGAGGCGCTCTCCCACCTCGGCGAGTGGGCACTTTTGGAAGAAGCGCAACAACACCGCCTCACGGTCGGAATCGCCCAGCTCGTGCATCGCCTCGTCCAACACGGGGCGGAGCTGGTCCCAATCGGGCACGGGCCCGTCGGACTGATGCAGATCCATCATATGGGCCTCCTGTTCGCGCTGGCGGCGGCGGTGCTCCTCCCGGCGTGCGTTGGCGGTGAGATAGCGCGTGCTGGTGTAGAGCCAGCCGGTGAGCGAGGTATGGCCGGTCAGATGAGCGGCCTTGCGGGCCAGGTCCGTGAACACCGCCTGCGTCACATCCTCCGCCGCGCCCGAGTCGCCATCCATCTGCCGCAAGGCCGCCGAGAAGACTAGCCCCACGTACCGGTCCACCAGGTCGGCAAAGGCAGGCTCGGAACGTTCCGCCGCAAAGCGGCGCAGCAGCTCGTTGTCCGGCGGTGTCATCTTATCCCTATGACAACCGCCGGACGAAAAACCGCACAGGGTTTTTGCGGCGAATCAGATGGAGGGCGGTGACCAGGCTCGGGAACCTCTGCAATTTGCTTTCTCAATCCCGCGGCTCCAGTTCACCGTAGATTCACTTTCCAACTATGATCTTCCGCATTGCCGAACCCGCCGATTGGGGCACCGCCCAGCAGACCGGCCATTTTGCCAGTCCGGACCTGGCCGCCGAGGGGTTCATCCATTTTTCGGCCCCTTCCCAGTTGCAGGGCGTTTCCGAACGTTATTACGCGCGGCGGACGGGCCTATGGCTGCTCGTGGTGGACGAAAGCCGCCTGACTGTCCCGGTCCGGTGGGAAAACACGACCGGTGGCACCGAATTGTTCCCGCATGTCTATGGCCCGGTGCCTCTGGAAGCGGTGGTGGCTCATGCCCCGTTGCAGCGCGAGGCGGATGGCCGGATCGGTTGGCCCGAAGGATGGGGCGGCGGTTCGACGACGCAATGCCAGCTCTGCCAAAAGGCTGCGGCCACGGTCCACTACACTTCGATTGTGGAGGAACAGGTCGTGGCCAAGGTGGACCTGTGCGAGGCCTGCGCACAGAAAAAGGGCGTGAACGACCCCGCGAGTTTCTCCTTGGCCGACCTGATACAGGGCCTGGGCGGTTCAGGTTCGGCGGGCAATCCGCCGACCCCGCCTTGACTTGGTGCGCTGCGGCGCTGATTTTGCGGCTGCTTTATCATGCAATGCCAAGTCTGCAAAAAGGCCCCCGCCACGGTCCACTACACCTCGATTGTGGATAATCAGGTCAAGAAGGTGGACATGTGCGAGGCGTGCGCCCAGGAAAAGGGCGTGAACGACCCCGCCAGCTTCTCCCTGGCTGACCTGCTGCTGGGCCTGGGCGCCTCGCAAAAAATGGAAGAGGCGTCCACCGCCGCCGGGGGCGACCAGAACTGCCCGCAGTGCGGTTTCACGCAGGCGGATTTCAAGAAATCGGGCCGGCTGGGGTGCTCGCACTGTTACGAGGTGTTTGCGGACGGCCTGGATGCGCTGCTGAAGGGCATGCACAAGGGCACCCACCACAAGGGCAAGGTGCCGGCCTCCCTGCGTCGGGCGACCGATGTGCGGGCCAAGATGACCAAGCTCGAAGCCGATCTGAAGGCGGCGATCGGTCGCGAAGATTTCGAACTGGCCGCCACCCTGCGCGACGAGATCAAGCAGGCGAAGAAGGCGGAGGCGGAGGTTTAACCGCTGATCTACACTAATAGGGGCACAATAAACACGCCTTAAACTAACGTCTCGTCCTCATTTCAATCAGTGCAGATGAGTGCCGATTAGCGGTTTGGCTTTTCCAATGAACGTCCTCGATTTCCTCATCACGCCGGCCGAGGCGTGCCAGCGCAGCGGGCCGAACGACAAAATCGTCTTCTCCAGCCGCGTCCGGCTCGCCCGCAACCTCAAGGGCGTGCCGTTTCCCGGCCACGCCAAGAAGGCCGACCGGTTGAAGTCCCTCGAAACGCTCGTACCCGCCGTGTCCGGTTTGCCGCAAATGGGCACGGACCCGTTCGCCGAGGCGATGGACAAGCTCACCGCGCTCGACAAGCAGATCCTCGTTGAGCGTCACCTGATCAGCCGCGAGCACGCCGCCAAGGGCGTCGGCAGCGGCTTCGTCCTGAACAAGGACGAAACCGTCTGCGTGATGGTGAACGAGGAGGACCACCTGCGGATGCAGGCGCTGCGTCCGGGCCTCCAGCTCAAGCAGGCGTGGATGGCAATCGACGGCGTGGATTCGTCGCTGCAGGAAAAGGTGGAGTTCGCCTTCTCCGACCAGTACGGCTTTCTCACGGCGTGCCCCACGAATCTGGGCACGGGCATCCGCGTGAGCGCCATGCTGCATCTGCCCGGCCTTGTGCTCGCGGAGCAGATCAACCAGATCATCCAGGCGGTGAACAAGCTCGGCCTGGCCGTGCGCGGGCTCTATGGCGAGGGTACCGAAGCGTTGGGCAACATCTTCCAGGTCTCCAACCAGATGACTCTGGGCGAGACCGAGGGCGAGATCGTCGAGCGCATCAACAAGGTGCTGCTCCAGATCATCGAGCACGAGGAGAACGCCCGCCTGGCACAGCTGGAGAAGAAGCCCAAGGTGCTCTTCAACCACATCGGCCGGGCCTATGGCGGGCTCTCGCATTCGCACATCATCACCTCGAAGGAGACGATGAACCTGCTCAGCCTGCTGCGGCTGGGGGTTGATCTGGGCATGTTCGGTTCGACGCCAAAATCGCTCGTGGATGAGCTGTTCCTGCTGAGCCAGCCGGGACACCTCCAGATTGGTCATCCCGAGAAACTGGATGCCGAGGTCCGTGACGCGCTGCGGGCGGAGCTGCTGCGCCAGCGCATGAAGGTGGTGCCGCCTCCGGATCATACCGGGGTGGTGCCGAGGCCGGCCTAAGCCGGGGCAACACACGAACGAGGGCGCGGATTTTTTCCGCGCCTTTTTTCTGCCCGCGCCCAGCGGGTGGGCACCGGCGGCCCGGCCGCAGCCAAAGCGCCGGATCAACGATGCCGGATCGTCTGACGATAAAGGTCGGAACAATCCCGGGAAACTTGAGCGCCAATATTTCGTGGTGGCTTCCGATGATCGCTTAATTTTATCTTGAAAACGCCGAAGAATTTTTGACGTCGCGCCCCAAGGTGCCCACATTGCCCTTGTCTGTAACGGTCGGTTAACGCAACGGACACAGCCAGCCAAGACGGTTCATTGCTATGAGCGAAGAGAACATGAACAACTTCACGCCCCGCGCGCAGCAGGTCCTCGCACTTGCGCGCAAGGAGGCGGACCGCTTCAACCACAATTTCGTGGGCACGGAGCACCTGCTGCTCGGGCTGATCAAGCTCGGCCAGGGTGTCGCCGTGAACGTGCTCCAACGCATGGGGCTCGACCTCGAGAACGTGCGCCAGGAAGTGGAGAAGGAAGTCCGCGGCGGTGCCGAGGGCAAGGTCAGCGGCAACATCCCCTACACGCCCCGCGTGAAGAAGGTGCTGTCGCTCGCCGCCAAGGAGGCCAAGGCGCTCAATCACACCTACGTCGGCACCGAGCACATCCTGCTCGGCCTGCTGCGCGAGGGTGACGGCGTCGCCGCGAAGGTGCTGAAGAACCTCGACGTGGACATCGAGCTTTGCCGGCAGGAGATTCTCAAGGAGCTCGACCCGGGCTTCCAGCAGAACGAGGGCGAAGAGGCACCGCCTTCCGAAAATCCCAGCGAACCGGTGAAGGCCGGCGGGGTGGCCAAGGGCGAGAACGGCAAGAAGGAACTCAAGACTCCCGCGCTCAAGGCATTTGGCCGTGATCTCACGGAACTCGCCAAGAAGGGCGAGATGGACCCGGTCATCGGCCGTACGAGCGAGATCGAACGGGTGATCCAAATTCTCTGCCGCCGCACCAAGAACAACCCCGTGCTCCTCGGTGAGGCGGGCGTGGGCAAGACGGCCATCGTCGAAGGACTCGCCCAGGAAATCTCCCGGGGCGGGGTGCCGGAGATTCTCGCGAACAAGCGCGTCATCACGCTCGACCTGGCGCTGATGGTCGCGGGCACGAAGTATCGCGGCCAGTTCGAGGAGCGCATCAAGGCGGTGATGGACGAGATCCGGAAGGCCAAGAACGTCATCCTCTTCATCGACGAGCTGCACACCATCGTCGGCGCCGGTTCGGCCGAGGGCACGATGGACGCCTCGAACATTTTCAAGCCGGCCCTCAGCCGTGGTGAGCTGCAGATCGTGGGCGCCACGACGATCAACGAGTACCGCAAGTACATCGAGAAGGACTCCGCGCTGGAGCGCCGCTTCCAGACCGTGAAGGTCGAGCCGCCCAGCATCGACGATGCGATCACGATCCTCAACGGCCTGAAGCCGAAGTACGAGGAGCACCACAAGGCCGAGTTCTCCGCCGAGGCGATCAATGCCTGCGTGCGGCTCAGCGACCGCTATATCACCGCCCGTTTCCTGCCGGACAAGGCCATCGACGTCATGGACGAGGCCGGTTCCAAGGCCCGTATCGGCGCATTGCAGCGCCCGCCCAACGTCAAGGACGTCGAGGCCGAGATCGAGGTTCTGAAGACGCGCAAGGAACAGGCGATCAAGGACCAGGACTTCGAGGGGGCCGCCCAGCTGCGCGACCAGGAAAAGGCCGCCAAGGAGCGGTTGGAAAAGACCCTCGCCGAGTGGAAAACCGCGAAGGACGAGCGCCGGGTCAAGGTCTCCGAGGACGACATCATGCATGTGGTTGCCAAGTGGACCGGCATTCCGCTGCAGCGCATGGGCCAGGACGAGACCCAGAAGCTGCTCATGGTCGAGAAGGAGCTTTCCAAGGTCGTCATCGGCCAGAGAGACGCCGTGGGGGCATTGGCCAAGGCGCTGCGCCGCGCCCGGGCCGACCTCAAGGACCCGAAGCGCCCGATTGGCTGCTTTGCGCTGCTCGGGCCGACCGGTGTCGGCAAGACCCTGCTCGCCCGTACGCTGGCCGAACAGATGTTCGGCTCGGTGCAGAACCTCATCCAGCTCGACATGAGCGAGTACATGGAGAAGTTCACGGTGAGCCGGCTCATCGGTTCGCCGCCCGGCTATGTCGGGTACGAGGAAGGTGGCCAGCTCACCGAGAAGGTGCGCCGCCAGCCCTATTCCGTCGTGCTCTTCGACGAGATCGAAAAAGCGCATCCCGACGTGATGAACATGCTGCTCCAGATCCTGGAGGAGGGCAAACTGACCGACTCGCTCGGCCGCACGATCGATTTCCGCAACACGATCATCCTGCTCACGTCGAACGTCGGCTCGGAGGTGCTGCGCAAGACCAACACGCTCGGCTTCGCCAAGCAGAGCGACACCACCGATTACGAGACGATGCGGGGCCGGACGCTCGAAGAGGCCAAGAAGGCCTTCCGGCCCGAGTTTCTCAACCGGCTCGACGACATCATCGTCTTCCGGACACTGGGCAAGCCGGAGCTGGTGCAGATCCTCGAGCTCGAGGTGAAGAAGGTGCTCGAACGCATGGCCCGCAAGAACGTGGTGGTGACGCTGGACGACAAGGCGAAGGACCTGCTCATCGAAAAGGGTTTCGATCCGCAGTACGGCGCCCGGCCGATGCGCCGCGCCGTGGAGAAGTACCTCGAAGACCCGTTGGCGGAGGAAATCCTGCGCGGCTCGCTCTCGGACGGCCAACCGGTCGCGGTGAGCGCCGACAAGGAGAAACTCACGTTCGCGCAGCAGACCAGCATTGTCTCGGGCCAGGCTCCGGTCGCGAACTGACACTGGAAGTTTTCACAAATGCGCCGCCTGAAAACAGGCGGCGCTTTTTTATGCCCCGGCAGGGCTGAATGCCGGAGCGCCGGTCTCCGACCCGGCGCGGCTTATCCGAGAGCCAGCCGCGCCGGATCGGAGATCGGCGCTCCACGGCCTCACTTCGCGATGCCCGCCATCCGCAGCTTGCGTTGCAGGTCGCGGATGGCCCGGTAGCCGATGAGCTTTACGCCATCACGCTCCAGTTGGGCCCTGAGATCGGCGTCATGGGTGAAGGCCTCGAACTCTGCGGAGCGGATGGCCCAGCTTCCGGTCACGGCCTTCAGCTCATCCGTCGGCTTGCCGGCATGGATGAAGAGTTCGGTGATGCCGGGCTTCAGGTTTGCGAGCCGCTTCAGCCACACGGGCTTTACGTCGGCGGCATCCTTGTACTTCACATCGAACACAAAATCGTCGGTGAACAGGATGCCCTTGGCGGCGAACTTCGCGCGCCAGCCGGGCTGGCCGTTCTGTTCAAAGGTCTCCTGCGAGGCCATGCGCACGGGCAGGTCGAACTCGACGGCGAGCTGCAGGTATTTCTCCAGGTAGTCGGGACGGTATTGCATCACCCCCATGTGCGAATCGAGATGCGTCACATCCACACCGGCTGCGAGCGCCTTCTGGATCTGCGCCCGGGCCTCGCGATACGCCTCTTCGGGAGTTCCTTTGGCATACACCTGCGGTGTCTCATGCCAGAAGTAGCCGTCGGGATCGATCAGGCCGGGCACCTCGGCGCGCGGCGCGACCGGGCCCCAGCGATATGTCTGCCATTCGCTCGTCTGGCAGAGATGGAGGCCGAAATCTTTTTCGGGATGCGCCTTGGCGTAGTTCGCGATCTCCAGAAACCAGGGGCAGGGGACCATGATCGTAGAACCCGTCATCAGGCCCTGCTCCAGGGCCTCAATGGTGGCGAGATTGGCCGTGTGGCACATGCCCGAGTCGTCGCCGTTCACGATGAGCAGCTTGTCCGTCGCGCGGTAGCCGAGACGTTCGGCGAGGGTTGGCTCGGCGCTGGCCACAGCCAGCGACAGGGTGCCGACAATGGCGGCGGCGAGGAGCTTCAGCATGCCGCTGCTTTATCAGCGGTCATGAACGATGGGAACGGCGAAGTTCGGCTAATCCACCGAGTCCCAGCGAGCGGATGTGAGCGACGCGCGCATGCCGACATAAAGGCCGGCCACGAGGATCGTCTCCGCCAGCACCAACCACCAAAACCAGCCGCCGGACCAGGCCCAGGTGGCGAGCCCCGAAATGACGACGGACACCAGCATGACGCCGATCATGGCGATCCCGCGACCGGCGGACTTCGCCTCTTCGGAGGGCATTGAAAGGGGGACGGCATTTCCGCCGAGACAGGGCACCATGGCGTAGATCGGGAGGGCGATGATGCCCGGAAGCATCAGGGGCAGATAAGACCGTTCACCCGGCATGGACCACGCCACGAGGCCGAAAATGATCCACGCCGGCACCGCCAAAAACAGCAGCACTGCCCGCCGGGCGCCATGGCAGAGCGCCGCCGGCCCGGCGATCGGCGCGATGCGGAAAATGTCCGCCGCCTGCCATTGTTGGGAGAACTTTACGATGCTCAGGGCCAGCAGCGGAATCATCCCGAGATAACCGCCGGCGAACGCCAGACCAAATCCGCCGAAGGCACCGGCCGGTGCGCCGGCGCTCTGGCTATGATTTTGGAAGAGGAGCACAAAGGGCAGCACGAGCATCGGGGCCAGGCCGGGATACAGGCGCAGCTTCACGTCGCGGTCGCGCAGCATGTAGGCGGTCGTGAGCACGAACGAACCGCGGGACACGGAATCGCGCAGCCACCAGCTCAGCGGCGGCACACTGACCAGCACATCCAGCCAGCGGCGGCGCGTGCCTCTCGGGGACCGTCGAGACACGGTTTCCCCCAGGGCTTGCAGGCCGGTTTCGTAATCGCGCGCCAGCTTGCCGAAGGCGAGCCACAGCACCGTGGCGGTGGCGATCAGGCCGGCGGCGGCGAGCAACCAGGAAGTGCCGGCGCGGCGGCCCGCGATGGCATCGTCGAAACCGGCAAACCAGGCGGGGGGCAGGAGGCCTACCCACCATGAATCGCTGCTGAACTTGGGTGTTCCTCCGGGGCGAAACAGCAGGCGCGGCACGACCTGGCCGCCGATGACCACGGCCACCGAAACCAGGACCTGCATCGTGGTCATCAGGCCGTCCAGCCGCTCCCGGCCAAACCAGCGGAGGCAGAGCTGATAGACCAGCACCACCGAACCGGTGCAAAACAAGGCCGCCAGCACGGTGGAAAGCGCGTGTGCCACCGGGAAAAGCCAGCCTCCCTCCGCGCTGAAAGTGCCAACCAGCAGACCGGCAAGATTGAACGCGCCCGCCAGCCACAGGGAGACCTGGACGAGCACCCCAATTTTCGCCCAGAGCAGCGCGCGCGCGCTCACCGGCCGGTGCATCAGGATGTCGGCCTCTTCCTTGTTGAACAGCACCTCACCGGCCGACGACGCGACGAACATCCCCAGGAAGACCAGCGTCATGGAGTGGAGATAGACGGACAGCACAAACACCGGCTGCCCGTGGAAAGCCAGCGCGATCAGGCCGAACGCCGCGTAAATGACCAATGTCAGCGCGAGCTTTGAGCCGACGGATTTTGGGGCTCCCTCTTTGCGGAGCCCGCGCGAACTTCGCCCGCGCAGGAACAGCGTAAGGAAGAGCCGCCGCAGCGTTTTCTCCGGCGAAAGCGCCGGGTTCAGGACGGGCGGCTTCGCGTCCGGGGCCGGGTTCATGGGCGGAAGGTTTTCGCGAAGTCCTCGGCGCGGCGTTCCATTTCCGCGCCGCCGGTCAGCTGGGTGAACAGCTTCTCCAGAGTTCCCGACTGGTGCGTGGCCACCAGTTCATCCGGCCGGCCATCGAGCAGCAGCCGGCCCTTGTCGATGATGATGACCCGGTCGCACACGCGCTCCACGACGTCGAGGATGTGCGAGCTGTAAACGATGGTCTTGCCCTCGCGGGCGAGCGTCTGGATGAGGGCCTTGAAGCCGACTGCCGCATTCGCGTCCAGGCCGTCGAGCGGCTCGTCGAAAAAGACCACCGGCGGATTGTGCAGCAGGGCCGCAGTGATCACGACTTTGCGCCGCATGCCCTTCGAATAGGCGCCCAGCAGCTTGTCCGTCAGGGTCTCGAAGCTCAGATCGAAGAACGAGATGAACTGCCGGATGCGGAGCAGCGCCGAGTCCCGGGGAATGGCGTACAGGGCGGCAACCATTTCGAGGTATTCGAGGCCGGTCAGGGATTCAAACACCGCGCCGGAGTCCGGCACGAAACCGACGTGGCGTTTCACCTCGAGCGGTTCCTGGAGCAGATCAAACCCGCACACGGTCGCCGTGCCGGCCGAGGGCGTGACCATGCCGGTCAGCATCTTCAGGGTGGTGGATTTTCCCGCGCCGTTGGGCCCGAGAAATCCGACGATCTGTCCGGCCGGGATCTCGAAGGTCAGGGAATCCACCGCCGTCTGTGCGCCGTAGCGTTTGGTGAGCTGTTGGAGGGAAATCATGGGCTTCGTCTCGTTGGCGCGGTCCGGATTGGCGCGGGCGGCTTCGCGGCTGGCTGATGCGTTGCCAAGCACCCCCAGTCAGTGCGGCCGGACAATCCAGCCAGCCTACTCGTAACGCAACGCCTGAATGGGATCGAGGCTGGCGGCCTTGAAGGCAGGGATGAGACCGGCGAGGATGCCGACGAAGGCGCTGAAAGCCACACCCACCAGCATGGCCGCCGGCGTGATGATGGGCGTGTTGGCCGAGGGCGTGAGCGCCTGCAGCACCTGCACAAAGCCGTAGCTGGCCCCCACACCGAGCACCGCGCCGACGAGCGAGACCACGACGCTCTCCACGAGAATTTGCGTGAAGATGTCGAAGCCAGTCGCGCCGATCGCCTTGCAGGTGCCGATCTCACGGATGCGCTCGTTGATGCTGGCCAGCATGATGTTCATGATGCCGATGCCACCCACCAGGAGGCTGATGGCGGCGATGATACCGCCGCTGAGCCGGGCGTTTTGGATCTGCTTGTTGATGCTCTCGAGCTGATTCTCCTGTGTCTGGAAGGTGAAGTCCTCAATGCCCCGGTGGGTGATGAGCAGGACATTACGGGCCTGCTGGATGGCCGGTTCAAGCATGTCCAGGTTGGCGACCTTGATGTCGATGTCCGTCAGACGCGGATCGGGGACGCCGTTCAGGTCGCCCACGGCGCGGAACTTCACCCAGGCGGTGTTCAGGGGGATGTAAACGGTGTTGTTCTTCTGCCAGAACGCCCAACCGCCCTTGCGGCCCCATCCGGTCTGTCGCTTCGGGCCGGACTTCTGCTTGTTGCCTTCCCGGGCGATGCGGGCCTTTTCCTTGATCTCCGCCTCGCTCATGTACTGCATGAACATGCCGATGATGGTGAACGGCTGCCCGTTGATCAGGATTTCCTCGCCGATGGGGATGATTTCGCGGCCGACTTCCTCGGGCTTGCCGAACAGCTCGTCGCGGATGCCGGTGCCGATGACGCAGACGCTGCGGGCCTCCTCCTCGTCGATGGCATTGAAAAAGCGCCCGTGCGCGAGCGTGTGCAGGTTCATGTCGAGCACAGCGGGCCACGCACCCATCAGTTCGGCCGGGCGGGTGCGCTTTTCCCCCCGGGTGACGGTGGCATCCTCGATTTCCATCTGGGGCGAGACGAGCCGGATGAGCGGGGCGCTGCGCCGGAGCGCCTCGACATCCAGCATGGTTCGACCGGGGGCCTGGTCGGCCAGATGATCCTGCCAGTCGGGCACGTCCTGCACGCGCAGCAGCACCTTGTCCACACCGCCCATGGCGACCATGGTCTCCTTCATGCCGTTCTCCATCCCTTTGATGATGGCCGACATGCCCACCAGCGACGCCACCCCCAGGATGATCCCGAGCATGGTCAGCAGGCTCCGGAACTTGTGCGTCCAGATTTCCTTCAGACCAATGATGATGGTGTTGAGGAGATTCATGCGGTGACCGGTGCGGCCCCCCGTTGACGAGGCGGCTTAGTCATAGCGGAGGGACTGGATGACGTTCATGCGCGCCGCCTTGAGGGCGGGGATGAGGCCGGCCAGCACCCCGATGAGCAGACTGGCCCCGAAGGCGAACGCCATCGAGCCGATCGTGATGATGGGGGCGTTGTCCGTGGGGGTGAATGAGACGATCAGGTGAATCAGGCCGTAGCTGGTGACCAGCCCGGTCAGGCCGCCGACGAAGGCGATCACGGTGCTCTCGACGACGATCTGTGTGAAGATGTCGAGCCCGCCCGCGCCGACGGCCTTGCGGATGCCGATCTCGCGGATGCGTTCGCTGATGCTCGCGAGCATGATGTTCATGATGCCGATGCCGCCGACGAGCAGACTGATGCCGGCGATGAGCCCGCCGCTGAGCCGGGCATTATGAATGAAGGTGTTGATCTGCTCCGCCCAGTCCTCCTGGGTGCGCAGGGCGAAGTCCTCGATGCCGCGATGGCGCACCATCATGATGTTACGGATCTCGGTGAGCGCGAGGTCCAGCTTGGAAATGTCGCGGATCTTGATCTCCATCTCGCTGAGCCGCGGTTCCGGCGGCAGGTTGGTCTGGCCGGAGCGCAGCTTGATCCACGCGCTGTTAAGCGGCAGGTACACGGTGTTGTTCTTCATCCGGAAGGCGAAGCTGCCACCACGGTTGCCATTCCAGCCCCGGCTGCGCCTCGGCCCGCTGACCCGGTTGGTCAGACCCAGCGCGCGTTTCTGCGCCTCCTCGGCCAGGCGGATCTCGCGGATTTTGCGGTCCTGCTCGCTCTCGTAATGCTGGAACATGCCGATGATCGTGAAGGGCGAGCCGCCGATGTTCATCGTCTGGCCGACGGGATTGATGTCCTGCCCGGTCTCCTCGGGACTGCCAAAGAGCCCGTCACGCACGCCGGTGCCGATGACACAGACGCTGCGGGCCAGCTCGTCGTCGTACGCGGTGAACATGCGGCCGTGCTCGATGGTGTGTTCCATGACCTGGGCCTGCACCGGCCACACTCCGGCGATGTTCCAGGTGCGGTAAATCTTGCCGTTGGCGCTCAGGGTCGGCTGCGGTTCGAGCCGCATTTCGGGTGAGACCGTGAGCACCTCCGGGGCGCTGCGTTGAAGCGCATAGACGTCGCTCAGGGTCACGCCGGTGGCAAAGTCACGCAGGTTGCGCTGTTCGACCGGCACGGGCTGTGCCTCGATGCGGACCTTCTCCACGCCGCCGACGGCGATGAGCGCCTCGCGGGAACCGCGCTCCATGCCTTCCACCAGCGCGCTCATGGCGATGAGGGAGGACACACCCAGGATGATCCCGAGCATGGTGAGCAGGCTCCGGAACTTGTGTGCCCAGATTTCCTTCAGGCCAACGACGATGGCGTTGAACAAACTCATCGTGACAAGCGCGGAGCGGGGAGCGGGGAGCGCGGAGCCAAAGCGGGCGGCAGCACAAGGCTGCCGATGCCGGCGGGAAAGAGCGGGCCGGCTTTGAAATGAATTGGGGAACGGTTCATGCGCTGGGAACGACAGGCGCGCTGTTCGGCTCCGCGCTCCCCGCTCCGCGCTCCGCGTTCCGCGCGAGCCGGTCCAGGCCGGCCAGCTTGGCATCGACCTTGTCTGCGATCTTGCCGTTGCGGATCTCGATGCGGCGGGGCGTGACCGCGGCGATTTCGGGATTGTGCGTGACGAGGATCACGGTGCGGCCCTCCTGGCTCAGGCGGCGGAAGAGCGCGAGGATGATCTCACCCGTGTGAGTGTCGAGGTTGCCGGTCGGCTCGTCGGCGAAGATGATCTTGGGGTCGTTCACCAGCGCGCGGGCGATGGCCACCCGCTGTTGCTGGCCGCCGGAAAGCTGCGATGGCCGGTTCTTCAGGCGGTTGCTGAGCTCGACCTGCTCCAGCGCCTTCAGGGCACGCGTCCGCCGTTCCCGGCCACCAATCCCGGAATAGATCATCGGCAGTTCCACGTTCTGAACGACGTTCAGCTTGGGCAGCAGGTTGAAAAACTGGAACACGAAGCCGATCTTACGGTTGCGGATGCCGGCCAGCTCGCGGGTGGAGGCCTTCTGGATTTCCGTGCCGTCGAGCTTGATCGTGCCTTTGCTCGGCGAATCGAGGCAGCCCAGGATGTGCATCAGCGTGGATTTGCCGCTGCCCGACGGGCCGATGATCGAGCAGAACTCCCCGCTGCCGATGTCGAGGGTGACGTCATCCAGCGCGCGGATTTCCTCGCCGCCCAGATGATAGATCTTGCTGACGTTGCGAAGTTCGAGAAGGGCCACGGTAGGGAAAGAGGATCGTGCGGATGCTCGCGGTAATGCCCCTAAAGAGGCGTGACGGGATGCTCAGAGGCGGGTGACGCCCACCTTCTTGTCGGCTTTGATGGCCGTCTTGGTCTTGTCTTCCAACGAGACGACATCACCGGCCTTCAGGCCGCTGGTGACTTCGGCAAAAAAGTAGTCGCTGACCCCGATGGTGATGATGCGGCGAACCCAATCCTCGCCGCTCTTTACGAAGGCAAAGCGCTCCTGCTGCTTGGATTCCTGGTTGTACTCTGTGAAGACAGCCGCCAGCGGCGCGGCCACGACGTTCGCAGCGCTGGCGACGGGAATGGAAATGTTGGCGGTCATGCCCGGGCGGACACGGTGGTCCACGTCGCGCAGCAGGATGCGGGCGGCGAAGCCCTTGATGCTGTTCTTGATCGTCGCCTGCGGGGCGAGTCGTTCGACCTTGCCGACGATCTTCAGGCCGGGAACCGCCTCGACCGACACGTCCACATCCTGATCCATGTGCAGACGGGTCACGTCGGCCTGGTTGATGTGGGCGTTGATGATGAGGTCGTTCAGGTTGGCAATCGTGAGCACCTCGGTGCCGGCATTGAAACCGGCCGAACCGCTGACGGCCTGGCCGGCGGAGACCGGACGGGTGAGTACGGTGCAGTCAAATGGCGCGGTAACCCGGGTTTTAAGAAGCTGGTACTCAATGAGATCGAGCGCTTTTTCCGCGTTATCCAGGCTGTTCTTGCCGAGATCAAACGAGGTCTTGGCATCGTCAAACACCTCCTGGGCAACCAGATGGGATTTGAACAGCTCCTCGGCGCGGCGGTAATTGCGCTCGGCCTGTTGCAGTTCGAGCTTGGTGCGCTCAATCGCGTTCTTCTGGGAGGCCTGCTGGATGCGCAGGTCGCGGTCGTCCAGTTGGAACAGCAGTTCACCATTTTTCACCACATCACCGACGTCCACGGGCAGCTTGTCGATCTTGCCGTTGACCTCGGGACGGACGCTGACTTGGTCTGCCGGGACGATTTCACCGGCGGCACTGACCGCAAAGCTGATGTTGCGCGTCTCCACCGTCGCTTCCGTCGGACGCGCGTTGGCCGCAGCTTCCGCGACCTTGACGGCTTCCTGCTTCTGCCAGGTTTTCCAGCCGAACCAGCCGCCCCCGGCCAGTACCAGCACTCCCAAAATGGCTCCCAACAATTTCATGCGTGTGACGTGACCCTAGACTAGCGTTAATACGTAGACGTGCAATCTATGTCTGCAACCGGCGTTGTGTCGCAACGGCCTGGCAGGCAATCCTTCCCGGACTGACATGTCGCTTCTGGAATTCATCCCGATTTTGGCCGCCGTGCTGATTTTAGCCCGCTGGGGGGCGGAAAGCTGGCTGGCCCTGCTCAACCGTCGCCATGTGCGCGCCCATGCAGGAGAAGTTCCGGCGACCTTTCGTGACACGGTGGATGATGCGACCTATGCAAAATCGGTCGAGTACACGCTGGCGCGCTCGCGCTTTGGCCTGGCGGAGGAGGGCTGGGGCACGCTGGTGCTGCTGGCGGTGCTGTTCAGCGGGTTGCTGCCGCTGAGCCTGGGTTGGATTCGGGGCGCGTGGGGCAATTCCGCCTGGGCGGACGCGGGCTGGCTGTTTGCGGTGGGGGTGGCGCTGTCGGTGCCGGGGTTGCCATTCGACTGGTGGGGCCAGTTCCGGCTGGAGGAGCGCTTCGGCTTTAACACCACCACGCTGGGCACCTGGCTGCTGGACCGCGTGAAGGGGCTGCTGCTGGGGGCTGTGCTCGGCTATCCGCTGCTGGTGCTAATTCTCAAGCTGGTGGGCTGGATGGGGGACCGCTGGTGGGTTTGGGCCTGGCTGGTGTTGCTGGGCTTCCAGCTGGTCATGATGGTGCTGGCGCCGGTGGTGATCCTCCCGCTGTTCAACAAGCTGACGCCGTTGCCGGACGGAACCCTGCAGGAACGTCTCCTGAAACTGGGCGAACGCACGGGTTTCTCCGCCAAAACCATCCTGGTGATGGACGGCAGCAAGCGCTCCCGCCATTCCAACGCCTTTTTCACCGGCTTCGGCCGTTTCCGGAAGATCGTGCTCTTCGACACACTGATCTCGCAGCTCAGTGAACCGGAGCTGGAGGCCGTGCTGGCCCATGAGGTCGGCCACTACAAAAAGGGCCATATTCCCAAGATGCTGGCCTGGGCCGCGTTCAGTTCATTGGTGGCCTTCGCCGTGATCGCGTGGCTGGCAAAGCAGGCGTGGTTCACCGCGGCCTTCGGCTTTCGCGCTGATCAAGGACTCGCGCCCGCGCTGCTGCTGTTTGCCCTGCTGAGCGGCACGGTGACCTTCTGGACTTCGCCACTGATGAACTTCTCGTCCCGCAAGCACGAGTACGAGGCCGATGCCTACGCCGCCCAGGCCATGGGCGAAACGATATCGCTAAAGGGTGCCCTGCGGAAGCTGACGGAGAAAAACCTGTCAAACCTGACCCCCCATCCGTGGTTCAGCGCGTGGCATTACTCGCATCCGACTCTGTTGGAGCGAGAAACGGCGCTGGAGAAGTAAATGGCTGACGAACGACGCAGCTTTCTGCCGTAGCAGACGAGGTGACGAAGGTGACGAGTCTCTAATTTCTTCTGACATCAGGCCAATGGGGCTGATCAAAAGGGGAAAGATAGAAACCCCTGACGTCGTTTCCTACGCAGTCTTTGGCGAATCGCCCAGCGAGCGAATTTACTTGTCCGGAATCGTAATCACCCCGCCCGCCTCGATGGTCATCTTTGCCATTTTCAGGCGCGAATGGACCGTGGCGGTGGGCTGCTGACCCACCGGGTTGATGTTGTAGTCCTCGTCCACGACTTTGACGGGGAACTTCTCGCCCTGAAAATACGGTGCCAGATCCGCCTCGGTCGGCGTGGCGTCGTCCCCCTTCTTATGATCGCCCGCCCACACCTGCTTCTGGGTGTCGATGGCGCGCAGGTTCATGACGATCGAATTGTACTTCGAGGAGGATAGCGCGTTGGTGATGTTGGGGACGGCGACCATCGCCAGCATGCCGATGATCATGATCACGATCATGATCTCGATGAGGGTGAAGGCCGAGCGACGGGCCGAACGGCGTACTGATGAAGGGCGAACTTTCATGGCGATGTCGTTTTGCGGGTCCAACTGGGGACGACAGGAATCAACACCGCCGCCGGGCAAAGGTTGCATGGCGGCTTACGATTCCGGTTTCCGAGGCGCAAAATAGTGCGGATGCCGACGGTTTCAAACTGCTTTTCTGCGAAGGGCGGCGGGGCGGGAACAGAGCAGGGGAGAAAGGGGGTAGGGATGCAGGGGTGCGAGGGAGGTTACTCTTGCTCCCCCGCACCATTTCTCCCCTGCTCGTTCATTCCGGCCAAGAACGGGGTTGTTTCACCCTTCTGGAAGGGCTATTTCCTCCGGCCTTTGATGCGTCCGGCACACGATCGCTTTGCGCCACGTCTGGCTCCGCTGGCTTGGCGGATCTGGCTGGCAATTGGCGTGGGAGCGACGCTGGCCGGACTCGGCCTTTCCTGGCTGGGGCAGCTGAATGCCTGGGGATATGCCCTGGCGCTTGTGCTTGGCCTCGTTGCCGGCGGACTGGTCTGGGGGCGTGAATTTCGTGGAGGCAGGGTACGGCTGAAACCGCGTTGGCGACGTTTTCGCCGGCCCGCACCGGCCGGTTTTCTGATCCTGAGCGCGGTCGCTTTTGTCGGCGGGGCGCTGTATTCGCCAATCAACTACGACACGCTCTGGTACCGGCTGCCCCGCGTGCTCCACTGGCTAGGGGAGGGGCGCTGGCACTGGATTCACACCTACGAGCTGCGGTTCAACGTCATCGCCACGGGCATGGAATGGCTCTGGGCCCCGCTCGTCGCCTGGTCGCATTCCGACCGGCTGATCTTCCTGCCCAACTTTGCCGCCTTCCTGCTGTTGCCGGGGGCCGTCTTCAGCCTTTTCACCCGGTTGGGCGTCCGCCCGCGCGTGGCGTGGTGGTGGATGTGGCTGCTGCCGGCAGGCTGGGTCTTTGCCATGCAGGCGGGCAGCGCCGCCAACGACTCCTACGCCGCCGTCTATGCGCTCCTGATGGTGGATTTCGCGTTGCGCGCCCGTAAGAGCGGCCGGGTCACGGAATGGTGGTGGGCGTTGCTCGCCATGGCGTTGCTGACCAACACCAAGCAGAGCAACATGCCGCTCGGCCTCCTATGGCTGGTCGCCGCCTTGCCGGGCACGGGGATGGCGCTGCGCCGGCCATTTGCCACCCTGGCAGTGACCGTCATGGGGCTGATGGTATCCGTGATCCCTGTGGTGGCGCAGAATCTCTCGCATACTGGCAACTGGATGGGCTGGCCCCGGGCGGAACAGACCTGGATTCCCCAATACCCTTTGGTAGCCGTGGTGGCCAATACGGGGCTGGTGTCGCTGCACAACCTGCTGCCGCCATTTTTGCCGTTCAGCAACCGGTGGAACGCGCTGGCCACCGTGTTCGGTGACCGGTTTGACCCCTACCTGCGGGGGTTTGAGTTTTTTGGGCAGATGCCCAAAGTGTTCGATGAGGCATCGGCCGGGCTGGGGCCGTGTCTCATGGTCTTGGCGGTCGCAGCCTGGTTTTTGCGGTCGAAGGGCGAAAAGGCCGGGGGCAGGGGGGCTCCAGCCTGGCTGAAGTGGTCGATGGCGGCCCTGATGCTGCTGTTTCTGGCGAAGATGGGGTGCCGGCAGCCCGCGCGCTACCTTGCTGCATATTATCCCTTTTTGGTGGTCTTGTTCGTGGCGGGCGGTCCGCATGCCCAGATTGTTCGCCGGCGGTGGTGGCAATTCGCGGCTATGGCCTCCATCGGTTGTTCTGTTTTGTTGCTGGCGCTTTCAAAGCAGCGCCCGGTGCTGCCCACGCCCGGCATGGCGGGCTGGCTGGCCGCGCACTCACCGGTTGGCGGCAAATTCTTTGCCCGGTGGCAGACCAAACTCGAGGACAGCCTCGCCTTGGGCGATCACTTGGTGCCGTTTCAACCCTGGCTCAAGGACGCCCAAGTAGTTGGCTATGCTGCCTATACGATCGGTGAACTTAAGCTGTGGGAACCCTACGGCAGCCGTCGGGTGGTGCACGTCCTTAATGGGGATTCGCCCGCCTTGCTTCGGGCCCAGGGAATCCGCTGGCTGGTGGTCGATGACATGGCCGCCGTCGTTGCCGGTAATCACGATGGTCTGGATTGGGCCGCCCGGCATGAAGCCACCGTGGTGACGGCCTACCCCTTGAGCCCGGCCGAGGCCGCCGACCGCCGGATTCGGGGCGAGGTGCTGGACTTGGAGGCGCTGGCCTATCAAAAGGTAAAACCCGGGCAAAAAGTGCCGCAGGACAATCTTTACCTGTTGGAGCTGAAGCCTGGCCCGTGAGTGAGGAAAGGCGGGCCAGGGCCGTAGGCCTGACTTGCCGCAACGGCCAAAGATAGGGAGCGAAAGCGAGCTCACTCCCTGTCCCCCTCACTCTGGTCCTCGCCCCTATTTACTTGTCCGGAATCGTGATCACGCTGCCCGCCTCGATGGTCATGGAGGACATCTTGATGCGGGTGGGGGTGGTGGCAGTGGGCGGCTGGCCGACCGGGTTGATGTGGTAGGTTTCGCCCAAGATGGCGGACAGGAACTGGCCGTTCTGAAAATAGGGGGAGAGATCGGCTTCGGTCGGCGTTGCGTGGTCGCCTTTCATGCGTTTAACCGCCCACAGATGCTTCTGGTTATCGATGACCCGGAGGTTTTGGATGATCGCATTGTACCGCGCCTCGGAGTGGGAATTGCCGAGGTTGGGGATCGCCACCATGACCAGCAGGCCGATGATCATGATCACAAGCGTTATCTCGATGCAGGTGAAGCCCAAGCGACGGGCCGGACGGCGGACGGAAGGGCGAACTTTCATGGCGATGTCGATTTCCCGGTTCAAACGGGACTCTGCGAGTCAACACCGCCGCCGGGCAGCGGTTGCGCGATGGGGCAAATTGAACTGCCATCAATCGGTGACACGGCTTGAAACTGGCCTCGCGGCACGATTACGTTCGCGGTCTGCATGTCCGACGAGATTGAACTGACCATAGTGATGCCCTGCCTCAACGAGGCAGAGACGCTGGCCCGCTGCATCGAGAAGGCGCACGCGGGCCTCGCCAAGGCAGGCGTCACGGGAGAGGTGCTCATCGCGGACAACGGCAGCACCGACGGGTCCATCGAGATCGCCCAGCGGCTCGGTGCCCGCGTGGAGCATGTGAAGGCCAAGGGCTATGGGAACGCCCTGCGCGGCGGCTTTGCGGCGGCCCGCGGCAAATGGCTCATGATGGGCGACTCGGACGACAGCTACGATTTCTCCAACATCAGCGGTTTTGTCGCCAAGCTCCGCGAGGGTTATGAGCTCGTGATGGGCTGCCGGCTGCCCAGCGGCGGCGGCACCATTGCGCCGGGCGCGATGCCGTGGAAGAACCGCTGGCTGGGGAATCCCACGCTGTCGTTTTTGGGACGGCTGTTCTTCAAGACGCCCATCCATGACTTTCACTGCGGCATGCGCGCCTTTTCGGCCGCGGCCTGGCGCAAGATGGATCTGAAGACGACCGGCATGGAGTTCGCCTCCGAGATGGTCATGAAGGCGACGATCAAGGGCCTGCGGATCACCGAGGTGCCGATCACCCTGTACAAGGACGGGCGCAACCGTCCGCCCCACCTGAAGCCGTGGCGCGATGGCTGGCGGCACCTGCGGTTCATGCTGATCTACTCGCCCAAGTGGCTGTTTCTCATGCCGGGAATTGTCCTTTTCCTGCTTGGCGGGCTGGGGATGGCGCTGACCTCCTTTCACGCGTTCGGGGTGGGTTCGGTCCAGTTCGATGTCGGGACGATGCTCGGGGCCGGTCTGTGGATGGTCCTCGGCGTGCAGCTGGTATCGCTGGCGTTTTTCACCAAGGTCTTTGCGGTCGGGGAGGGGCTGCTGAATGCCGATCCGGATTTCACCAACCTGTTCCGCCGCTTCAACCTGGAGCGGGGGCTGATCGTGGGGCTGCTGACGCTGCTGACCGGTTTTGTCCTTTTCCTGCGGGCGCTCCTCGTCTGGAAGCAGGCGCACTTTGGTGTGCTGGACTACGCCGATAACCTGCGCCGGCTGATCCCGGCCACGACGCTTTGCACGATCGGCCTGCAGGTGATGTCCGCCAGCTTCTATCTGAGCGTGCTCGGGCTGAAGACGGGCACCCGTACTCCGCCGGGAAGCGAAGGCTCTGGTCCGGCCCGGACCTGAGACGGACCAAAGTCCGCCGCGCCTCGTGCACACGGAATCCTCAGGTATTTCCAGCATGTGCTCCGAAACCAACGCGCCGCGTCCGGCCCTGATGTGGGTCTGGCTGCTGGCTTGGCTGCCTGCGCTGGGTTGGATGCTTTCCGCCGTTGGGCAGCTTAACCGGGTCGGCTATGCCGTCGGCCTCGTGGTCGCCGTGATCATCACCGGGCTCCTGTGGCGGCCGGGTTTTGCGGCAACGGGCTGGGGCTGCTGGTCTTTCAAACGCCTGCGACGGCGGTTTGGTCGGCCTTTGCCCTTTTGCTTTCTGGTCACGGTCGCTCTGGGGCTGGTCGGAGGGCTGCTTTACGCGCCCAACAACTATGACGCGCTTTCCTACCGGACACCGCGCTCCCTGCACTGGTTGGCGGCAGGGCGCTGGCACTGGATCGAGACGGTTCATGAGCGTCTCAACACCCGGGCGAGCGGGTTCGAGTGGGCGACGACGCCGTTGCTGGCGTTCACCCATTCGGACCGGTTGTTTTTCCTGCTGAGCTTCGGCTCCTTTTTGCTGCTGCCCGGGCTGACCTTTGCCTGGCTGCGTCGCATGGGCGTGGGCGGACGGGCGGCGTGGAACTGGATGTGGGTCTTCGCCGGCGGCTACTGCTTCGCGTTGCAGGCTGGCGGAATCCAGAACGATCTTTATGGCGTGACGCTGGTTCTCGCCGCGATGGTCTTTGCCAGGCGTGCCAGCGACGGCGGGAAGTGGCTCGACCTTGCCACCTCGGTGCTGGCGGCCGCCCTTTCCACCAACGCCAAGTCCAGCAACCTGCCGCTGCTGCTTCCCTGGGCCATTGCCATCTGGCCCGCCAGTCGCGCCTGCCTGCGGCGGCCTCTGGCCACGGCGCTGGTCCTGGTGGTGGCGGCGCTCGGTTCGCTGCTGCCCGTGGCAGTGCTCAATCAGCGGCATTGCGGCGACTGGTCCGGGGCGAGCATTGAACCACTGGCCAAACAGATTTCGCAGCGGGCCTATGCCCCGGCCTACGTCGTTCACAACGCCGCGTTGCTGGTGATCCAGAACCTCGCGCCGCCGGTGTTCCCCTTTGCAGGCCCTTGGAACGCGGCGGTACAGCATGCCCTGCCCGAACGCTGGCTTGCCCTGCTGGATGTCGCGGCGGAGGAAGGGCGCAATTCTTACCGGCTGCGTGAGTTGCCCGGTGACGAACACACCGGGCTCGGGCTGGGGGTCACCGCGCTGCTGCTGGTGCAACTGGCGCTTCGCCGACGGCAGGACGCCGCCGCCGGGCCTCAACCGTGGTCCATGCGGCTGCTGCGCTGGTCACCCTGGCTCAGTCTGCTGGTCTATTCGGCCATAGCGGCCATTCAGACCACCTCCCGGATTGCCGCCCCGTATTACGCCCTGCTGCTGCCCACGCTGTTGCCGCGTGGTTCGCGTGGTGACATAAGCCGCCGGGCGTGGTGGCCCCGCCTCGCGCTGCTGGCCTACGGGTCCACCTTTTTGCTCATGGTGCTGTCACCCTCACGCCCCCTCTGGCCGGCGGTGCGGGTGCTGGGCACGTTGCAGGAGCGTTTTCATCACCCGCTCATTGCCCGGGCGCTCACCGTCTATCAGGTGTACGGCGACCGCGCCGAGCTGCTGTCGGGGCTGGTCAAACACCTCGACCATCCGGACGACACGATCGGTTTCATCGCCCAAAACGCTCTCGAAACCTCGCTTTGGAAACCGTTCGGCACACGACGGGTGGTCCACCTGCTGCCCCAGGATGACGCGGCGGCCGTGCGTGCCCGGGGAGCCCAGGCCATCGTGGTGCCGGTGGTGGAAATGGAGGGTATGACGGGCCTGTCCATCACGGAATGGAGCCGGCGAATCGGGGCTGAGCTGGTCGTCGAAGAGGAATTGCGCACCACGGCCAGCCACGAACCCGCCCGATGGGCATTGTTTCGGTTGAAGCCGCTCTGACATTCCGCCGACCCTGTGCTCGCTTTCGCTTATGACGTTACTGGACCGAATCCTGCAAAACTGGCGCGTGGACAAGGCGAGCCGCTTCCTCATTCCCGGCATGAAGGTACTCGACCTGGGCAGCGCCGACGGGGTGCTGTTTTCGCGCCACGGCGGTTGCGGTCCCGGCAGCATGGGCATTGATCCGGCACTGGCGGCGGATAGCCGTTCGGCCAATGGTTTTCGGCAGACGCGGGGTTTTTTCCCGCAGGACATGCCGAAGGACGCGGGAGTGTTTGACGCCGTCGTCATGCTGGCGGTGCTGGAGCATTTTCCCAACGACCAGCACGGCGTGCTGGCGAGCGGCATCGCGAACTGCCTGCGACCGGGCGGCCTGCTGATCATCACGGTGCCGTCGGCCATCGTGGATCACATCCTGAACGTGCTCACGACGCTGCGCCTGGTTCATGGCATGGCCCTGGAAGAGCACCACGGCTACGAGGTGTGCCACACGCCGATGATCTTCAGCCCGCCCCGGTTCCGGTTGCTGAAGCGCCAGAAGTTCCAGCTGGGAGTGAACAACCTCTTTGTTTTCGAGCGGACGGCCAAAAACTGAGACCGCTGTTCAGCGGAGAGTGCGGGAATCGTCCACCGGCACCGGATTCAGCCGGCGTCGTTGGTACCAGGCGACCCCGACGAGGTCGAAGAGGCCCCGACCCAGCCGGTTCCAGACTCCGTATTTGCTCACGCCGGCGACGCGGGGACGGTGGTTCACGGGTACTTCCCGGCATTGGCTGCCGTTGCCCGCGACGAGGATCGGCAGGAATCGGTGCAGCCCGTTAAAGGGAAACACGCCGGTGAGCGAAGAGCGCTTGAAGGCACGCAGGGCGCAGCCGGTATCGGCGAAGTCGTAGCGCAGCACGAGCTTGCGCGCGGCCCGGGCCACCCGGGAGGAAACCTTGCGGACAAAGGAGTCCTGCCGGTTCACGCGATGGCCACAGACGAAATCCACCTCGCCAAGCAGGGCCAGCATCCGGGGCAGCTCGGCGGGATCGTTCTGAAGATCGCCATCGAGTGTGCAGAGCAGGGGAGCGGTCGAGCCGGTCAGGCCGGTCCAGACGGCGGCACTCTGGCCCCGGTTCTTCGTGTGGCGCAGGCCGCGCACATGCGGATCGCGGGTCTGGGCGGCCAGGATTTCCGCCCAGGTGCCGTCGTTGCTGCAATCGTCCACGAGCACGAGTTCCCACGGGCGTGGTTCGGCGCCAAACAGGCGGGCGATCTCGTCCACGAGCGGGGCGACATTGGCCGACTCGTTAAACATCGGCACGACAATGGCGATTTCAGCAGACACGGTGCCCAGAGGGTAAAACGCAGCGCCGATGGGCGTCGAGCCCGCGCCGTTTCCGGAAAGCGCTGAAAATGCCGGTTACCGGCGCTCGGGGGGAATGGTTTTCAGCTGCGAAGCGAACCGCGCGTGGGCTGCGAGGTCCACCGGGCGGTGCTTGACCCGGCTGCTGGCCGGGTCGTGGTCGAGGAAGTTGTCGCCCTTCCAATTGTTCGCCGGGCGGACCGGGCGGGGAGTGAAGCCGCCGCCGCAGTTCGGGCAGACATCGTGCAGAATGCTGTCCACACACGTCGCGCAGAACGTGCATTCGTAAGAGCAGATGCGCGCCTCGGTGGATTCGGGCGGCAGCGGCTGGTTGCAGTGCTCGCAGGTGGGGCGGAGTTCCAGCATGTCGAAACAGGGGAATGCCCAATTACGTCTTCTGCCGCAATCCTACGACCGTACCATGAAGCTCCTGGGCGAGGATTTTCCGGTCGGCCCCGGGCGGGCGGGCGGTGCCAAAGGCGACGCGTCCGCCGATCCAGGCCTTGCCGAGCAGGTTCAAAAAGTGCGGGAAGAAAGTCATGTCGCGCCAGTAGGCCACATCGTCCGCCACCGTGCCCTCGCTGACGGAGTAATCGAGCGCCACCGGGGCCACCACCCAGCCGTTGCCCACGGCGGGTGCCAGCAGCGATGGACGGAAAGGCAGCACCGTGTCACCGCCGGAACTGGTGCCTTCGAGAAACATCACCACCGGAACGTTGTCCTCAAGGATGGGCGCGAACTGACGGGCGACCTCAACCAGGTCACCCTTGCGCTCGCGTTGGAGATAGAGGGTGCCGGCACACTGCGTCAGCCAGCCGATGATGGGCCAGCCGCGCACCTCGGCCTTGGAGACGAAGACCATGGGCGTGACGGCAACGAGGGTGACGATGTCGAGATAGCCAAGATGGTTGGAGCAGAAGAACTGGGCGGCGGGTACCGGTCCCACCGATTCGACTCGCAGGTCGAGTACCCGGCATAGGCCTTTGGCATGGCGGTGAGACCATTCCGCCCGCAGACGGTAATTGCGCCGTCCGAGCCTCCTCTCCGCCGGACGCACGGTCCGGCCGAAGTCAATGAGCGCGAGCGCGCTAAACCAGAGGAAATTAAGGAATCGTCCCGCCGCGCGGAACGGGTGTCGCGGCATGGACCTAGGCTCCCAACAGGCGCCGGGCACCCGGGGTGAGCACATCGAGATCCTGCCAGGTGAGGAAGTCGATGGTCTTGAACTCCCGGTCAATCGCAGGCGGGCCGCAGATCTTGGAGCCGAACGAAAGGTAGGCGCGGAGGAGTTTCGGGATTTTGGGAGCTTCCTCGGCCAGGGTCTGCATGTCGCAGTAGAAGGCCGGCCGGGGAAAGGTGCGCAGGGCCGGCTCCACGAGATGCGCGTCACTCAGTTCGAAGAAGGCCGCCGCCCCCACCTGGGGATCCTGCGAGGTCAGCGAACTGCACCCCACGAGGTAGCGGCTGCCGTGTTCGCGCGCGTAGGAAATGATGCCCTTCCAGAGCAGGCCGAGCACGAGCAGGTTGCGGTGGTCGATGTGAACACAGGCGCGGCCCAGCTCCACGATCTGTTCCCGGAGCGGTTCGTAAGGTGAAAAATCGAACTCCTGCTCGGAGTAGTAGCCGAAATGACGGGCGGCGGAGAGGCCGGTCTGCAACCGGTAGGTGCCCACGACGTCGCCGGTACGGCGGTCCTCGACCAGCAGATGGTCGCAGACCGGATCAAAATGGTCCTCATCCCGCAACGTGGCGAAGGAGCTTTCCAGCCCCTCGTTCAGCTCGAGGTTGAAAACCAAAAACCGAAGTGCCTGGGCGGCATGGATATCCTCCGCCGAGGTGGCCCGACGCAGCACGTACGGCGATTCCGTAACGGTGCGATTGAGCACGCGCGCACCCATGATGGCGGCGCTGCCCGGCAGATTGGCGGTGAGGCTCCCAGCTAGCATGGCGGATGTCATAGCGGGAGAAGTCTGTCTCGGCAAGTCCCCGCCCGGCACGTCACCTTGCGGTGAAACATGCAACATTGGGGTGACGAGCGGGAATTGGTGGCAGTCCATCCAGGATGAGTCGCGTGACGGCGGGATTCCTTGCAAAATCAACCGGCCTCGAAAGGGTTGGAAAATGTCGCGGTCGAGTCTGACGCAACAAATTCAGAGCCAGCATGATGCGAAGCTCAATGTTCGCCACCGCCCAAATGGCGGATGTCCCGGGCCTCGTACAGGAAGACCGCATCCTCGGCGACGTTCTTGGCGTGGTCGGCGATGCGTTCCAACGCCTTGCTGATGGCCATCAGGTTCAGGCAGCGGGTGATCGTGGTGGGTTTCTCGATCATGTAGCTCGCCAGTTCCCGGTGAAGCTGCTTGTTGAGCTGGTCCACGTCCTTGTCGCGGGGGATGACGCTGCGGGCCCGGGCGGTGTCACCGGTGACGAAGGCACCGAGCGCATCGTTCAGCATGGCCATCGCCATCGTGGCCATGCGGGGAATGTCCACGTAGGGCTTGAGCTGGGGTTCCTGCGACAGTTCCAGCGAACGGCGGGCGATGGTGGTGGCCTCGTCCCCGACGCGTTCGAGGTCGCGGGAAATCTTCATCGCGCTGGTGATGAGACGGAGCTGGGTGGCCAGGGGAGCCTTGGCCAGCAGGGCGATGCAGGCGGCATCCACCTGCTGCTCGAGCTGGTCAATGGCGTCGTCCTCCTCCTTCACGCGGCGGGCGAGGTCATCATCGCGTTCGACGAGCGCCTTGATGGCGTTGTTGACGGCGGCCTCGGCACGGCTGGCCATGAGCAGCAGACGCTCCTTCAGGGCGGCGAGTTCGATTTCAAAGTGGGACATGGAAATGGCGAATGACGAGTTGCGAGTGACGAATTGAAGCGGCTCAGCCGAAGCGGCCGGTGACGTAGTCCTCGGTCTGCTTTTTGGCGGGGTTCGTGAAGATCTTGGAGGTGAGATCGTACTCGATCAGCTCACCGATGTAGAAGAACGCCGTGTAATCGGAAATGCGCGTGGCCTGCTGCATGTTGTGCGTGACGATCACGATGGTGAACTCCTTTTTCAACTCGATGATCAGTTCCTCGACCTTGGCGGTGGCGATGGGGTCCAGGGCGCTGGCCGGCTCGTCCATCAGTATGATCTCGGGCCGGATCGCGATGGCGCGGGCGATGCACAGGCGCTGCTGCTGGCCGCCGGAGAGGCCGAGCGCACTGGAATTCAGGCGGTCCTTCACCTCGTCCCAGAGCGCCGCGCCGCGCAGCGACTTCTCGACCACGGCATCCACTTCGGATTTGGCCCGCCTGCCCTGGAGGTTCAGGCCGTAGGCGATGTTGTCGTAAATGGACTTCGGGAACGGGTTGCTCCGCTGGAACACCATGCCGACCCGCTTGCGCAACTCGATTACGTCCACATCCTTGGCATAGATGTCCTCCCCCCCGATCCGACATTCGCCGGTGATGCGCACGCCGTCGATCAGGTCGTTCATCCGGTTGAAGCAGCGCAGATAGGTGGACTTGCCGCAGCCCGACGGCCCGATGAACGCGGTGACGAGCTTCTCGCGGATGGACAGGTTGATGCTCTTGAGCGCCCGGGAGGTGCCGTAGAAAAGCTCCAGGTCCTTCGTCTCGATGAGCGCCGGCGCGTTCAGGATTTCGGCGGGCGTGACGAGATCGACCGGGTTGGTGGAGAGGGTGATGGCGGCCATGGGAAAGAAAGCGGTTCAGTGTCCGGCCCGCATCGCCTTGCGCATCCGGGCGCGCGCGATGATGCCGACGGCGTTGAGGGAAAAGGTGAGGGCCAGCAGCACCAGCACGGTGGCGTAGAGGATCGGCCGGGTCTTCTCGATGTTGTCGGACTGCGTGCTCAGCACGAAGGCGTGATAGCCGAGGTCCATGAACTGGTCGGTGAGCCGCGTCGGCAGGTCGGCCATGTAGTAGGCCACCCCGGTGAAGAGGATCGGCGCGACCTCGCCGGCGGCGCGGCTCACGGCGAGGATGCCGCCGGTCAGGATGCCGGGGAGCGCGTTGGGCAGCACGATCTTGATGATCGTCTCCAGCTTGGTCGCGCCCAATGCGAGGCTGGCTTCTCGCAGCCCGGGCGTGATGGCCTTCAGCGACTCCTCGGTCGCCACAATGACGACCGGCATGGTCATGACCGCGAGCGTGAGCGAAGCCCATAGCACCGATTCATGGCCCCAAACCGGCGTGGGGGAGTGCAGGAGCGCATCCATGTTCTTCCCGACGAAGTTGATGAAGAAGCCGAGACCGAACAGGCCGAAGACGATGGAGGGCACGCCGGCCAGGTTGGCGATGGCCACCCGGATGATCCGGGTGTAAGGCGAACTGGACGCGGCATATTCCGTGAGATAGACGGCGGTGATCACCCCGATGGGGATCACAAACACCGTCATCACCAGCACCCGGATCGTGGTCCCGATGATCATCGACAGCACGGCGGCGGACTCCGGCTCGAAGAAGTCCTTGCGGGGGATCGTGGAGACGAAGCGCCAGGACAGCCCCGGGAGGCCGTTGATGAGGATGTTCGAGAGGATGGCCGCGAGAAACAGCAGGATGGCAAGCGTCGCCAAACCGGTCAGGCTCGTGAAAAAGCCCGAGGCCAGGTCGAACTTCTGGCGGGTGAAACGCCGCTTCACCGGACTGGCGGGAGCAGGGGTGGCAGCGGAGTTCATGGCGCAACAGGAGAGGGAAGAGGGTGGCTCATTTGCCGGAGCGGCGCTGTTTCAACCGCTGCATGACGATGTCACCCAGCAGGTTGGTCGTGAAGGTCACGGCAAACAGGAGCGTGCCGAGCATGAACAGCACCCGGTAGTGGTGGCCGCCCTTGACCGCCTCGGCCATCTCCGCTGCGATGGTGGCGGTGAGGCTGCGCGTGGAGTCGAAGATGTTCCAGGAAACGACGCTCGCGTTGCCGCTGGCGATCAGCACCACCATCGTCTCACCGATGCAGCGGCCGAAGCCGAGCACCAGGGCGGCAAACACGCCAGGTGCGGCGGCGGGCAGCACGATCTGCCACGCGGTCTGCCAGCGCGACGCCCCGAGGGCGAGCGCGGCCTGCACGTAGCTGCGGGGCACGCTGGTGAGCGCGTCCTCGGCGATGGAGAAGATGAGCGGCACGGCGGTGAGGCCAAGCGCGATACCCGCCACGAAGGCATTGAGCCGGTAGCGGTAGCCGAAGAGGTTCTGCAGGAACCCCGCGAGCACGATGAAGGCAAAGGCGCCCATCACGACCGAAGGGATGCCCGACAGAAACTCGATGCCGGGCTTGATCCATTCCTTCCAGCGTGGTGAGGCCAATTGCGAGACGTAGATGGCGGCGGCCAGGGAGAGGGGCACGGCGAAGGCCAGGCCGACCATCGTGGTCTTGAGGGTGCCGATCAGCAGGGGGATCAGGTTGTACTTGGGAATTGTCCCGACCGGCTGCCAGATGTATTCGGGCTTGCTGTAACCGGTCCACTGGAAGGGATGGAGCATGTAGGCCCATTCGGTCGTGTTGACCTTGGCATCCTTGTCATCCCGGAAGCTGGCCGGCACCTCCTTGGCGGCCTCCTCACGGATTTCCATCATCGTCTGCAGGGTCTCGTGATCCTTGGATTTCAGCTCCGAAGGGGTCATGCCCAGATACTTGGCCAGCTTGGCCGGCGGCACCTTGTCGAGGTCGGTGGACGGGATGACATCCTGAACCAGGGCGCTGTCGGTCTCGCCGAGAAACACCGGCAACGCCTCACGACCCACGAACAGGAAGATGAGGAAAACCATCGCGATGGCCGAGAAGCTGACCCCGAAGATGAACTTCTCGGCGAGCCATTCGAGCGGGCGCGCCTTGTGGCCGCGATGGATGCCCATCCAGCCGATGGGCCGGCGGGCGGGTGGGTTGGCGTGAGGATCGGGCACGACGGGGATTCGGGTTAGGCGGGCACCGGAAAGGCGCACGGAATCGGCATGGGCGGAGACTAAACGGGGTGGAGGCGTTGAACCTACTTACGTTTGGGTTACAACGGCCTCCACCCCTTGGGTGATCGCGGAGGAACTGCGATCAAATTCTGCCGAACGGAGGGAGGGCATCGGCTGCCCGCCCCGCCATTGCGATGGCGCTCAGTTGGCGCGGAGATTCTTGGGCAACGGGTAATAGCCGACGTCCTTGACGAGCTTCTGGCCCTCGTCGCCGCGGATCCATTTGAGGTAGGCGGAGATGTCGCCCTTATCCAAGGCCGGATTCACATAAACGTAGAGGTAGCGCCAGATCGGGTACTTGCCGGAGAGCACGGTCTCTTCGCTGGGCTCGATGGCTTCCTCCCCCTTGACCTTGCTGACCTTGAGATGCTTGGCGCCGTTGCCGTAGGCCGCGCCGCCATAGCCGATTCCGTTCTTGTCCTTGGCGACCGCCTGGAGGACGGCGGCGGTGCCGGGCATGGTCTGGGCGCTGGAGGCGAAGTCCTTGCCTTTCAGCACGTGTTCCTTGAAGAACTCGTAGGTGCCGGAGCTGTTCTCACGGCTGTACACCGTGATCGGGGCGTCCGCGCCGCCGACTTCCTTCCAGTTCTTGATCGCACCGGTGAAGATGCCTTCCAGCTCTTCCACGCTGAGCTGGCCAAGGGCGTTGTCCGCGTTTACGTAAACGCTGAGGCCGTCGAGGGCCACTTTGTACTCTGTGGGGCGCTTGCCGAAGGTCTTCACGCATTGCTCGATTTCCTTGGCCTTGATTTTCCGGGAGGCGTCGGCGAGGTCGGTCGTGCCGTTCTGGAGCGCGGCGAACCCGATGCCCGAGCCGCCGCCGTTCACCTGGATCTTCTGGTCGGCGTGAGCCCCCATGTAAACCTCGGCCCAACGCTGGGCGAGGACCACGAGGGTGTCGGAACCCTTCACCGTGATGGCGCCGGCGGCGAAGGTCTGGGCCGCGGCCAGCAGGCCGGCGGCGAGGAGAAGAAGTTGCTTTTTCATGTTCATTTTCAAGCTAGTGGGTTGAGAAATTCGCCGCGTGACGAGGGGGTTACGCGGCGGTGACGATTCAGAACTTCCAGCTGAGATCGGCCATGAAATGGCTGCCAGCGCTCGTGCTTCCGACGGGATTCGGCTGAATCAGGGTGTTCAGGTAGTAGCTGAAGACGAAGGTGAGCGAATCCGAGATGGAATACTGGAACTGGATGAAGTGCCCCTTGACGTTGGTGCCGCCGCGGTAGCCGAAGCCGCCGGTCGTGGCATTGTAATAGCCGGAGTACAGCCCGGCCGTCTGGTAGAACGCACCATTGTCGTCATCGACCAACTCGTCATACCAGGCATCGGCTTCGAGGGCCTGGTAGCGGTACGTGATTTCCCAGTGCCCCTTCTCGCCGGCCTTGCCGAGCGTGATGCCGGCGCGGTAGCCCGTGTTGTTGTTGGGCGCGCCCGGGTTGTTCATGTATTCACCCATCAGCTTGACGGGGAAGGCGCCGTTATAGAGTGGGAAGCTGTCCAGCTTGTACACGATCGCGCTGCTGACCACGACCGGGTTGAAGTTGTACGCCAGCTGGTACGCGCCCTTGCTGGGAACGCGGGTGTTCCCGTCGTTGACCAGCGGCACCCCGGGAGTACCGCTCTGCGGGAGGAACAGGTTGTCCTTGTTGTTCAGCGAGAAGACGCCCAGCCCGAGGGTGGATTCGAGTTTCGCCGTCCACTTTGCATCCCAGACGAACTGGGCGCCGGTCAGGTAGGGATCGCGGCTGGGGGAGTTGGGCCCGACCGGAGCGGCGCTGCGGTCAATCTGGTTCAGCTCGTCCAGGACGAAGGCGCCGGCAATGGCCTTGAAGCTGTTCTTCTCGTTGAGCTGGTAGCCCACGTAGGCCTGCGCGCCTTCCGGCTGGTAATCGAGGTCAAACACCATGTTCGAGACCTGGAACTGGTTGTCCATCTTGCCGATGGTCACGCCGGCGCTCCAGGTCCCGTCGTGGAGCGGGGTCCACTTGGCGTAAGCCGTGTCGAAATAGACGCCTTTGCGGGTGGCGTTGTCCTGCAGGGTGGTGTTGGCCGATACGGGGTTGCCACCGGTGAAGCCGGAAGCGGCGTCCGCCGAGGCGAAGCGCAAGCCCACCTCGAAGTCTTCCTGCATGACGACCGTGAAGGCCAGCCGGGCGCGGTAACGGAAGCGGGTGCGCCCGGTGAAGAGGCTGTTGTCCGAGCCGAAGTTCTCGTAGCGGCCGCGGAAATCGCCGTTGATCTTGAAGGCGGTGACCCAGTCCGGCATGCCGGTCTTGGACGCGAATGATTTGGTGAAGTCCTTGTCGGTCTCCTCCCGGAGGCCGTTGCCTTCATCCACGCTCAGGATGCCTTTCTCGACCAGCTTGTCGATCAGGGCATCGGCGGATTGCGCATGGAGTCGTTGGACTCCGAGGGTTGCGCCCCACAGGGCGGCCAGGAGGGCCAGCCGGGGGAGTGTCTGAGGATGTGATTTAGCCATGTGTGAGTGTGTTGTGCGGGCGCACGCTCAAGATGGCCGGTTACGGGCAAACGGCGGAAATGTTACGATTGTGTTACGGAACCGGACTGGCGAAATTCCGTAACGCAACCGCGTTGCGGGCGGGAGCGTCAGTGCAGGCTGCCGGTCTGGAAATCGAGCAGGTCGCGCCGCACGTGGTATTCGTACTCCGCCCGGGCCTGCGACAGGGCGGCCGAGGTCCGGTTCAGCTCGGCCTGGTTCAGCTCGATGATGGAACTGAGCCCCTGGTTGAAGCGGGCCTGCGCCAGGTCCAGAGCCGCATTGGAACTCTCGAGCAGGCTGGCCGTCAGACGGACCTGTTCCCGGGACTGGCCGGCCTCCAACCAGGCCACGCGCACGTCCCGGATCAGGGTGTTCTCCGCGTCACGCAACGTTTCGGCGGCGGCCTGGGACTGGAACCCGGCCTCCTTGCGGCGGGCCTCGTACAGGCCGCCGGCAAAGAGCGGCACGTTCAGGTTGAGGCCGGCGGCGGCGTACTCGTAGTCGAAGTGGGAATCATGCAGGGGCGCCACGCCGGCCGTGCCGAACGCGCTGAGGGTCGGATACTGCAGTCCGCGCTCGGCCCGGGCGGTGGCCATGGCGGCGTCGCGCTCAAAGCGCAGCCGCACCAGCTCCGGTCGCTGCCGCAGCGCCAGTGCGATTAACGGCTCAGCATCCTCCGGCAGGCTCCCGGGAGCGGGTTCCTCCATCAGGGCGAACTCCCCGGGGGTGCGCTGGCCGAGCAGGCTGTCCAGCGTGGCCAGGGCCGATTGCCAATCCTTCTCGGCCTGGCTGGTCAGCAGCCGCGCCTCGTCCAGACTCACCTGGGCAAACCGGACATCCAGCTCGGATTTCAACTGGTTCGAGGCGAGGGCGCTGACCTGGTCGAAGAGCAGCTTCCGCTGGTCAAACGTCTTGGCCGCGACGGCCTTCACCGCCCGCGCGGCGAGCGCGGAAAAATAGGCGCCATCGACTTCCAGCAGCAGTTGCGCGCGGGTGGCGGCCACATTGGTGGCGGCGGCCTGGGCCCGCAGTTTGGCGGCATCGGTCAGGTTCGCCGTGCGACCAAAGTCGGTGATGAGCTGCGAGATGCTGGCCCCGACGGCGGCCCGCTCGTAAACGGATGGGTTGTTGAGCGCCCCGGCCGCGATGCGCGAGTTGGGGCCGTCGTCATTGCCGACGGCGGTCGCGTTGGCAGAGATAAATGGCAAGAAGCCGGCCCGGTTTTCGATGACCACCTGCCGGGCGGCGAGCGAACGAAGTTCCGCCACGGAGATGCGCGGATGGGCGGCCAGCACCTGTTTGCGCGCCTCTGTCAATGTCAGCGGGCGCGGCGCCTCCGCCGACACGGATCGGACCGGGGCCAGAAGCCAGCCCAGCAGGCAGAGCAGTAGTGACAGACGTTTCATGCGGCGGGCGTAACCGGGGCGGAAAGGTTGGGAGAATGGTCGTGCCGGCCGTACACCAGCAGGTAGGCGGCGGGCACGATGAACACCGTCAGCACGACTGAAAGTGCCAGGCCGCCGATGATCGCCAGTGCCAGCGGCGCGTAGGCTTCGCTGCCCGCGCCCAGTTTCAGGGCCATGGGAATTAGGCCGATGAGCGTGGCCAGCGAGGTCATGAGCACCGGTCGCAGGCGCACCCGGCAGGCGGTGATGACCGCCTCCCGCACCGGCTTGCCGTCCTCGCGGAGCCGGCGGATGAACTCGACGATGAGGATGCTGTTCGACACCACGATGCCGACCATCATCACAATGCCCATCAGCGACATGACGTTCAGGGTCGTGCCCGTCAGCCAGAGGGTGACCATCACGCCGGCCAGCCCGGTGGGCACGGCCAGCAGGATGAGCAGGGGATCCATGAACGACTGGAACTGCGCGACCAGGATCAGATAGACGAGCACCACTGACAGGATCAGGCCGAGGCCGAAGCTTTTGAACGACGCCTGCATGCCCTGCACCATGCCCCGCACCGTGACGCGCGCGCCTTCGGGCAGGGGGGTGGCTGCGAGGATTTTCTCCACGTCCTTGCGCAGGCGGCCGAGATCCTCGCCCTTCGGCGAGACGTAGACGTCGATCACGCGGCGCAACTGGTAGTGATCTACCTCCGTCGGCGCGTGCATGTGCTGGAGACTGCTCATCGTGTCCAAACGGGCGGCGTTGACCGCCTTGCTCGAACGGATGGGGATGGCCTGGAGGTCGGCCAGATTCTTCACGGTGCCCTCGGGATATTGGACGGTGAGCAGGTAATCGTTCCCGCTTTTTGGATCCACCCAGAAGCTCGGCGCAATCATCGCGGCGGAAGTAAGGGCGGTGATGACGTTATTAATGACCTCCTTGGAACTCAGGCCGAGCTGCGCGGCGTGTTCACGGTCCACCTTCAGCTGCAACGCCGGATAATCCACATCCTGGGGCACCAGCACGTCGTTCACGCCCGGCAGCGCCAGCAGCTTGCGGGCGATCTCGTTGGCCGTGTCGTGCGCCGCCTCCAGGTTGGAGGCACTGATCTGGATGTCCACCGGCGCCGGGAGACCGAGGTTGAGCACGGCATCCACCAACCCGCCGGTCTGGAAGTACGCACTCAGCTCGGGCAGCTCCTTGCGCACCCGGGCCCGCACCCGGCGGATGTATTCGTTGCTGCTGAGCCGGTGCTTCTCCTTGAGGCTGACCTGGACGGTGGAGGTGTGATGGCCGGAGTTGCTCGTGTACATCGCGGAGAAGTCCGGCTGCACGCCGATGTTGGCCACGATGACGCCCAGTTCTTCGGGCGGAACCTCTGCCCGGATGATCTTTTCCACCCGCGCGACCAGCTCCTCCGACGCCTCGATGCGCGTGCCGGTCGGGGCCTTGAGGTTGATGGTGAACTCGCCCGGATCGGTGGCCGGAAAATACGAAAGCCCGATGAACGGAACCAGCCCGAGGCTGAGCACAAACACGCCGGTGATGCCCAGGGCCGTGGCCAGGGGGCGGAGCAGCGAGCGCTTCAGCACGTGCTCGTAACGGTCCAGCAGGGCGTGGAATTTGCGGTTGAACCACGCGTTGAAGCCGCGTCCGGCACCGTCGTCGTCCTCGTGGTCATGCGCCTTCTTGATCAGTTTTGCACAGAAGAGCGGCACGACCGTCAGCGCCACGACGTAGGAAGCGAAGAGCGAAATGACGACGGTCAGCGCCAGCGCGGTGAACAGGAACTTGCTGACGCCGTAGAGGAAGGTCACCGGGAAGAACACCACCACGGTCGTCAGCGTGGCCGCCAGGACCGGCAGCGCCACCTCGCGGCCGCCCTTTTCCGCCGCGACCTCCGGCGTCTCACCCAGTTCGAGATGGCGGAAGATGTTCTCGAGCACGACCACCGAGTTGTCGATGAGCCGCGAGAAGGCGAGGGCCAGGCCGCCCAGGACCATCGTGTTCACCGTGCCGCCGCCGAGCGAAAGCACGAAGAACGTGGCGAGCGCCGAGAGCGGGATGGAGAGGAACACCGCCAGCGTCGCGCGCGGACTGCCGAGGAAGAGGAGGATCATCGCGCCCGTGAGCACGAGGCCGATCGCGCCCTCGTGCACCAGGTTCTTGATGGCGTTGCGCACGAAAATCGACTGGTCGAACAGCACCTTCGCGACAAGCTGTTTCGGCGTGTCCACGAGGTTGGCCACCCGCTCCTTGATGCCATCCACCACGGCGATCGTGTTGGCGTTGCCGCCCTGCTTGAGCACCGGCAGATAGACCGAGCGCTGGCCGTCCACGCGGACCACGTTGTTCTGGATCTGCGCCGAGTCCTTCGCCTCGCCGACATCGGCCACGAGCACGGAGGAGTTGCCGACAGTCTTCAGTGGCAGCCGGTTGATCTCATCGATCGTGTCGAGCTGGCTGTTGGAATAGAGGTTGTAGTCGTAGGGTCCGATCCGGACATCCCCGGCGGGCAGGATGAGGTTGGAGTCGTTCACCGAGCGCACCACATCCATCACGCTGAGCTGGTGCGCCTCGAGCTTCAGCGGGTCCACATAGACCATGATCTGGCGGTATTTGCCGCCGAAGGGCTGCGGTACCGAGGCCCCGGGAACATTCGCGACCTGGTTGCGGACCGCGTACTGGCCGACGTCGCGCAGCTGCGTTTCGTTGAGCCCGTCGCCCTTGAGCGTGATGAGGCACACCGGCAGGCTTGACGCGTCGAACTTGAGCACCACGGGCGGCAGCGTGCCGGGCGGAAGCCGCCGGAGGTTGGCCGAGGCCAGGTTGGCGATGGTGCTGACGGCGGAGTCGGCATTCACGCCGGGCTGGAAATACACCTTGATGAGGCTCACGCCGTAGAGCGAGCGCGACTCGATATGGTCAATGCCGCTGGCCAGCGTGAAAAAACGTTCGAAGCGCCCGGTGATGTCGTTCTCGATCTGTTCCGGCGGCATGCCCGAATAGAAGGTCGCCACCACCACCACCGGGATGTTGATCGGGGGAAACAGGTCCACCGGCATCCGCACCAGACTGGAGAGCCCGATCACGGCCGTCAGCAGGCAGGCAACGATGATGAAATAGGGATAGCGGATCGAAAAGCGGGACATGGCGCAGGTCGGTTCAGGTGCCGGGAGTGGCGAGTCGGGCACGGGCCGTCACCGCTTCGCGCAGTTTCGGCAGGGTGACGTTGTCATCGGCGCACAACGCCAGGATGCGGCGCTCATGCTCCAGGAACCGTTCAGCGGCGGCGGGCAGGCGATCCCCGATCCCGGCTGGGATCTGCAGCACCCCGTGTGCGTCCCCGTGAAGCCAGTCCCCGGGCCGGATCTTCAGGCCGCCGATCTCGACCGCCGCGCCCACCTCCACGATGTGCGAGTAGGAGTGCGAGACGACCGTGCCGGCCGCGAACAGGGGGAACCCGGCCGAGCCAATCGCCGGCAGATCACGCACGCTGCCATTCGTGACCGCGCCAACGCAGCCCAGCTTGCGCAGGATCGCGCCATGGATCTCGCCCAGAAACGCGCCGGCGCCCGCCGGTGTATCCACGTCCTTGATCACGACCACGCGCGGTGCGGGCACGCTGAGAATGTGGTTCCACCAGTCCGTGTGTTCGGGATTGGGGCCACCTTCGACCGGCGGTCCCGAGCAGCGGATGGAGACGGTGACCGCGTGGCCGACCATGGGCGCCAGCTGCGGGAAAAGGCAGCGGATCGCGGAGTTGCAATAGCCCTCGTTGCGCAGGCGGACGGCGAAGCTCTCCACGGCGTTCGACAACGTGCAGCTGTCGAACTTGCGGAGGGCGACGAGCAGCTCGGGGGGCATCGTTGCAATCATAAGGCACCCACCACGAGCGTGGTGTCCCTGAGCTTGGGCTCCACCTTCTGACCGGCCTTGACCCGGCCGGCGGCCCCGAGCAGGACGAGGTCGCCCTCCTTCAGGCCGCTGAGAATCTCGGTCTGGACGGGAGTTTCGAGGCCGATTTGGACGACGCGCTCTGCCACGACGCCGTCGGCTCCCACCGTCAGCACGGAAAGGCTTTGCCGGCGGTTCACCGCGTCAATGGGCACCACCAGGACTTGATGCCGCTGCTCGGTCTGGAGCAGTGCGGAGGCATACATGCCCGGGACGAGTGAGAGGTCGTCGTTGGCGACGTCGGCCTCGACCTGCATGGAGCGGGTCACCATGTTGACTTCGTGACTGAAACGGGCGATGCGGCCCTCGAGCTTGCGCCCGTCTTCGAGCCGGATCGTCAGCAGATCATTGGTGCGGATCAGACCGATGTGGCTGACCGAGACCGGAAAGACCAGGCGCAGATGATCCAGCTGCGCGAGCCGCACCAGCGCCTTGGCCTGACCGCTCGGCGAGGTGCCGCCCTGCACTAGGTCGCCGGGATTGGCGTGAAGCTCCGTGACCACCCCGTCGAAGGGCGCCAGCAGCCGCGTGTCGGCTTCCTCCGCGAGGAGGCGGTCGAGTTCGAACTGCGCCACCTGCACCTGTTCCTGGGCGGCGGTCGCAGCGGCGGCGGCGGCCCGCTCTTTCGAGCTGGCGGCATCCAGGTCCTGCGGGATCACCAGCTTGGGCTGGGACTGGGCGACGGCCTGCAGCCGGGTGAAAGCCAGATGGACCTCCTCATACGCGATGCGCGCGCGCTGGCTGTCCGCCTCACTGCGCCGCAAGGAGGCGCGGGCGCGGGCGAGATCTTCCTTGAGCAGCGGGATGTCCAACTCGGCGAGGACCTGGCCGGCCTTCACGCGGTCGCCGATGTCCACGTCCAGCGCCCGCACGAAGCCGGCAACGCGTGCATGCAGGTCCACGGCGAAGTGCGGTTGGAATTCCGCCGCGAAGACCAGCTCCCGCGCGAGATCACTGCGGGTCACTTTCGCCGCCGCCACCACCGGGCGGGAAGTCTCCGTAGCATCGGTGGAATGATGGCCGCAACCGCTGCACAGCAGGGCGGTTGCAGCCGCCAGACCGGCCAGGGCGCGGAAGCTGAAGCGGCGATAGAGGGGAGGTGACATGGAAAAAGGGCTCAAGGGTTCAGGCGGAAAGGGCGTTGGTGGCCAGCGGCAGATGCACGCGGAAGCAGCTGCCCCGGCCTTCGGTGCTCTCCACCTCCACCTTGCCGTGGTGCGCGGTGCAGATGGCCTTGACGATGGAAAGGCCGATGCCGGCCCCGCCGAGTTCGCGTGTGCGGGCCTTGTCCACACGGAAAAAGCGGTCGAAGACGTGCGGCACCGCCTCGGTCGGGATGCCCATGCCGTTGTCGGCCACCTCGCACACGGCCTCGCCATTGCGCGCCGTGACCGACAGTTTCACCGCCCCGCCGTCGGGTGTGTATTTGATGGCGTTGTCGAGCAGGTTGACAATGACCTGCTTCAGCCGGGCGCGATCGCCGGCGACGAACACCGGGGCGGGCGTCTCGCAGGTGATGGTGAGGTGCTTGTCCTCGGCGAGCAGGCACATCTGCTCGGCGGTTGTTGCGGTCAGCTTGGCGAAGTCGAACTGCGCCACCTCGGTCTGTGCCTGGCCGGCATCAAGGCGGGACAGGGCGAACAGGTTCTCGACAATGCGGGCCAGCCGCGCGACTTCCTCAAGCAGGTTGTCCACGGTCTCCCGCTGATCGGGTCCCAGCCCGTCGCGCCGCACCATCACCTCCAGCTCGCCGCGCAGGATGGTCAGCGGCGTCCGGAGTTCATGGGAGGCGTCGGCCAGGAAGCGGCGGTTGTGCTGGAAGGCGTCGTCGAGGCGCTCGATCATCCGGTTCAATGCCTGCGAAAGATGGGCGAACTCGTCGCCCGTGGCCGGCACCCGCAGGCGTTCGCCGAGGTTTTGCGAGGTGATCCGCTCGGCGCTGTGGATGATTTCCTCGACGGGGCGCAGCGCCCGGCGCACCAGCAGAAACCCGCCGCTGAGCGCCACCAAGACGACCACCACAAACCCCAGCCCCAGCGAGACCAGCAGACGTCGCAACTCGGTGAGTGCCGGGGCGAAGGATTCACCGGTTTCCACCAGCCAGTCCGGCCCGGCGGCGACGGTCACCAGGATGACCACGGCCCCGTCCGCCAATTCCACCTTGCGGACACCGGGCTGTCGCAATGGGGCGGGAATCTGCGCGGGGCTGAAGCTCAGGTCGCTGGGTGGCCCGGACTGAAAAAGCACGGTACCGTCCGGCTTCGTGATCCGGATGAAGCGGCTGCTGGCCTCGGGCGCAAAGCTCGCGTTGATCTCCTCCGCCAGGAGGCGGCCGTTGCCGTTGCCCGTTCGCCGCACCAGGCTGACGATGCGGTTGGCCCGGAGGGTCACGGAGGCTGTGAGGTTGCTTTCGAGATATTGCCGCAACCCGAAATAAAGCAGCACCCCGGTCGCGGCGAAGGCGACCGTCAGCCAGAGCGCATACCAGCGCATCAGCCGAAACCGCAGCGAATGCGTGTTCACTCGTCCTCCTCCCCGTCGCTCAGGCAATAGCCCGAGCCGCGGATGGTGCGGATGAGCTTCCGCGTGAACGGTTCGTCCACCTTCGCGCGCAGGTGCCGCACGTACACATCCACGATGTTGGTCAGGCCCTCGAAGCTCTCGTCCCAGACGTGCTCGATGATCATCGTGCGGCTCAGCACCCGCCCGGCGTGCGCGGCCAGGTATTCCAACAGCGCATATTCCTTCGAGGTAAGCTCGATGCGTTTCCCGCCGCGCCGCACCTGCTGGGTCAGGCGGTCTATTTCCAGGTCGGCCACGTGCAGCGAATGGCTGCGGTTGGTGGCGGGCCGGCGCAGCAGCGCCTTCACGCGGACCAGCAGCTCGGCGAAGGCGAAGGGCTTGGTGAGGTAGTCGTCGGCCCCCGCCTCGAAATTTTCCACCTTGTCCGCGGTGGCGTCCCGGGCGGTGAGCACCAGCACGGCGCAGTTGCCGCCCTTGCGCCGCAGGCGCCGGAGCAGCTCCGTGCCGTTGAGGCCCGGCAGCATGAGGTCGAGAATGATCAGGTCGTAATCGATGCCCGACGCCATCTCCCAGCCGGTGAGGCCATCCGTGGCCACATCCACCGCGAAACGCTCCGCCCGCAGCCCGCAGGCCACGAAGTCGGCAACTTTCCGCTCATCTTCTATGAGTAATAGACGCATTTGGATTTCAACCGTGTCCATACCGTACAGCCCCTTCGTTAAACGAGGCTGAACGTCTCATTAAAATCCGTTCAGATTCTTCCGTTGGACCGGGGGGATATGGCAGAACACAAATTGTCCTATGGTGGAAATGACGCGTGGACCGGGGTTCCGGTTAGCGCGCGGCCACACGGGACGCCTGTTTTTATGAAGCCATTCCCCTGTCTGTTTGCCGCTTTCGGCCTGTCGGCCGGCTGCGCCACCTATGACCAGCACCTCGTGCTGGAATCCGTCGGGCCCTCCGCCGAGCCGGCTCCGGCGGCCGGGGCCAATGGCTCGCTGATCGTCTATTCCGCCTTTGACGGCCACCTCACGGCGGCCAGCGATGGCGACCATCAGCGCCATTCGGACTACCGGCTGTTGGCCGCCGGGGAGAACCAGCCCAAACGCATCCACAATGACTCGGGCACGGTGTGGGAAGGGCCGGTGCCGATCGTCTTGCCACCGGGGAGCTATCGCGTCCTGGCTCCCGCCAACGGCTATGGCACCGTGACGGTGCCGGTCGTGATTGCCGCGGGGCGGGTCACGACCGTGCATCTCGAAGGCGGCGACCCCTGGCCGAACAAGTCGTCCTTCACGGCCGCCAACGCGGTTCATTTGCCGGACGGGCAGATCGTGGGGCTGCGGGCTGCAGTCCAGTGAATCAGTAAGCGATTTAAGAAATGTCGTGGCCGAGCCCCTAGCCTCAGGGGTTTTCGCCTGCGGCCGGGGAAGCGGCGAGCATTTCGGCCTGATGGCGCTGCCGCAGCAGGTCTTCCCAGGCGGCATATCCGTTGCGCGCCTTGAACAGCTCGTCCGCCGTGGCTGGACGTCGCGGGGGAGGGGATTTGGATTGGCTTTCGTCGGGTGCAGGAACCGCACTCCCCGCACTCTCCGCACTCTCCGCATTTCCACCTGCAGCTGAACCTCCGGAGGTCCCGGGGGGCGGGGGCGACGCGGAGCCTTCGGTGTCCGCCGAATTTCCGTCTGCCGCAGCCACAACTGACGACGTCTGCGAGAGGGCAGGTTCGGTGAGAAGGCGCTGACGCTGCAGCCGCGAGAGCATCCGATCGGCTTGTCCTGCACCCACCTGGCCCGCCGGCGAAACGCCCGGGTTTCCGAACATGATCCGGTTCGTTCCGCTGCGGTCGGCCACCAATGCCCAGCGTTCCTTGAACTCGACCGCCAGCAGCCGGACTCCGTCGCGATCTTCCCCGGGCGTCAGGGAAAAGTATCCGCTGGCTGTGCCGTCCGAGAAGAAGGCCCGGGTTTCGCCGCCAATCCGCGACATGCCCGTGAGCACGAGCGGAGCGCCCCAGACCGTGCCAAGGGCAAGGTTCAGGATGCAAAGGGCTTGGGCCAGGCGGAGCACACCACGGAAGTAGTGCCCGGGGCCGGGCGGTTCAAGTTACGTGCCGGCAACAGAAGCGGCTGGCCCAAGGATTTGAAGGCCTGGGCGTGACCGTAACCTGCTGTGGGCACGGCCTGAATCGGCATGGCCGGAAACTGCTTTGTGGTGGCCGCAAAGCGCAGGTGAGGTCGCCTCGGACTCCGTAACCTGACGCGGTCCTGAAACACGCGCACACATCATGAAGTATCGTCTGTCCCTCGCCCTGATTGCCGCCGTAGCCACCATTTCCCGGCTGGCCGCCGCCTCGTTCGGATTCCAAGCCACCAACGTGCCACCGGATCTGCTGATCGGTTTCCGGCAGACGGGCGGCGTTTCGGAACTGGTCGCAGACCTCGGCCCGGTCTCGCGGTTCTATAGCGCGATTCCCGGCACAAATTTTGCCATCGCCGAGTTCACGGCGGCGCAGTTGGCCGATTCCTTTTCGGGACTGGATTCGGTGGGCTTCGTGGCCTGCGCCTCCATGCGGGTGGACCTTGATCCGGTGCGTCCGCTCCAGACGGTCTGGGCCACGCGCAAGCGCAGCGATCCGGCGACGCAAAGCCTGCCGTGGAACCGCCAGTCCTCCGGCCTGCTCGCCAACTCGGCGACCAAGATTTCCAGCATCGGCAGCGGTGCCGCGAGCTTCAGCGGCAGCAACCCGCCCGGACAGGACAACACCGCCACCGCCGTCGTGCTGCCAGCCAGCTATGCCAACGGCTACAGCGCCTATCTTGGCAGTGGCAACTTCAAGAGCACTTTCCAGGGCAATGCGGAAAACCTGACCCCGTCGGACTTTACGGAAAACGGCGGCATCATCCGCTCCGATCTGTATGAGATCCGTCCTGGCAGCGGGGCGAGCACGTATCTCGGTTACTTCGAGTTCACCGCCACTGGCGCGCTCAGCTTCACGGCGGCCGGCGGCTCGGCCCCGGCTCCGTCGCCGACGATCACCACCATCACCCGCTCGGGTGACACCACGACGGTTTCGTTCACCACGGTGGCCGGCGCGCAATACCAACTGCTGAGCTCCGGCGCGGGCGGGCTGACTGGTTCGACCGGCTCCTGGACCCCCAAGGGCACCACGGTGACCGGGACGGGCAGCGTGCTTTCGCTGACCGATACCACGTCCGACGCGACGGCCTTCTACGCGGTGCAGGCCAAGCCGTAAGTTTTGTCTCCCGAAAATACCCACGCCGGACGGGATGACCGTCCGGCGTGTTCTTTTTTGGGCATGCCCAAAGGGCGGAGTCAGGCGCGGCTGGCGAGCGCTTCGCGATAGCCGGCAGCGTACGCTTCGAACACCAGCCGGATCTGGTCGCGCACGGAGCGGAAGACCGCCATGATTTCCTCCTCCGTACCCGTGGCGTGAGCAGGATCAACGAAACCCCAGTGATGGCGGTTTACCTGTCCGGGAAACAGCGGGCAGGCCTGGTCGGCATTGCCGCAGACCGTGATGACCGTATCAATGTTCCGGCTCAGGAACTCGTTCATGTGCTTCGACGTGTGCTGCGAGATGTCGATGCCAATCTCGGCGAGCACGGCGATGGCCTTGGGATGGACGTAGCCGGCGGGTTTGGAGCCGGCGCTGAAGACCTCGAAGAGATCGCCGGCGGCATGGCGCAGGATTCCCTCGGCCATGTGGCTGCGGCAGGAATTGCCAGTGCAGAGGATGAGCACGGTGGGTTTGGCAGGTTCAGGATTCATGGTTTGCGGGCGAATGATTTGAAGCTGATGGCCTGGGGAGCGGTCAGCGGAGGCAGGCAACGATCTTTCGCCAGACAGTCCGTATGCCGTGTGGTCAGGTGCAGAAGCAGTTCCGTATCCGCGGCAACTACGCTTTCCAAAGGGAATTGCGTGATGAACTGCAACTCGTGCTCCACATCAACATCAAGATCGTCACGCTGGAGTACCAGCGTTCCCTTTTCGAGCACGCCCAGCAATTTTCCTGCCGTAAGCCGATGTTCCCAATCATCGGCCACCCATAGTTGCAAACGGCAGAAGGCATCCGCGCGCAACGTGCCGCCACAGTCGATGAAATGCTTCTCGATGCGCGCCACTTCGGTCACGTGGGCATGGGCGGCAACCTTGGTCCCGTCGGGGAGCACAAAACGAAGGGGGCGCTCCGGGTGCTGTGCGAGGTGGGCTTTGAAATCGGTCAGCTTCATGGATATTCCTCTGCTCCTCCATTTCTCAATGGGTCGGGATGCGGGGTTTGTTCAGGAACGGGATTGGTTTGATTCGGGCTGAACCGTGCAGCAGCCGGGGCCACGCACGGCCCGGCAGGCGGGCACGGCCAGCAGCGCTCCGAGCACGGTGGCTACCGGATAGAGCCATAGCGATTCGAGGTGTCCGCTGACCAGGGCCGGAGCCAGCGAACGCGCCGGATTCATCGAGGCGCCGCAGATCGGGCCGGCGAACATCGCCTCCAGGGCGATCACCCCGCCGATGGCGATCCCGGCGGTGATGCCCTTTTCTTTCGCCCCGATGGAGACGCTGAGGATGGTGAGCATCAGCACGAATGTGAGCACGGTTTCGAGGATGAAGCTCTGCGCAGCCGAGCCGGTCGGCAGGGTGGCGCCGAGGGTCACATTCAGGGGAAATAGGAGTCTTAGCAGGCCCGTGGCGGCGAAGGCTCCGGCCAACTGGCTGCCAACATAACCGGGGACGTCGCGCCACGGAAAGCGCCGGGCGGCCGCGAAGGCCGTGGTCACCGCCGGGTTCAGGTGCGCCCCGCTGACATCGCCGAAGGTGTGGATCATCGCCATCACGACCAGCCCGAACGTCAGCGCAATGCCGACGTGTGTGATCGCGCCGCCAGAGACTTGGTTGATGACAATCGCACCGCAGCCGGCGAACACGAGGGTGAAGGTGCCGAGAAACTCGGCAAAAAGACGTCTCATTTGGCGGTTCCCTTCCTGGCCGGCGCGCCACAGGCAAAACCCACGCAACACGCCCCCTCTTCCCGCAGTGCCAGCCGTTCTTTCAGGCGGCGGGCATCCGCTGCCAGCTTGCGGTCGGAGGCGATGGACGCGGCGAAAAATCCGAAAAGTGAATCCAGCAGTCGTTTTGCCTGCGGCGCGATGGCATAGTAGTTCCACTTTCCGAGCTTACGGGTCGTCACCAGCTCCGCTTGACGGATGACCTGGAGATGCGTGGAAAGGGTGGATTGGGTGAGCCTGAGCGCATCGCACAGCTCGCAGACACAAAGCTCGCCATTCCTCAATATCGCCAGAATCCGCACCCGGTTCGGGTCGGACAAGGCTTTGGCGGCGGAAACAAGGGGCGTCATCACGGATTACGTATCGTTGTTTACCGATATGTAATCTACGGCTCGGCCCATGGCAAGTGTCTTGGAATACAACCATGAACCGGAATACCATCCACGGGTCCGGCCGGACCGGGCGACATGAAAGCACTCCTAAACCATAGGGCGCATTTGGGCAGCCTGCGGCGACTCGGCCTCTGGCTGCTGCTGGTCACACCCGTGGCCGTGCTCGCGGGATCGGCGAGCGCCCTCTTTCTGTGGTCGCTGGAACGGGCCACCGCCTGCCGGTTCGAATATCCTTGGCTGCTGTTTCTGCTGCCGCTGGCCGGGCTGGTGATTGTCTGGCTGTACCGGACCTTCGGCGGAAATTCCGAACGCGGCACCAACCTCCTGCTGGATGAGATTCATGAACCGGGCGGTGGCGTGCCGGTCCGGATGGCACCGTTGGTTCTGGTGACCACATTGCTGACGCATCTGTTTGGCGGATCGGCGGGCCGCGAAGGCACGGCGATCCAGATGGGCGGCGGCTTGGCGGGCGGATTCATCGGGTGGTTCCGCATCGCGGAGCAGCACCGACGGATGCTGCTGCTGGCCGGGGTCGCGGCGGGGTTTGGCTCGGTCTTCGGCACACCATTGGCCGGGGCCGTGTTTGCGATGGAGGTGCTGGCCATCGGCCGGATGCGCTACGAATCGCTCGTGCCGTGTCTGCTGGCCGGGCTTATTGGCGACCTGACGTGCTCGGCCTGGGGCATCCACCACACGATCTACCACATCAGCGTCGCGGTGCCGTCCGCCCGCTTTGGTTTTGGCCACGTGGACTTGCTGCTGCTCGCCAAGGCGCTGCTGGCCGGGGTGGCGTTCGGACTCGCCTCGCTGCTGTTTTCAGACCTGGTGCATGCCCTGCACCGGCAGTTCAAGGAGCGCATCCGTCTGCCCTGGCTCCGGCCGGTCCTTGGCGGTCTGCTGGTCATCGCGTTCACCTACGCGTTGGGCACGCGCTCTTATCTGGGGCTGGGCGTCAGCAGCCCCAATCCCGGCGATGTGAGCATTCTGAGCTGCTTCCACACCGACGGGGCGACGGCCTGGAGCTGGCTGTGGAAGCTGCTGTTCACGGCGATCACGCTGAGTTCCGGCTTCAAGGGCGGCGAAGTGACGCCGCTGTTTTTCATCGGCGCGGCGCTGGGCAACACGCTGAGCTGGCTGCTCGACGCGCCGCCGGACCTGTTCGCCGGCCTCGGCTTCGTCGCCGTGTTTGCCGGCGCGAGCAACACGCCGCTCGCCTGCACGATCATGGGCATCGAGCTGTTCGGCGCGGAGCATGCGCCCTACCTCGCGGCGGCGTGCTTCGTCGCATACCTGTTCAGCGGGCACTCCGGCATCTACGGCTCGCAGCGGGTGGCGATCCCGAAGGTGCTGGAGCATGACATTCCAGCAGACATCACCCTCGCGGAGCTGCGCCAGAGGAATGATGCGGCCGTAGATACCAAGCAGTCCTGAGCCGAACGCCTCTTCCTGCCGGCCGGGGGCGCTTTTCGGGGCAGCCTTCAGTTACCTCTCCGTGACGGCTGGGCGTGGGGTGTCATGCAATTGACACAATTGTCCGTAATCCATGGTTTCACTGAGGATTTCCGCCCTTCCATGCGCGTCTGAAAAGCGCCATGCGGCGGCAGCCAACTGGAAGTTGGAGACGGTGGGGGCTGCCTACTCTGGCAACGTTCCAGCGGGTGTTCAGCCAGCTGGGAGCGTCGGCACAAACCACAATACTCACACGAATCTGATGAAACTTACCTCCACCCGCAGTTGGCTGCTTCCCGCCGTGGGCCTGGCCTTGCTGGCCCCCAGCGTGAACGCCCAGCTCTTCAGCTACTCCGACCAGAACGTCCTGCTGGCTTTCCGGCCGGCCGCCGGCAACAGCAGCACTGACACGCTGCTGGTGAATCTGGGTGCCGTATCCACCTTCGTCAACGCCGCGGGCGGCTCCGCGTTCTTCGTCGGCAACTCCTCGGCGGTTAACAGCACCTACACCAGCCTCGCCAACCTGGACTACTCGGTCTCCGCCGCCAACCGCACGGTGGCCGGCACGGGTGACCAGACCCTCCAGACGATCTGGGAAACCCGCCCCCGCGCGGATGTGGACACCCAGAGCAATCCGTGGAACCGGCAGTCCAGCGGCCTGCTGGCCAACACGGCCTCCAAGATCGCCTCGCTCGGCAACGGTGCGACCACCCTTACAGGCCTCAACAGCAGCACGGTGGTGATCCCCCTCAGCGACTCCTCCCACAACGTGGGCAAGTGGGTGGGCAGCGGTTCCAATGGTGCCGGCGGCGGCGCGACAGGCAACTGGCAGAGCACCTTCCAGGGCAATGCCGAGACCAAGACCTCCTCGTCGTTCAGCAGCTCGGATTTCACGCGCTCCGACTTTTACGAGATCATCCCCGGCTCCGGCAGCAGCACCTACCTGGGCTACTTCCAGTTCAATGGCGACGGCACCACGCTCTTCAACCCCGTGCCCGAGCCGCAGGAATATGCCGCCCTGGCCGGGGCCGCCCTCATCGGCTTTGCCATCTGGCGCCGCGCCCGCAAGTGATTCCGTCACCTTTCCAACACTGACTTAACTCTCCACTGCTACACTCCATGAACAACAAAACCAAAGCACTGATCCTGGCGGGCGCGTTCGCCGCCGCCTCTGCGGCCAACGCGCAGGTCACCATCTACCTCTCCGGCTCGACCGCGTTCCGCGCGGAGACCTTCAACTCCATCAAGGCCCTCTACGGTGGCAGCCCCACCATTACGCCGGCCGGTGCCACCACCAGCAGCAGCCAGGTCACCTACGTCGGCAACGGCGGCAACATCGGCACCCTTTTCGGCGGCCAGACCGTCACGATCAAAACCGCCTTCAGCGGCTCGGTCGAAGGCATCATCAACGTCGTCGGTGCGGCCAATCCCCCGGGCGTGACCCAGCCGACCTACCTCAATGCCGACGGGTCGACCGACAGCAACACCACGGCTGATTTCGTCCTCTCCGACGTGTTCCAAAACACATCGGATTACAACGACGGCCTCTATGCCTCGCTGGATGACTATGAATGCGGTGTGGTCTGCTTTGCCTGGACCCGCAACATCGCCGCGGCTTCCTCCGGCATCAGCAACATCACCCATCAGCAGGCGCAGCAGTTCTTCGCCAGCGGCTCGATCGCCAAGTCGTTCTGGACGGGCAACCTGGCCGATACCGCCCCGGTCTATCTGACGGGCCGTTACAAGCTCTCCGGCACCCGCCTGACCTATCAGGCTGACTGCGGCTACGGCGCGAATGCCGACGCCACGCTCTACAAGCTGGACGCCAGCCACAATCCCATCCTCGACACGGCGGGCCAGACCGGCGGCGGCGGTGTCGCGGGCATCCTGAATGACGGCACCACCACGGCGGCTTTTATCGGCACGGTCGGCACCAGCGACTCCGCCACCGTGAATGGCGGGGCCAACCGGCTCACCTACAACGGTGTGGCCTTCAGCAAGGCGGCCGTCCAGAATGGCCAGTACAGCCTCTGGGGCTATGAGCACATCTTCCCGCGCCCGGGCACCAGCGCCACCAAGCTGAAGCTGATCATCGGCACCACCAACCCCGGCGATCCGGTCAACAGCAACGGTCTCGTGAAGGCCATCGACACCGCCCTGTCCACCTCGCCGAACAACGTGCAGGTCTCGACGATGAACGTCGCGCGTAACGCGGACGGCGCGCCGATTTCGCCCTGATTTGGCTTACTTTTCACCAGGCGCGGAGGTTTTCCTCCGCGCCTTTTTTATCACCCATTCGGGGTGTGGTTTCACGGCGTTGTCGGAGTTTCGTCGCGAGTTCGTCACACGAGGTTTCCAGTGTCCGCCCCTCCGTGTTGCCCATTGATCATCTGAAAGGGAACCAGGCCGCTGTCCCGGCTGCTGGCGAATGGCTGCCGCCCCTGCGCGACTGGCTTTGCCTGCGCCTGGCACAAGGCCATGGCTATTGGCTGCAAGGGGGTACGCCCTGCGAACTGGGCTGCCACAATGTGCTGCTCACCCATGCGGACAACAAGGGGGCCTTCCTCGCCAGCCGCCTCGGAGAGGTGACCCTGCAATGGTTCCACGTGGCTCCCGGCCTGTTGCACGGCCTCCTCACGATGGATGAGCAGCGGGCGCTGGAACTGGCCGTCAATGCCGGCAACCTGCCACGTCACTTTACCGCCGAACACGCCGTGGCCCAGCTCGGGACAGCCCTCTGGGACAACCCCCTGGATACGCCCCTGCGCCGTCGCAGCCATATGCTCGGGCTGTTTGCCGCCGCCCTCACGACCGAACTGGCCCCGCCCCCGAATGCGGCCCAGGCCACCACGGACGCGCGGATTCGCCTGCGCCAGTGGCTCACCCAGTCACCGGAGGCCGAACTGCTCAGCCGTTCGGTGGAAGACCTGGCACGGGAACTGAGCTGCAGCGTGCGCCACTTCAGCCGGCTCTTCCACGAGGAGGTCGGGGTTTCCTTCCGCGAGAAGCAGACGGAACTCCGGCTGCTCAAGGCGCAACAGCTGCTCACCCGTTCCGATGCCAAGGTGATTCATGTCGCGCTGGAAAGCGGCTACCGGCATCTCGGCCTGTTCAACGCCCTGTTCAAGCGCCGTTTCGGCATGACTCCCACCAAATGGCGCCGGCAGAGCCTGACTCATGAACGGCCCCGTCGGCGGGCGGCGGTCGTGCTTCGCCGGCTGGCGATCGTGGCCATTGTCCTGGCCGCGTTGCCCTTGCCCCTGTGGGCGCAGCCGGCGACGACCAACGCCACCAACGCCGCGACGAACGCGCCCGCCGCCAAGACCAACGCCCCGGCCGGGCCGGTCTTTTCGATCCAGTCCTACGATGTGCAGGGGAACACGCTGCTGCCGACGAACGTGGTCACGGCGGCGGTGTCGGATTTCACGGGGGAAAAGGTCGGCTTCGACACGATCCGGCAGGCGCTTTCCTCCTTGCAGCTTGCCTATCGCGGGCGCGGCTGGGCCACCGTGTCCGTCGGCCTGCCGCCGCAGCAGATCACCAATGGCATCGTGAAGGTGCAGGTCACCGAAGGTCGCCTGGCGGAGATCAACATCGTGGGCAACCGCTGGTTCAGCACGAACAACATCCGCGCCGCCCTGCCGGGGTTGGAAACGAACATGTTCCTGAACAGCAAGCTGTTCCAGGCGCAGCTTGACGTGGCGAACGGCAACCGCGACCGGCAGATCTACCCGCAGATCCAGCCCGGGCCGGAGCCGGGCACCTCGGCGCTGCTGCTCAAGGTCAAAGACCAGTTTCCGCTGCACGGGCGGTTCGAGCTGAACAACGTGGCCACGCCCGGGACCCCCGAACTGCGCGGCAGCGCCTCGGCCCAATTCAACAATCTCTGGCAGCTGGAACACTCCTTCGGCCTGGCCTACGGCTTCGCGCTCCAGGATTTCAAGGCGGGCGATGTCTCGTTCCTCGACCGCCCGCTGATCGCCAATTACAGCGCGTTTTACCGGTTGCCGCTCGGCAAGCAGGAGTCGCTGCCCGCCCTCGCCGAGGCCAACCCGCAGCGCTTTGGCTACGACGAGGTCACCCACAAGTTCAACCTGCCGCCGTCCACGGGCCGCAGCGAGCTGAACTTCTACGCCAGCCGTTCAACCACCGACACGGGCGTCAAACTGACGGCGGAGCAGCAGATCAGCCCGCCCCCCATCGCGCTCTATTCCCAGGATTCCGGCCAGGACCTCTCGACGACTGAGAACATCGGCTTTCGGTGGACCAAACCGCTCCCGCAACTCAAGGGCGTCAGCTCGACCCTGTCCCTGGGGGCGGACTTCAAGCGTTTCCGGAGCGCCAGTTTCAACACGAACAATTTCCTCGAGGATTTCACGTTTACCGACCCGAGCAGCGGTCAGCCGGTCCACCGCCAGATCCCTTTTGCCAGCCCGCAGCCCACCCGAAGCGCGGGGGTGGACTACCTGCCGCTGGCGGCCCGCTGGGATGGCTCCCGGGGCGACAAGACGGGCACCACCTCGTTTGGCGCGGGCGTGAACGTGAACATCGCGGGCGGCCCGTTCTCCGACGCCAAGGAGTTCAGCAAGCTCACGACGGGCAACGGCAACTACGTCACCACCCAGTTTAGCGCGAGCCGGGAACAGCGGATTTACGAAGACTGGTCGGTGCTGTTCAAGGCGGATGGCCAGTGGGCCAACCAGGCGCTCATCAGCAACGAGGAATTCGGTCTCGGCGGTACCGCCGGTGTGCGTGGCTATCAGGAGGGTGAGCGTTACGGCAGTTCCGGCTGGCGGGCCGCCGTGGAGCCCCGGACACCCATGCTGGACATCGGCCTGGTGGATGGTACCGCCCCCATGCGGGTGCGCGCTTCGGCCTTCATGGATTACGGGCAAAGCTACCTCTACAGCGGCACCCCGCAGACCGAACAGCTGTGGGGCACCGGCCTGGGCTTTTCCGGAACCATCGGCACGACGTTTGATTTCCGGCTGACCATCGCCTGGGCCCTGCACACGGGCTCGCTGAGCAAACCGGGGGACATGCAGGTTTACTTCGGCATCGGCGCGCAGTTCTGACCGAAACCGAATTGTTACAATCTCCGCCTTTCCGCCCCGCAACAGCCGACTAAAACCGAGACTTACGATGACACCGAACACCTCCAATCCGGTCCGCCCACCCACCCAGGTGTGGATGCCGTTGGCGCTGGGTGTCAGCAACCTGCTGTGCGGCCCGGCCGCCTGGGCCAATCCGCAGGGGATGACCGTGGTCAGCGGTGCGGCGACGATACTGCCGGCCGGATCAAGCCTCACCGTCACAGTGTCCGACCGGGCGGTCCTCAACTGGCAGACCTTCAACATCGCCTCGGGACAGGCGACAATCTTCCAGCAGCCCAATGCCGCTTCGATCGTGTGGAACCAGGTGCTGGACAGGAATCCGTCCCAGATTTTCGGCAGCATCCAGGCCAATGGCATCGTGGTGCTCGCCAACCAGGCCGGTTTCTGGTTCGGCCCGGATTCGGTGGTGAAGGCGGCGAGCTTTGTGGCCACGACCGCCAGCGGTCCGCCCCCCAATTTCGAAGCCGGCGGCTCCTGGAACATCAGCTACGCCCCGCCGCTCGCGAGCATCATCAACTACGGGACGATCGAGGCGGGGAAGGGCGGCTCCATCTTTCTGGTGGCCGAGAAGATCGAAAACCACGGCCTGATGATGGCGCCCGATGGCAACATCGGCCTCTATGCCGGCAAGGAGGTCCTGGTTTCTGAGCGGCCCGATGGGCGCGGCCTGAGTGCGAAGGTTTCCCTGCCCGAGGGTTCCGTGGACAACCACGGCAAGCTGATCGCCGACGCCGGCAGCATCGCGTTGCAGGCCCAGGTGGTGAACCAGGCCGGCCTGATCCAGGCCAACTCGGTCCGGGAACGGGGCGGGGTGATCGAATTGCTCGCATCGGAATCGATGACGCTGGGGCCGGAGTCCCAGACGCTAGCGCAGGGGGATGCGACCGGCAGCAGCGCGGGTGGTCAGATCACGATCAAGTCGGACCAGAATTATCAGGACTCCCCGACCGCCAGGGTGAGCGTGGCGGGCGGTTCGGCGGGCGGCAACGGCGGCCAGGTGGAGATCTCGGCTGACCATCTGCCCAACATTCATGCGGTGGTGGATGGTTGTGCGACCACCGGCTTCACTGCCGGCCAGCTGCTGATTGATCCGAACAGCATCGTGATCAGCGGCACGGGCACCGGCGACGCCGGTTCGGGCACGATCGGCGCGGGCGATCCGCCCGCAGGGCAACTCACGCTCAATCCCTCGGCCTTTGCCGCCTTCTCGCAGATCAAGCTGCAGGCGAAGACCACGATCGATGTCAACACGCTCTGGTCCCTGCCGGATACCACCGCGACCGGAGCCAAGCTGACTTTGGAGGCGGGAACCGATCTCCGGTTCAGCACTCTGGGTGGCATTGACGCTGGGGCCGGGTGGAGTGTTGAGCTGACCGCGGGCAAGGATTTCACGACGGGCCTGGTGAAGAGTGGCGTCGGCTCCGTGCAGGTCAACGGTGCGGGCGTGGCGGCCAAGGACGGCGAAGTGGTGATTCAGGCGGGCAAGGACGTGACCGTGAAGGGCTTCGTCCACACCACCGATGGCGGAAATATCAGTGTGAATGCGGTGGCCGGCACAATCAACACGGGTACCAGCACGGCGGGATATACGTTCGTGCCCGCCGGAACCGGTTATGAGGTCAATCCTGGTCTGGGCGGCATCAGCACGGCATCAGGTGGAAATGTCACCCTGAACGCCGGCAAGGATGTCGTCAGTTACCTGCCGACGGGCAACGGCAGCCATCAGGATGCCGGCAGCGGCGCATTCGGGCCGGAGGCGGGCAATGTGACGGTCACGGCGGGCGGCAGCGTTTACGGTCACTTTGTCCTGGCCAACGGCACCGGAACGATCACGGCGGGAAATCTGGCCGGCGACACGGGCAGCAAGCAGCTCGCCCTGAGCCTGATCAAGGGTTCGTGGGCGGTGTCGGCCACGGACATCACCTTGCAGGAGGTCCGCAATCCCAACGGGACGTTCAACGGGGTCGGCTCGCCCAGCACGCCCACCTATCATCTTTACGACTACGATCCGGCGGCGTCGGTCTCGCTGAACGCGCAGAACAGCGTCACCTTGCTGGGAGGCGCGCTGCCGCGGAACAACGGCGGATCAGGCGTGCCGGTCCTTTACGCGCCTTCGCTTGCCATCACTGCGGGTGCGGGCGGCGTGATCCTGGGTGCCAACGTCACGCTGTTCCCCTCGGCGGTCGGGCAGCTTTCCATCACCACGACCGATGGCGGTGGCCTGCGCGGCAACAACCCCGGGCGCCCGTTTCAGCTCACCATGTCGGACAGCGCGGCGCGGCAGTTCACCTTCACGAGCGGCCAGTTTGGCCCCAAAGATCACGGGCCGACCCTGTTGCACGCGGACGACACGGAGCCCGTACGGATGAGCATCGACGGCACAGTGAGCGACCTGCAGATATCCGTGCCGAAGCGGGCGGAAATCCACATTGGCGGCGATCTCGTCGATTCGACCTTTGCCGGCCAGAATCTCCACGACACCGACCAGACATTGCTGGATGTCCACGGCGACATCAAAAACTTCACGGACTACACCTTCGCGTCCCTGCCACTGGGTATTTCCGATCCGCCGCTGGACCTGCTCCAGATTGCCGAACCGGTCGTGGGGGTGAGCTTGGGCTACGATCCGGTCACCCGGCAGGTGGCCCTGCGCGGGCGTCTTTCCGACGACCAGCGCGACAAGCTGCTGAACCTGCAGGTGCTCAAATTCCTCCCGCAGTACGATCCGCTCGGCTTCCCGGTCCTGGATGAGAATGGCCTCCAGCTGACCGAGCCGGCCATGCTGCTGCCGGCCTCCGTGATCCAGGCGCTTTACGATGGCAGCCAGGGCGTGCCGGATGGCCAGTCGCAGGGATATCAGTTGGCCGGGCCGGGGACGTTCTCGTTGCGCGCGCACAATCTCGATCTCGGCGCGAGCAAGGGCATCGTCACCGCCGGCGCGCAGGCGAATCCCGCCCTGGCCGGGATCACGGCGAAGGGGGCGGACATTGATGTCCAGATCACCGGCGACCTGTCGATGTTCTCGTCGGCCATCGTCTCCAAGGCGGGCGGAAAAATCTCCGTGACCGCGGACGGTTCCATCCAGGTCGGCGCGGCCTTTGTGGCGCCCAATTCGGACGAGGCCCAGGGCATCTACACCTCCGCCGGCAGCGATGTTTCGGTCATCGCCACGAAGGACATCCTGCTGAACGGCTCCCGCATCGCCGCGTATGACGGTGGCAACATCACCGTGCGCTCGAAAGAGGGGAATGTGGATGCCGGCACCGGCGGGCTCTCGTTGCAGACGGTGGAGCAGGTGCGGGTGCATCCGGACCCACTGAACCCCGGCGTCCTGATCGTGGATACGCTCAGCGATCCTATCCCGGGAAGCGGCATCCTGGCCACGACCTTTTCCTACGGCTCGGCCATGGTGGGCAACATCACCATCGACACCCCGAAAGGTGATATTCTGGCCCGGGCGGGCGGTGTGGTGCAGGCGTCGTTCAATGGCACGCCGACCTCGGACGCGAATGTCACACTGACTGCCGGCACCAAGGCGGTCGGCCATCCGGGCGATCCTGATTACGTTCCCGCGCTCGTCCACAAGATCGACGCCAGCCAGTCCGGCGTCATCGGCGGCAACGTCACGCTGGATGCGACCGGGGACATCATCGGCCTCGTCTTCGCCTCGGGCAACGCGAACATCGTCACTCCCCAGAACGTGACCGCCACGGTGCTCGCGCAGGGTGCCGCCAACGTCAGCGCCGGCGGAACCGTCTCCGGCACGATTGCCGGCATTGGCAGCGCGAACGTCAGCGGCGCCTCCATCGACGCCAGCGTGCTGTCGGCGAACGTGACCACCAGCGGGGCCACCTCCGGGCAGGTCGGCTTTGCCGCGGCCAATGTCGCCGGGGCGACCGCTTCTGCCGCCTCGGCGGCCACCTCGGAGCCCAAGACCGTTGCCGCCATCGAGGAAAAGGGCGATGACGACGATTCGAAACGAAAAGGCAACAAGCCGGTCCTCGCCCGGACCATCGGCCGGGTCACCGTGATTCTCCCGACCCAGATCAAAGCAAACTGATTTCCGAACACCCTCAATTCAGCCTATGCATCCCCTACTTGCCGCCAGCGCCATCGCCTTCTCCTTCAAACAGGTCAGTGCCGAGGGCGCGGTCACCATGGTCCTGCTGGCCATCGTCTCCCTCCTGAGCTGGTCGGTCATCATCAGCAAGTTCTTCCAGCTCGCGAAGGCGCGCCGTAGCAGTGTCAAGTTTTACGCCGCCTGGAAGCAGACCAAGGACCCGCTGGAACTGGCGCGCTCGGGCCAGCAGTTCGACGGCTCACCGGCCTACGAAATCTACATCGCCGGCGCGCAGGAGCTCGCCTACCACCTGAAGAACAATCCCATCGAGGTGAAGGAACACTCGAAAGGGACCGGCCCGGGCGCGGATCTCGGCCAGACGGACGTGTTTTCCAAGAGTGTCACCATCCGCATCAGCCATGGCTCGTTCGACCTCGTGAAGAGCGTGCTGGAGCGCACCGCCGGGGCCGAGGCGATGGCCCTGGAAAAGGGCATGATCGTGCTCAGCACGGCGGTCGCCGGCGGCCCCTTCATCGGTCTGCTCGGCACGGTGTTCGGCGTGATGGAGACCTTCGCCGGCATCGCCGTGAAGCAGGCGGCCAGCATCGCCGCGATGGCTCCCGGTGTGGCGGGCGCGCTGCTCAACACCGTCATCGGCCTGTTCGTCGCGATCCCGGCGATGTTCGCCTACAACTTCCAGGTGACCAACATCCGCGGCATCACCAACGAGCTGGACAACTACGTGAGCGAGCTGGTGACAGCCTTCGAGCACAAGTACGTGGACAACCGCCCGCTGGCCGACGAGATCCGCGATGCCCTCGAGGGCCGCCTCAGTCGCGAAGAGGTGCTGGTGGCGAAGTGAGCCGACGGTCTGCGCCCCGCGTTCCGCATGAAAAAATGCTCCAAATCCGGCCACACGACGCTCACGGAGCTGAACATCACGCCGTTGCTGGACCTCGCGTTCGTGCTGCTCGTCATCTTCATCCTCACGACCTCGCCCATCACGAACGACATGCCGCTGGAGCTGCCCAAGGCCGCGGTGCGGGTCAAGGAACCCGCCTCGAAGGTCAACTACGTGACGGTGGACGCCGCCGGAAAGTTCTTTCTCAACCGCAAGGAAGTGACCCTCGATGCGTTACGCGACGAGGTCATCCAGATGCGGACCGATGATCCCGACCTGAACATCACCATCCGGGGCGATGCCAAGTCGCCCTACAAGAAGGTGCGTGACGCCCTGGACACGCTGCAACAGTGCAACGTCGCCAAGGTGAAGCTCGCCACCGACGTCTTTGTCGCAAAATAGAACCCGCTCCCACCATGGACATTCCCGAGAGAAAAAAGAAAAAGCAGTCCAGGGTCAGTTTTCTGGTCTCGATCGGCCTGCATGTTGTTCTCGCCCTTGGCATTTTCCTTCTGGCCGCCCGTGAGGGCATCTTGGGCAAGAAGCTGCGGGAGATGACCGCGGTCGTCGTGCCCGCAGAAAAGAAGGAGCCGGTAAAACCGAAGGAGGAGCCCAAGCCCGAGGTCGTGAAGACGGAACCCAAGACGGAAGCCCCGAAAGCGACCGTCGCCCCGGCCGCCGTGACCTCGGCCGCGCCGCCGCCGGTGGGCACCGCCGCCGCGCCCCCACCGGCGATCGGTGCGGACTTCGATTTCAACGACGGGGCCAAGGCCGTGCAGACGACCTCGGACCCGCAGGCCCTCTACAAGCAGCGCGTCGAATATGCGTTCCGTTCGCGCTGGCAGAAGCCCGACGGCCTTGATGACACGGGCTACGTTGTGGAGGTTGAGGTGGCCGTGTCCCAGGATGGGGCCGTGACCGGCACGAACTGGAAGAAGGGTTCCGGCGACAAGAAATGGGATGACACGGTGCGCGATGCCCTGGCTTCGACGAAGTCCGTTGGCAGCAAACTGCCGAAGGGATTCCCGGACCGTTTTCTCGTGCGCTTCGACGCCGTCGCGGATAGCGAGCCCGTCCAATAGCCATGAGCGCCGAATCCACCGGTTCCTCCCGCGGTCGCCGCAAGCTCTCCAAGTCGGGGAACGCCACCATGCACGAGCTGAACATCACCCCGCTGATGGACCTCGTGATGGTGCTGCTGGTGATCTTCATGATCACCACCCCGCAGCTTTCCAACGACCTCGACCTGAGCCTGCCCTCGGGCAAGGCACCGCAGCAGAAGCCGAAGGAGAAGCCCAAGCTGCACTACGTGGACGTGGATGCATCGGGCGCGCTGAAGCTGAACCTCCAGACCGTCACCCTGGCGGAGCTGCCCAAACTCTTCGCCGCGCTGAAGCAGGCCGAACCCGAGCCGAGCGTCGTCGTGCGCGGGGCCGACAACGTCAACTACCAGCACATCGTGGGCGTGATTGACCTGCTGCAGCAGGCCGACATCACCAAGGTGGGCCTGGCCACCGGCGTGCAACCGTAGGAGCCTTGCCTCGCTGCCTTGTCCGCCGTTTCGGCGGACAAGGCACTTGGTCTTGTACGGCGTGGAACGCGGCTGCTACGTCTCGAATTTCGAGCTGTGAGCTCTAGTGAACAGCCCGACTGAACCGGTTCATTCCGCGTTGAGCCGGAAGAATTGCGTGGTGGCGGCGGTGGAAAGCGAATTGGTGTGCATGTGGTCATCACCCACGACCAGATCGCCGAACGGCTGCCACGCGGCAGTCGGGCCAAGGGTGGGCGAGGATTCAAGCTGGTAGTTCGTCGCCGGGCCATCGCCGGAATCTGGGAGGTTTGACGGTGCGGCATAGACGATGTCCAGGCCGGTAGCGGAATGGGTGATGGTCGCGACGGTGAGGTCGGCCTGCAGGTTCAGGTAGAACCGCTCGGAAGGCGACTGAATCGGGCTGCCCGCCGGACCGTTCGTGGAGGTGTCCACAAAGCGAAAGCCAACATGGTAAAAGCCCGGCAGGGTGACGCTGTAGATGCGACCGTGCTTGTGGCCGTAAGGGTCGGCTCCGGCGGAGCCGTCGTTCTCGCTGACGTAGATGTGGTTGGTGCCGTTGGTCAGGCCAACCGGCAGGCTCCAGGTGAGATTGGTGCTGTCCACGTCATCCACGGCCGTTTCCCAGAAGCCGAAGCTGGCCCCGGCGGGCCCTTCGACGCTTTCGACCACGACCTCGATGTGCGAACCCACGGCAGCGGCCAGCGGCTCGGGGCCGCCCAGATCCGGCGTGGCGGCCAGCGCGGCGAACACCAGGTCCCCGGTGTAATAGAAACCCTCGTAGGGGCTGCCCGGATCGCCGGCATCCAACCCGAAGACATAGCCCGAGGTGTCGGCGTAGTCGGCGGCATTGGCGAAAATCAGGGGGGAGCCCGGACTCGTGGAGTTCGCGCCGGCGGTGAGATGTTCATGGGCGTGAACGAGCTGTGGCAGCAAGGCGGCCAGCAGCGCGAGGAGGAGTGTCTTGGGGGACGGTGTTTTCATAGCATGCGAAGTTGCGGATTTTTCAGGGGCTGTTGGTCAGGCCGTCGGGACGCACGAACCGGGTGAGCGGCGGTCCGAGCAGAAGTTTGACGCGGAGCCACGGGAGTCCTTCCACATGGGCGTCGGCGAACAGGTAGTTGGCCGAGTTGCGATGGCGCAGCACCGCCACGTCGGCAGAAAATGCATTGGGCGAAAAGCCGCCAGAGGAGGCGTCGGCAAAATGGAAATGGTCGGCGCCCACGTAGTCGCCCCGGGTCTCCGCCAGATGCAGCGTCTCGGAAGGCGACGGCAGGACGGTGAAACGGGAAAAGTCGAGGCCGGTCGCGCCGTAGGGATGCGGAGTCAGGAAATCGTTGATCGCGTAGCTGGTGATCCGCGTGAGGTTCGTGTCGAGCGGGCAGCGATAGACGCTGGTCAGGCCGTAGGTGGCGAGCATGCCGATCCACGAGGCGGCCTGGTGCGCGGTCTGCGGCAGTTCGTCACGGTTGTCCCCGGCGTACATTGCCACGCCCATGCCGAGCTGCTTGAGTTTCGACAGGCAGGCGGTCGCCTGCGCGCGCGCACGGGCCTTGGCCAGGGCGGGCAGGATCATTCCCGCCAGCAGCGCGATGATCGCGATGACCACCAGCAGCTCAATGAGTGTGAAGGCGTCTCGCTCAGGGCTGGACCCCGGAGACGCGGGCAGCGGTTCCGCGGTCGAGCGGGGCGGTGCCAGAAAGGCGTCGGAATTTAAGGAGGACATTGCGGACGAATTGTCCGGACCTGGCCGGATACAGCACGGAATTGATGGTGAGGTGCCCATGCGAAGGCATGGGTGAAATGACGGCGGACAAGCCGTCGGGAAAAGCATGTCGCAAGGATCGGAGGCTAAACCATCGGGCCAAGCCCGCTGGCGACACCCCGGATCAGGACATGCAGGAGCTCAACCGCGTGGTGGCGGGAGCGGCGGCGCTTCGGATCGGGCGACCAGAATCATCGCCGGCACGTGGGGAAGCGGGCCGACGGAAGGCGGAGGCGGCAGCAGTGACGAGCGGGCCGGGAGCGAACTGTCGAGTTTGGCCAGCTTGACCACGGCCTCGGACTTCTTCTCGGCCCCTTTTCCGGCCTGCACCAACCGACAGAGCTTGCACGGGTGATGACCGTCCAAGGTCGATTTCACGGCCGAGACAAAAGAGCTCTGCTGCGTGCGCTCGATCAGCATCGTCGTCCAGGCGACCGATTGCAGCGCAGCCCAATGCAGCCCGATCGTCAGGCTGAGCAGCACGGCAGTCGTGATGGCGAGGAACCGCTTCAACGAAAGCCAATGTGTCGCAGAGGGACGGTCCGCGTCAAACTGCTAAAGGGGCCGCTGACCTGACCCTGCTTTCTGAGCTGGCAGTTCTGCCGGGCAATTTTACCGACGGCACCCAGTCACCATTTTGCGTGTTGGGCTTGTCGATGAACGCGGGTTTGTCGCAATCTCCCGCCGCACAAGCCATCCATCGTTTAGCCATGAACAAAGTGACCAAACTTCTCGCCGCCGCCCTGACCGGTGGCATTCTCCTCGGTGCCTACGGCGTTCGCGCCGCGGAGCAGCCCAAATACACCATCAAGGAAGTGATGAAGGCCATCTACAAGGGCAAGGAAAGCCTGCATCACAAGATCGCCGACGGCGGCGGCAGCCCGGAAGACTTCGCCAAGCTCGTCGAATACCTTCCCTCGCTGCAGCTCAACGATCCTCCGCTGGGGGACAAGCAGGAATGGCAGGACCGGGTCAAGAAGCTGCTGGCGGCCGCCAAGGATCTGAAGGCCGGCAAGCCCGGTGCGCTCGACGGCTACAAGGCGGCGGCGAACTGCAAGGAGTGCCACACAGCCCACAAGAAGCCGGAAGAGAAGCACTGACCGTCACCTCGATTTTACCGTTTTCGAACCGGCCGCCTGCTTTCGCAGGCGGCCGTTTTTTTTTTAGAACCGCTGATCAACACTGATCCTCACTGATAATACCAGTTCCCGGAAAGAAACGGTACATTGG
>CAIXUG010000082.1 GCA_903922605.1 uncultured Verrucomicrobiota bacterium
CCAACGAATCGGTCCATCCCCGGTTCCGGTCGGGCTCCGCCCTCCCTCCACCGGGGATGGACAATTTGCAGTAAACCAACAACCATTAACCAACGCCTAAAGCTCTCATATCACATGGAGCAGTTTGGGAGGTCCGGTCAATTGCCCTCGGTCTCTTCACCGGGACCGCGGCGGGGCTGGCCGCCGCCCTCTCGCCGCTGACGCTGATTTTGCCCGCCGGCATTCTGGCGCGCAGAACGGGTTGGACGTGGCCAAGCGCGGTGCTCGTGCCGTTCATGGTGCCCCTGTTCCTTTATTCCATGGTGAACTCGACCTGGGTGACGTTGCGCCAAGGCGGCACCCGTTGGCGTGAGACGTTTTATCCGCTGGAGGCTTTGCGTGCGGGGACGGTGAGGTGACGGGTGGGAGGAGACAGCTGGACCAAGACGGAAGCTGCGCTTCGCTCCGCCGCTCGCACTCTCCAAGACGCCAGCGCGACTCCTCAAGCCCGCCCGGACTCCGCGAGGTCTTGCTGCGGTAGCCCTCTACCGCTTTGGTCGGGGCGGTCGGCAAGAGGGCGGGTGATTTAGCCCTCCGGTCATTCATCCGGCGGTCGAAAGCGGCAGAGGACTGCCGCAGTCCAAGACGCTACCGCGACTCACCTCCGCACCGGAATCCCGACTCCCCCATCACTGCGAGGGCAGAAATTTGAAAACGTTCCAGCCAGTCAGTCGGGGCAATTATTCGAATATCCAGACCTGTGAGGAACAGCCCGCAGACTATTGCCTTTTTCCTCATCAGTGCGGACTGGCCGGAGACGGTTCCGCAGTTGTCGAACGGGAGGATTGCCAGCCGGCTCCCAGTGCGCGGATGAGGGACACGCTGGCGGCGAGTTTCTGGCCGTTGAGCTGGATCACGCTTTGCCGGTGGGAGAACACGGTGGCCTGGGCCGTGATCACATCGAGGTACTGTTCCACACCCGCCTTATATCGGCTGTTCGAGATGTCCAGCGTGTGCTGGGCGGCGGCCAGGGCGGAGGTCTCCTCGTCCAGCTGGTTGGCCAGCCATTGCTGGGCGGAGAGCTGGTCTTCCACATCCTGAAATGCCGTGAGCACCGTCTGGCGGTAGCCGGCCACGGTGCCGTCATAGGCCGCCTTGGCCGAGGCGAGCTGGGCGCGGTTGCGGCCCCCGGTGAAGATCGGCAGCTGGACGGACGGGCCAATGGCCCAGACATGGCTGGGCCACGCGAACAGGTCACTGGCGCTGACCGATTCAAATCCGCCCGAGGCATTCAGCGTCAGGCGCGGGTAAAAGGCCGCCGTGGCCACGCCGACATTCGCATTCGCGGCAGCCATGCGGCGTTCGGCGGCGGCAATGTCCGGGCGGCTCTCCAGCCACTCGCTCGGCACCGCGACGGGAATCACCGGCAGGCCGGTGGCCGCGACAGTATCCGGCGTGAGCGCGAAGGTGGTCGCCACCTGCCCGCAGAGGACGGCCAGCGCGTGGCGCAGCTGGGCGCGCTGGAGGTTCACCGCCGGGATCTGCGCCCGCGCACTCTTGAGCTGGGTCTCGGCCTGGGCCACATCCAGTTCGCTGGCCACGCCGGCCTTGTGGCGGCTCTGCGTCAGGTCCAGGCCCTTTTGGTAGGCGACCACGGTATCGGTGAGCATGACCACCTGGGCATCCAGCGAGCGCAGGGTGAAGTAATCCGTGGCCACCTCGGCCTGCATCGAAAGCCGGGCGGATTCGAGGTCATCGGCCGACGCCTCATAGGAGGAACGGGCGCTTTCCACCAGGCGGCGGACGCGGCCCCACAGGTCCGCTTCCCAACTGGCATCCGCCGGCACGCTGTACTGGGTGAAGGTGGCGCTTTTCCCCTTGGCGGCGCTGGTCGGCGAGGCGTTGGCGCTCGTGCGCTGGCGCGTGACCGAAGGCGAGGCGCTGACCTGCGGGAAAAAATCGGCGCGCGCGACGTTCACGGCCGCGTGGGCCTGTTCGAAATTGGCGAGCGCGACGGCGATCTGCTGGTTGTTGGTGGTGGCGAGCGCCTCCAGGCGGTCCAGTTCCGCGTCGTGATAGAGCTCCCACCAGGGGCCGCGCGGCAGGTGGGCGGAGGGCTCGGCGGTTTTCCACGTGCCGAGGTTCGTGGTCGTCACGTCGCCCAAGGCGACGGGCAGCGGATTGGCGGGCAGCGGGGCGGGACGCCGGTAGTCCGGCCCAACGGAGCAGCCCGCGACCAGCAGCGCGCTGGCGAGGAGCAGGAGCCCGCCCCGACGGAATGGTGCTTTGGTAATCACATCAAAATAGGTCATACGCCCGCCTCAGCCGTGGCTTGCCCGAGGGGTGCTGCCGAGGCCTCGCGCCGTCTCTTTTTCCAGGCCGCCCTCCGTAGCCGGAGCTTTTCAACCGTCAGATAGACGACCGGGGTGGTGTACAGGGTGAGCATCTGGGAAACCATCAGTCCGCCGACCACGGCGATGCCGAGCGGCCGGCGCAGTTCGGAGCCCGTGCCGAAGCCGATGGCCAGCGGCAGGGCGCCGAGCATCGCGGCCATCGTGGTCATCATGATCGGACGGAACCGGATCACGCAGGCCTGGTGGATCGCCTCTTCCGGGCTGAGCTTCTGGGTCCGCTCGGCCTCGAGGGCGAAGTCCACCATCATGATGGCGTTTTTCTTCACGATGCCCATGAGCAGGATGATGCCGATGAAGGATACCAACGACAGGTCGTTGCCCGTCACCACCATGGCCAGCAGGGCCCCGAGGCCGGCCGAAGGCAGCGTCGAAAGGATCGTGAGGGGATGGGCCAGGTTTTCATACAGCATGCCGAGCACAACATACACGGCCAGCAGCGCGGCGGCGATGAGCAGCGGCATGCTGCGCAGCGAAGCCTGGAAGACCTGCGCGGTGCCCTGGAAGCTGCCCTGCACCGTGGACGGCATCTGCAGCTCGCGCTTGGCCTCCTCGAGGACATCGGCCGCCTGCCCCAGCGCCACGCCGGGGGCCAGGTTGAACGAGAGCGTCACCACCGGAAACTGGCTCTGGTGGTTGACCGAGAGGCTGGTACTGGACACCTCATAATGCGCCAGACTGCGCAGGGGCACCTGCTGGCCGTTGGCGGAGCGCACATAAATCCGGTCCAGGGAGGACGGATCGAGCTGCAGGGCCGGATCGGCTTCCAGCACGACGTGATGCTGGTTGTAGTCGGTGTAGATGGTTGATACCTGGCGCTGGCCGAACGCGTCGTAGAGCGTGTTGTCGATTGCCGCGAGCGCGACCCCCAGTCGCGCGGCCGCATTTCGGTCCACGACGATGTTCATCTGCAGCCCACCCTGCTGCTGGTCGCTCGAGACATCCTTCAGCAGGGGAGATTCCCGCAGCTTGTCCACCAGCCGGACCGACCACGCACCGAGTTCCTTGAGGTCGGAAGACTGCAGGGAATACTGAAACTGCGCATTGCTCAGCCGCCCACCGGCCCGGATGTCCTGCACCGACTGGAGAAACAGGTTGATGCCCGGTACCTGGGCGAGCTGGCGGCGCAGTCGGCCGATGACCACGTCGGCACTGACCTTGCGTTCCGCCAGCGGCTTCAGGGTGATGAACATGCGGCCGTTGTTCACCGTGGAGCTGCCCGCGCCCGCCCCGATGAAGGAGCCCAGCGAGCCCACGGCCGGATCGGCCAGGACGATCCGGGCGACGCGCTGCTGCAGCTCCGCCATCGCGGAAAACGAGATGTCCTGCGCGGCCACGGTCGAGCCCATGACCACGCCGGTGTCCTGCTGGGGGAAAAACCCTTTCGGCACGAGGATGTAAAGCCAGACGGTGACGGCCATGATGACCGCCGCGACCACCAGCGTGAGGCCCTGGTGCCGGAGCACCCATTTCAGCCCGGTCTCATAGCGGCCGAGCAGCCACTGGTAGGCCCGTTCGCAGGCATGGCTGAACCGGCCCGGCGGCGGTGAGTCGGCCTCCGACCGGAGGAAGCGCGCACAGAGCATCGGCGTGAGCGTCAGGGATATGACGCCAGAAACCAGGATCGACACGCTGACCGTGACGGCGAACTCGTGGAACAGCCGCCCGATCAGCCCGCTCATGAACAGCAGCGGGATGAATACGGCAATAAGGGACAGGCTCATGGACACGACGGTGAACCCGATCTGCTCCGCCCCCTTGAAGGCCGCCTTTTCGGGCGAATCGCCCTGCTCGATGAAACGGTAGACGTTCTCAATCACCACAATGGCGTCATCCACCACGAAGCCGACCGAGATCGTGATGGCCATCAGCGACAGGTTGTCGATGCTGTAGTTCAGCAGGTACATGACGGCGATCGTGCCCGAGATCGCCAGCGGCACGGTGACGTTGGCGATGAAAGTGGGCCAGAAGCGGCGCAGGAACAGGAAGACGACCATCACCACCAGCGCCACGCTGAGGAGCAGCGAGAACTGTACGTCGTTCACCGAGGCGCGGATGGTGGTGGTGCGGTCGCTCAGCACGCCGAGGCGGGCCCCGGGGGGCATCCAGCGTTCGATCTGCGGCAGCGCGTCCTTGATGCGGTCCACGGTCTCGATGACGTTCGCCCCCGCCTGCTTGGAGATGATGACGAGCACCGCGTGGTTGGTGCCGGCCCAGCCGGCCAGCCGGGCATTCTCCACGCCGGTGACCGCCCGCCCGAAGGCGTCCAGCCGGATGGCCGCGCCGTTGGTCTGGCGGAGGATGAGTTTCTGGTACGGATCGGCGTCCAGCATCTGGCCGTTGATGACGAGGGTGTGCGACACCAGGTCGTCGTTGAAGCTGCCCAGCGGCAGGTTCACATTCATCTGGCTGAGGGTCGAGCGCACCTCTTCCAGGCTGACATTGGCCGCCGCGAGCGCGCCCGGATTCACCTGCACGCGCACCGCGGGCTTTTCCGCGCCGCTGATGGTGACCTGGCTCACGCCTTCCATCTGGGACAGCTTCTGGCCGAGGACGGAATCGGCGAACTCAAAGAGCTGCGACTGCTGCAGGGTCACCGACTGCAGCGCCAGGATCATGATGGGCGCGTCGGCGGGGTTGACCTTGCGGTAGGTGGGCTGGTTCGGAAGGTTGATGGGCAGGTCGGCGGCGGCGGCGTTGATCGCGGCCTGCACGTCGTGCGCCGCGTCGTCCACCTTTCGGGCGAGATCGAACTGGATGCTCACGCTGCAGCCGCCCAGCGTGCTGACCGACGTCATTTCCGAGACCCCGGCAATCTGTCCCAGCCGCCGCTCCAGCGGCGTGGCGAGCGAGGAGGCCACCGTGGCCGGGTCCGCGCCCGGCAGCGAGGCGGACACGGTGATCATCGGGTAATCCACGCGCGGGATCGCCGCGACCGGCATGTAGCGGTAGGCCACGAGACCGCTGAGAAACAGCCCGAGCGCCAGCAGCGTCGTGCCGACCGGACGGAGGATGAAGGGCCGGGAAATGTTCATGGGGCCTCCGGCACGGGCGCCGCCGCGAGCGCGGGTCCACCCGCCTTGCCGCCCATTTTGGACTGGCGCCACTGGCGCATCCGGGCCGAGTAGCGGTCCAGATAAAGATAGATCACCGGCGTGGTGTAGAGCGTGATGAACTGCGAGATGAGCAGGCCGCCGACAATCGCGATGCCCAGAGGCCGGCGCAGCTCCGAGCCGTTGCCCTGCTCAAGGGCGAGCGGCAGCGCCCCGAGCAGCGCCGCCATCGTCGTCATCATGATCGGCCGGAAACGCAGCAGGCAGGCCTGGTAGATGGACTCCTCGGGGGGCATTTTCTGCACCCGTTCCGCCTCCAGCGCGAAGTCGATCATCATGATGGCGTTCTTCTTCACGATGCCGATCAGCAGGATGATGCCGATGAGGGAGATCATGGAGAGGTTGTCGCGGCAGACGATCATGGCGAGCAGCGCCCCCACGCCGGCCGACGGCAGGCTGGAAAGAATGGTCAGCGGATGGATGTAGCTCTCGTACAGCACCCCCAGGACGATGTAGATCACCACGATGGCCGCAAGGATCAGGAAGGGTTCGCTGCTGAGGGACGACCGGAATTCCGCCGCGCTGCCGGAGAAGGAGGTCGCCACGGTCTCGGGCAGGTTGATTTCCTGGGTGGCCCGGGTGATGGCGTCCACGGCCTCGCCCAGGGATTTTCCGGGCGCGAGGTTGAACGAGAGCGTCACCGCCGGGAACTGCCCCTCATGCACGATGGACAGCGGCGCCGTCCCGACCTGGACGGTGGCGAACGTGGTGAGCGGAATCATCTGCCCCGACGTGGCCTTCACGTACACCTTGTCGAGGGAGGCGGGCGTCTGCTGGAACTGCGGATCCACCTCAAGGATCACGCGGTACTGGTTGAGCTGCGTGAAGATGGTCGCGACCTGACGCTGGCCGAAGGCATCGTAGAGGGTGTCGTCGATCGCCTGCGGCAGCAGGTTGAGACGGGACGCCTTTTCGCGGTCCACCGTCACGCTCACCTGCAAGCCGCCCATCTGCTGGTCGCTGGCGACATCGGCGAGTTCCGCCTTGGTGCGCAACTGGGCGAGGAGCTTGGCCGACCATTCGCCCAGCTCCGCGCGGTCGGCATCCTGCAGCGTGTACTGGTACTGGGTGCGGCTCACGCGGCTGTCGATCTGCACATCCTGCGCCGCCTGCATGAACAGGGAGATGCCCTGCACCGACGCCGTGGCCTCGGTCAGCCGGCGGATGATCTCCTGGGCGTCCGCCTTGCGCTGGTCGCGGGGCTTGAGGTTGATGTAGAGCCGGCCGGAATTGACGGTGGCATTGACCGCGCCGGACCCGACGAAGGAGGCGACGTTCTGCACATCGGCATCATGGCTTACGATTTCGGCAATCTCCCGCTGCCGCGCGACCATCGCCTTGAAGGAGATGGATTGCGCGGCGTCCGTGACCCCGGTGATTAGGCCTGTATCCTGCTGGGGCAGAAGACCTTTAGGGATTAACACGTAGAGCAGCACGGTCGCCACGAGCGTCGCCGCCGCGACGACGAGCGTGAACTTCTGATGCTGCAGCACCCATTTCAGGCTACGGTCATAGGTATCGAGCATCCACTTGAAGAAGCCCTCGGTGGCCCGGAAGAACCGCCCGTGCTTCTCCTCGCTCTCAGAGTGCAGCAGGCGGGCGCACATCATCGGCGTGAGTGTGAGCGAGATCAGCGCCGAGATGGCAACCGCCACGCTCAGGGTGATGGCAAACTCCCGGAACAGGCGGCCCACGATGCCAGTCATGAACAGCAGGGGGATGAACACCGCGATCAGCGAGACGCTGAGCGACACGATGGTGAAACCGATCTCCTTCGCGCCCTCGAGCGCGGCCTCCATCGGCGCCTTCCCCGCCTCGATGTGCCGGACGATGTTCTCGATCATCACGATGGCGTCATCCACCACGAAGCCGGTCGAGATCGTCAGCGCCATGAGCGACAGGTTGTCGAGGCTGAAGCCCAGCAGCTTCATCACGCCGAAGGTGGCGATCAGCGTGAGCGGCAGCGCGATGCTCGGAATGACGGTGGCCCAGAACTTCCGCAGGAAGACGAAGATCACCAGCACGACGAGCGCGATCGTGAGCACGAGCGTGAACTGCACGTCGGTCACGGAGGCGCGGATGGTCTCCGTGCGGTCGCCAAAGATGGACAGTGTCACCGACGAGGGGAGCGAGAGCCGCAGCTTGGGCAGCAGCGCCTTCACCTGGTCGGCGGTCTGGATGATGTTTGCGCCCGGCTGGCGCTGGATGTCCACCAGCACAGCGGGGCGCCCGCCCACCCAGCTCGCGACGCGGACATTTTCCACATTGTCCACCGCCTCGCCCAGGTCCGCGACGCGTACGGGCGAACCGTTCCGGTAGGCGATGATGACCTTGCGGTAGTCGTCCGCGGAAAAGATCTGGTCGTTGGCATTGATGGAGTAGGACTGCCGCGAACCGTCAAAGCTGCCCTTGGGGGCGTTGACACTGCTCTGGATCAGCGCGGTGCGGACATCCTCGAGGCTGAGCCCGAGCGCGGCCACCGCGGCGGGATTCACCCGCACGCGCACGGCCGGCTTCTGGTTGCCCTGGATGGTCACGAGGCCGACGCCGCTGACTTCGCTCAGCTTCTGCGCCAGCACGGTGTCGGCCAGGTCGTTGACCTTCTCCAGCGGCAGCGTGTCGGAGGTGAGCTGCAGCGTGAGGATCGGCGTGTCGGCGGGGTTGACCTTGCTGTAGGTCGGCGGGCTGGGCATGCCCGCCGGCAACACACCCCGCGCGGCGTTGATGGCGGCCTGCACATCCTGCGAGGCGGCGTCAATGTTGCGATCGAGCGTGAATTGCAGCGTGATGGCCGCATTGGCGAACGAGCTCACCGAGGTCATCGTCGCCAGGCCGCTGATCTGGCCGAACTGCCGCTCCAGCGGGGTGGTTACGGACGAGGCCATCACGTCAGGACTCGCCCCGGGATACTGCGCGGTGATCTGGATGGTGGGAAAATCCACCGGTGGCAGCGCGGAGATCGGCAGGAGATGATAGCCGAGCAGGCCCACGAGCAGCACGCCCACCATGAGCAGCGACGTGGCCACCGGCCGCCGGATGAATGGCTCCGAGATGTTCACGGCTTTTTGCCCTGGCGTTTTTGGGCGTCCGAGGGCGCACCGGCACTGCCGTCGGCAGCGGGTGAATCGGCAGGTTTCACATGCGAGCCGGGCTGGAGCTTGTACTGGCCGTCCACCACGACGTGCTCGCCGGGCTTGAGGCCGGAGGCGATCAGCGCCTCGCCCGCCTCGATCTGCGTCACCTTGATGGGCCGCATCTGCACCGTGTTGTCCGGCTGGATAACGAAAGCAAAGGCGCCGTCCGGCCCGCGCTGGACCACCGAGGCGGGCACCGTCACGCCGTTGGTCAGCGTGGTGAGCCGCAGCCGGGTGTTGATGAACTGGCCGGGCCAGAGGCGGAGATTTTCGTTGGCGAAGGTGGCCTTGAGCTTGAGCGTCCCGGTGGTGGCGTCGATCTGGTTGTCGATGACGGCCAGGCTGCCTTCGCCGAGTGTGTTGGTGTTATCGCGCGACACGGCCAGCACGGTGTAATCACTGCCCGCATGCTGGTTGTCCTGGAGCTTGGACAGCACCTGTTCCGGCAGGGTGAACAGGACGGAGATGGGCCGCAGCTGGGTCACGACCACGAGACCGTTGGCGTCGGAAGCGTGGACGATGTTGCCCGCGTCCACCTGGCGGATGCCGATGCGCCCGTCGATCGGCGAGCGGATGGTGGTGTAATCCAGGTTCACCCGGGCGCTGTCGATCGCGGCCTGGTCAGCTTTGACGCCAGCCTCAAGCTGCGCGATGAGCGCCTTCTGGGTGTCATAGGTCTGCTGGGTGGTGCCCTCGGTTTTCAGCAGGTCGGCGTAGCGCTGCAGATCCACGCGGGCATTGGGCAGCTGCGCCTCGTCCTGCGCCTTCTTCGCGAGGGCCTGGTCGAGCGCGGCCTGGTACGGTGCCGGATCGAGCTGCGCCAGTAGATCGCCCGCCTTGACCTCCTGCCCTTCGGTGAAGGCCACCTTCATCAGCTGGCCATCCACGCGGGCATGCACGGTGACCGTGTTGAACGCCTGCACGGTGCCCAGCCCGTCGAGATAGATCGGCACGTCCCGGGTACCGACGGTCCCTTCGACCACGGGCACCGGCCCGGTCTGGCCGCGAGCACTGGTCGCCGCCGCCTTGGCTTTGGCGCGGTTATGGAAGAACCACCAGCTCAGTACCGAGATACCCAGAAGAACCAAACCGATGAGAACTTTTTTGGTCAGGGACATTTTCTGCGGGGCACTCGGGTTCTTGTCGGCGGGCCGACCGGTCTCGGCGGTTTTGCCGCGATTCTCCGCTTGTGCTGCTTTTTCCGAATCCGTTGTCATAGTTTTAGCCGGCAACCCGGCCAGCCGGGTGGACGATCAGCGATTTTTTGGCGATTCCGTGACCAGTAAGGTGTTAAGGACGGGCGGCACCTCCCATAGGTGACACCGATATCGGCCGGGATTTGGCCGCATCCGACGCCGCCAACGTCCTCCGCCTTCGACGAGATTTCCTCGTGCACGGGCACCGGTGCCCGCAACAAGCAAGCCAACTCCGACTTCCAAAAACCGTCATCCAGAAAGCGATGTAAGATGGTTTTCCCATAATGGACCCGCCGGACTGGCTAATCCGGTCAACGGAATGACCGGCCAGCCGTGCTGCGGATACAGCGGACTACTTGCTGGGGACTCTTTTTTGGCAGGGGGGATTTTAAAGCAAGCTGTCTCGGTTCAGCCACCCAGCATTTCTCCAAATCCATGCTCAGGCGAGGTTCCAACGATGATTAGAAATGTTTATTTACTCACGCACTTGCTGCCGACGTAGCAAGCGCGCGGACCATTTTCACGAAGTTTCGATGGTGATTTCAAATCCCCCGCCTCGCCCTTCGTTTCAATCTTTGGCATTCACCCGCCCGAATTGGCGCGTCTGACTCCTGAAGGTTTGGAGACTTCGATCACTCGTCAGCTGTCAGTAAAACTGTCGGCAATGGACGCTGAAAGAGCAGTTCCGAATTAGAGTCCGGCTTAGACGAGAGCTGGCAATGTCTGTCGCAGCGTAAGCACCGGTTTGAAGAGATCGCCCATTTTTTCAACGCGCTTGAGCACCTCCGCCGAGGTAAAGGTCAGGCTTGGTGCGTCCCTGTGCTTGAGGGCTGACGTCACTTCCGACCATTTGATGGGTGTGGATACGGTGGGCTGTTCCTTGGCGCGCAGGGAATAGACCGAGACCGTGGTCTTGTGGTCATCGTTCTGGCTCCAGTCCACCAGCACTTTCCCCGGCCGCAAACTCTTCTGCATTTTGGACACCACCTGGTCGGGGTGCTTCCGCTCCAACATCTCCGCCACCGCGTGCGCAAAGGCCTTGGTGCGCTCGTAGGTGGCATGTGAGTTCAGGGGGATATAGACCTGCATTCCTTTGGAGCCGGAGGTCTTCGGGAAGCACTTCAGGCCCAGACGCGAAAGCAGCCTTTTCAGCGCGAGCCCGACCTCGCAACAGAGGAGGATGTCGGCGGGCGGTCCGGGATCGAGATCGAAGACCACCGACCGGGGGCGGCGGACCGCCGGCGCCTGATGCAGGAAAGTGTGCAGTTCGAGATCGGCGAGATTGGCGGCCCAAACCAGCGCGGGCAGCCCGTCGAGCACGCAGTAGCAGATCTTCCCACCTTCGGCCCGGGACACGGCGGCGGTCCGCACCCACTTGGGCCGGTGCGAGGGACAGTGCCGTTCGTAGAAGTAGATGCCATTCACCCCGTCCGGATATCGCTTCAGCGTGAGTGGTCGCGCGTGGAGGTGAGGCAGCAGCACCGGTGAAATCTTCACATAGTAGTCGATGACGTCGCCCTTGGTGAAGCCGGCCTCAGGATACATCACCTTTTCCAGGTTGGAGACGGCCACTGGCGTGCCATTCACATCGACGGTGGCGTTGGTTTTCATGCGCTAGGCCGCCTTCTCGCGGGACACCTCTTTCGCGTCCTTGTCCTCCCGCAGTCCCAGAAACACCGGTTGGCGCAAGTGGGCATCCCGCGTCCATTCCGCGAAGCGGACCTGTCCGACCAGGGTCGGCCGGAGCCAATGGCAACGCTTCATCTCCGCGGCCGTGATGGCCTGGCCATAGCGGTGGGTTTTGGCCTCGGGCAGGTTTACAAACGGACAGGCGTCCTGGAGGAGCGGCTGAAACATCTGGTGCAGGCTGCCCAGCACTTTGGTGCTGAAGCCCGTGCCCACCTTGGCCGCAAAGCGCAATTTCCCAGCCGCGTAATATCCCACAATCAGGGCTCCAAGGTGGTGTCTTGATCCCTCGGGCTCGGTGTATCCGCCGATGACGAATTCCTGCTCGTGATGGAGCTTCAGCTTGATCCATGAGCCGCTGCGACTGCCGGACTCGTAGGTCGAACCCAGCCTTTTGCCGATGAGGCCTTCCAGCCCGAGCTTATCCACCTGCCGGAGGAGATCCGGCGCGGGGCCGGGAAGCGGACCGGAATAACGGATCAGCGACGGTGGCTTTTTGAGAAGCCGCTCGAGCCGCGCTTTCCGCTGCTCCAGCGGCTCCTTCCGCAAATCCTTCCCGCCGATCCGGAGCAGGTCGAAGACATAGAAAAGGAGCGGTGGGCGTTGCTGCCCCAGTTCGTATGCCTGAAGGAGCTGAAACGAGGAGCGGCCCTTTTCGTCGAGTGCGACGATCTCGCCGTCGAGGATGCAGTCCTCCGATTTCAGATCGACCACGGCCTCGGCGACTTCGGGAAATTTGGCGGCAAAGTCCTTCTGATTGCGGGAGAGAAGCCGCACCTCGGAGCCGCGTTTGTAGGCGAGCGCCCGAAACCCATCGAACTTCACCTCGTACTGCCAGCCCTCGTCCTTGGGCGCCTCGGCCACGAGCTTCGCCTTCATCGGCTCGATGAACTTCGGCTGCCATGACGATTTCTTGGCGGCTAGTTTTCTGGTGCGCACCGGCTGGGACGTGCGCTCCTCCGGAGCGGCGGTTTTGGCTACGGAGGCTTTGGAGCTGGAAGACCAGATCCGGTCACCCTTTCCGAGGTCGGCCATGGATTTGCCGGAAAGGGCGGAGGTGTCGTCCTGCCTTTTTGAGACGGGTTTAAGGTCGTCACCACCGCGGATGAGCAGCCATGCCTTTCCGCCCTTCATCTGCACCAGATACCACTCCCCCTCGAGTTTGGTGTCGTGGAGCACGACGTGGAGCTTCCCCTTGGCCAGTTCATTTTTGCCGAGGATGTCGAAGGTTCCCTGGTCCCAGACCATGACCGTGCCGCCGCCATACTGGCCCTTGGGAATGGTGCCTTCGAAATCGATGTAGCTCACCGGGTGGTCTTCCACCTGCATGGCCAGGCGCTTTTCCCCCTTGGCGTAAGGCACGCCCTTGGGAACCGCCCAGGACTTCAGCGTGCCATCCAGTTCCAGACGAAAATCGTAGTGAAGATTCGTGGCCACGTGCTTCTGGATCACGAACCGATGGTGGCCGCAGGTACCCGATTTCGGACACGGTTCTCCCGTGCGTGAGAAATCACGTTTGCGGGCGTATTCGGCGAGGGACATGGCTCACGCCGCCTTTCGTTTGGTGGAGGCAGCGGTCGCATGGCCCTTGGATTTGGTCTGGGCCAGGCTCTGTTGCAGCACCGCGACCAGGTCGATGACATTGGAGGGCTGCCGGCGGCGCTTGGGCGCAGGCGTTGCCTTGTCCCCGCTTTCGAGCTTCTTCTCGATCACCTTCTCCAGGGCCTCGCGATAGTCGTCCTGATACGCTTCCGGGTTCCACTTCTCAGTCATGCTCCCGATGAGCTGCGAGGCCATGCGGAGTTCGGCCTTGCTCGGGCTCTTTTCGGACGGCGCCTTGAATTCCTCCGCGTCCATGACCTCTTCAGGAAAATGCATGAGCTCAAGCATGAGCCCATTGTGCTGCGGTTTCACGGCAGCGAGATGCTGCCGGGTTTTGATGACCACCTTGGCAATCGCGATCTTGCCGGAACTCGCCAGGGCCTCCCGCAGCAGCACGTAGGCCTTGTCACCACCCTTCCCGACTTCCATGTAGTAGGGCTTGTAGAAGAGCAGCGGATCCACCTCTTCAAGTTTCACGAAGTTCAGGATGTCCACCGTCTGGGTGGCCTCCATGTCCACCCGGGCAAAATCCTCGTCCTTGAGCACGATGAACTTGTCCTTTTCGTACTCATAACCCTTCACGATCTCCTCCCAGGGAACCTCCTTGCCATCGGCCTCGGCCACGCGCTTGTAATTCACGGGACTGAGATCCTTCCGCCGCAACAGCCGGAACTTCAGCTCCTCCTTCCGGACCGCGGGGAAAAGCGACATGGGAATGGAGACCAATCCAAAGCTGAGGGTGCCGTTCCAGACTGCGCGCATATACAGGGTGTTTAGGGCGGCAAGGCAACTTGCGCCATTTTAATGGCAGGGGGTGTTTTCCCCGCGCCCGGCGAAATCAAATCATGGACGACCTCAACTCCTCCAGCGAGGGCCGGTGATCCAGGAAAACGCGCATGCTGAATGCAATCTCAGATGCGCGGTGCCGCCCGGCTGGCTCAGTGCGCGGGGGCTGAATTCGTGGGCATCGAACCGGAAGCGTTGGTTCCCGAGCTGTTGCTCTTGTCGCTTTGATCGCAACCGGTGAGAAGGAGAGAAATCGCGGCGACTATTAATAGGATCATTTTCATACGCTTCCCCTTGTCGCCGGAGACATGCCAACCTCTTATCGATTCCGCAGACAGCTGATGTTCAACCACATGCGCAACAATCACCGACTGTCGTCCGGTAGTCGTGGCTGAATCTGCATCAGCTTGCGCCGGTCGGCGATGCAGGTTGCCTGAGAGGATCACCCTGGCCCTTGAGCCGATGTTGGCCCGTTTTGGTAGGCCAGGGCCAGGTATGGTTACATTCGGTGCAAAAGAATTCATGACGGAGCAGTCCACAGAGCGCGAGGGAATGGGCGATGAGTGTGGGCAGCGCATATTTCCGCGTCATCTGCGGGTATTCGACCCGGAGGGATCCGCATTGGGGACAGCGCAAAGCTTCGCTCAGGGCTCCTTCTTCAGCCTGCCATGTGGCCAGCAATTCGCTGGCCTGCTCCAATTCTTCCCGGGGCACTTCCAGATGGAACGCGGCGTACGACTTTGCGAGGAACCAGACCCGTTGAAGATTTCGCTGGTTACTGATGCGTGCCGGAATGCCGCGGGCATTGAGGCGCAGCTCCAGCGGCAAGGCAGCCGCGTTCGTGTTAAAAGTGGCAATGGTGAGGTATTTCATGGGTGAAGATTTAAGGTGAGGTCGTTCCTTTATCTTTCAACGGTCAGCTTGTTCGCCTTCCAAGCCTCGATTCCACCGGCCAATTCCACGACGGAATACCCACGGCCCGCGAATTCCGCAGCGGCGGCGGAGGCGAGATGGCAGAGGTGGGAATCACAATAGACGACGTTGAGGACTTCCCGATCAAGCCCATCACCACCGGGCCATTGCTCCTTCGGGAAACAGATGGCATCGGGCAGATGTCCTGCCGCGTAATCGGCCACCTCACGCACATCCACCAGGACCATTTCTTCGCCTTCGCGCAAACGCCGCTCCAACTCAAGGGGGCCGATCGAAAACATCGCTCTCGACCGAAAATGTTCCTGCGCCAGGGCGCTGGTGATGGGATCGGAATTCATTTTAGTGCGGTGCCTCGATCCTCCCACGAAGGCGACATTCAGCCTGACTCTTCGTTGGCAGTTCCCATGATTTCACAGGCGATCAGCCAAAGAAGGCATTGCTCCAACTCCTCCCCGGCCACAACCGACTCCTCGTAATTTTCCATGTTCTTGGCACCCGATTCCGGAGGGATCTCAGTTCGAGACCTTCCGGAAACGGGCAGAGAAAGGCGGATCACTATTTGCAGCCACAATCCTCGCGCAGTGCCTTTTCAACATTTTCCCGGGTTTCACCCGTGCGCTTTTGGATCCGGCCGATCAGTTCGTCCTCCTTGCCCCTGGCAAACGTAAGGTCGCTATCCGTCAGCTTCGCCCACTTCTGCTTCAGCTTGCCCTTGGTGATGTTCCAGTCGCCCTTAACCTCTAGTGTATTCATATCGGCACGTATGTTTGGTATCGGTTTGTTTGTTTCTTCAGCCTCCAAGGATCAGGCCTGCGCCCATTCGTTGGAGAAAACGCCGTGGTGCAGCTGCTCGACCTTGGTGATGGCCGATTCCAAGTCCGCGACCAAAAAGTCATGGTGATCGTCGCCAATCCACGGCGACTCCACCATCACACTCGTGCAGCCGGCCACCTGGGCCGCCTTGGCATCCTGCCATTTGTCCGAAATGACGAAGGACTGGTCCAAGTCCAGCCCCCAACGAAACGCCGCCTCAAGGAACATGCCAGGCTGGGGTTTGTGACAGGGGTGTGAACTGTCTTGGTGAGGACAGAAGAGGATGTCATCGATCGGCAGCCGGCGACGCAAACAGGCGTGCATCAGTGCCAATTCATTGCGGGTCAATTCACCCCGCTCAATCGCCGGCTGATTTGTGGTCACGATCAGGATAAAACCGGCTTGCTTGAGGCGCGCCAATTGGATAGCCGCCTGGGGGTTGAGGCGGAAGTGCTCCAACCGCAAGGGCGACACCTGTTCGCCGTGACGGGTTGCACAAAGATTCAACAATCCATCACGTTCGAAAAAGATGGCGATTTTCATTTTAAGGAAGCAGGTCGGGCCAAATTTCAAGAATTCCAGCGGGATCTGCGCCAAGTGCGTTGAATTTACTAAAGTAACTGAACATCAGTAATTTACAGCTTCTATCTTTGCCTGCTTGAACGAAGTGCGACCATAAGTTGCAACGCCTTCCAGATGCATTGTGCAAATCGCGCTTCGCGATCGACGCCCTGATGTAAAGGCACTTCGGGAGTGGAGATTTGCCAGAAGGGGTCAACCTTGGGTGACCAATTTGCGAATGCCGAAGGCGCTGACGTCGTTGTAATGACGCAGTGCGTCCTGCCACCACTCGGCCAATTCCGCCGAGGGGCTGGTCCATAGCTGGCGATGAAGGTGGGCGATCGCCTCCGGATCCCAGAGCAGGTGCCGCTTCTCGCGATCGTTGAGACCGGCGGGGCCCTCCTTCAGAATTCGGTGGGCCAAGCCGTCCACGTAGGAGCGCGTCCGCATGCTCATGCCGGAATGATGCCGCAGCATGGAGATGTGGATGGCGTTGACGTAGGGGTCCAGGATGGCCTTTAGCAAACCATAGTCCGGGGCGAATTTCTGACTCCGAAAATACCCGGAAAGGGCGACCGGCATCTCCTCCATCTGGCGCAGCTCAACCGCCTCCTCCGACTCCTGAGGCACCACGAACCAGCCGTTCTCCCGGGTCCGTGCGCCCCATCGGGCCGAACCGAGCAGAAGGGAGAGCGGGACCGAAATCAATGGGCCGAGGAAAATCAGGCTGAGCCAGATGAGGAAGGCCGGTTTCAGCCAGAGAATCCATCCCATCCAGAGCAGAACGGCGAGAATGCGCGGGCCAAACAGCGTAAGGGCTCCCAACCAGGAACCCCGGTCAGCGCCCCGCTTCTGCGCCCCCCAGGTGACGGTTGTGCCGAGAAAGGCTCCCACGACAAATTGCGCGTGGAACAGCATCAGGATCGGCGCCATCAACACGGAGAACACCATCTCTGCCAACACGCTGAGCATGAGCCGAAACTCTCCGCCCCAAGCCTCGGCGCGCTGCTGCTCCAGGACGAGCAGCAACCCCAGGAATTTGGGCAGAAAGAGCAGGGCCAGCACATAGCCGAGAAGCCCTGCACCCCAGCCCCCAAAGGCAAAGCCGCCCGAGGCGGAACCACCGGGTTCGCCCAGGGCCGCAATGGTACTCAACAGCAGGAAGAGCAGCCAAAGCAGGGAGCCGGCATAGGCCATGATTCCGTTAAACAGGTGGAAACGCGAAAGCGGTCGGATATGCCCGGCGAACAGGAAATAAAGATGCTGCATGTTGCCGAAGCACCAGCGGCGATCCCGGGCAAGGGTCTCCGGAACGCTGGGTGGACATTCCTCGTAGCCACCCTCCAGGTCGTAGGCAAACCAGACCTCGTAGCCCGCCTTCTGCATGAGCGCCGCCTCAATGGAATCGTGGCTGAGGACCCGGCGGCCCAGCGGGCTGTTCGCCGGCAGCTCGGGGATTGCGCAATGCTTCATGAACGGGTGCAGCCGGATGATGGCGTTGTGGCCCCAGTAGCTGCTGCTGCCGAGCTGCCAATAGTTCGAACCCGCCGAAAACAGGGGGCCGCAGAGCTGCGTCCCAAACTGCATGATGCGCTGATACAGGGTCTTTCCCCGGGCGAGGGTCGGGTTGGTCTGGATGATGCCCGTCCGGGGATGGGCTTCCATCAGCTCGCCCAAACGGACGAGCATTGGCCCGGTCATGAGGCTGTCGGCGTCCAGCACGACCATGTAGCGGTACGAGGCGCCCCAGCGCCGGCAGAAGTCCGCAATGTTCCCGCTCTTGTTGTGCAGGTTTACCCGGCGTTTGCGGTAGAAGATCCGGCCAAATCCCTGGGTCTGCTTGCACAGATCCAGCCAGGCCTTCTCCTCGTCGATCCAGAAGTTTGGATTGGTGGAGTCGCTCAGGATGAAAAAGTCAAAATGGTCACCCTCTCCGGTTTCCCGCAGCGAGTCATACATCACCCGAAGACGCTGGAAGACCTGGCCCACGTCCTCGTTGTAGATCGGCATCACCACGGCAATGGCCGGCGGCTCCCCCGTGGGCGCCCCCTCGGCCGGGGCCAGTTCCGAGATGCGCCAGGCATCGCCGCCCCGCCGCAAGAGCAGATAGCCGACTGACGCGACCGCGAATCCATACGCAATCTGGGCGAACAGCGGGATGAACAGCAGCCAGAGGAGGAACCGCAGAAGGGTCCAGCCCTGAGCAGCCATCTGCAAGGTCATGGGTACCAGACCCAGGGCGAACAGGACGGCGACATAGAGGCCAAAGACCAGGCGCCGATGCCCCATGGTCCCCGGTGCCGGAAGCTCCACCAGTTTGAGGTTCACGGGGTTCATCGCTTGAAGAAGCCGAAGCACACCGCGGCCACGGAGACGAGCATCAGACGGCCACCTTTCCATGCCGCCGGCAGCGACACATCGGGCGCCGGGATGTCCAGGGGTCGGGGCACCATGCTCGACATCTCCAGATCAGGGCCGGCCAAGGTCTCGCACTCCCGCAATTCCCGGGCGTATTCGGCGGGGATCTCCTCAGCCAGAAAGTACTCCGGCCATTTCTCCGCGCTGTCGGTGAGCAGAAAGGCCACCCGGCCCGTCGTCGCGAGGGTCTCGCTGGCGAGGGCGGCCCGCGCAAACCAGCTGTCCAGAACCTCGAAAAGTTCCTGTACGGCCAGGGCGGTGGGATTGAGCGTAGGATCCTGCGCGTGTCGTGCGGCTGCCGCCTGCAGGACCGGCAGGATAATCTGGCTCTGGCGCACCTTGTTCACCACGCGGAGGGCGCGCAGATAGTCCTCGAGGCGGTAGTAGGCGGCATTCCACTCCTCTTCGGTGCCGGTATGTGGAAAAAAAGTGTTCATGGCTGCCAGGTAAAGGTCCAGGTCTCGGTGGCCTGCTTTTCGTCCCGCTTCAGATAGGCGCGCAGATCCGCCACCTCCGACGGTTCCTCGATTTCGACAACCACCCTCCACGTTTCGTTGAGCTCGTTCTTGAAGACGCTGTCCGCCACGAACTTCACGTTCGGACTGAATTTCAGATCGAGGGCGAGCTGTTCCCGGGCCGCGAGGCCTTTCATTCGGCGTCCGCCAAAATCGATCACAAAGCGCAGGTTCTTGGTGTCCCGCACCCGGCTGACCCGGCTGGCGATCACCTGACCCATTTGGGGATCGGACGGGTCCACCCTGGTCCAGTGCAGTTCGTACTCAAAATCGAACGCCTCCCCCAAGGCCGGCAGAGTTTCGGGCGCCCAAAAGGCGACGACATTGTCGGTGAATTCAATTTGGGAGGGGAGCTGGACCAGCTCCACGGCTCCTTTGCCCCATTTTCCCCGGGGCTGAATCCACACATTGGGACGCAGGTGGAAAAAGGCCTGAAGGTCCTGGTACTGCTCGAAATTCCGTTCGCGCTGGATCAGGCCAAAGCCCTGCGGATTCTCGTCCTGAAAGGCGTTGAAACGGATCATTTTTCCATTTTCCAAGGCATGCCAGATCCATTCGCCCTGGCCGGTCTTGATCAGCAAGCCATCCGAGTCGTGAACTTCCGGACGGAAATCCGTCCAGAGCGGGCGTCCATTCTTGCCGTGCAGAAACATGCTGCTGAGTGGGGCGAGCCCGAATTTCTTCACGCTCTTCCGCTGGATCACGGTGGCGGTGACCACGGCAACCGTTTCCGAGCCCGGCGTAATGACATACCGGTAGGCCCCGGCGGCGCTCGGACTGTCCATCAGGGCGAAAATGGTCAGGGACTTGTCGTTCGGATTCGGACGACCAATCCAGAACTGGTCAAAGAGGGGAAATTCCTCCTTGGTGTCCAACCCGGTATCAAAAGCCAGTCCCCGGGCAGAGGTGCCATACGCCTGGTCCGTTCCGATCATCCGGGAATAGGTCGCGTCCAGAAATACGGCGATCTCCTGCGGTTCCTTCCCGGTGGTGATCACGCGGAATCCGGCATAGCCCAGATCGGCCGCGATTTCGATCTGGTTGGTGCCATAATCGAAGAATGCCTTTTGAAAGGGAATTTCGGCGCTTTTCCCGTCGTTGATCTCATTCAACGCGACGCGGTTCACGTGAAAGTTGCCGCGGTGGAAAAATTCGACTCGAAACGGAAGATTGTCGTCCATCCAGAGCGCGTTGGAGGCCTTGACCGATATCCGCTGATAGGCCTCATATTTGAGGTCGGCCAGCGCCGGGGGCAAGGGATGGTCCGGCTCGCGGTAGGGCCGGGCAGCCCGTTCCTTCGCCAGTGCCTGGACATCCGAGAAATCAAAGCCCAGGGCCGATGTCCAGGCGGACAGAGCCAGGCAGAACACAATCAATTGCAGGTTTTTCCTCATGAAATTCCGGCCGCAAGGTGGACCTGCTTCACCGGGTCATGGTTTCGAATTGGGTCGCCGAGACGGAGCCGGCTTTTGCTGATGCGGTTCCGTGGCCAACGAGAAGATTGCGAAAACGGGTGGTCGGTGGGGTTCTCGACAGGAGAACCCGAGTGCAGTTCCTAACCACCTTCCACCCGTCGATGGAATGTGCGTGAACGTCGCCTTCAGCAACAAGTGGGACAAACCCTACCGACGTGCGCGAGCGCTCACTCACCGGAAGGGACAGCCAGCCAAGGAAACGAAATGACGAGGAGAACGTGCGACTGAAATGAGCCGCGCGCGGTTCCGGTTGGATCTTGGTTCCTTGGTTCCTTGGCTGTTTCCACCGCCCGGGCTGCTTATAAGCCGGGGCCTCCGGCTTTCCTCCGCCACCCATCATTCGCACCGCCCCGCCTTGCTCAGCGACGCGGCGATGGTCCAGCGCATCCGGCGCAGCCATTTGACCCTCCACAACTTCCGAAAGCATTTGGAGCCCCTGTGTTAAAACTAATTCCTCACTCACCAAATGAGAATCCACGGTTGCAGTGACGTCAGAGCCGCCGGGTCAGCGGCCATTTGCCACTTAGTTCGCGGCCTCGGTTTCCACCCAGGGTCGGCCGTACCGTTCGACATGGACGATCTCTTTCAGGGCGAGCCGTCCGCCGTAGGGCTTGTCGGGTGGCTCGGCAAATCCGAGCGCCAGCAACGCCACCACTTCCGCTTCCTTGGGCAATCCGAATTCGCGCTTCACCGCTTCGGGGTCAAAGCCCTCCATGGGAGCCGTATCCACGCCGTAAGCCTCGGCGACCAGCATCATGGTGGTCAGCGCGATCATCGTGTGCCGGTTGGTCCAGACGGCGGCGGGGAATGCCCCCAGGAACTCGGTGATGGCGCGTTGCTGCTTCTTCACCTCTTCAGCCGTCCCGGCTCCGCGCCGCGCCCCTTCCTGTAGGATGGCCTCCATGTCGCCCCTCCAACCGTCCTTCAGGGCAAAGGCGATCACGACGACGGGCGCCTCGCCAATCTTGGCCTGGCCCATCGCCGCTTTCTGCAACCTCGCCCTGCCCTCGGCCTCCCGCACCACGATGAAGCGCCATGGTTGCAGGTTGTAACCGGAAGGAGCCTGGGCTGCGAGGCGCAGAATGGCCTCCAGGTAGTCCTCCGGAAGCGGCTCCGGCTTGAAATGAGGCGTCGCGCGCCGATCCATCAGCACTTGCGTGATGGGCTTTAGCGGGGTGCCGTCCACCTGCGTACTGGGCAGGTTCGTCGGCTGATTTTGGAATTCAAATGTTCTCATGGATTTTGCGCTGATTGCCCATCCCGCGGTCAACAGTATGGCGGGGCGATCAGATCCGGCCGGTCAGGACCAGGACGAAGAGGATAACGAACAGCAGGCCGAGTCCGCCACTGGGGTAATAACCCCAGTTGCGGCTGTGCGGCCAGGAGGGAAGGGCGCCCACCAGCAGCAGGATCAGCAGGATGAGGAGGAGAGTTCCGAGTGTCATAATTTTAGGATGGTTGAATTTATAATTGGCCAGCTCCCAGGGCTTTCCGGGCATCCCGGTCCCACCGAGGGCGTGGATGGTTTTGTGATTCCCCAGGCGATGAGTCGCCCGGAGAGTCGGCCCGGCCGGGCCAGTGAAGGGATACTTTGCTCACCCGCAGTCGCACTCTTCCTGGAGAACCTTCTCCACGGCCGCGCGGGTCACTCCCGTACGTTTCTGGATCCGGCCGATCAGTTCATCCTCCTTACCCCGGACGAACTGCAGGTCATCATCGGTGAGCCCAGCCCACTTTTGCTTCAGCCTTCCCTTGGCGATGTTCCAGTCGCCCTTGATTTCAAGAGTGTTCATGGCTTTATGCGTTGAATTGCCTCGTTAACACACCTCCAGTCCGCAGACGGGATGCCAAGTGTTCGCCGCGAGCCGGATCACCGACCGTTTACGGGTGTCTTAATAACGGCCAGCGGAAAGCCGTGGGCGACTGCGCTCCAATGACAACGGGGCGAAAACCGGCTCCGAACAGCGCCCGGGGCAGGCCGGCCCGGCTGTGTCCATCCCCCTGCCCCGCCCATTGAAGCCTGATGCACAATGCAGCGGAACCCCGGGACGGGATGCAGCCTGCAACCGGTTGAAGGCGTCAATATGGGGCCGACGCGGACCAGGGGAACAAAGGTGTGGCGGCCCAACCCCGTTGGATCATCGGAGACTGATCTGAGAAGGCGGCCCCGATGTGGGCCGACTCTCGTGGCAAGGAGGTCGCAGGGTGTCCGGACCACGCGACCGGTCCATGGCTTGCAAATAGCTACGGCCCCGAGGGTGAGCATGGATATCTTCACCCACGGAGAGCTACTCAGCATCAGTGCCTTGGAGCAACGGGCCAGAGACCTGGCCTCGCTTCATAAGGTTACCGCCCGCAAAGGGCCGGACCTGCTGCTGCCGAAGCTGGCCGCCAACGAAGCGTTGCTCCGCGCCTCGAACAAGGAGCTGCTGGCCTCACAGGATGAGCGGGTGCTCAGCCCGGCGGCGGAATGGCTGGTGGACAACTTCTATCTGATCGAGGAGCAGATCAGGATGGTGAGGCGGCATCTGCCGCGCGGCTTCAGCCGGGAACTGCCCCATCTGACGGCCGGCCCGTGCGCCCAGCATCCGCGGGTTTACGAGATCGCCGCGCGACTGATCACGCATGTGGACGGGCGCATTGACCAGGACCACCTCACCCGGTTCATCGCCGCCTACCAGTCCGTTTCGCCGCTCAAGCTCGGGGAACTGTGGGCCATGCCCATCATGCTGCGCCTGGCGCTGATCGACGCGCTCCAGCGCATTTCCACGGCCGTGAACGCGCGGCGCAAGGACCGCGCGCTGGCCAGCAAATGGGTGCACCAGATGCTTGACGTCGCCGAGACCAATCCCTCGCAACTGATTGTCACGGTTGCGGAGATGGCCAGGAGCGGATTCACACCGACCTCCGCCTTCGTTGCCGAGTTCTGGCGCCTGACCCAGGAAAAATCGCCGGCGTTCACCCTCGCGCTGGGCTGGATTGAAAACCGCCTGGCGGCCGACGGTTCGAGCGTAGAGCAGATGGTCCTGACCGAGAGCCAGGAGCAGGCGGCCAACCAGGTCTCCGTGGGAAATGCGATCTCCAGCCTGCGGTTCCTCGATGCGACCGACTGGCAGGAGTTTGTCGAACAGCAGAGCGGAGTGGAGACCGTGCTGCGCACCGATCCGGCCGCCATGTATGCCGACATGGATTTTGCCAGCCGCGATGCCTACCGGCACGTCGTCGAGCGCATCGCCCGAAACAGCCCGGTGTCAGAGATTGATGTCGCGCAGATGGCCATTGATCTGGCCCGCCGAAAGGCCGGCCAGAGCGCTGAAGCTCCGGCCGCCCATGTCGGTTATTACCTGCTGGCTCAGGGCCTCGCGGAGCTGGAGGTCCTCGCGCAGGTGCGGATCTCCGTCTGGGAACGGCTGCACCGGCAATTGAAGCAGCGGCCGCTGACCTTCTATCTGGGCGGCATCGGCCTGGTCTGCGCGCTCACCACCCTGACCATGATGTGGCTCTTCCCGCTGGACCATCCGTCGCCGGGCAGCCAGGTGTGGCTGCTGCTCCTGTTGCTGCTTTGCGCCAGCCAGCTCGGTGTCTCCATGGTCAACTGGTTCGCCACCCTGCTCATCCGGCCCCGAAGCCTTCCCCGGCTGGATTTCTCGCGGGGCATTCCGGACGACCATCGGGTTCTCGTGGTGGTGCCCACGATGCTGACCAGTGTCAAAGGGATCGAACACCTGATCGAGGGATTGGAGGTTCATCATCTCGCCAACCGCGACGGGAATGTCTTTTTTGCGCTGCTGACCGATTTGCGCGACGCGCCGGAAGAGCATCGGCCGGGTGATGAAGCCCTGATCGAGCAGGCGCGGGAGGGGATCGAGGCGCTTAACGCCCATTATCAGCAAGGTGGGCCTTCGAAGTTCTACCTGTTCCACCGGCCCCGCCACTGGAATGAACAGGAGCACCTCTGGATGGGCTATGAACGCAAGCGGGGAAAACTGATGGAGCTCAACCGGGCCCTGCGCGGCGGCGGCCGTGATGAATTCTCGGTGATCGTCGGCGATCTCGATCAGCTGCCGCACATCAAATATGTCATCACGCTCGACACTGATACCCAGCTGCCGCGCGATAGCGCCCGGCAGCTCGCCGGTTCCATGGGGCACATCCTGAACCGGGCCGTCTATGATGCGGATAAGGGACGCGTCGTGTCGGGTTACGGCCTGCTGCAGCCCCGCGTCGCCGTGAGCCTGCCGAGCGCGGGACGGTCGCGCTTTGCGCGACTCTTCGCCGGTGAGTCGGGCATCGATCCGTATACGAGGACGGTTTCCGACGTGTATCAGGATCTTTTTGAGGAAGGCTCCTTCATCGGCAAGGGCATCTACGATGTCGATGCCTTCGAGGCGGCGGTGGTGACCGGACCTCCCAAACTGCTCCATGTGATATGAGAGCTTTAGGCGTTGGTTAATGGTTGTTGGTTTACTGCAAATTGTCCATCCCCGGTGGAGGGAGGGCGGAGCCCGACCGGACCCGGGGATGGACCGATTCGTTGGGCGTAGGCCGCCGGACTGAGGTAATCCAGCCGGCTGTGGGGCCTGAACTGGTTGTACTCCTGACGATAGTCTCCAGTGACCACCCGGCACTCGGTCAGGGTATGGAACTGCTCCCGG